>NZ_JBWKVU010000017.1:0-138735 GCF_059421865.1 Pseudomonas sp. GW821-FHT02B10 | reverse complement strand
GTCGTTCCTTTTCCGCTGAGTTCAAACGCGAGGCCGCAGGCCTCGTGCTCGATCAAGGCTATAGCCATATCGAAGCCAGCCGCTCGCTTGGGGTAGTCGAGTCCGCGTTGCGTCGCTGGGTTAATCAACTCCAGCAGGAGCGTAACGGCGTTACTCCGCAGAGTAAGGCGCTGACGCCTGAGCAGCAGAAAATCCAGGAATTGGAAGCTCGAGCAGACACGGCACCTTTCCCGCAAACCAATCCGCGTACCCGTGATCAGTACCTACGCTTGCTAAAGCAGTATCTGTCTTGATGTGTCACCCGTTACATCCCGCGCGCCCGTCAGAAGGTACGGAAGCGCGGCCCCGTCCTTTGGGGGATCTTCGCGCCTGATGGACGAACACTGAGCTAAAGGCGCAATTACAGGTGGAAATCACCCGCGGCCTCCGGCTGGTAAAGCACTTTCCTGATCTCAATCCGGCGGGTCCGATCAGAAATTCGCCAGTCGATGGCGTCCCCCTCCTGATAGCCCAGGATGGCAGCGCCGATGTCGGAACACACGGAATGCTTCCCGGCGCTGCTGTCCGCGTCGTCAGGGTAGACCAAGGCCACTTCGATCTCTTCGTCGTCCAACTGCAGCAAGGCCCTGGAGTTCATCGTGACGACATTGCGCGCCACCTGCTGCGGCTTGACGACAATGGCTCGCTCAAGCTCATGTTCGAGTTCAACAACGGCCGGGCCTTGATCGAGCGCGATCAGACTCTCGAGCCTGGCCTTGTCGATTTCAGTGATGTAGATCCCCGTGGAGTCGCCAACGGCACCTTCGCGCAAGAACTGGAGATAGCGCCCCGCCGTCATGGAAAATGACTTCAATGCTGGCGTTTCGCTCTCAAGCAGAAAGCCGCTGCGCAGAAAAGCTTTCAGCGAGCGAGCGTTGTCCGGGTGGATCTTCGCGATGAGCTTCTCGGCCCGCATGTCGAGGAAGGCCAGTTTCATGCCTTCGCGGATCGTGCGGGCGCCAAGGTTTCGCCCCCATTTGTCGCTGTCTCCGATGACCAGGACTATTTCGCAATTCGAGCCGGTCTTGATGAGACGGACAAAGCCCACCGGGGAGTCATGCCGGTCATAGGCCATGAAGAATCGGCCACCCCGGTTGAATAGATGGGTCAGGATCGGTAATTGAGTCCGATCAATGACTTGCTCGATGGAGCGGGAAACGTCACGTGAATCGCTCAGATAGCAAGTGACGCGCTCATCCTCCAACCAATCCTTCAACGTCAGCGCATGTGCCCGAGTAATTTCAGGGCACAGCGAAATGAAAGGCTTGTTCATCTTCACCACACTTATTTGTAAAGGATGAAAGCCCTTCATGGCTATGGCCATGACGGTTCTTTCGGCAACCGGCTACTTTAAGACATAACGCGAGAAATGCCGAACAACCTGCGCACTTTTCCTTAATAAACGGTTCTATGGCATTAGCATGATCCGGCATGTGGACACGGCGTAAAAAGCGCTTGCAAAGCCAGTCGCAGCGTCAGGAGCTACCACACCCTTCCCTGCTTCAAGAATCAAAAAATCGGCGGACGAGTGACAACGGCAATGCCGCCAAAAATTATGAACATCAATGACATCGCCCACTTGTTAAATCAGGTGCTATGTCATTGATGTTCATAAGCCGCCCTCAACACCACCGAAGCCCCCCTCGCTGATTTCAATGCCCAACCCGCCGCCCCTTTGACCACTGTCATTGTCGAGTCCGATGCATCCCGTCGATACTCAGCCCCGTCATTCAGCGACGCGCCAGCGCCTACACTCGACGGCAACCGGCCAGGACAACCATCCTGGATCATTGCCGCCGATCATCATGGATACTTGAGAAGGACACTCAAATGGTACGTGCCGTCACTGTTCTCACCGAGAATTTCTCCGACTGGGAACCCGCACTCATCAACTCCACGGGGCGAGCCTACTATGGCTTCGACACTCGTTTCGCGGCCCCCAGTGGCCAGCAAGTGACCTCATCCGGAGGAATGACCGTCATCCCGAACCTGGCCATCGAAGCCATCGATCTGGACGATGTCGACTTGCTGATCGTGACGGGAGGCCCTGTCTGGAAAACAGACAAGGCACCGGCAATCGAGGCGCTGGTTCGTGCGGCCCACGCCAGGAAAATCGTCGTTGCAGGAATCTGTGACGGCACTCGCGTCCTGGCCCAGGCCGGAGTGCTGGATCATGTGCAGCATACGTCCAACTCTGCTGAGAACCTGAAGCAGGTGCATTACCGCGGAGCGGATTATTACCAGGATGTGCCCTATGCCGTTGCCGACCAGGGTGTGGTCACCGCTCCTGGTAGCGCGCCTGTCAGCTTCATGGCGCAAATTCTCAGTACCTTGGGTTTGAACGACAAGAAGCTCGATGCCTATCTGGCCATGCATGCGGCTGAACACATTCACTGCTGAGCCCCCGCTTTCCTCTATTTATCCCCTCCCCTGACGCTGCGGCCTATTACTTGGCCGTGGCGCACCTCCGGCTTTGCTGATGGCAGGTCCGCATGTTTTCCACGGCTGAACCGCAGCCTGGGGCAGTCCGATAATTTTTTAAAAAATCGGAAAAAACTTACTTGCGCTTACGACATTACCTACTAAGGTTTTCCCCTATGGCGAGCAGGGTAATCCCCTGGACAAATCAGGGATTGCCTGACGCCGTATCAAAGGATGCTTTATTTAGATCGCCCAAAAGGCGACATTTTTCCTACCCAAGCTAAGGAATGGCTTAATGTTTTTGTTTGCCGATATTGTTGTCCGGAACCTGCCAGCCCCCCTTGAAACCCCCGCTTTCAGTACCTCGGCCCATGAGCGAAATGCTGCGAGCAATGATTCCTACCCCCTCGGAACCCTGCCCGACATTCCGTCAGGCTCCCTCCTTAGCGTGCGCCTTAGAAACTGATCGGCCCGCTCGAAGCAAGTAAAAAGCCGACGCATTTTTACGACATGACCGACTAAGGCCGTCGTACAAAAAACGCTGCGCGCTCTATGGCTTTCCGGCTGGACGGGAGAGCTGCGGGTGCCCGGAAATGCGTTCTCCAATGGATCGAAATCGCCGCCGGATGATGCCTGCGCGCCGAGGATCGGACATGTCAAAAACAACAGCTCAAGGGCCGGCCACGGAATCGATCGAACGGCTGGGCATGATGCAGGTACTTGCCGACGCCAGGCTCAGCGTCGAGGCCAGGGCCATGGTCGCCCAGGGCTTCTACACCGGGGTCGCCCAGGAAGTTTCCACGGTCATACCGTTCAAGGACGGGGCCGACCCGGATCTCGGACTCTTGCGCCAGCTGGTGATCGCTGGATGGGGCGAGGAGCTGGGCCAATATCTTGAAGTGCTCGATGTTCGCGGCAGCAGCGCTGCCGAGGCCTTGCGCAAGGCCCAGCTGGCGGTCAAATCCGGCACTGCGCTCTTTGCCGCTGGCAGCCTGGCCACTGGCACTGGATGGCACTGTCTCCTCTCGATCCATCACGGGTTGGCCGACGAACATAGCCTCGAGGTTCTGGCGCGGCGGCTGCAAGCAGCGCAATCCGCTGATGTCGGTTCAGCCCTGGCGCACATGCGTCGAGGGCGCGGGTGCTATGACGATTATGTCCAGGCGCAAGCCCTGCACGGGCACGATGAGGACGGGCTGCGCACAGTTGTTGCGCAACCGATGACGCCTGTGCGCCTGCGGCAAACCGGGCGCCTGGCCTTCAATGCCCAAGGGCCGCGAGTGAGTCTGCAACGCAGCCTGGACATCGCCACGATCAATGTCGGCAAGCCGCCCTTGGCGACGCTCCTGGCCTGCCTGCGGCGGGCCGATGTCATCGCCGAGGGCGACACCCTGTGTTCCTCCCATGACTGGCGCCCGGCTCACCAGCTGGATGCCATCGGCATGATGACGGGCCTTGTCCCGCTCTCCTTCGCAGTCCCTGGAGAACAACTGCTGCCCGGGCAAACCAGCCTTGAGGCGCGTGCTCGTCGCTGTCCCGCGGCGCGCCAGGCGCTGGCCTGCTGCCGGGCGTCCGAGCTGTTCATCAACGGCGCGGGCAGGCGCGGCATCCCGGCCTCGCAGGTGATGAGCGCGACGTTTCCGGTGGGAATCGAAATACGCCGCACAGGCGCTTCGCAACTGCTCCTGGAGATCGAGGGGCCGTTTTGCGACGCCAGTGCCGCCACCCACCTGCTCAATGAACTCGCTGATGTACTTATGGATAGGAGTGAATGGAATGACTGAAAACATCCAGTTCGATGAACGCGTCCTCGCCGACGAAGTGGCTCGCGTCTCTGCCACGTTTGCCGAGGTGCTCAAGCTGCCGCATGTCGGCCCTGCAGACAATTTCTTCAACCTCGGCGGCGACTCCTTCGACGCTATTCGGGTGATGTCGCGCTTGTCCTGCAACCTGCCCATCGTGACGCTTTTCGAGCACTCGACGGCCGTTGACCTGGCCCGGCGCATCCTCTGCGAAGCCACTCGACAAGCCGTGCGCCTGGTCTGTTTTGGCGATGCGCAAGCCGCCGCAGGTTCGACCGCGGTGGTTGCAGTGCCTTTCGGTGGCGGAGACGCCACGGCCTACCGCGGCCTGTTTCAAGGCACGCAGGATGTGCAGGTTTTCGGCGTGGATTTCGGTGACTTCAAGGTCGAGGACGCTTTGGACTTCCATGCCCTGCTCGACACCCTTGCCACCGAGATCGAAGAGATCGGCGCCGCCCGCCTGGTGATCTACGGCCACTGCGCCGGCGCGGCCACCGCGGCGTGCATTGCCTCGAGCATGGCCGACAGGCACGAGAGCCTGTCACTGGTGGTTGCAGCCTCGCGCCCGGTGCTGGATGCCGATGCCGCGATTCGCGCCGCCGAAACCACGGCGGACCAGACCTGGACCGACTACCTGCGTTCCCTGGGCGCCTTCACCGGACTGCTCGACAGCCAGGTCGAGAGCATGCTGGCCCGCGGCCGCAGAGACCATCTGATCGCCTGCGAGGCCTATCGCTACCTGGCGCAGCACCCGGCGCACGGCGTACCGGCATTGCTCCTGCTCGGCGATGAAGATCCGGCTACCGCTGAGCCCGAAACGGTACTGGAGCAATGGCGCACGTTCATCGACGTCACCCAGGCCGCAACCCTGGCAGGTGGCGGGCATTACTTCGTGCGTACCCATGTGCGCGAGGTCGAGGAAACCGTGCTGGCGTTCGCAGCACACAACACCAAAGGAAGGGATAGCAAGTCATGACAGTCAATCATCAACCACTTCTCACCCAGGCCGATCTGCTCAAGCGCGGCTTGGTCGATCTTCAGGCACACGACGCCGAACTGGCGCAGATCCTGGATGCTGAGGTCGCTCGCCAGCAACGCACCCTCTCGCTGGTCGCCTCTTGTTGCGCGGTCAAGCCCCGCACCCTGGCGGCTTCGTCCTCCGCGCTGGTCAATGTCACCGCCGAAGGCGTTCCCGGACGCCGCTATCACGCCGGCTGCGAAAACGTGGACCTGGTCGAGTCCCTGGCGATCCACCGTGCCCGGGAGCTGTTCGGTGCGCAATATGCCGGTGTCCAGTCGCACTCGGCCTCCAGCGCCAACTACCAGGTGCTCGCCGCCCTGCTCGAACCTGGCGACACGCTACTGGGCATGGCCCTGGATAACGGTGGCCACCTGACCCATGGCAGCCCCGTGACGTTCTCCGGCACCTACTACAAGGCCATCGGTTATGGCACCACCAAGGAAGGCCTGATCGACTACGACGAAGTCCTCAGGCTGGCCCTCAAGCATCGACCGCGACTGATCATCTGCGGCGCCACGGCCTACTCCAGGGTCGTGGACTTCGAGCGCTTCCGGCAGATCGCCGATGAAGCCGGCGCCATCCTGATGGCCGACATCTCGCATATCGCCGGCCTGGTGGCGACCGGGCGCCATCCGAGCCCGATCGACGCCGCGCACGTCACCACCACCTGCACCCACAAACAGCTCGCAGGCCCCCGTGGCGGCCTGATTCTCTCGGGCCGTGACGCCAATGAAAAAGTCCCCGGCCGCGATGCGACCTTCGCCCGGGTGCTCGAACTGGCGGTGTTCCCGAGGATGCAAGGCGCGCCGGCCGTCAACATGATGGCCGCCAAGGCCGCGGCGCTGGGTTATGCCATGACCCCCGAATTCGATGCCGAGATGCAACGCATCCGCACCGCGGCCGATGTGATGGCCAGCGAATTCCAGGCCCGGGACTATGAGGTGGTGGGCGGTCGCAGCGAAAACCACACCATTCTGATTCGCTTGCGCGCAGCGATGACCGGCGCTATCGCCGAGACCGCGCTGGAGCACTGCGGAATCATCGTCAACAAGAACCGGGTGCCCGGCGAAACACGTTCGTCCTTCGTCACCAGTGGCCTGCGCATCGGTACCGGCGCCCTCGCCCAGCGCCATGTCGACCCGCAGGGATGCCGGCAGATCGTCGACCTGCTCTGCCGGATCCTGGACCAGGTGACTCCGCTCGGCGAGAGCGAGTTCACCCTGGACCCGGCGCTGCGCAAGCAATTCTGCGCGGAGGCCGAGGCGCTGTGCGTGAAGTATCCGATCGCTGACTACCTGGCAGGCTGAAGCAGTCTCCGGCACCGCTGGAGGCACGGCACGACGGTCCGGCGATCGTCGTGCCCGGCCAATACGCAAACGCTAAGAAGAGAGAAGCACCATGACGGACAAGATCAAATATGTCGCCATCAACGGCTCGGAACGCCTGGATGGCAACAATGCCAGGGCGTTGGAGTGGGCGGCCGAGTACCTGGAAAAGCAGGATGTGATTCTCGAGGTCTTTTCACTGGCCAGCGCCAAGATCGACCCTTGCGGGGCCTGCGGCGATTGCAATTTTCGCGACGAGCCCTGCGCGCAGAAGGATGACGCCGCGCGCGCCGTGCAACTCATGGAAGCCAGCGATGGGGTGATCTTCGCCTGCGCTGTCCATGGCTTTGGCGCCACGCCCTTGATGTCGGCATTCCTGGAGCGGGTCGGGACCGGGTTCCTGCGCCACGATCGCACCCTCACCAACAAGGTTGCCGGGGTCATGGTCACCGGCCGGCGCATGGGCCACGTGGAGGTCTACAACCAGATGCTCCAGTGCGCCTTGCTCAACCGCATGATCATGGTCGGCTACGGCTTCCCGGCCATGCTCGTGGGCGACAAGAAAGGCGAGGTACTGGGCGACAAGGAAGGTATGGAGATGCTGCGCCGAATGCTCGATCGCATGGTTTCCATGACCCGCCTGATGCGCGACTACGAACGAGTCACCGGGCAGGCGGCACTGCCGGTCTCGGTACCCGGGGAGCGCCATCGCGAGGGCAAGGACGGCACGTTCTTCGTCCCGGCCAAGTCCGACATGTACCAGCTCGAGGCCGCTCGCGGCTGCAACTTCGATGTCGTCGGCGACTGAACTGCGCAGCCCAACAGCTATCGAGAACCTTATGAGCATTAGAACTGCCTGCAATGGCCTCACCGACACCCACCTGCGGGAATGGATAGTGTCGGAACACTTCGAGCGCCTGGCGGATGCCACGGTGGCACAGATTGCACAGGCCTATGTCGGGGTCTATTCGGCCCGGCCTACCAGTTGGCTGGCGGTCATGGCGCGCAATCGCAACCTCGATCGCCAGACCGTACTGGCCATGGAAAACGCCAGCGACCTGCTGCGGATCCCGGGCATGCGGCGCTCCAAGTTCCTGCTTCCCGGCGAGCTGGCAGCCAAGGTCTTCGCCGCCACCCGCCTGCCGCTGGCCAACCACGAATGGCGCTTACGGGACGTAGGGCTTGGCCTGGACGATTACCGGCGACTGCTGCCGACGCTGCTCGCCTTCAGCAGTGGCGTCTCGGTGCGCCTGCAGGACATCGGCAGCGCCCTCGACCTGCCGGCGCCCCAGGCGCGTGCATTGACCTCGGTTGCCGCCTATGACGGCGCCTTGGTCCGTATACCGGCGGCCAACCAATGGTCCAACCGCTGGCTGTACTCCGCTGCACCCGAAGGGCTGCTACCCGGTGACGGCGTGCCACTGGACCGCGACCTGCTACTGCGCGATATCGCCGGGCGCTACGTCGAACACTACGGACCGGTCACGGTCGACGACCTGGCCTGGTGGCTCGGGGTTTCCAAGGAAACCGCGCGCACGCTGCTTCAAGCCTGCGCAGCCCGACAGGTCGGAAACCAGATGTGGCACAGCCCGGCCGGGCTGGCGCGCCTTGAGCGGTTCCTCGACCGCACCAAGGCCCCCGCAACGGCGCAGATCCGTTTCCTGCCGGCCTGGGATCCCCTGGTCATGGGCTATGCGCCCGGTTCGAGACAGCGCGACTGCCTTGAGCTGGAACGGGTCGGCGGCTACGACGCGGCCGGTAACGGGCGGCCGGTGGTGCTCATCGGCGGCCGGGCTGTCGCCACCTGGAATACGGCGGCCAAGGGCAGCAAACGCTTCATCGCAGTCGATGCCTCGACACTCGCCGACCAGGAGCGTGAAGCCGTGCTTCAGGCTGCCTCGGTACTGGCGGAGCAGATCGGGGCCATTCACCAGATCGAGAACAAAACCACAGCGTGACAACAGGGAAGGCATGAACAAGATGAGGGACGACATGACATCAGTACCCGCCGAGCCACAATCGCTGCCAGGCACCGAGCGCAGCCTGTGGGACGCGTTCGCGTGCCCGGCGGCCGGACAATCGGCCGACAGCGCACGGGAGCAGGAAGAGATTGCCCTGCCCCCTGGCCTGACGGCCAGCATCAACGACCTGATTACGGTCGCCGCGGTCCTGGGCTCCCTGCTCAGCCCGGAAGGCCGGGTGACCCTGGGCATCCATGAGGGCGGCAAGCGGTCGCAGCTCGGCGTCGATTGCACGGCGTTGAACCTTGCGCAAGACGCCCGGGGCTATATCGCGCAGTTGCGCGACAGTGCCGAAGCGCCCCATGACGACACGCCATTGCGTGCCGATATCGAGATCAGCGATGGCAACAACCTGCCAGCGGCGCAATCGCCGGTCTGGCTACTGCTGCAGGACGGCCGCTGCCAACTGTCGGTACGCAGCGATCGCATGACCCGGGCCGTACGCCTGGAATTGCTAGAACTGGTGGCCTTCGCTTGCGCCCGGGTACTGGATCCCAAGGCCCTGCCGGCGTCCACGATCCAGCCCGCCTGCCCTGCCCCGGCCGAAACCGGCCAGCGCCCGTTCCTGGTGGAGCGTATCTACCGGCATGTACAGAGCAAGCCATCGGCCGTGGCGATCGTGGATGACAACAGCGACCGCACCCTGACCTACGCCGAACTCTGGGATGCCTCCGAGGCCTTGGTCCAGCACATACGCGAACGCGTCACTTCCCGGCGCTCGAGCCCGCGCCTGGCGCTGTTCCTGGAGCGCGGCTGGCAACACCTGGCCTCGATCATCGCCGTGCAACGCATGGGCGGTACCTGCGTGCTGATCGACCCGGCGCATCCCGATGAACGCATCCGGGCCTTTATCGAAGAGTGCAGCCCCCATGCGGTGTTGACCGCAGGCAGCACCACCGAGCGAGCGCGAGACTGGGCGAGCTGCCCGCTGCTGGATATCGACAAGGTGCAGATACGCCCTGCCCACGTCGACTGGGAACACGGCAAGTGGGTCGAAACCACCAACGAGGCGTGCTTTATCGCCGGCACTTCCGGCAGTACCGGACGGCCCAAGGCCGTATGCCTGTCCTATCGGGGAATGGCCGCAACCCTGGACGCCATTATCGATCAGGCCGGGCTGGGCGAGCATAGCCGCGGCTCATGGCTATCGTCGCCCGGCTACGGGATGGTCGAGGTCGACCCGCTGCCGGTCCTGTGCGCCGGCGGCACGGTGTGCATCCCTGCCCCGCAGGTGCTGCAGGACGTCAACCTGCTGGCCTGCTGGCTGCTCGAAGGCGACATGAACCATACGCTGGCCATGACGTCCATCGCCGAAGCGCTGTGGGCCACCGGGACCCGGACCGGCCTGCGCACCATGCTGATCGCCGGTGAGCGCTGCAAGCAATGGCCGCCGGCCGATCTCGGCTACCGGGTGATCAATGTCTATGGCTCCGCGGAGGCCGCGGTGGTGTCCATCGAGGACCTGTGCGCGCCGCGCCGCACCTTGCTGCCCTCGGTCGGACGGGCGATACCCGGCGCCCGGATGTACGTGGTCGACCGCCATGGCCAGCCGCTCGCGGCCCGTTGTGTCGGCGAGCTGATCATCACCGGCGAAACGCTGTCGGTGGGCTACGTGAACCCCGAGGACACCAAGAAGGCGTTTCGTGGCAACACCCTGGACGCCACGTCGCCATTGCAATACAGCACCGGCGATCGGGCGCGCATGGCCGCCGATGGCACCGTGGAAATCTTCGGGCGGACCGACTCGGTGGTAAAGATCCGCGGACATCGGGTCGACCTGACTGAACTGGAGATCACCGCGCTGCAGGTACCGGGCGTGGTGAAGGCGGCGGCCACCTGCTTGAGCAACGACCTGGGCGCGACCCTGGCATTGTTCCTGGAGCTGGCTCCGGACGCCGCAGAGGTGATGGCCAAGGTCCGCAAGCACTTGGCCTCGCGCCTGCACCCGGCCGCTCAGCCCGGCCAGATCGTGACCGGCACCCTGCCCCTGGGGCGCAACGGCAAGGTGGACTACAACGCGCTGCAGGTCGGCCCCATCGAGCGCGATGCGGACCAGACCGTCTTTGCCCCGGTGACCCGGGCAGACCACGCGGTACGTGATTGCTGGCTGGCCTGGACGCTGTGTGACGAGGCGACGCTGGAGTCGAGTTTCTTCGACGCCGGCGGCGATTCCCTGCGCGCCTTGCGCATGGTCGGCGAGCTGGCCTGCAAGCACGGCATCCATGTGCAAATGGGCGCGTTCCTCGAGGAGCCAGTACTGGCGAACCTGGTTCGCCTGGCCAATGCCTCGCGCAATACCCAGTTGCCGACGTTCGAGCACTTGCCGGCGCAGCAGCAACGGCTGCCGTTCGAACTCAACGAAAGCCAGCAGGCACTGTGGATCGGTCGTGGCTCGTTCTACGACTACGGCGGCGTCGGCTGCCAGGGTTATTTCGAATGGGAAGTGCAGGCCCTGGACCGCGAGCGCTTCACCCGTGCCGTGGGGCTGCTGGTCGAGCGCCATCCGATGCTGCGCATGACCATCGATGCCAGCGGACGCCAGAGCATCGGCGATGTCGACGGTACCCAGGCGGTGGAGTACGTCGATCTCAGCGCCCTGGATGCGGCGCAGATCGACCGGGAGATCGACCAGGTCCGCGAACGCATGGCCAACGAAGAAATCGGCACCACGCAATGGCCACTGTTCCAGTTCCGCATCAGCCGCATCAGCGCCGGCACCAGCCGTGTGCATCTGTGCATCGACATGCTGATCGCCGATGCCTGGTCGATCTTCCAGGTGATCATCCCCGACCTGATCGATCTCTACCTGGAAGATGACCCACAGCTGCCTGTGCTCCAGACCAGCTTCCATGACTACGTCGCCTATCGGCAAAAGGTGCTCAAGAGCGCCCAGTACCAGGCCGACCGCGAATACTGGCTGGACAAGATCAACCATCTGCCGGCGGCGCCGCGCTTGCCGCAGCTGGAGCCCGGGGAGTTCAGCGGCCCGTCGCGCTTCGAGCGATACGAGGGCAGCCTCGCCGTCGCGGCCTGGGAGCGACTCCAGGCCCAGGCCCAGGCGCGCAATATCTCGCCATCCGGGGCGGTCGCGCTGGCCTTGTGCGAAGTGCTGCGCTGCTGGAGCGAAGAAGACCGGTTTACCCTGAACTTCCCGGTCTCGGACCGGATGCCCGTCAGTGCCGATATCGACCAGGTCGTCGGCGACTTTACCAATACCCTGCTGGTGCCTTACGAAACAGCGGCCGCCGATACCCTCGAGGCTCGCGGCCAGAAGTTGCAAGGCGCCATCTGGCAGGCACTGGACCATCGGCTGTTCAACGGTGTCGAGGTGCTGCGCGAGCTGGCCCGGGCCCGTCGCAGTGGCGGTGCGCCGCTGATGCCGATCGTCCTCACCAGCCTGCTCGGGCACCCGGGCCGCCATGACGCGGCGCGTCTTGGGCAAGAGGTCTACGGCGTCTCGCAAACGCCGCAAGTCACCCTGGATGTGCAACTGCGCGAGTCCGAGGGCACCTTGTACTTCAAATGGGACTACCTGTCCGGGGTCATTCGCCCTGACGTGGTGGAAGCGATGTTCGGCGCATTCCGCACGCTGCTGCAGCAACTGGCCGACGACAGCGAGGTCTGGCAACGCACCTGGCTCGACCTGCGACCTGCCGCGCAGATCGAAGTACGCCAGGCGGTAAACGCGACCCAGGCGCCGGTACCGGAGGTTCACCTGCGTGACCTGCTGCTGGCACGGATCGCCGAACGCGCCGGGGAAACCGCAGTCCTCGATCCACGGGGCAGCTACAGCTGGGGCGAAATCGGCCGGGCCGCGGCACGGATCGGCCAGCTGATCCAGCAGGCCCGCAACCCCGGCGAACGCTTTGTCGGGATCGTGCTGCCCAAGGGCAGCAGCCACTATGCGGCGGTCTACGGCTGCCTGCTGGCCGGTGTCGGCTATGTGCCGGTGGATATCGACCTGCCGCCCGAGCGTATCCGCTCGGTGCTGTCCCAGGCCGGGGTGCGCACGGTTATCGCCGGTGCCGATACCCGGTTGCCGGAGCAGGCGCAGCGGCTCGTACTGACGGACGAGGACCTGCGTGCCTGGGCCGGGCAGCACACGGACCTGGTCCTGACACCCCTGCCCACGGACTACTCGCCCTACGTGATCTTCACCTCCGGCTCCACTGGCAACCCCAAGGGGGTCGAGATTCCACAGGCCGCGGTGGTCAACCACGTCTATGACGTCGTCGAGCGCTTCGGCCTGGATGCCTCCACTCGCCACCTGGCGACTGCCGCCCTGCACTTCGACATGTCGGTCTTCGATATCTTCGGCCCCCTGCTGCACGGTGGCTCGGTGGTGGTTCCTGCCCAGGCCGCGGGGCCGGACCCTGATTCCTGGCTGCGCCTGCAGCGGCGCCACGGCGTGACCTTCTGGGCCTGCGTGCCGGCCATCATGGACTTGCTGTGCAGTGTCGCGGAAAACGCGCGCAGCTTCTGCGCGGTGGAATCGCTGGCCAATATCGTCATGGCCGGCGACTGGATCCCTCTGCCACTGCTGCCGCGAGCCAGGGCGCTGTACCCGAAGGCACGGCTGTACTCCTGTGGAGGCCCCACCGAGACCACCAACTGGTCGGTGCTGCACGAAATCGACGAGCAAGAAGGCCAAATGGTGCGTTCGGTGATCTATGGCGCGCCGATGCGCAACTCGGCCTATCACATCGTGGCGGGCGACTGGACCGATTGCCCGGATTGGGTGCCCGGGGAAATGCTGGTGCAAAGCGATGTGTCCCTGGCCTGTGGCTACATCGGCCAGCCGGAACTGAGCGGCAAGGCCTTTGTCCTGCACCCGCGCAGCGGCCAGCGGATGTACCGCACCGGTGACCTCGGGCGCTACCTGCCCAACGGCGAAATCGAGATCCTGGGACGTCTCGACAACCAGATCAAGCTCAATGGCCTGCGCATCGAGCTGGGCGAGATCGAGAGCGTGGCCGAGTCCTGCCCCGGTGTCTCGCGGGCCTGTGCCGTAGCCCTGCCTGGTCCCGACGGGCATCCCAAGCAGATCGCCCTGGTCTATGTCGGCGAGCCCGGACTGGCTCCTGCAATCACCCAGGCCCTGACCCTGCGCCTGCCTGCCTACATGGTGCCGAAAACTGTCCAGCCGTTGCCCCAATTACCCCTGTCGAAGAACGGCAAGGTGGATGTACTGGCCCTGCGTGAAACCCTGAGGAATGACATGAAAGACTCCACCAGCAAGACTCCGCAAACCATCCTGCGCACCGTTATCCGGGTTATCGCCAGCCATCTTGAGGAGCCGGTGGTACTGCCCGAGGACAACTTCTTCGACCTGGGCGGCGACTCGCTGTCGGCGATGAAGATCAAGATCGAACTCGAGTCCCAGCTGTCCATCAGCGTACCCCTGGAGAACCTCATGCTCACCGAGACCATCAGTGAGTTCGCCAACAGCCTGGACGCGGGGAACCAGCCATGATCAAGGACAACCTGCACCGGCAATGGCTGGAGGATGTGGACGCCTACCTGGATGGACGCACCACGCCGCAGGAACTGGAGGCCAAGGGGCAATTGCGGGCCCGGGAAGTCTTGCAGTATGTCCAGGAACGCTCGACCTTCTATGCCAGGCACCTGCGTTCGCAACTGGGCGGCCCCAGCGCGTTGCCGGCGCTGGACGGCATACCGTTCACCACCAAGGAAGACCTGCGCGCCGTGGGCCGCTCGGTCTGCAGCCTGCCTTTCGAGCAGATCGCGGTGTACTACGAGACGACCGGGACCACGGGGGCGCCCACCCCCTGCCCTCGGGCGGCGATCGACGTGGACACCAGCGGTGCCTATGTACAGAAGGCCGTCGCCGACCTGTACCAGTCGACATTCGGCACCACCGATGCCCTTACCGCGATCATGGGGCCGTCGGAGCTGTATGCGTTCGGCGATACCTATGGCGAGGTCTGCCGCAACCTGGGCATTCCCTATGTGCGGCTGTGGCCGGAAAGCCCTCGGGTCGGCCTGGTCAAGGCCGCCCAGCTGATCAACGACCTTGGCGTGCGCTCGCTGATCTGCTCCCCCGCCGTGGCCCTGGCCCTGGCCCGGCTCTATGTCAGCCAGGGGATCGACCCGCGCGAGACCGCGGTGGGCCAGATCATGGTGCTGGGCGAACTGTGCACGCCGCAGATGCTGAGCAATATCGCCCGGGTCTGGAATGCCCATTGCACCCATGGCCTGTATGGCTCCCAGGAAGCCCATGCGGTGGCCACCGGCTGCGCCAACGGCAACCTGCACTTCTCCGAGACCAACTATCTGGCGGAGATTCTTCCGGTTCCCGGAATGGAAGGCGATATCGGCGAACTGTGCCTGACGATGCTGGTACCCGGGGCCAAGCCGCTGATCCGCTACCGCACCGGCGACCTGGCGCGACTGCACGCTGCCGAGGAATGCGGGTGCGGCAATCGTTCTCGTTGCCTGCGGGTCTTTGGCCGGGTGAGCGATGTGATGACCCTGGCCGGTCGCCAGGTACTGCCGGCACTGATCGAGTCGGCGGTGCTGGCTGCGGCCGAGTGGGTCTCTGGCTACGAGGTCAGGATCTGCACCGCCAGCGACGGCAGCGACCATGTCGAAGTGTCGATGGTGGCGGGTATCGGCGAGCGTTCGCTGGCCCAGGTACAGGAGCAGATGGCCGGCCATTTCGGCACCTCGGTCCAGCTGCAACTGGAGCAGAGCCTGGACCCGAGGACCGAGACCGGCGCCTACATTTCCTGGAAGCACGCCCGTATCCGCGATCAACGGGAGAGCGCCCTGTGAGCGCGTTACCAGCCACCGCCTGCTCGGACGACGGCGTGAACAGGGCGGCGCGCCAGCGTACCCGGCCGATCGAAAGCCTGCCGTTTCACCCCGAGAGCATCGGCACCGACTACGGGATCAAGATGATCCGTAACTCATTGGCCCTGGCCAACGTCAACCCCATGGGCTGATCGCTCTGGAAAAAAGCCTCGGGTGCCGGCCGGATGCCGGTCGACACCCATTAATCTAAGGATTGGATAAACATGACTCACACACCCGCGAATGCAACGCTCAATGAAAAACGATGGCAGGCACTGGCTGTCATCTCGATCATCCAGCTGATACTGCTGCTGGATGCCACCGTGGTGAACGTGGCCCTGCCACGGATCAAGCACGAGCTGGGACTCACGGACGGGTCCCTGACCTGGGTAGTCAATGCCTACCTCATCACCGCCGGATCGCTGTTGCTGCTGGGCGGGCGGATTGGCGACGCCTTTGGGGTGCGGCGCACCTTCCAGGTCGGCGTAGTGATTTTTGGCGCATTTTCCTTGCTGGCGACCTTCGCCGAAGATGCCACCGTGCTGATCGTCAGCCGTGCCGGGCAAGGGGTCGGCGAAGCCCTGGCTTCGGCCACCGGGCTGGCCATGGTGTCGTTGCTGTTTCCCGCAGGCCCCGAGCGCGGCAAGGCGTTTGGCATCTGGGCGGCACTGGGCGGCCTGGGCTCGATCATCGGCGTACTGCTGTCCGGCGTACTGACTCATTATCTGTCGTGGCGCTGGGTGTTCGGGATCAACGTGCCGATCGTCATGCTGCTGAGCGTGGCGACCATGGTCATGATTCCCAAGTTCACCCACCGCAGTTCCACCCCTCTGGACCTGGGCAACGCACTGATCCTGGTGGTGGCCGTCGCCGCGACCGTCATGGCCGTGATGGGCTCCGGCATCGAGCACCTGCCCGGACAGCGCGTGGCGCTCCTGGTGCTGGGCTTGCTGGGTATCGCCCTGGTACTGCGTCGTTGCAAGCGCTCGGAAAACGGCATTATTCCCGCACGCCTGATGGCGCGCTCTCCCCGCCTGGCCGGCTACGCCATCGTGGCCATCCTGGCGGCGACCTCCGGCGCCTTGTTCTACCTGGGCGTACTGCTGCTGCAAGACTACCTCGGCCTGAGCCCGATGCAGACTGGCCTGGCCTGGCTGCCCTTCTGCCTGGGTTTCTTCCCCGGCATCTTCCTTTCGCAGTTCGTCATGCAGCGCTGGAGCCCGCAGGCGGCAGCAGTCGTCGGCCTGGCAACCTCGGCGCTGGGTTTCGCCTTGTTTGCCTTCGGCGTACCCCTGCATAGCTACTGGCTGGGAATGCTCCCGGCCATGCTGGTCACCTCCATCGGCTTCGGTTGTGTCGCACCGGTCGCTCAGTCGTTGGCCACCAGTGACCTGAGCGAGGCGGATGCCGGTGCCGGCTCGGGTATCACCACCACCATCCAGCAGCTGTTCCAGGTGTTCGGGGTCACCCTGCTGGCTGCCGTGGGCCTGGCGGTCTCCGACAGCACCGCAGTGCCGACCATCACGGCCAATGGTTTCGTCAGCGCTTTCGCACTGTCGGCGCTGGCGATGATCGGGGGTGCCTTGTTGATCTGGGCCGGACGCAATGCCCTGGCTCTCGAGCCGGCCCCATCGAGCCCCCAGCCGTAGGTTATCGTCATGCATCAGAACTACCTGATCCCTCCCTTCAAGGGACCCCTGGCGACGCTTTCCAGCGTCGCGGGGCTGCGGGAAAAATGGACCGGGGCGATGCTTGACCAGACGGGGCGCGCCTATTCTGGCGCGCTGCGTCTGGACTTCAGCGAGCAGTGTTGCCACGCGCAAGTATTCGACGCCGTGGCCCAGACCCTGGCCCGGCATCCGATCCTGGCGGCCCGATTCGAGATCGAAGGAGAACAACTGGTCGGCCGGGCCCCCAGCGAACAGGCATTGCGCCAGGCGTTGCGCGAGCAACTGGGCAAGGTGCAGGCCGCCGTCACCGACCAGGACTTCCTGGCCTATCGGGCCAGGCAAGCCGCCGAACCCGGGCTGCGCATCGCCTCGGCGGTAGACGAGGCTGGCCTGCACATCTGGATCGGCTTCTGGATCTATACCTGCGATGGCGCCTCGATTGACCTGCTGCTGGAGGATATCGCCCAGCATTACTCGGGCCTGTCCCCGGTGTCCTGCAGCGCCTGGAACGACTATTGCCGGCTGCAGCACCTGCCGCCGCCGGCAAGCGCGGCGCAACGGCTTGAGATCTACCCGGGGACGGGGCCCTACGGGCTCGACGCACTGCGCGCCAAAGGCGCTGGCGGCATGGGGCGCATGCAGAGCCTGAAGTTCACCTCCAGCGTGCCGCGCAGCAGGGTTCTGGACTATGCCAGGGCCCAGCGCGTGACGCCGTTCGTACTGCTGTTGGCCATCTACCAACGGGCAATCAGTGCCGTCAGCGGTGTCGCCACCGTGGTGACCGGCGTCCCCTTCGCCAATCGCCCGGGCGCCGCGGCCCAGAAGCTGGTGGGGCCGTTGTCCAATACCATCCCGGTCAGTACCCGGCATGAGCCCGGCGAGCCATTGGCCGCGGTGATCAAGTGCGTGCAGCGGGCGGTGATCGATGCCGCGGCTCGCCAGGACATGGAGCCGGCAGCCTTGTATCCCGAGGGCATGTCTACCCGCACCGCCGGCTTCGAACTGCCGTTTCCCCAGCTGTTCAACGCCTGGAACTCACGCAGCGCAGGCAGCCGCATCGCCCTGGGCGACAACCAGTGGATGAGCCTGCGGCTATTGCCCAACGATACCTGCCGTGTGGCTTTCGAAATCACCCTGGATGAGCACACCGAGCATATTTCGGGGCGGATCGACATGGACGCCGCAGCCTATGGCGACCATGCAGGACAGGTCATCGAACAGATGATCAGCGATCTGCAAGGCATTCCCGGCGACTGATCCGCAAAGCGTGTAGACCACCGCCAAGAGCGCAGTTCGCACAGTCCTGCGCTCTTGGCGGATGGCCTGGCTGCAACGAGCCGGGCATCGCTCCTGCCGATAATGCGTGGGGGTGTTCAATCCTCACTGACCGGCTTGAGTTTCAACGAGACAACATGAAGGTTTCGTACTCCAGGTCATCCAGCGCCGTCGATAACCGCGCCAGCCCCAGCAGCACGCAAAGCAGCAGCGAGAAGGTGAAGCCGTAGCCGAAGAAACTCGGCCCCAGGTACAGGCTCAGCAGGGTCAAGGCGCCGTTGAGTGCCACGAACAAGAGGCACAGTTCCAGCACGATCATCCGTTTGTCGAGGTAGAAAAACACGTTAAGGATCGCCATGAACACCACCTGGATGCTCACCCCGATCAGGTCGATGTAGAACAGCGGCAGGTAGTAGCTGGACATCCCCAGCCACTCCAGTATGCGCGGGCCAAAGAGAAACAGCAGAACCACCGTCAGCCCCTGGACCTTGCAGATTTCCAGCAGGCCCTGGCGGATCGAGAAGGTCATCTCGGCTTTCAACGAACCGATATGCTGCAGGGTCTCGCCGTCGCGCACCGCCCGGAACAGGCGCTCGTACCATTCGGCGAAGTCGGTTTCGATCCTGACCAGGAACACCGCCATGCCAGGAATGATCGCCAGGTAGGCGAGGAAGATCGGCAAGTCATAAAGAATCGAGGCGCGCATCGGCCCGATCACCTGGCTCGAGGTCTGCGGGTTGAACCAGAAGATGAACTTGTCGATCCAGATTCCCAGGTTGTAGCAAAGCCCGGTCAACAGCAGGCTGACAAACACCTGGCGCCGGTCCAGAAAGTCGAAGGCCACCAGTTTCTCGGCCCGGTATTCGCGCAGGATGTCGTAGAGAAACAGGAACAATAGGCTGCTGTGCCCCAGCAGCAACGCCAGCAGCAGCCCTTCCATGCCCAGGTGCCTGAGGAAGAATGCGCTGCCGACCATCAGTCCATAGCCCACCAGCATCACCAGCAGGATGCGGTTATAAGCCTTCATCCCCGAGAGGAATATGATCACCAGCCACAGGTTGCAGAGCACCACGAAGTTGGCCAGGGTCAGCAGGCGGTAGATCAGCCCCTGGTCGAACAAGGTGATCAACAGGAGGATGCCCAGCACCCCGGCCCCCAGGGTCACCAGCAGCAGCATGCCCACCAGGTTCGGCAGGATTTGCTCGTACTTGCGCTCGAACAGGCGGTCGGAGACAAAACGGGTGAAGAAGAGTTGCAAGCCGCCGGTGAGGATCAGCGACGTGGCCATCAGGTAGGTCACGGTGATCAGGAACTGGCGGATCACCACCTCCGGAACCACCAGCCCAAGGCTGATGACCCCCACCAGCATCACGCTGAGAATCGACAGGACCCAGGGCCCGGAGCTGATCAGGCCGGCATAGACATAGGCATGCAGCGTCGCCGTGTAGGAGTCGCGCGAGAGAATCTTGCGCAGTTCGAAACCGATACCGGCCATTTACACGGCCTCCTTTTGCAGGGTGCCCATGGCGCTGTGATAAAGCCTGCGATAGCGCTCGATCATCAAGGTTTCGCTGTAGTAGCGGTGAACCCGCGACAAGCCGGCGGCCTGGGCGGACTTCCAGCGCTCGGGGCTGCGCAGCAGGTCGATGATTGCCTGGGACGTGGCCTGGGGATCGGCGATCGCCACCACCTCCCCGGCCAGCCCGAGATCACGGTCGGACGCTTCGCCGCCCTCGATCAGCTCGCGGCAGGAGCCCACGTCGCTGCTCACCACTGGAGTGCCGGCGGCCCAGGCTTCGAGAATCACCAGGGGCTGGGCCTCGCTGATGGAAGTCAGCACCATCAGGCCCAGTTGCGGCAGGATGTCCTGGATCTTCTGGAACCCGAGGAACAGCACCTTTTGCTCCAGCCCGAGGCTGGCCACCAGGCTGCGACACTCGGCGACGTACTCGGGATCTTCCTCTTGCGGCCCGACGATCCAGCCTTCGACCTGCGGCATCACACTGACCACTCCCCGCATGGCCCGCAAGAAGGTCTTCACGTCCTTGATCGGCACCACCCGGCCGATCAGTCCGACCACGGGGGCGATGCCTTCGGCCCGTGACTCAAGGGCCTGGGTCCAGAGCTGCAGGTCGATGCCATTGGGAATCACTTGGGTGCGTTCGGCCGGTGCGCCGTCCTTGATCTGTCGCTGGCGGTTGCCGTCGTACAAGGCAATGATCTGGTCGGCGCTGTCGTAGACCAGATGACCGATGCGCTCGAAGAAGCGCACCCAGAGCATACGGATGTAACCGGAGCCGGTGTCCATGCTGTCGTTGAGTGCCTGGTTGCTGGTTTCGGCGATCCAGCTGGCCTGGGCCAGGTCGATCTTGCGCTCCTTGGTGTAGATCCCGTGCTCGCTGAGCAGCAACTGGCACCCCCACAGTTGCTTGAGGATGCAGCCCGCCAGCCCGGCATAACCGGTTGAAATCGAGTGCAGGACCCGCGCCCGCGGCATGCGCCGGGCGGCATCTGCGAGCATCAGCAACGGCGACTGCATGGTGCGCAGGGTCCAGAAATAATTGACGAAGGAAGGATCGGCGCAGTGCTGCTCGTACCCTTCGGTCAGCGCCTCCCAGCTGGGGCGACTGTAGAGCACGTCATCCAGGGTGATCCGCGCCTGGGCCAGGGAATCGAGCACGCCAATGCCCAGCTCGGCGGCCGGTTTTTCCGGGTTGTGCAGGTAACGGTAAAGGTTGCTCAATTCTTCCAGGGACGCGGTGTGGGCGACTCGCCTGTGCTTCGGATTGCGCCAGGCTTGCTCCAGATACACCTCTTCGATGTGCACGACGTTGGCTGGAATCTCATAGCGGCGCTGACCGTAGGCTTCGCGCTGGCCACCGATGAACAACACCGAAAAGGTCAGTTGCGGCAGCCCGAGGATCATCTGGTGAATCCAGCTGGACACACCGCCGCGCACATAAGGCCAGGTGCCCTCGAGCAACAGGCAGACATCGGCGATGGGCGTTGGGTTGACGGTCTTCTTCATGTCCAGGTCCTTATCAGCCCGGCAAAGGGCGGACGTTGTTGCATCTGCGGCGGCAAGCGGCTCAACAGCGCGGGAATCTCGGCATAGTTCCCGCTTTCAAAGGCGATTTCGGCACGGAACGGCAAGACCTTGGCCGGGTCCATGCCCGCTTCCTGGGCCTGGTGCATATGCAGCCGCGCCTTGTCGATATCGCCACGCTCAAGGGCGATACGCCCGGCCAGCAACAGCAACTCGCCGCCCTCTCCCGCCTCCAGCGCCAGCCTGGCATGCTCGCCGGCTTGCTCCAGCACGTGCAGCTGGACGCTGCCCTGGGCCAGGCCCAGGTAGGCCAGTTCCCAGTACCAGCGCGCCAGGGTGGCATGCAGGGCGCCGGCCTTCCTGGGCGCGGCACCGGGCAACTGCTCGAGGGAAGACTGGATGCGCTGATTGATATCGGTTTCCTGTTTGTCGAGCATCGAATACGCCAGGAGACGGACATCGTCACTCGGATCGCCCAGGGCCAGCTTCAGAATCGGCACCGCTTCCTTGCCCGGCATCCTGCGGGTGGCGAGCAACGCCGCCAGGCGCTGGTCGGGGTCCGGCGCGTGGCGCAACACATCCTGCAAGCCACTGTCACCGAAGGTCGGCGAATGCAAGTGAGACTGCGCGCGAAACGGCAGGCCGGGAATGCCGACGGCCTGCCACATCTGCGTATCGCGCTTGCGGGGCAGATACAGCGCCGGAAAGATCGCCGCAATCACCCCCACCGAGCCCAGCAACGGTACAAAGAACGCCAGGCTGAAAATGAACAGCGGACTCCACGGCAACGGCGTGCGATAGCGCGCCGGCAGCAGCCGCCAGACCGCCGCCGTCAGCAGGGCGCAGGCGATCCCGTGGGTCATTGCATACAGCAGCGCGATCTGCGGGTCGGGCAACTGCGCCGTCAGGCTGGCCCAGCTCCCCGCCTCGAAAAACAACGCTGCGCTAAACAGCCACTTGCTGATCATTCAGGCCACACTCGTTGTACAGGAAGTTACGCAGCCCATCCCGTTGCCGGGCCGACTCCAGGTCGTAAGGCAGCACGGTGACCCCCAGGCTGGCCAGTTCCACGCTCATGCCGAAATGCTCGTGAATCAGCTTGCCCAGGCGCGCCAGATAGCCTTGGGCGCCTTCGGCACTGGTCAGTGGCAACAGCACCAGCAACAGAGCGTGCCCGCGGTTGTTGGCAAGGCCCAGGTGCAGGTCCAGTCCGCGCTGGCTGCGTTCGAAAAGCCGCGTCAGTTCATCGTTGGCCTGGGTCGATTCAAATGCATAGAGGCAACCGGACAGGCCGTGCTGCTCGACATCCACCAGCGAACGCTTGAGCTGGCGTGTGAAGTGTTGGGCATCGTCGCTTTCCAGTTGCAGCACCTGCAAGTCAGAGCGCAGCAGGTCGGCGATATGCCCGGCCAGCAGCGCCAGCAGGCTGAGGGTGCGCTCCTGGAAGGCGAAGAACGGCATCTGCCGTACCGCGAGGATCGCCAGCACCTGTCCCTGGGTGTCCACCAAGGGAATACAGGCCTGCAGGGACGACACCGAAGCCTGCCCGCCGCTATCGAGCAGCTCTTCACGCACACTCACCAGTTCCTCGCGCTCCAGGCACAGGCGCACCAGCAGGTCGTTGGGGTCCAGCGGCCCCATGGTCCCGGTGGCGGCCAGCAGGGTCAGGTTCGGCGACGCATGGCCGGCCTGCTCCACACGGTACAGCGCGGCTACCCGCAACGAGCCGTACTGGCCAAGCAGGCTCAGCACGGGCTCGGCCAGCAGGCTCAGCGGGTCATCGCCATTGGGCAGCACGCGCAGGCGATCGCGCAGGCCCAGCAACGAACTGCGCAGGCTCTGGTCGCTGCCGGCCAGGCGCTGCTCCAGGCGATCGTGGGACACCCGCAGAATCTGGTGCGCCCGGGTGAAATCGTCGAGCCGGTACTGGCGATACTCGTTGGCCATCTGCAAGCGCAGCAATCGCCGTTCCCACAGGTCTCGCACCTCGCCCACGAGCATGCCGCAGACCAGCACGCCGACAATGTAGGAGGGAGCGATCTGCGCGTAACCGGGCAGCCCCGACTGGCGCAGGATGAAGAACGCCGCCACCAGCAGGCTGGCGCTGATCAGGCCGCGGACAAACCCGTAGCGCACACCCAGCAACAGCGGCGCCAGCACCGACCAGGGAAACTCGCCCTGCACCTGCAGCGGGTCTTGTGGCGCAAGCCACAGACCCACGCCGATGACCAGGGCCGTCACCAGGAAAGTTTCCAGCCATGACGCCGGACCGCTGGCGCGGGGCGCCAGCGCGTAGTCCATGTGTGGAGATCTCATGACAGTCACTCGATCCTGAGGCCACCGACAAGCTTGTCGAGCACCTTCTGCGCCGCGCCGGCCAGGCTTTCGCGGGACCAGCCGGCACGGGCGCCGCTATTGCTCCAGAGCACCTTGCCGGTGCCCGCCTCGACCACCCGCAGGCTGATGCCCACCGCCGGCTCGCCATCCAGGCCGTTCTTGTACTGCCACTCTTCAATGCTGCCGGACACCACATAGTCGAGATTCTGCTCGCGAGCCCAATCCATGGCTCCGGCCAAGCGCTCGTTATCGTCGAGCAGGGCTTGTTCGCCCTGCCCCGCCGCGCCGTTGTAGACCTGGGGTTGCAGGCCCCGGCTGCTCAGTACGCTAAGCAGAATCTGCTCACTGCGCTCGCCGGCCTGGGGCGTCTGGGAATAGTTGACCAGCGGCAACACGCCCCAGCGGGCGGATTTCGACAGCTCGGGGCTGTCCTGACCGGTAAAACTGCTGCAGCCGGCCATCAGCAAGGCGACCATCGCCAGACTCACGCAACGAATGGATTGCATAAGGTTCACTCCTCTTTGAATTCCATGATCAGCGTCCAAAACGGACGCTGTAGCTGACACCTGCCGTGCCCCCGGACTTGCCCGCTCCGCCTTGTGGGGCCGACTGGTAGCCGAAGGTCACCGCCAATTCGTCATCCCCTATCACCTCGGTGCCGACACCGGTACTGATGGCGTAGTTGATGGTGTTGTCGGTCCACTGCCAGCCTGAGCTGACATCCACCAGCCAGGTGTACTGCCCACGCGTGCGGTTCAGTGCCCCCGGGAAGCCACGCCGCCACGAACTGCCGAAGAACAGCTGGCCGTAGCGCTTTTGCAGCAGGGTCTGGCTGGTGATCTGGTTCGGATCCTCGAGGCCGGCCCCCGCCAGGTCGATGCCCCCGCCCAGGGTATTGGCCAGGTTGGGCAGCGAACGGTGGTCCAGGCTGTTTTGCTGGTAGTCGATGCCGCTGCGCAATGCCCAGTTCGGCCCTTCGAACTGCAAGGTGTGGTCGAACTCGATCTTCAACGCCTGGCCACTGCCCAGGTCATCGCCGCTGCGGGTCGAGAACCAGCGCTGGGCCAGGCTCCAGGACAACTGGTCACGGGCCGAATAGCGATGCCGCCCGCCGACCCAGACATCGTCCTGCTGGCCGAAGGCACGCATCAGCCCACTGTCCTCGTTCTTACGATGCCAGTCGGCGCCGACGTCCAGTTCGTTGCCGCTGTCCACCTGCCAGGTGCGGCTGGCGCCCAGGCCGTTGCGGTCATCGTCCTTGCGCAGGCTGCTGTCGAAGATCAGCGTGTAGTGGCCGTCCTCCAACTGCCGCTGCAAGGTCAATCCGGTATTGGTCTCGTTGCCCAGGCGTGATTCATCGAGGGTGTCGCCGCTGTATCGGCCCTGCTCCACCACGAGCCTGGCGTACCAGTCGTCATTCAGGTAACGCGCCGCGCTCAGGCGCGGGCCGTTGAACACCAGTCCGCCATAGTCCTGGCGTTCCCAGGCGATTTGTACGCCCTGGGGCGTGCGCTCGGTCATCTCGATGGCCTGGCGCCGCAATTGCTCACGGATCGCGGGAGGCTGGTCCTCGCCCAGCGCCGACAGGTCGACGGCCAGCGCTTCGCCGCCACGACCCAGGCTGTTCAGGGCCTCGACCCGCTGCGCCGGGTCCAGGCCATCGCTGGCCACCAGGCGCTCCAGGGCTTGGCGATTGTTGCCGCGCAGGGCTTGCTGGATCTGTTCGTAGCGACTGACCTTAAGGCCACGGGCGCGGGCCCAGGCCAGCCAGTCATCCTTCTGCGCCGACTGATTGATGTCATCCAGGCGCACCAGCATTTGCTCGAACCACAACTGCAGCATCGGCCTGGAGCCGTCCAGCCATTGCATCGCCTTGTTCTGCGCCTTGCGCGACGAGTAGCTGCTGGCCACCAGGCGCAGCCAGGTCGCATAGCCCTGGGGCGTGGCGCGGATCTGCTCAGGCGTCACCTGACGATTGAGCTTGAGCCGCAGGCGCTGGGCCGAGTCGGCATAACCGGCGCCTTCCAGCGCATCGGCGTAGGCCGCCTGGACCATCCAGTCCCGGGGATTGGCTTGCAGGTACAGGCGGTACCAGGCCAGGGCCTCGGTATTGCGCCCCAGCAACTGGCTGGCGGCGGCAAACGGCAGCCAAAGCGTGCTGTCACCGCGCGCCAGGGAACGCCATTGCTGCAGCAGCGGCTTGATCTCGCCCGTGCGCCCCAGGTCGACATACAGCCACATCAGGCGTTCGCGGAAGGTGTTGTCCTCCGGGAAGCGGCTCAAGCCCAGGCGATACAGGCGCAGGGCCTCGTCGTGATGACCCTGGTGGACCTGCAGCGCCCCGCGCGCTGCCAGTACCTGGGAATAGTCGGCGGCTTCCGGGTACTGGTCAGCCTCCTTGAGCAGATCGATCACCAATGGCCAGTCCTGAAGCTCCTGGGCCAGTTGCAGGGCCGCGACCAAGCGCCGCGGATTGTGCCCCTGGCGCCAGCTGTCGACGGTCAACTGCAAAGCCTTGCGCGGATCGCGGGTGCGATAGAGGGCGATCAGCTCACTCTCGTCGCCGGTATTGAGCGAGCCCTTGATGGCCAGCATCTTCTCCAGTGCGAGCTGCAGTTCATCGTCCGACTCCAGGTCCCAGGCCAGCGCGGCACGGGACTGCCAGTAGTCGAGGTCGTTGATTTTGTTGCCGTCGACCGCGGTGATCACCTTCCAGGCCGACTGGCTGTCAAACAGCTTGAGGTGGTTGTTGGCCCAGTCCACCCGCTCGGCGCTGGTCAACGGATAACGGCTGGCGAAGTTCTTCCAGACCGCCAGCCGCTGTGGGTACTGCTCGGTGTTTTCCAGGTTCTGCAACAGGCGGACCCAGGCCAGGCGGTGCTTCGGGTATTTGGCGACATAGCGGCGCAACCACTTTTCCGCCTGCTCGGGCGTGCCCCGGGATTCTTCGGCGTACACCAGGGCATCGAGTTCGACATTGCTCAGGGCGCGGCTGTCCATGATCCCCGCCAGCAGCGGAATGCCCCGGTCGAAGTCGTAGCTCTGCATCGCCAGGCGCCAGGTGTGCTCGAACTCGGCCGGGTTGTCCCGCAGCTTGCTCAGGCTGATCCAGTAGCCCAGCGCCGAGGCCGAGTCGCCCCGCCATTCGGCGAGATGGGCCATCTGCTCCAGCAGCAACGGATCCTCCGGATGTTGCTCCAGCAGTTGCGAACCCGCCGCATGAGCGCCCTTGAGGTCACCGAAGGCCAGTCGCTGCCTGAACTCCTTGGCCAGGATTTCCGGGTTGTCGGGCTGCGACTTGCGCCATGCGATGAAAAATGACTCGGCCAGGTCCGGACGCTTGTGCGCTACCGCCACATCGACGCCCCGGTCAAGCAGCGCAGCATCGAATTGCGCATCCGGCTGGGCGGCCAGTTCCCGGGCCAACAGCTCGGCCGCCTGAGCGCCGCGATCCGCCGCCACCAGGGTGTTGAAGGCTTCCTGCAAGAACTGGCGACGCGCTTCAGGCGTCTGGCTGGCATCGAGCAACTGCACATAAAGGTCGGCGGCGCGTCCGGGTTGCTCGCTGGCCTGGTACCACTTCGCCGCCTCGGGCAGCCAATGCTCACGCTGCCCTGGATCGCGACGCGCCAGTTCGGCATAGGCGTCCGCGGCCAGCCCCGGGGCCTGGACACTCAAGGCCAGCGTGGCCAGGCGCTCAAGCTGGGGGGATGGCAGCGTCTTGTAGTCAAAGGCCTTGAAACGTTCGGCCAGGGCCTGCAACGCTGCACTGTCGGTGCTGTTGGTCAGCGCCAGGGCATCCAGTTGCAGGCGGTAGTAGGACTTCAGCGCTGGATCGGCCTGCGGCCATTCGACCAGGTGTTTTTCCGCCCTCGGGTAATCGCCCAGCTGAATCAGCAGGTCGAGCAGCTGGGTGCGCAATTCGTTGTTTTCCGGATGGGCCGCCAGCAGCACCTCGGCATAGCTGGCGGACACTTCGTCCGGGGGGCCGAGCGTGGGACGGAAGGTATCTTCGTTGCGATAGGTCGCCCACAGCAGCACGCCGACGACCATCGCCACCAGCAGCAATGCCCAGGGGTTGAGCAGCCGTGCGCGTGGCGCCTTAGTTGCAGAAGAGTTGGGCATCACTCACCTGCTTCATGGGAAGTTGGAAATGCCACAGGCCCTGCTCGGACTTGCCGGCATAACGTTGGCCCCGGACCTCGACCCGACAGGCGCTGGCCGAACGCACCGAGAACTCCAGGTTGAATTGGCCGGCAAAAGAGAAGCTCACCTGTCGGTCACTCACATAACGCCAGTCACGCAAGGGAATATTCGCCAGCTCCAATGCCGGACGCGGGTCACGCTCGGGCCGCAGGGCCAGCAGCGCATGGTCGCCGCTCAAGGCCACATAACGGCCCTGGGGCAGATCGCGGACACCGGCCACGTTCCGCGAACGCCCCAGATCCGGCCAGCCCAGCTCCGGGTCCAGGCGCAGGGTACGCAAGCCGTCCATGCCGCGGACCTGCCAGTCGCCATTGGCGGTGCGGGCCAGGCTGGCCTGGTACAGGCCATGGACCCGATCGAGGTAGTCGCTCATCCACAACGACAAGGGCTGCTGGCCGCGCATGAACCGGTAGATATCGGCCATGGCCTTGATCGACGCCTGCTTGGTGCCCGAATAGAAGTGGTAGTACAGGTGAATGCCGCGCAGGCGCCGTGGGCTGTCGGTCAGCTCGAACGTATCGATGACGTCGCGAAAGCCGTAATACGGGCCTTTCCAGAGGTTGGTGTACATGTTCTCGTTGATCACCGGGGCGTAGTACTGCAAGCCCCCTTCGGTGGGACGCAACAAGGGGTACAGGCCGGTCAGCGATGAATTGGCTTTGGTCAGGATGGTCTGCCCGCCGTTGACGTTTTTCAGCCCGGCGTCGTAGGCCAGCTTGATGGTCTCGGCGCTGGGCAGCGCATCCCCCGGCCAGAAGAGCAACTTCACCGGCTTCTGCGCAGTGGTCAGGCGGCTGTTGATGTAGTCCCGCGATCCGACGATCTCACGCTTGAAGTCCAGGGTCTTGTAGCCCTGGATGTTCAGGCGCAATCCGTATTCGGCGTGGAAGTCCTCGTCCTGCCTGGCCTTTTCCGGCTGCAGGTAGAACGGGTGGCTGTAGGTGTGGCTGGCAACCTCGACTTTGGGATCGGCAAAGATCTCCTGGGCGAGGGGCTCCAGCTCCCTGGCGAGGAACGGCGACATGCCCTTGGGCCCGACCTCCCCTTCGATGATCGAAACCGAGGTCAGGTACGGGTTGGGACGAATGTAGTCATCCAGCACCTGGCGCCCGGAATAAGGGGTGCCGCGCACTTCGGCATGGGATGGGAAGCCATCCCCGTCGATATGCACCGTGGCGATCCGCCGGCCGTTCTCGGTGGTGGTGTCCGGGCGCGGTTGCGCCGGCAGGCGCAGGGCTTTCTGGATAAAGGCAAAGGGGTCGAGAATCCAGCGGCTGCGCTCGACATTGGTCTCTACCACATAAGGCGCCAGGGCCATGCCACCCCAGGTGCCGATGGCCACGGGGGCGTACTTGCCGCCCTGCTCATCCCCCAGCAACAGGGCCGGTTGCGGCCCGTCGGGCAGCAGCGTCACACGGGTCAGCTCTCGGGTGCGCGCCACTACCGGCGCCTCGAAGCCACCGATCAGGGCCTTGTCCTGGCTCAGTACTCGCAGTGCGCCGCGAGCCCCTGGCGCCGCGATGTTCAGCCCCAGGCGCTTGAGCAATGCGCGATCCTCGATCGGCAGGCCGGCCATGATGGCCAGCGGCACCTGTTCATCCAGGCGTTGGCCAATCCAGCCATTAAAGGCACGGCTGTCCTGGGGTGGGCCGCTGGTCATCCACACCACCACCCCGGCGTACAGGCCGGCGAAGCTGTGGGACGGCAAACTGGCATCGGCCGGCAGATAGTCCACCCGATAGCCCAGGTATTCCAGCAGACCGCCAAGCATCCGGTGCCCGGCGTGATCGTAGAGTTCGCCTTCGCGCGGGTCGTAGAGCATGGCGATGCGCCGTGGCTGTACTTCCACGGTGCTCATGCCGATGGCGTTGAGGTCCGGGGTGGTGACCACCGGGATAAAGCCTTCCTGGCTCAATTGGCGAACCAGCTTGCGCGCTTCTTCGCGACGGTCGGGCGGCAAGTAGTCGATAGCCACCAACGGCATGTTTTTCGCGCGAAGTGGCTTGAGCTCACCTTCAAGCCAGTTGCGGTCGGACTCGGAAACCGGGCGATAACGCTTGGCTGAGGCATCCCAGCCGGCATGGATCGATTCGACGGCCACGGCCGAGGCAACGCCATCGAGCTCGCCCAACACTTCGAAGCCCCGATTGAAGAACAGCTTGAGGTTCGGCTGACGGCTGTGCAGTTCCCGCAGAAACGCCGCCAGGGCTTTGCGTTGCGGTTCGCGATGAGCCTCGGGGAGCAATTGAAAGCTGTCGAGCGTATCGAGGAACAGACCGGCATAACCCTGCCCTTGCAACGCCTTGGCACGCTTGAACAGATGTTCGCGCCAGGCCGGCGTCGAAATATCCATGACCTGGCTATTCCAGGCCTTGTTACGCGTAGCGCTTGCGCTGCGGGTCAGCGACGCTTTGTCCAGGGCGACGCGGTCGCCATCGAACTCACCCACCGACAGGTAGGCGAACGGCTGGCTGCCAAGTTCGCGCAAGGTGGCAACATTGGCGGTGCTCATATGGCCCGGCTCGACCACAACCCATTCGAACTGCGCCAACTCTTGAAGCGGTGGCCGATCGGCGTACCAGAACCCGACACTGGCGGGCGCCGCCGGCGAGGCTTGCACCACCGAGTGGGTCGCACACAACGCCAGCGCGGTAAACAGCCGCCGTACCCCTTTGCAAACACGCCCCCTGCGAAACTCGATGTCCATAAATCACTCTTGAGTAGATCAATCCGCGCGATACCGGACCCGCGAGCCCTCTGCAACCGGGCCCGCAAGGCGTGGCATTAAAGACTGTGGTAAAGCCGTGCCAGGCCTTCCGCCACGGTGGTTGGCGACCCCAGGTCAAAGCGTTCGCGCAAGCGGCGATTGTCGGCCTTGGAATGCCGGATATCGCCGGAGCGGGCAGCGGCATGACTCACGCTTAGCGGTTTGCCGCTGATCCGTTCCAGGGCCGTAATCAGGTCATTGAGCGTGGTGACCCCGCCGAGACCGACATTGGTGGCATCAGCCGCGGGCTGGGGGTGCTCCAGGCCCTGGAGCAGGATCTTCACCAGGTCTTCGACATAGACGAAATCGCGGGTTTGCTCGCCATCGCCGAACACCACGATCGGCCGTCCGCTTTTCGCCCGCTCGCTGAAAATGCTGATCACCCCGGAGTACGGCGACAATGGGTCCTGGCGGGGCCCGAAGATATTGAAGAAGCGCAGGATCACCGGCTCCAGTCCATGCTGGCGACGATAGAAATTCAGGTAGTGCTCGCTGGCAAGCTTGTCCGCGGCATAAGGCGTCAGGGGGGACGTGGGCGTGTCTTCATCAATTGGGGTGCCCTCCCCGTTATTGCCGTAAACCGCGGCACTGGAGGCAAAGACCACTCGACGGATGCCCGCGGCGATCATCGCCTCGCATACCCGCAGCGTGCCGATGAAATTACTCCGATGAGTAGCTGCCGGGTGTTCGACCGAGGCGTGGACCGAAGCGACAGCCGCCAAGTGCACCACCGCGCTGCACCCCTGCATGGCTTCAGTGAGGGTCGCGGCATCGGCGACATCGCCGACCACCAGTTTCAAGGCCGCGCTGTCCATCGGCAGGTTGCTGACCTTGCCGGTAGAGAGATCGTCCAGAACCCGAACGGCATAGCCTCTCGCCAGCAACGCATCCACTAAGTGGGAACCAATGAAGCCAGCCCCCCCGGTTACCAGTACTCGTTTGGCAGACATAGATCATCCCTAAAAAATATCGCAACCCCCACCGTCTAAAGCCGGCACCCCCACGAAAATGAGCCATGGCTGTTGGCCTTATGGCTGATCTTTCCGTGGATACCTGCTCTTTAACAAAGGCTGTATCGCCTTTTTCTGGAGGGCCTCAGAAGTCCGGCGTCAAAAAAACATCAGTTAAATGACGCAAAACAGAAGCGGATACTGGGATACGAATGCCATCATGTCAATAATACGTCTAATTTTTAAGATGAAGCTGTTGGCGTCAAAAAAAGTCAGCATATTGACGCATATCCCCCTGGAGCTCTGGGCTTTGCCCCGGCGATGGAAAATCCATTTTCACGGCGATGCGCGCGCCTTGAACCTCTGCATGCGGGACCTGAGTCGGAATCACGCCTCATTGATCTCAAAACACGACACCCGTATTGAGCGGGGCACCCGAGTGCTATAGAACCCCTTGGCGGTATTGGTCAGCGCGGTGCCGTCTTTGCCCTGCTGCGTATTTACCCGCCCCGTTTCCATTCAGGTATCGAGTATGAAATCAAAAATAAACCAAGCCTTGATTACCCCTGCGCTCTTCTCGCTTCTGATGTTCCAGTGGACGCCTGTCTTTGCCGAACAGACTGCCAGCTCCCCCTCCAATCTCCTGACCGCGGCGGTTGCCTGGAAACAGACGGCGGCTGAGTTCGAGGCGCTTTATTACCAAGGCTTCAACATCGCCAGGATGCGTCTGGACCAGGCCCTGCAAGCCCGCAAGGACGGCGACCGACCGTTGGCCATCATCAGCGATGTCGACGATACCGTGCTGGGTAGCAACAGCTACTGGGGCTACATGATCAATTCGGGGAAAGAGTTTTTCGATGACGGCGCCTGGGACCAGTGGGTCGCCGACAATGGCCCGGTCGCCACGCCCGGGGCAGTGGAGTTCTTGAATTACGCCCAATCGAAGGGGGTCGAGGTGTTCTACGTCACCAGCCGCGACCAGGGCGAAAAAACCAAGAAATATGCCCTGGCCAACTTGCGCAAGAACAAGCTGCCGTTTGCCGATGAACAACACCTGACGGTCTATCGCGACAGCTCCAACAAAGAGCCACGGCAAACGGAAATCGCCAAGGACTACGAAGTGGTGGTCATGCTGGGCGACAACCTCAATGACTTCAAACGCAAGTACTACGTCGCGGACGTCAAGCAACGCAACAGCCTGATGACGGAAGACAAAGAGCAGTTCGGCCGCAAGTTCGTCCTCTTCCCCAACCCTACCGACGGCCATTGGCTCAAGGCGATCTTCGGTGATTCGGAGCCACCGGCCACCCCGGAAAACCGCGCCAGGTTCAAGGCTGCGGCCGAATCGACAGCCTGGCAACCAAAGCAGTAATCCTGGGCCACCTGCCCTGCCCGCGCCGTTCGAAAACCGGCGTTTTTCCGCAACCTTCTGAACGCTGCATATCCACTCAAAATGATTGGCCCGGCCAGCATTTTGAGTGGAACTGACTAGACCGCAATCGCCCCCGCCCGCCCCGACTCCACCACAAACGACTTGAGGGTCGAGACACTGGCATACGGGTCCCTGGGGTCGGAAATGATCCGTAAGTGGGTCAGCATCTTCCGTTCTTCCAGCTCCACCGCCACATATCCCCGCCAGCGGCTCTCGAAAAACCTTACATGGGGATTGAAGGGCAGGATGGCGTCGAACGACTGGCCGTCGGACGTGACCGAGGTGCCGACGAATTCAGTGGCGACGATCCGCGAGTCTGGGTCATGGGCGCGCGCATGCAGGTCCGTGACCCAGAACGAATGAATGTCGCCGCCCCAGAACACCGGGTTACTGGCTCGCCGGCGTTCGATGGAGGCCAGCACCCGTTCGCGAGTCGCCCTGTAGCCGTCCCAGCCGTCGGTCCAGTGCCCCAGCGCCTGGCTCGCCGGGACGTGCTGGAGCAGCGGCGCCACCAGCAGGTCCTGGGCGATCACATTCCATTGCGCCCGGGACCGGGCCAGGCCCTGGTCCAGCCAGGCTTCCTGCTGCCAGCCCAGCATGGTGCGCCCGGGGTCGCGCAAATCCAGGCAACTGTCTTCGGCGATATGCCCCTGGTGGCTGCCATTGGGCGCAATGCACGGTTGCTCGGAGCGGTACTGCCGGCCGTCCAATACATGGAATCGGGCCAGTCGCCCATAGTCCAGGTTCCGATAGATGCGCATGTCCGGCCCCCGCGGCAGGCTGGTGGCGCGCAATGGCATATGTTCGTAGAAGGCCTGATAGGCCGCCGCTCGCCGCTTGAGGAACGCGGCTACCGGAGTCCCCGGATCCTGGGACCAGCGATTGGCGTAGTCGTTTTGCACTTCGTGATCGTCCCAGGTCGCCACGCTGGGCGCGCTGGCATGCAGCGCCTGCAAGTCAGGATCGGTCTTGTACTGGGCATAGCGGTTGCGATAGCCCGCCAGGTCCAGCGCCTCGTCACTGCTGTGGGGGCGAATGATCTTGCCGGAGTCGGGCGCATAGGATTTTTCGTAAATGTAATCGCCGAGGAAGAACACCAGGTCAGGCTGTTCCGCGGCCAGGTGGCGGTAGGCACTGAAGTAGCCGCGCTCCCAGTGAGAACAGGAGACAAAGCCCAGCCGCGCTGACGCCATCGCGTGCACAGGTGGAGCCGTGCGCGACTGCCCTGTCGGACTCTGTGCTCCGAGGCTTTCAAACTGGTACCAATAGGGCCGCCCAGCCTCCAGCCCCGCGACCTCGACATGGACGGAATGGGCGAAACGCTCAGTGGCCATGACTTCGCCTTGTTTCACGATCCGCCTCATCGCCGCGTCACTGGCCACCCGCCAACGCACCGGCACCGAACGGTTCAAGCCGCCACGCCCATCGGTCGCGTTGAACAACGGCGCCAGGCGGGTCCAGATGACAAAGCCATCCGGCAGTGGATCGCCCGAGGCCACGCCCAGGGTGAACGGGTAGTCGATGCCGGCACTACGGGCGAAGGGGCTGAGGATCGAAAAAACCGTCGCCACCGCCAGGCCCGACAGCACCCGGCGACGGCCCGGATCCATGCGGATATCGTCGCTCATGACGCGGGCCGCCAATCGGCGCGCAACAGCCCGTACAGCAACATGTCCTCATGAATCCCGTTCTTGAGGAAGGCACCTTTCATGCAGCCTTCGTAACCCAGGCCGACTTTTTCCATCACCCGTGCCGAGCCTTGGTTACGGGCGAAACACTGACTGCCAACGCGGTGCAGCATCAGTTCGGTAAAGCCGAACGCCATGATTGCGCCGGCCGCTTCGACGGCATAGCCCTGGTTGCGGCGGTGAGCGGCGGTCCAACCGCCCAGGTGACCGCTGCGATGAGCCGCGGACAACCTGAGGCTGATCACGCCGATCAATTCGTCGGTCTCTCGCAGATGAACGCCCAGTGCGAGGGATTGCCCGGAACGGAAATTCGCCTCCTGGCCAGTAATAAAAGTCAGCGCCGTTTCCAGGGTGTAAGGCGATGGAATCGCTGCGGTGTTGTCAGCGATCCCGGGGCCGTTAGCCAGCTCGAACAGTGTCTCGGCCTGGTGTTTTTGCAGCGCTTTGAGCGCCAGCCGCGGGGTGAGTAACGAAGGAAGTACAACGCTCATGTCGGGGGGCTCGCCGATAAATGCGCAAAAATGCGCCCCTGGCATGTCAATTTCATGACCATCAAAAAATGACTGGTGGTTCTTCTGAAATCCGCGTCCTAGACACCTAAAAGCTTAAATTAAAGTTAACCAATCGGTCATTTTCCGTTGCTAGCGTGGCGCCCCTAATCAATGACGGGGTAACGGAATGAGAACCTGGGACGAACCGAAAAAACGCAAGGCGCACATCGAACTGATCCCGATGATCGACGTGATGATGTTCCTCTTGGTGTTTTTCGTACTCGTGAGCCTGAACGTGATTCCGGCACTGGGCATGAAGACCCAGTTGCCCAGCGCCAGCAGTTCGCAACAGCTCAAGCCGCAGAACAAGTTCATCCTCACCCTGGGCCTGGAAGGCCAGTTGCAGCTCGATGGCAAGGACCTCAGCGTCGAAGCCCTGGTGCCGGCGCTCAAGGCCGCGCAAAAGCCTGACAGCAAGTCGACCATCATCGTCAACAGCGACAAGGGCGTGGAAGTCTCCCGCCTGGTCGAGGTCATGGACACCCTGCGCCTGGGTGGCTTTACCTCGGTCTCCATCGCCACGCGCAAGTCCTGATCATGTACGCCCTGTTTCGTGCGCGTCAGCTGCTGGGCAGTGTCCCGGCCCTGATCGCCCTGGTGCTGATTGCACTGGGTATCCAGTCGCAAACCCTAAAAGTGCAGCCGGTGTATGACGAGTCGGCGGTTGAAATCGCCCTGGTCGAACCAGAACCGGAGGCAGTCCCCGAACCCGTGGTGGAACAGGAACCACCGCCGCCGGTCATCGAAGACCAAGACGCCGAGCCGGCTCCGGCTCCTCCTCCGCCGCCGCCCAAGCCACAACCAAAGCCACTGCCGAAACCTGAACCCAAGCCCAAACCGCTGCCCAAGCCAGCGCCCGTGGCCGCCAAGGCAACGCCGACACCCACGCCGCCGGCCGCCGCCAAACCCGTGCAGCCCGCCGTCGCCCCGACACCGGCCCCACCCGCCCCGCCGAAAGTCGACGGTCAGGCCCTGGAAGGTGGCTATCTCAAAGGTTTGCGCAACGAGCTGGACACCTACAAGCAGTACCCCACCGGACGCCAGGCGTCCCTCGAACGCCCCAGTGGCGAGGTGGTGGTCTGGTTGCTGGTGGATCGCCAGGGCCGCGTCCTCGACTCCGGGATCCAGACCCAGGCGTCAAGCATGCTGCTGAACCGGGCCGCCACCAACAGCCTGCGCCGGATCAAGCAGGTCAAGCCGTTCCCCGAGCAAGCCTTCGGTGGGCGCAACGAGCAACGTTTCACCGCCACCTTCAACTACAGCGTGCAGTAAGCACCCAACAGCAGGACGACAGTGATGAAGTTCACCCGGATTCATCTGGCACTCGTTGCCGCGAGCATGGGCCATGGAATCGCCATGGCAGACACCAGCGACAGCGACGTCGGCACCATTGGCGTGCAAGGCAAGGCCACGGCGGGCGGTGGCTACATGGTCCAGGAGGAGAGCGTCAAGGCGCGTTCCACGGTGACCAAGGAGGCGCTGGATAAACAGACCGCCACCGGCAACGCCGTCGACAAACTCAAATACACCCCGGGCCTGAACATCTCCAGCGAAGATGCCACCGGGCTTTCGGGTTTCCGCTTCACCATGCGCGGGCTCAACTCCGACCAGGTCGGGATGTCGGTGGACGGCATGCCGATCAACGACTCCGGCAACTACGCGCTGTACTCCAACCTGCTGGGCGACCCGGAAAACATCGAGCAGATCTTCGTCACCCAGGGTTCGGCCGAAGCCGATGGCCCGCACATCGGCTCCAGCGGCGGCAACATCGGCATCGTGACCATCCGCCCGACCAAGGAAACCGGCGCCTTCGTCAAGCAGGTGGCCGGCAGCAACGGCACCTTCAAGACCTTCGCCCGGCTCAATACCGGCGAAGTCAACGGCCTGAGCAACTGGCTCTCGCTGTCCCACACCGAAGGCGAGAAATGGCGCGGCGACGGCGCGGTGCGGGCGGACAAGGTGGAATGGAACAGCTTCTTCGACATGGGCGGCGGCAACACGGCCAACCTGATCCTCAAGTACCACGAGCAGGACAACAACAGTTACAGCCAGTTGACCAAGACCCAGTTCCAGCAGAACGGTCGCAAGTACGACCCCTACCCTTCGACGCCGGCCCTGGGCAGCAACGGCAAGGTCAGCAGCTACTACGCCCTGGCGCAGAACCCGTTCCAGACCTTTACCGCGGTGCTCAACACGCAATTCAAACTGGCCGACAACCTGGCCCTGTCGGTCATCCCGTATTACTACTGGGGTAATGGCAGCGGCGTGGGCGCCTCCAGCTATGCGCTGAACAGCGGTTCGAACCGGGGTGGCGTGTTCGACCTCAGCAACCTGCAGACCGCCGCCCAGTACAACGCCGACGGCTCCTCCACCAGCGGCGTCTATTACCGCCCTTCGCGCACCCAGACCTGGCGTCCGGGCATCACCACCAAGTTGAACTGGGACCTGGGCGACCACAGCCTGCAATTCGGCTACTGGTATGAGCGTGCGCGCCAGAGCCAGACCCAGCCGTTCATCCCACTCAAGAGCAGCGGCAAGCCGGAGAGTACCTGGCCGGATTCGGATAACGTGGTGGACGCCAATGGCAACAAGGTCCAGGGCCGCGACCGCTTCACCATTACCCCAGCGCAGAAAGTCTGGGCCCAGGACACCTGGTATTTCGCCCCGGACTGGACCCTGGTGGCGGGCCTGGCCTACATGAACGTCAAGCGGGACGGCAGCAACCACGGCAGCCTCACCGAACAGCCGGAAAAGCGTCACCAGACCTATAACAAGTTGCTGCCCAACGTCGGCCTGAAATACCAGATCGACGAGCGCGACCAGGTGTTCTACAGCCTGTCGCGCAACATGCGCATCCCACAGAACTACGTGCTCTACGACCAGGGTGTCGGCTCCATCGATTCCAAGCCGGAAACCAGCTGGAACCACGAGCTGGGCTGGCGCTACAGCGGCGACGACATGACCCTGGCCGCCACCTTGTTCTACATGCAGTTCAAGGACCGCCAGGTCTCGTCCAGGGACATCAACGGCGACTTCGCCGACATCAACGCCGGCGCCGTCGACAACAGCGGCCTGGAACTGGAGTGGAGCGGCCTGCTGCCCCACCACTTCAACTACTACACCTCCTACACCTATACCCGCGCCGAGCAGCAGGACGACCTGACTGTCTACAACGCCGGCAAGGCCATTGTCCTGCCCACCAGCGGCAAGCAGTTCGCCAACGTGCCGAAGAACATGCTGGCGGCCAACATCGGCTACGACGACGGGCGCTTCTACGGCACCTTCGGCGGCAAATACACCAGCAAGCTGTATGGCGACCTGACCAACGACGAAGCCATATCCGGACGCACCGTGTTCAACCTCGGCGCCGGTATCTACCTGCCGGTGGACAAGAAGGTGATCAAGGACGCGACCCTGCGCCTGAACGTCGACAACCTGTTCGACAAGAAGTACCTGGACGGCGTGTACACCACCAAGACCAACGCCGCGCCCTACGGCGGTTTCCGTGACGGCGACCCGGCCTACATCGTGGGCCTGGAACGGACCGTGACCGTCTCCCTGGAAGCGAATTTCTGATCGTCATCCGCCATTATCGAAGAATGAGGTAAAGCATCATGGACATGAACCTGCTTCACGACATCACCTTCTATGTGATGTATGCCGCGGTGGCCATCGCGATCTTCATCGCCATCGAGCGCGGTCTCTACTTCGCCTATGTACGGCGCCAGGCCAGGGCGTTGATGGAGGCCCTGGGCGGTCACGTGCACAGCGAGCGGGATTTGCCGCAAGGCGCGACCCGCCGCGACAGCCTGCCCTTGAGCATGGTCCTGCCGGTGCTGGCGCAAAAGGCTGCCCATGGTTCGCGCAAGGACCTGGACGACGTGATCGAGAGCCAGTACCTGTCGACCCGCGCGCCACTGGCCCGCAGCCTGTGGATCATCGAGACCATCACCACTGCCGCCCCCTTGCTAGGCTTGCTGGGGACCATCCTGGGGATCATCGACACCTTCAAGGCCCTGGCCAGCGCCGGGGTGTCCGACCCGGGCCAGATTTCCGGCGGTATCGGCACGGCGTTGTTCGCCACCGGCCTGGGGATCGCCATCGCCCTGTTCTGCGTGGTGTTCCATAATTTTTTCCAGGACAGCCTGGAGCGCATCAACGATCAACTGAAGATGCTGCTGATCCGCGCGGCCACCGGCGCCCGTGTGCAGGATGAGGTGCCGCAGCGGGCGCCGAGCCCGTTGCACAGCCGCACCGCGTAATTTCCCAGGGCGGGCGCAGGCCACGCCCGCCTTTTTTCGACATGAGACGCCTATGTCCGTATGCATGAAATTTCCACGAGCGCTGCTCAGCGTTCGGATCGCAGGCCTGGCTGGCTTGCTGATCAGTCCGCTGGCCCAGGCGGACTTTGCCGTTGCGGGGTTCGAGTTGGTGCATACGGTGCCGGTGGACACCGCGCTTGGCACGGCGGATCTGCGGCAACCCGGCCCCGTGTGGATCGAGCTGTTCGATGGCGCGAAAAGCCGGATCGACATCGGCCAGTTTTATGCGGCGGACCATCCCGGGTCGGTGCTGGGCACGGTGATCGAACACCTTGAGGCCGCCGGCAAACGCGGCGTGAAGATTCGCTTCCTGCTGGAAGAAAAGGGCCTGAAGCTGTCAGATCCCGCCACCCTGGAGCGATTGCGGGCGATTCCCAACCTGACCTTCCGGGTACTGCCCTACGCCCAGGTGAGCGGCGGGATCATCCATGCCAAGTACATGGTGGTGGATGGCAAACAGGCGTTCGTCGGCAGCCAGAACTTCGACTGGCGTTCGCTGGAGCATATCCACGAAACCGGGTTGCGCATCAGCGATGAAAGCACCGTGGCCCAGGTGCAGGCGATCTTCGAACAGGATTGGCAGGCCCAGGCGGCCGTGGCGGCAAACCAGCCGGTGCCCCTGCCCGCCCCCGGCCAGCCGCCGCTACGCAGCGGCAATTACCTGGTGGCCAGCCCGCAACGCTACAACCCGCCCGGCGTGGGCGACTCGCAACAGGAGTTGCCGCGCCTGCTGGCCGAAGCGAAGAACGAAGTGCGGGTGCAACTGCTGGACTATGCGCCGCTGTCCTACGGGCCTGACCGGACCCGGCCCTATTACGCGGTGATCGACAATGCCGTGCGGGCAGCCGCGGCGCGGGGCGTGTCGATCAAGTTGCTGGTGTCCAACTGGAACACCGACAAGCTGGAACTGCCCTACCTGAAAAGCCTGGCGGTGCTGCCCAATGTCCAGGTCAGGATCGTCACCCTGCCCCAGGCGGCCCGGGGGTTCATTCCCTATGCGCGGGTGATTCACAGCAAGACCATGGAGATCGATGGGCAGGTGGCCTGGGTCGGCACCAGCAACTGGCTTGGCGGTTACCTGGACAATTCGCGCAACCTGGAAGTGGTGATGCACGACAGCGCGATGGCCAGGCGCATCGGTGAGCTGCACGGGCAATTGTGGGATGGGCCTTATGCCAAGCCGCTGGAGGTGATGGCTGAGTATCCGGATCCGCATCCGGGCACGCCGTGAAGGCAAAAAAAGGCCGAGCCTTTCAACGGCTCGGCCTCCTGTCCAGCGTTCAGCGTTTTGACGCAACCATCGCCTCCACCGTGGTCGCTCTGTCTGCACCGGCCGTAGCCTGCCCTGCCCCGCGCGCCACCTGCGCCCGTACTGCAACAGCATCCTGCAGGATCACCTGCGCCGCCTTCTCCGCCGCCACATAGATCGAGGTGACGATGAAGAAGCCGGGGATTTTCGGGAAGATCGAGGCGTCCACCACCCGCAGGTTGCCCACGCCACGTACGCGGAAGGCGCTGTCGAGCACGGCCATCGGGTCGTCGTCGGCGCCGATCGGGCAGGTGCAGGAGGCGTGGTGGCCCCAGGCCTGGTTCATGACGAAGGTCTTGAGCTGTTCGTCGGTCTGTACCGCGTCGCCGGGCAGTTCCTCGCTGGCGATCAGCCCGGCGTCTTTCAGCGGCTGGGCCAGGTTGCGCACGAACTTGATGCCCTCCACCACCGATTGCAGGTCTTCGCCCTGGGTGTCGTTGCCCTCCTCGAAATAATGGAAGTTGATCAGCGGGGTGTCGGCCGGGTCTTTCGAGCGCAGGGTGACGTAGCCGGCGTTGTTGTTGGTATGGGCCTTGAGTATGGCCCAGGTCAGGTAGTTCAGGTGCTCGACGATCAGCTTCGAGTAGCCGGGGAAATAGCCGCGAAACAGCGCCAGCAGGGAGAAGCAGAACAGGTCCGGCAGCGGCCGTTGCTTCAGGGATTTCTTGATGATCGCCAGGACCGCGCCGTTGGTGCTGTAGACCCCGACCTTGCCCTTGGCCCACTCCTCGTACTGCGGATCGCCCTTGGCGTAGCGCGCGCCCTTGAGCACTTCCCAATTCTCGAAGTTCATCCGGTTGACCACCCCGACCTCGTAGCGGTCCTGCAGGTTGCGCCCGACGCCCGGCAATTCGACCCGCACCGGGATGTCCTTGGCTTCCAGGGTTTCGCGCGGGCCGATGCCGGAGAGCATCAGCAGTTGCGGGGTGTTGAAGGCGCCGCCGGCGAGTATCACCTCGCGGCTGGCGCGCACCTGGCGCAGTTCGCCGGCGGCATTGCGCGGCAAGGTACAGGCCCGATACAGGCGAGCGCCCTTGATGTACTCCACGCCATAGGCGCGCTGCTGGTCATCGAGCAGCACCCGGGTCACCAGCGCATCCAGCTCGATGTGCAGGTTGTCCGGGTGGCGCTTTTGCACATCCAGCAAGCGTTCGCGGGTGCCGTTGCGATGGTGGTGCCGGGTGGCCAGCGGCGGATAGCGCAGGCCGATGGCTTCCTCGCGTACCAGGCGCCAGTCGTTGGGGTCGCCCACGCCCTGCAACTGCCAGCCGATGCGCTTGAGGGCTTCGCCCAGGGCCTTGAACGCCTGCTCGGCGGCGTCGACGATCGAACGCACCAGCGACTGGTCGTCGAACGCCGCCTCCGGAATCGCCTTCTCCACATGCAGCCAGCCCTTGAAGCCATGCCGCGACGGGTTGATGCCGAACCAGGAAAGCACGCGCTGGAGCGGCCGGTGATGGCAGTTCTCCAGGTTCTGGAAGTGCTCGCGCATGGCACTGGCGTTCCACGACGGGTCACCGGTGATCTGCGCGATATGGTCCCAGTCCTGGTTGTGCGGGTAGACGGTGATCATCGCGTTGTGCGCGGTGCAGCCGCCCAGGCAACTGGCCCGCGGGTACAGCACCCCGTCGACGTTCTCGCCCTGGAAGGTCCGGGTGAACTTGGGGTCCTGCGACTGGCGGGCATCGTTGCTGTAGTGGCGGACGAAGAAGTCCCAGCGCATCGCATCGTTCTCGGTGGAGCGCGGGTGGAACGCCGGCACCTGGTACTCCTCCGGCAGCCGCGGGGCGGTGGTGTCTGCTGCCGCCGGGTCGCTGCCCGACTCCAGCACCAGCACCTTGCGGCCCTGTTCGGCCAGGCGGGCGGCGACGGTGCCGCCCCCGGCCCCGGAGCCCACCACGATGTACTCGTAATCCGTTTCGTTGTTCATCGCTGGCCACCTAGAAAGTTTTCAGCAGGGCGATCAAGGCCCGTTTGTCCGCGTCACTCAGGCCCGGCTCCTCCTTGAGGAAGCTGGTGCCGAAGTAATGCCCCTTGTCCACCACGAAGTCCGGGCACTTGCTCACCTGCAGCAGCGGCTTGACCAGGCCGGCGAAGACCTTGCGGGCTTCCTCGTCGGAGGCACCAGGCGGCAGTTGCTTGAGGTCGTGCTTGATCTTCAGCAGCAGGTCCAGCACCTGGTCGCGTTTCTCCAGGTCGATGTTGGACAGCAGGCTCACCGGCGTACCTTGCGGGATCGGCCCGAGCTGGATGCCGTCCTCGCCGAACAGCCACGGCAGCCAGTGGCTGAACAGACCTTCGAGCTTTTGCAGGAAGGTCGGCAGATAGCCGCTGCTGACGCGCAGATAGCTGGTCTCACTGGTGACGTCGACGGTGCCCATATGGGTCTTGCCGGAGCGGGTCATGACCTGGAAGTCGCCGGTGCGGTGTTCCGGCCACAGCAGCATCTGGATCGAGCTGTCGAAGGACGCCATGCGGTCCTCCACCCCACCCTTCCAGTGGAATTGACCCAGGCGGTTGTTCAGCAGCAGCGGCGCGGTGGACCACACGCTGACCAGCGAGGCCGGCCGCGTATAACCACGTCCGCCCGCCGGCATCGCGTATTCCCAGGGCTCGCCGGTGTAGGGGTTCTGCACCAGCACCGAGCCTACCGCCGGCAATTGCTTGTACGACTCCGACGAGAAGTTGTCCCAGATATTGCCGCCCAGGGCGTTGGTCGCCAGCGGGCTGCAGGCGTTGGTTTCGGTCAGGGTGACCGGCACCCGCAGCTCGGTGGAGAGGAAGTTGTCGGTCAGGAACTTCTCATCCTTGACGATGGCGCGCATCGCCGTCTTGAACTCCGGCGTCTTGCTCCAGGTCCAGTAATTGTTCCAGCACTTGAGGTAACCGTCGTTCACGCAGCCATGGTCGGGAAAGAAGGTCCAGGCCTTTTCCGGCAGTTTGCTGGAGTGGCAACGGGCGCAGGTGTCGGCGAAGACTTCCTTGCCGCGCTCCAGTACCGCCGCCGGTTCGCTCAGGTGTGCCGCGCCACCGGGGGCGTTCTTCAAGTAGTCCGGGGTCGCCGAGGCCAGGAAGAACAACGCCAGGTCCGGAGTCTGCGCCTCGTTGGCGTTCCAGTAGGAGGAGTTCTTGCGCGCCACGTCGATGCGGAACGGGGTGATCGGCTTGCCGCCGATCAGCGGCCGGAAGTGGGTGGTCCACTCCTCGCTGTACAGGCCGATATTGATGAACACCCGGTTCAAGGCCCCGAGCGCGCCCACCGAATCGGCGCCGTCCTTGAGTACCCGCGGGGTGAACACCGTGTCAGGCTTTTTGTAGAACTGCGCCAGCGGGCTGTCCGGCGGCACGCCGGGCACCTCGTTGAACTGGCGGTTGTTCAGCCCGCCGCCAGCGAGTTTTTCCTTGCCCAGGTTCGAGGCCAGCTCGATGCGCGCCTTGAGGTTGTAGACCGCGTTCATGGTGCGCGGGTTGTTGATGTAGTCGGTGGAGACGAACGAGGTGTCCAGCGCTCCCGGTTTCGAGGTGTGGAACAGCTGGTACGGGAAGCTGCTCGGGTCCTGGTTCCACATGAAGATCCGGTCGACCCAGAAGTACTGCGCGCCGGGGTTGGAGTTGAGGTTGGACCAGGCCGGATGTTCAGGGTCGGCCGGCGGGTTGGTCGGGTTCGGCCCGACATGGCAGAAGCCGCAGGACATGCCGACCCGGTAAGGTTTCACCAGCTTGTTGTCGTTGTAATAGGCCGGGTCTTCGTAATAGCGCTTGGCGTCCCACTTCTTCTGCGCGTGCTCGTCGAAGTCCGGGTTGGGGAACAGCCGCAGGCCGACGATCCCGGTGCCGTAGCCGTAATAGGAGCCCACCGGCAGGTTCTTGCCCCGGGCGCCGATCTTCACCCCGGGGTACTTGGTTTCGTCCTCGAAAGGGTCGGCGGCGCAGGACGGGTCACGCTTGTCCAGCCACAGGCCGTAGCGATCGTCACGCGGCCCCTCGCCCTTGACGTAGCAGGGTTCGTTGACCACCCCCAGCACTTGCCAGCGTTTATCGCGGTTGTATTTCAGGCTCGGGTGGTTGGAGACAGTCTTGAGCAGGTCCAGGTTGCCGACGCTGTCGCGCGAGAGCTTGTCCCACAGCGCATCGTTGCCGGCGGTCCAGACGATCCAGTTGTTGCGCCCGCGGGCGAAGGCCTGGAGTGCCTGCTGTTCGGTAATGCCGGGGATGAAGGGCGACAGTCGCTCGACCAGCAGTTGCGGTTGCCTGGACACGCCGTAGTCCATGTCGGCGAAATAGTCCTCGTCGGCGCCTCTGAGGCTGCCGGCATCGCGGCCGACGCATTTGGCTTCGTCGAGTCGCTCGCCGGGCTTGTTGCCGCAGGGGTTTTTCGTATCGCTGCTACAGGCCTGTAACAGCACCAAAGGAAGGAAAATGCTCAACATCAGCTTCACGGGTGTCATGCGCTGCTCCTTGCATGTGCTGCAGACCGGTCCCTCTGTCCTTGGGGACACCTGTGTCGCGACCGGTTCTTTTTCTGATGGCCGAACAACCGACTGCCTGCGCACCGGGCCGGTTAACCTCGGCACGCCAATCGCCTTACAACGCCCTACAGCCGCCATACTAGGCCATGGCAAGCGGCTCAATACTTACATTTGGCGATGAAAAACCAGGGGTAATTGCGATTGGCTATCGGGGATACCCGGGGGCCGTTATTCACCCTTCGGCGTCACCGGCGGTCAGGGCTACACTCGCCAGCCATACCCGTTCCGAGGCGGGCCACGGCTACCTGCCAACGCCACCTTTTTTTACCGCGAGCGTACTGCCCATGACCGACGTGTTCGCCAAGGTGGCCCTGGGGCCGCTGTTACTCGCCCAGGGCCTGTACACCCGCTGGGTCACCCCCAGGTTGCCGGAGGCCGAAGGCCCTCGCCAAGGCCGGCACGCCGACGCCAGCGGGCCGGCCCTGCGCCTGTTGATCCTCGGCGACTCCGCGGCGGCGGGCGTCGGCGCCCTTACCCAGGACGAGGCGATTGCCGGCCGGCTGGTGGCTGGCCTCGCCGGCGACTTCCAGCTGTCATGGCAGCTGCGGGCACAGTCCGGGCTGGACTCGCGACAGTTGTTCCAGCTGTTGGAGGACGGCCCGGCCGAGCCCTTCGATGTGGCCCTGGTGTCCATCGGCGTCAACGACGTCACCAGCCGCATCGCCGCGGCCGAATGGCAGGCGCGGATCTCGCGCCTGATCGCACTCTTGAGCGAGCGCTTCGAGGCCCGGCATATCGTCTTCCTGCCCGTGCCGCCCATGCATCTGTTCCCCGCCCTGCCCCAGCCGCTGCGCTGGTACCTGGGCCTCAGGGCCCGGCGTTTCAACAGCCTGCTGGTCGAACTGCTGGCCGGCCAGGATCACTGCGCATTGCTGGCGACCCGCTTCCAGCCGGCCGCCAGCCTGATGGCCGGGGACGGCTTCCACCCTTCCCCGGCGCTCTACCAGATCCTCGCGGATGAAGCGGCGCGGGTCATTCGCCAGCGTTGCAGCCGCTAAGCCGCTCCCCCTCTCCCACACATCCGCACCCGCCCTGGACGCCGGCCAACAAACTCCGGGGTTTCGCGTATGGTGCCCGGCGGCGTGCCCGATATCATTTGCTGGCCGGTTCGCAGCAGCCTGCCGGCGCCGAACCGACGCCCTGACGTTCACCTCGATACTCAACGGACCCCATACCTTTATGCCCGCATCCACGCTTGCCGGTGGCCGGCGTTCGAGCAGCTTTTTGTTTTGCCTGGCGCTGTCCTTGATGGTGCCCCTGATGAACAGCAGTGCTCCGACGCCGCTCTACCCCTTCTACAAAGAGCAGTTCGATCTGAGCGCTCTGGACCTGACGCTGATTTTCGGCGCCTATGGCATCGGTGTACTGATCGCCCTTGTCGCCATGGCGCGGATCGCCGGCAATGTCAGCGACCTGCGCCGCCTGTTCGTCCCCGCCAGCCTGCTGGTGCTGGTGGGTGCCGCGGCCTTTGCCCACGGCACCGCCCTGGGCCCGTTGTGCGCGGCGCGGTTGCTGGCCGGCCTCGGGTCGGGGGTGATGACCGCGGCGGTGAATGTGGCGCTGGTGCGTTTCAACCCGGGGCACAACGACAAGTTGCCGGCCCTGGTGGCGACCCTGGCGATGGTTTCAGGCCTGGCCCTGGGGCCGCTGGTCAGCGGCGCGGCGTTGCAGCTGGACCTGCGCCCCCTGGCAGCGCCTTTCTGGCTGATCGCCGCGCTCGGCCTGGCTTCGGCGGTCGCGACCCTGATCCTCTGGCCATCCCGGGCGGCCAGCGATGCGGCGACACCCGCGGTGGCAAACACCCGCCCGGCCAGCCTCAGGCAAGCCTTGCGCGGCATCGGCCTGCCCTTTCACCTGTGCGCCTGGAGTGTGTTCTTCAGCTGGTCCTTCGCCGCCTGCGTGTTCGTGATCGGCCCGCAGGTGGCGCAGCAGGTGTTCGGCCTGGAGGACCGCGGAATCTTTGGTTATGTGGTCTCGGCCTATCTGCTGATCGCCGGCATCAGCCAGCTCTGTTGCCAGCGCATGGACGCGCGCCAGGTGCTGCTCAGCGGTTGGCTGTGCCAATGCCTGGCATTGCTGGTCCTGCTCCTGGCCTGCTACAGCCAGGCCCTGTACCTCGCCCTGCCGGGGCTGGCGATCGGTGGCTATGCCTATGGCGCGCTGTTCGTCGGCAATGCCCGCCTGGTCAACCAGCTGGCGCCCCGGCACAGCCACGGCAAATTGATTGCGTATTTCTACGCCACCGTCTACCTGTTCAACGCCACGCCGGTGCCCATGGGCCTGCTGGTGGACGCCTGCGGCATCGTCACCGCCAGCCACCTCGCGCTCGGGCTGTTCCTGGTCATTGGCCTGGCCTTGTTCGCCTTGGCTTGCCGTACGCGTTTTGTCGCAGGCGCCGAGCACGCTTGATCGGGGCTGGTGAGCGGCGTTCAGAAACCTTTGCCGAAGACGGACAGAACGCACCCTCGAAGGCCCTGTCCTAGCGGCTAACCACTCGTCGGACGCCACCGAACAAATTTCAACTTTTGAAAAATACCGGCACTCCCAATTAGTGCCGGCAGAAAGCGTCGGACGCCAACAAGAAAGGCGGCCAGCCCGGCGGCGCCCGTGGAGGACGTAGCTGATCGTTGAGCCCCACCGTGCAAGGGCTCCGGCCCTTGCCTCTCATGCCGGGCCACCACGGCCCGGCCTTTCGAGGAGAAGCATGATGAAGATCTCTGAAGTCATGACCCGTAACGTACAGACCGCACGCCCCGAACAGACGCTGCGGGAAGTCGCCAACATGATGGCCAGCATCGACAGCGGCGCGATCCTGGTGAACAGCGAGGACCGGTTGGTCGGCATGATCACCGACCGCGATATCGTCATTCGTGCCGTGGCCAAAGGCCAAAGCTGCGATATGCCGATCAGCAGCGTCATGAGCAATGACATCCGCTATTGCTTCGACGACCAGGAGGTCGACGAAGTGGCCCGCAACATGGCCGATATCCAGCTGCGGCGCCTGCCGGTGGTCAATCGCCAGAAACGCCTGGTGGGCGTGGTGTCCCTGGGCAATATCGTCAAGGCCCACGATAGCCAGGCCAACAGCACGGTGCTGCAGGGCGTGGCCAAGGCCCATTGATAGCCTGGCCCCAGACGGCTGTGGCCGAGCGGCCACGGCCGGTATCTACCCGGTGGGCCGGCGCAATGGCGAGGCAGCCGTCGGCCCCGGGTTCTGTCGTCGCCCGGCGTGATCTCAACGCCGGACCTTCACCACGGCCATCAGCAGCGCCGAAGACAGCACGCCGAGGGTCATGAACACATAGGCCGCCCCGGGATTGCCGGTGAGGCCGATCAGATAGCCGACGATCCACGAGCCGACGAAGGCACCCAGCGCGCCACAGGCGTTGATCAGGCCGATCGCCCCGCCGAACACATTGGCCGGGAGCACTTCCGGGATCAGCGCGAAAAACGGTCCGTAAGGCGCGTAGAGCGCGGCGCCGGCGACGGTCAGCAAGGCGAACGACAGCCAGAAATGGGATGGCCCCAGCAAGTACGAACAGAAGAACGCCAGCGCGCCCACCCCCAGCAGCGGCCAGACAAACGACTTGCGCCGCCCGGAGCGGTCCGAGGCCCAGGACACCGCGAGCATGGCGGCGACGGCGGCGACATAAGGCACCGCGCTCAGCCAGCCGACCGTGACGATGTCCGTGGCGGCCGCCTGCTTGATGATGGTCGGCAGCCACATGATGAAACCGTAGACGCCGATGCTCCATAAGGCATGCACCGCACAGAGCTGGATCACCAGCGGGCTGGTGAAGGCCTGGCGATAGTTGCGCACGGCCTTCAGGCCCTGTTGTTCCTCGGCGAGGATGGCGGCCAAGCGGTCTTTTTCCTGCCGGCTCAGCCAGTCGACCTGCTCGGGCTTGTCCCGCGCCAGGCGCCACCAGACAAACGCCCACAGCACCGCCGGCGCGCCTTCGATGACGAACATCTCGCGCCAGCCCCAGGCATGAATCAGGTAGCCCGAGACCACCGACATCCACAGCACCGTGATCGGGTTGCCCAGTACCAGGAAGGTATTGGCCCGCGAGCGCTCCTGGCGGGTGAACCAGTTGCTGATGAAGATCAGCATCGCCGGCATCACCGCGGCTTCGACTATGCCCAGCGACACCCGGATCACCATCAGCATTGGGATATTGGTCACCAGGCCGGTGGCCATCGCACACAGGCCCCACAGGATCAGGCTGCAGAACACCAGTTTGCGCACGCTGTAGCGCTGCGCGTAGATGGCGCCGGGTACCTGGAAGAAGAAGTAGCCGAGGAAGAACAAGGCGCCGATCAGTGACGAGGTGCTCTTGCTGATGCCCAGGTCCTGCTCGATGCCCGCCGCGCTGGCGAAGCCATAGTTGGCCCGGTCCAGATAGGCCAGGCTGTAGGTGATGAAGATCAGCGGAATCAGGTACAGCCAGCGCCTGGGCGCGAAGCCCGTGGCGGTGGTTGGCGCATGCCCGGCCTGGTCGCGGGTGTGCGGCGGCAGTGCCGGTTCGTTGAGATGGCTCATGGGTGTCCCCTGTTTGTTGTTGTTTTTCAGGTATGGGTGCGGGGCTCAAACGACGCTGGTCAATCCTCCGTCGACAAAGATCGTCTGGCCATTGATGAAGTCCGAGGCCGCCGAGGCCAGGAACACCGCCGTGCCGCATAGCTCCTCGACCCGGCCCCAACGCCCGGCCGGCGTGCGTTTGCACAACCATTGGGAAAACCCCTGGTCGTCGATCAGCGCCCGGTTCATTTCGGTCGCGAAATAGCCCGGGGCCAGGCCGTTGGCCTGGATGCCATGGCGCGCCCATTCGGCGCACATGCCTTGGGTGAGCATCTTCACCGCGCCCTTGGACGCCGCGTACGGGGCGATGCTCGGCCGGGCCAGCGCGCTCTGCACCGAACAGATGTTGATGATCTTGCCGCGGCGCCGGCCGATCATGTGCCGCGCCACGGCCTGGGACACATGGAACACCCCGTCCAGGTTGACCCGCATCAGCGCGTGCCAATCCTCGGCGACGAAATCCTCCAGCGGTGCGCGCCGCTGGATGCCGGCGTTGTTCACCAGGATGTCGATGGCCCCGACCTGCGCCTCGAAGGTGTCTATGGCCTCGAACAGCCCAGTGCGATCGGTGACGTCGAACACCGCGATCTCCGCGCCGATGCCCTCGTCGCGCAACTGCCGGGCAGCGGCCTGGGCCTTGTCTCTATTACGATCGTTGATCACCACCTTGGCGCCGGCGGCGCCCAGGCCCCGGGCCAGTTCCAGGCCAATGCCCTTGCCTGAACCAGTGATCAGGGCCCTTCTCCCATCCAGCTGGAAACAACCGGGATTGAATGACATGCTTTTCTCCACAAGACGGCCGCTGTTTTTTAAAGGGGCCTTGCGGGCACTTCAACGCAGCTGGCGGGTGCTGTCCAATCGTCATTGGTGATCTGGTAATCAACCTTCGTGATCACCGCCTCGAATCGTTTTCAGCCTGGAGTCGCCCGATGGAAATCAAACACCTGCGCTCGTTCGTGACCCTGGCAGAGGAGCTGCATTTCGGCCGCGCGGCGCAACGGCTGGCCATCGTCCAGCCGGCCTTGAGCATGCAGATCAAGCTGCTGGAGGAGGAATTGGGCGTGCGCCTGTTCGAACGCAACCGCCACGCCGTGGCACTGACCGAGGTCGGGGCGATCTTCCTGCCCGAGGCCCGCGTGACCTTGCATCAGGCGGCTCACGCGATGGATGTGGCCAGGGCTTCGGGCCGTGGGGAAATCGGCCGCGTGCGCCTGGGGTTCGTTTCCTCGGTACTGCCGGAGTTCCTGCCGACGCTGATCCGCGCCCTGCATCAGCGCTTCCCGCGCATCGAGCTGGAGCTCAAGGACATGCCGGGGCCGGACCAGGCCGCGGCGCTGAAAAACGGCCAGCTGGACTTCGGCCTGATGCGCCTGCCGGCGATCATTCCCGGCATCCAGACCCGCGAGGTGTTGCAGGAGCGTTTCATGGTCGCACTCCCCAGCGATCATCCGCTGGCCTCGCGCGCCACCCTGCAACCGGCGGCGCTGGCGCAACTGCCGGTGTTGATCCTGGCCAGGCGTTACGCCCCGGGCTTTCACGATCAACTGATGCAAGTGCTGAACAGCCATGGCCGGCAACTGGAAGTCGCCGCGGAACTGGGCGAGTTCACCACCATGCTCGCCCTGGTGTCCGCCGGGCTCGGCATTGGCTTGCTGCCTGCCCACGCCGGGCGGGCAGTACCCGCCAACGTCGTGGTCCGCCCCCTGGAGCTTGGGGACTACCGGGCGACCACCGGCCTGGCCTGGGTGGAACTGGACAATGCCCTGAAAAGCACCGTGTTCGGGGTGATCGGCGACGTGTTCTTTCAGGGCCGCGGGCAATGATTTTCGGCGACAACCCTGGACCGAGGATTTCCTCCTGGCAGCCCCGCTCCAGGATTATCGGCATGCTAAAGTTGGTTCAAATTTGCCAATCGTCCAAAAAGGTGCCCCATGGATCCGCTTTCCGGTGTCCTTTCGCTGCTGAGAATCCGTAACTACCATTCGGCGGCCTTGAAGCTGGGCGGCGACTGGGCCTTCGACTTTCCCAGCCGGGCCGGCATCAAGTTCACGGCCGTGGTCAAGGGCAGCTGCTGGGTCAAGGTCAGTGGCGAACCCGCGGCGCAGCACCTCCAGCAAGGCGATTGTTTCCTGATGACCCGGGGCCTGCCCTTTACCTTGTCCAGCGATCTGTCCGTGCCGGCCATGGATTCCGCAGGCTTCTTTCAAACCCCGGCCCCGGACGAACTCACCCTCGATTACGGCGGCGACGATGTGCAACTGGTGGGTGGGCGTTTCGACTTCACCGGCATCCCCACCCGGTTCCTGCTCAGTACCCTGCCCTCGCTGGTGCATGTGCAGGGCCACTCGCCGCAGGCGTCGATCCTGCGCTGGGCGCTGGAGCGCTTTACCGCCGAACTGCAACAGCAGCGGCCCGGCCGCTCGCTGATGAACGAACACCTGGCGCACATCATGCTGGTCGAGGTGCTGCGGGCCCACCTCGCTGCCCTGGAACGCAACGGCCTGGACCGCGATGACATGGGCTGGTTTTTCGGCCTGGCGGACCGCAACCTCAGCGCCGCCCTGAGCGCCCTGCACGCCGCTCCGGCGCGACGCTGGACAGTCGAGCAGCTGGCGCGGCTGGCGGCCATGTCGCGCTCGGCCTTTGCCCTGCGCTTCAAACAGATCGTCGGCGCCGCGCCAATGGAATACCTGACCCACTGGCGCATGCTGCTGGCCGGCGATCGCCTGAGAAACTCCAGCGACTCGGTGGCGACCATCGCGTTTTCCCTGGGCTATGAATCGGAGAGCGCCTTCAGCACCGCGTTCAAGCGGGTCATGTCGCACTCGCCACGCCAGTACCAGCGCGAGCAGTCGGCCGCCGTCGAGGCTGATCTCAAGGCTGATGTCGAGGCTGCTTCCAAGGTTTAGTGCAGACCGCCGCCGATCACCAGGATTTCGCCGGTGATCCACCCGGCGTCACTGGACGCGAGGAAGGCCACCGCGGGGGCGATGTCCTCGGGCTTGCCGATCCGCCCCAGGGGGGTGATGGCTTCGATCTTCTGCCGGAAGGCATCCTCGAAAAAGCCGCTGGCATGCACGCCTTCGGTGACCACCAGCCCGGGGTTGACCGAGTTGACCCGGATGTTCTTCGGCCCCAGTTCGTTGGCCAGGGTCCTGGTGATGGCGTCCACCGCGCCTTTGGAGGCGGTGTAGACCGTCGAATGGGCCGGGGTGAACGAGGTGACGCTGGAGCTGATGTTGACGATGCTGCCGCCGTCCGGGTTGAACACCCCGACCGCTTCGCGGGTGCACTGAATCAGGCCCAGGACGTTGAGGTTGAACTGGCGGTGGAACTCCTGCTCATCGATCTCGGCCAGGGGCGCGGTGGAATAGACGCCGGCGTTGTTCACCAGGATATCGAGATGGCCGTGCTCATGGGCGATGGCCTTGAACAGCGCCTTCACTTCCAGGGCATTGGCGACATCCGCCTGGATGGCATGGGCGCGACCGCCCGCCTGCAGGACCTCTTCGACCACCCGCTCGGCCTCTTCGCGACCGCGGCTGTAGTTGACGATCACCGTGGCGCCGTCCCTGGCCAGCTGCTTGGCGATGGCGGCGCCGATACCTTTGGACGAGCCGGTGACCAGGGCGATTTTCTTGTGCAGTCTTTTCATTCTCGTGTGCTTCTCTTGCAGGTTCAGAAACGCTGACCAGGCCTTGAACAACTGGCCTTTGGTCGACAAACCCAGCTTATGAGCGACGCCACGAACGGGTAATAGCCGGTCCTCCAAAATAGCTTCGCCATCGTCCAGGGGTAGCGGGAAGACCTGCGCGGCCGGAAATGGTCGCGGGCCAGGTCCATGCCCTCCGGGCAGGCGCGGCTCGACTCATGCATAAACCCCACACATTCCACTGCGCTCCTTGTGCTCATGAACATCATTGAAACCAAACTCTCCTGCCTGGCCTAAGCTATAGCGCTGCCGAGGGGGCCGGGTTGCCTTTCCAGGCAGCAATGATCGGGCAGAGTGCTTCAGCACAGTGAACGGGCCGATAGCCGTGATGCCGTTGGCCCTCATCCATAAGCAGGACTTTCAAAGGATCTGGATTTTCATGACGACACTGGATAACGCTTTCCACAACCTTCACCAGCAAGGCCTGCTGGTCTTGGCCAACGTCACCGATGCCGGCGGCGCGCGTCTCGTCGAACGCCTGGGCAGCAAGGCCGTGGCGACCAGCAGCGCGGCGGTGGCTTGGTCCCATGGCTACCAGGATGGCAACAAGCTGCCCCTGGAGTTGCTCCGCAGCACGGTGCACTCGATGGCCCGCGTGCTCAGCGTGCCGCTGACCGTGGACATCGAGGGTGGCTACTCCGATCACCTCGGGCGCGTCGCCGAGACGATCGACGCGGTCATCGCCGCCGGCGCGGTCGGGATCAACATCGAAGACGGCCTGGGCTCCCCCGAGCTGCTGGTGCGCAAGGTCGAAGTCGCCCGCAAGGTGGCGGACCAGCGCGGGGTCAACCTGTTCATCAACGTGCGCAGCGACGTCTACCTGAAAAACCTGTTCCCCGCCGAACAGCGGCTCGAAGAACTGCTCAAGCGCGCCGCGCTGTATACCGATGCCGGGGCCAATGGCCTGTTTGCCGCCGGCGTGGTGGACGCCGAGGAAATCGCCGCGGTGTGCCGGGACAGCCGACTGCCGGTCAACCTCCTGTCCCGGGATGGCTTGCCCGCCCCCGACGAGTTGGAGCGGCTCGGGGTAAGACGCCTCAGCGCCGGCTCGAGCATCGCCGAGTTCCTGTATGGCGCCATGGCCACGCTGGCCCGCAGTTTCCTCGACAGCGGCCAGCTCGACACCCATGCCTTGAAGGCCCATACCTATGGCGAGTTGAATGCCTTGATGGCGGACAAAACCGCGTGACGGCGCCCTCGCCGCCCCGTTCGAGGCCCGCTTTGGGCTGAACGCCGGGACGCTCCGCGGATCGCCACGCAGCGTCCCCCGCCTGGCCGCCCGGGTCAGGCGATATGGCCTTGCGTATTCGAGCCATGGCCTGGTTCTTGGTCACGGCTCAGCGAGCATCCGGATCGTCCAGCATGCGCTTGGGGTGCATGCCATTGACCATGCCCATGAACGGCGCGTGGATCGAGTAACCGAGCATGCGCTGGATGTGTTCGCTGCATTGCCGGGCGACATGGCGCGGGGTCGACAGGATGAAGTTCTCCTGCTGGCGCGCCCAGGGTTCGCAGTACTGCGCCGTCAGCGCCAGGCGTGGCGCGCCGCTGCGATTGGCGCCGCCGCCGTGCCAGAGGGTGCCGAGGAAAAACACCACCGAGCCCTTGGGCATGACCACCGGCAGCACGGCGGCCTGTTCGGCGGCGGTGGGCAGGCGCCCGTCCCACAGATGGCTGCCGGGAATCACCACGGTGGCGCCGTTGTCGCCGGTGAAGTCGTCCAGGGCCATGATCGTCGCCGCGCCATAGGCCGGCCGCGGGCGGGCCATGGGATAGAAGGCATCATCGTAATGCAGGTGCTGGGCGCACTCGCCCGGCAGGATATTGATCGCCTGCAGCTGCGACAGCAGGTAATTGGGCGCCAGGAGTCGGTCCAGCAGGCCCAGGATCAGCGGGTGCTCCACCAGCCCATCGCAGACCCGCGTTTTCGCAATCACCGCATACAACCGCTGGGTGCGTGCGCCCTCGAACGAGTTGCGCCCGGTCTGGCAGAAACGTCCCAGCAGATCCTCGCGCATGCGACTAACCTGCTGCTCATCGAACAGCCGTTCGAGCACCACGAAGCCGTCGCGTTGCAGGCGGGCCATCAGCTCGTCGAGTTGCGCGGCGGGCACGGCGGGCTGGGTACCGGCGGTCGATCGATAGGTCCTGGCGCATCCGTTGCTCATGTAGTCGTGCCGCTCGGGCAAGGTTGTTGTTGTCATCGACTGGCTCCTTGGGAGTGGGTCGTATCAATCTGCAGGACGTTGGAGTGGCCGCCAATGACGCTTTGCCTCAACTGACATGACCCGCCCTTACCCGCACTGGATCGTCGCCCCGACCATTCCCGCGCGTTTTGTGCGCGAGATGCTGGGGCAACTGCGTCTCGACGCCGACGCACGCGCCGCGCTGCTCGAACGCTGCGACTTGCCCAGGGAGGCCCTGCGCGACGGCTATCGCGTGGCGCCGCTCAACTACCGCGCCTTGAGTCGCCTGGCCGTGGGCGTCGGCGCCGACGAAGCCTTGGGTTTCTTCGCCCGCACCGTGCCGCCGGGCAGCTTCGAGCAATTGCTGCGGCTGCTGGTGCACCTGCCGACCCTGGCCGATGCCTTCGAAGAGGCCGCGCGCTTCTACAAGCTGTTCGACGATTCGCCGCCCTGGCGCCTGGAAAAGCACGCCAGGATTGCCCGCCTGGTGCTGACGCCGCGCCCCGGGGCGCAAACCGACTCGGTGCTCTGGCCGCATATGCTGCTGTTGGCGCTCTGGCACACCGGCAGCTGGCTCACCGGCGAAACCCTGCCGCTGCGGCGGATCGTCCTGCCCGGGCACCTCGGCGGCTTCACCGCGCAAACGCGCTTTCTGTTCGGCCGCCAACCTGGTTTCGCCACGCAGGCATGGCTGGAGCTGCCGGCGGTGAACCTGCAGGCGCCGCTGATGCGCCGGCCGGCGGAGGCGGCGCGCTTCGCCCGCCACCTGTTGCCGGCGGTGATCGCCCCCGGCCCGCTGGCCAGCTTCGACGCCCACCTGCGCGCCTTACTGTGCGCCGCCGAGCCCTTTGCCGGGCTGTCGGAACTCGAGGCGGCCAGGGCCCTGGGCATTTCGCGGCAGACCCTGGCCCGCCGGCTGGCGGCGCTCGGCGTGACCTTCCTCGGGGTGCGCGATGAATTGCGTCGGGACCTGGCCTGCACCCTGCTCGCCCGCGGCTCGGTGAGCGTCGCCAAATTGGCCGAACGCCTGGGCTACTCGGAACCCAGCGCCTTCCAGCGCGCCTTCAAACAGTGGACCGGGCTGCCACCGGGGGCCTATCGTGGCGGCCGGCGCGGGTGATGCAGGACAAAGGGGGTTCCACGACTCAAGTTCAGGCGGTGATGGGGCACACTTCGAGGGCGATTACTTTTGACATCTACGGCGCTGGAGTGCCCGTTGAGATCGTGGCGAAGGTTCTTGAAGGGCTCTTAAACCGTAGAGATTCGAGTGGGAGATTGTGTAGGCAACTATTTCGTCGCGCGTTGCCTGCTACTGCTCTGTCATTAGACGATTGAATCAATATCAAGCGTGTGTGGTGCGCCAATGGTGTGTCCGTAGATTGAAGCCAACAGACCATCATCAGCATCTGCAGTGGGGGCCATGGCCAGTTGTTCGGCCACTCTGTTTTCCGGGTGGGCATTCCAGCGAGGCAGGCTCTCGGTCAGCAGGTCAGGCTGTGTTGAGACCGACCCATAAACAAACTTCTCGTCAATCGTCACTCGGCGCAGGGTCTCCAAACGTTCGAGGGTCATTTGCACTTTATCGACCTCGCGATTGAGCGCGCCTCGATGGTCAGTTCATGGGCTCGGGCATAGGGACCAGGGTTACCGTTGAGCATGCGGCGCTTGAGGCGCAGTTGGTCAGTGATTTTTGTCAGGTCGCCCTTGACCCGTTCGACCTCTCCATCGGTCACTCGCGAACGCTTGAGCTCCAGGGCCTCCTGCCAGCGTCGCAATGTCGCCCAGCAACCAGGGATATAGCCGCCGACCATTGAATGATTCCCCCCGTCAAGAATCTGCGAAATCAAGCCCGGTCTTTCAGGCAATCCCTTGTTCTGTTGAATGGCCAGGGTGCAGGCCGCATGCTGGGTAATGGTGTCGCAACCCGGCTCCCAGAGGATGGCGGATTTCTCCTGGCCACCCAGGTCTACTGGAAAGAAGTGGTACAACCTCCCGTGATGCTCATAGGGTTCTCCGCTCAGGTTAGTAATACCTGCTACGAACACCGAGAGACCCAAGGGGACGTTGACGAAGGTCAAGGCTGCCCCTGTGCCATAGACAGATGCCTTGGTGTTCATCCAGGTCCCCGGCACGCTGGGCACTGGGTCGTTATGGTTGACCATGCGGTAATGCACTAAATCGGCAGCACCTTTTACGAAGGTCGCGTCAGCAGCCCTTGGGGAGCCGTAGGTGTACAGCACGATGTCGACTTCATATTCTTTCTGACGGCGCAGCATTTCAGAGAGCAGCAAGGTAATTGCCCCTCCCAGGCTATGGCCGCAAATGATCAGTTTCTGTCCGGTGTAGAACCTTTCAAGATACTTGAGCGTGAGGCTATAGACCTTCAGTGCGGCCTCATAGAATCCTCGGTGCACCTTGCCCACACCTTGTGTAAATGGAACCTGAAACGCATCAGCATCGCGGAGCCCATCCGCGAACTTCTCATTGGTGCCGCGTACTGCAATCAGGACCAACTCATCGTTATGCGTGATAAACGCTTGGGTGTCGGTGTTATCAATTTGGTTACGATCATCAAGAAAATGAAATTTGGCTGGATGTTCTTGTTCTTCTTCTAAATCCGGGCTATTCGATGGATAAAGGTCAGGGTCAAACGGCACGATCTCCGGGCGCTTGGAGTACGGCACGTCTTCATACAACGGGTAGTACGCCTTGGCTTGCCCAGGGTCCACCTTCCAGATTTCATCGAACTTGGCCAGGGCGTCGCCAAACCAGTTACCCATACTGGGTTTCTGTAGGAAACCTACGGTCTTCTTCGTGATCGGTGCCTTATCCGGCTCCTGGCCAAACGGGTTGTAGCTCAAGGTGGCCATGATGGCGAGTTGATACAGATTCAGCGCACAGAACTGCGAATCGGTGGAGAGCATCGGGCGCAAGGCCCGTAAAGGGCGAACCTCCAGTACGTTGTGCTTGTTGGGCAGCAGACAGACACCACGCTCGCCATGCTCCTGCATCAGCTTGGCCCATGCCGGACGGAGTGGGTAGTGACACTCGACCTCAGGTGGTAAATGCGCAACATGTTCGACCAAATGACGAACTTCGACTTGGCAAAAGAAATCCGCACAGGCTTGCGCCGGGTTGCTTTGGGTCCGTGAGCCGTCTTTATGAAAATAACGGGTTTGCTCGGCGCGAACTTGAAGTTCAGTTATTGGAAGTGGGTAATGTGGTCTTTGCATACGGCGCACATAGGTTAGTTCCTGTCCTTGATATTGCTCTTCGATGATTAACGCTATTGGACCAGCAAAATGATTGTCTACTTTGCCTTTGCCCGTGCTATCGAGCTTTCCGGTGTACGTGTAGCCTTCCGTATCGATGACTTTATAGGACAGCCCTGCGTATGGAGCCCCCTCGCCAAACTCATCCACTAACTGAAAGCTGGTCCATTTACCTTGAGCAGGGCAGGTAAACATGCGGTTATTTAGCGGGTGCTTCAGCTCTTCATCCAAAGTAGTCATTAAGTGATTTCCTTATTCTGTGCAGCCAGGGTAAATGGTACAAGTACGGCCATCCGGCATTTTGAAAGTGCTGAAGTCTTTATAGTTGCCGAAGCAATATGCGTCTTGATCTTCAAGGCCTTTGCCCAGGCAGCGTTTCCAGCCATTAGGCACCTTGACCCAGGTATCACCCCACCCCGGTCTTTCCTCATCAGCCAGTTTGATATTCAGCTTCACGGTTTTACCCGGTAGTTGATCCAAGGTGTAAGCCCCAACGGGACGCCCTTTCGTCACCACTCCCTGAGCGTCAACTTTCTTGCAGTCGAGGAGTTTTCTTATGTATCGCTTAGGACCAACTGTACGAAACATCCATTGGCATTGACCATTTATGGTGCTTTCTCCAGCAGTATCAAAAAATCTTTTTTGGTGTTCTTCAAGCTGCTCACGAACAACAATTACTGCCGTATCGCTGCTGAAGTCTCCATAGTCTTCTCCATAAGCAGCGTAAATATCTAATTCGACACGATAGATGGCCAGTCGACAACCTTCGACAGTGCGATATATGGGAATTTCAGAGTCGGGCTTGTATCTTTCCTTGTAATCCAAATGCCATCTTTGATTGTAGCCAACATCCGTTTTTTTAACCGTACAGGTTTCTCCCTTGACGGGAGCATATTGAGCCACGGCTTCGTAAGTAAAGTTAGAAGGCATATCGGTGGTAAAGGTAAAGCTCTCCGACTTACCAATAGTGCACCCTGCTACCAGGGCCATACAGCTCCCCCAAAACAGGCTTTTAAATGTTCGTGTCATTACGAGGCGTCTCCTTGCCAGAATTGCGTTGCCTGATAAACCCGCTGGAAATGAGCTGTCGGAGTTTCCTCAGGATGCGCCTGCCAGCGCTCGGCAAGTGTACCGTCTGTTTCCTTTAAACTCTGGGCCAACAAGAACCCCAGTTGCTTCGGGGGCGGTATCACATGCTCGACGAAATGACGAACTTCGACTTGGCAAAAGAAATCCGCACAGGCTTGCGCCGGATTGCTTTTGGTTCGAGAGCCGTCTTTATGGAGGTAACGGGTTTGCTCGGCGCGAACTTGGAGTTCAGTTATTGGGAGTGGGTAGAACTGTCTTTGTTGTAGATAGGCATAAAGCTCATTGCTTCCTTGGTACTTCTCTTCGATGATTAATGCTATTGGGCCGGCAAAATGATTATCTACTTTGCCTTTGCCTTTGCCCGTGCCGTCGAGCTTTCCGGTATATGTATATCCCTCTGCATCGATGACTTTATAAGACAGTCCTGCGTATGGCACGCCCTCGCCAAACTCATCGACTAACTGAAAGCTGGTCCATTTACCTTGAACAGGGCAGGTAAACATACGGTTATTTAACGGGTGCTTTAATTCTTCATCCAAGGTGGCCATTGAGTGATTTCCTTATTCTGTGCAGCCAGGGTAAATGGAGCATTGCTTGCCATCGGGCATGCGGAATGTACTGAAGTCTTTATAGTTGCCGAAGCAGAATGCATATTGATCTTCAAAGCTTTTGCCCATGCAACGTTTCCAGCCACCCGGGACCTTGACCCACGTATCGCCTATAGATGGCTTTTCCTCATCAGCCAGTTTGATATTCAGCCTCACGGTTTTACCCGGCAGTTGATCCAAGGTGTAAGCCCCAACGGGACGCCCTTTCGTCACCATGCCCTGAGCGTCAGCTTTTTTGCATTCGAGGAGCTTTGTAATATAGCGATCAGGTCCGATAGTGCGAAACGACCATTGGCACTGGCCATTTATGGCGCTTTCTCCAGCGGCATCAAAAGTTCCTTTATATTGCTCTCCCAGTTCTTTCCTAATAGCGATTGCCGTTGTGTCGCCGCTGAAATCTCCACGGGATTTTCCATAAGTGGCATTTATTTCCAAGTCAATTTTATAGATGACCAGTCGACAGCCTTTAACTGTGCGATAAATTGGAATTTCATGTTCCGATTTGTATTCCGTTCGCCACTCTCTGTTAAAACCCAGGTATGGATTATCGTCGAGAGTCACCGTACAGGTTTCTCCCTCGGCAGGTGCATATTTAGCTATCGCGTAATAAGCAAAATTGGGTGGCAGATCAGCAGTAAAGATAAAACTTTCCGACTTACCAACAGCGCACCCTGCTACCAGGGCCGTACAGGAACCCCAAAACAGGCTTTTAAATGTTCGTGTCATTACGAGGCGTCTCCTTGCCAGAATTGCGTTGCCTGATAAACCCGCTGGAAATGAGCTGTCGGAGTTTCCTCAAGATGCGCCTGCCAGCGTTCGACAAGCGTACCGTCTGTTTCCCTTAAGCTCTGGGCCAATAAGAACTCCAGTTGCTCCGGCAACTGCCAGCCCCAGGCGTCCGCCAAGGCCAACTGAGCGCTAAGCCATAGGTCGGGATCTTGTTGCTCGGCCATTTGGGCGTAGGCCTCCATATGCTCTGCCAATAGATAGCGACGGGCATTGACCTCGCGTAGATGGGCCGATTGGTCGCCCTCGGCGGGCACGCTCCACCATGCAGGGTTCCTGGGGACTGGACGGTTGTCTGGGGCTGGATTGCCAAGGGCTTTCCAATGTTCTCCCTGCCAGTAGCAGACGCTGATTGCGGGGCCCAGATATTCAGGAACGTCCTCAATGGCCAAGTGCCCAAGTGCGCGGCTCAGCACACGGTTGTCGTGAAAGCGGTAGAGAGCTTGATGGGGGCGTATCCCGACAATCAGCCGTTCGCGCCAATGTCTGACCAGCTCGTTCAGTCCTGCTTCTGGCGCAACACTGGCCAACCAACCCCAGTTCCTTTCAGGCGCCTTGAGCAACTCGTTCAAGCGTCCATCTCCAGGGTTGTCGATGAGGAATATAAAAGGCCCTGCATCCGCCAGATCGGCGACCGGTGTCTCGCTGTACACGCTGCAATACTGGCCAGCATCCTGACTGCCTAATAGAAGCTGGCGAGTGTTGAGTTCACCCTCCGAGTCCAGAATCAGGCATAACGAATGCCCAAGGCGGTGTTGCTCGATCATCCATCGCTGAGGCGCCGTTCTGGTCATGCCGTGGCTCCTTCAGTCAGGCAAACACCATTTTTGCAGGCCTCGCAGATCGGACAGAAATCAGCGCTTTTCACCTTGGAGATGGCCATCAGGGCATTCTGGGAGGGGGCAATCATCGGCGCGAGTGCTGGAGGGGTCATCAGGGCTGTCAGTGCCCCAGGCAATATGGGATTGGCCGCAGTGCCTCCTACCGGGGCACCACCGAGTTGAATATCGGAACTGCTGAAGATTCCGCCAGGGCCAATCACGATGTGTTGACCACCGGCCTTCAAGGTAATGCTGGCGCCTGCGTCCAGAATCAGATTGGCTCCGGCCTTAAGGTGGACTTCCTGCCCCGCTTCGGCGACCAGCGCTTGGCCTACGCGGGTATGGCTGCTGTTATCTACCAACAAGTAGTCGTTGGCCTTGAGCTGCACTTTGCGGTCAGCGGTGACGGTGCGCTGGTCTTCAGCTTCCAGCACGACGATGCTGTTGCCCTTGATGATTTCCTTACGTTCGTTGCCGACTTCCAAGCGGCTATCGTTTTCGACTTTCTGTTCCATGTCACGTTGGGCGCGCAGGTAGATCAGCTCCTGGCCGCTACGGTCTTCCAGATGCAATTCGTTGAAGCCAGTGCTGTCGGGCGAACTGCGACTGCGCAAGACGCTGCGAGTCTTGTGAGCGGGCAGTTCGTAAGGGACAGGGTTAGCGCTGTTGCTTAGACATCCGCTGATCAAGGGGGAATCCGGGTTGCCCTCCAGGAATGAAACCAGTACCTCCATACCGACCCGAGGGATGGTCACCGCGCCGTGGCTGGTTCCTGCCCAACTGGAGGCGACACGTAGCCAGCAACTGCTTTTATCATCTGTCTGACCTTCGCGGTCCCAATGGAACTGGACCTTGACCCGCCCATATTGATCACAGTGGATTTCCTCGCCTCTGGGGCCGGTGACCAAAGCGGTCTGACTGCCGAGTATCCGAGGTTTCTCGTAGGCCTGTTGTGGGCGATAGAACACGTCCCACGGTGTCGCGGTAAAGGTATTGCGTAGCCCTGATGGAAGTCGTCCTTGTGGTCGCTGGTGTCACTGGGAAGGCTTTCTTCCAGCACCTGAGGTTGCAAGCCTTCGTGGCGAATTGAAGTGAGCAACCAGAGGTCATTCCACTCTTGGCGTGGATGGTCGGACAGCTCCAGAAAGTGGCCAGTGACCAGCGAGGGTTGATCACTTTTACCTTCGGCCTGACGGTAGTCGGCACGATGTCCTTCCAGGGTCCGTTGGCTCAATTGCTTGCCCCGTTCGCGCTGAAGGAAACCACCAGGGTAGCGGTAATCTTCCAGATCAGGCTGTCCGCTCTCGGTCGCTGGGCGGTAGTCCGCCTCCAGCGTCATGCGGGCTTTCTCGAAGTCGTAATCACGTTGCGTGGTTCGACTGGTGCGGGTCGCAAGACGCAGGCTAAAACGTTTGATCACGGGGTCATCGGCAACCAGACCACTGTCCTGCACATAGGCTGTCGGTCTGTTCAGCCTGGGGAATGTCGTCTGGTCGTCACCCAATACCAGTACGTGGCCTTGTTGCGAGTGCCGAAAGTGGTAGTGGATGCCTTCTTCCCAGCACAGGCGCTGAATGAAGTAGAGGTCAGATTCGTTGTACTGGACGCAGTAGTCACGGGCTAGGTAGATCGACCCCAGTTGAAACTGGTAGGCGTTACTTTGGATGCCGTGTTCTTCAAGAACCTGCGCGATGATGTGCGGCACGGTTTGCTGCTGGAATATTCGTTGGTTGGTCCGGTGCGCCAGATAGGTTAACTGCGGGACCAGGGTCAGGCTGTAACGGGTCAGACGCTTACCGGAGTCGCCTTGCGCGATGCGATAAACCTGCCCATGAATACCGGCGCCACTGTTGTTGAAGGCCAGAAAGGCCTGCTTGTGCAATAGACTTTCAATGTCCAGGTCGGGCCGTTCGCTGACCAACTCCAGATCAAATGAATACGGCGCGCTGATGGATTCTTGGCCAGTGAAGGAAAGGACCTGAAGGTCGTGCTTGAAGTCGTTGAGGGTCAGGCTGAACTGCGTCTGTGGACTTGCATTGAACATCCCATGTTCCTTTTCCAATCATGTTGCGTGGTCCCATAGAGGGCAAAGGCTTCTGTGGGTAAGCAGGAAGCAAAACGCCTTCACGCTAACAAGCGAGACAAAGGAAATATTTGGGAGCTTTCCCAAAATACCGGTTGAATTATCGGTATTCAGAATGAGTTGGATAAGGCATCGCCATGTCGATCCGGTTATGGCGTTTTTCAAGCGAAGGTGCTGTTTGGCTGGGGCGATTTACGACCTTAAGTTTCTCTTGGTCCAAGCAGCCAATAATGCTCGGAATGCTACGGGTTCTGACTGCACCGGACCGATCCCTCGCGTCCAGGCGCCTTTCGGTGGATTTTTTCACCGCCACCCCGTTCTCGAACGCCGTGTAAACCGGCATGCTGCGCCACCCTGATCGCCATGGCTGCGGGCCGCCCACCGGGGAATTTATGCCGCGATGGCGCGGTCTATGCTCGTCAGGGCTGGTGAACAGCAAAAGAGGACATGACAGATGCGGCGAGTGAGACAGAACCGCTGGGGGATGGGGCTGTTGGCCCTGTTGCTGTGTATTGCGCTGCCGGCCTTCGCGGCCCCGGCGTCCGGGCCGCAGAGTGTTGCCCGCAATCAGCTGCCGCTGCTGGCCGAGGGCGCGGATCTTGAGCAGCTCAACGACCGGCTGGAGCTGATCCGCCAGAGCGTGTCGGCGAGCGGTAACGACGACCTGCTCTCGGACCTGCGCCAGGCCGCGCTGCAAGTGCAGAAGCAGGCCGACAGCCTGATCGCCCTGCGCGCCACCGATATCGAGCGCCTGGACGACCAACTCAAGGTCCTCGGCCCACCGTTGCCCGACGAAGCGCCCAGCCTGACCAGCCAGCGCCAGGTGCTGAGCGCGCAGAAGGACAACCTGCTCGACGAAGAGCGCCAGGCCAACCTGCTCAGCCAGTCCGGCCGCGACCTCGCCGCGCAGATCATCAACCTGCGGCGCAGCCTGTTCAATTCGCAGATCAGCACCCGCTCGGCGAGCCCCCTCAGCCCGGCCTTCTGGTCCACGCTGATCCGCCCGACCGAGGATGACCTCAGGCGCCTGAACCGCCTCTCCGATGAGGTCTGGACCGCATTCGATACGGCACTGGCCCCCGGCAATCGCGGGCTGTTCATCACCACGCTGGTCATCGCGGCGCTGATCTGGGTGGTCGGCCGGCGCCTGCTGGAACGCCTGGCGATCTGGTCGATGATCCGCTGGCTGCCCGAAGGCCGCCTGCGCCGCAGCGCCCTAGCGCTGACCGTGGGGCTGGCGACCATCGTCACCATCAATGCCGCCGCCTCGCTGCTGCGCTGGGGGCTGGTCAACAGCGCGACCCTGAGCGCCGATGTGCTCAACCTGATCGGCCAGTGGTTGACCCTGCTGATTTTCTGCTCCTTCATCGTCGGCCTCGGCCGCGCCATGTTGATGTTGTCGCGCCCGTCCTGGCGCCTGCCGCCGATTCCCGATCAGATCGCCACGGCCCTGGGGCCGTTCCCGCTGATCCTCGCGCTGGCGCTGCTGCTCACCGCCGGCGAGGAACGGATCAACAGCGTGATCGCCAGCAGCCTGGCCCTGACCGTGGCGGTCAACGGCCTGACGGCGCTGGTCACCGCGCTGATCTTTTTCTTCGCCCTGCTGCGCCATCGCCGTACCCGCCGGCGCTTCGAGCTGGAGCGCCCCACCGGCATCGCCGGGCTGCTGCCCTTCATCGTGGCGGTCTGGGTGGCGGTGATCCTGCTGTCGCTGCTCAGCGGCTACCTGAGCCTGGCGTACTTCCTCACCGTCAAGCTGCTGTGGATCAGCGTGGTGACCACCAGCGCCTACCTGCTGATCGCCTGCTTCGGCGACCTCTGCGAAACCCTGCTGTCGCCCAAGCAGCCCGGCGGCCTGGCGCTGGCGGCGGCCCTGGGCCTGTCGCCGCGCCACCAGGCCCAGGCCACCACCGTGCTGGCGGGCATCGGCCGGACCCTGCTGCTGTTCACCGCGGCGCTGCTGGCCTTCATGCCGTCCGGATCGAGCCCGGGGGAACTGCTGGAAGGCTTTGCCCAACTGGATGTCAGCGGCCGGTCCCTGGGCAACCTCAACATCGTGCCCCAGGACCTGCTGCTGGCGGCGGCGTTCCTGGTCGGCGGGATGTTCGCCGTGCGGGTGCTCAAGCGCTGGCTGAGCGAGCGGTTGCTGCCGGAAACCAACATGGACGCCGGCATGCGTGCCTCGCTGGTGACCCTGGTCGGCTACATCGGCTTTGTCCTGCTGGCGATCGTGGTGATGTCGACCCTGCGGATCAACCTGACCAACCTGACCTGGGTGGTCAGCGCCCTGTCGGTGGGTATCGGTTTCGGCCTGCAGGCCATCGTGCAGAACTTCATTTCCGGGTTGATCCTGCTCACCGAGCGGCCGGTGAAGGTCGGCGACTGGGTCAGCCTGGCCGGGGTCGAGGGCGATATCCGGCGGATCAACGTGCGCGCCACGGAAATCCAGATGTCCGACCGCTCCACGGTGATCGTGCCGAACTCGCAGTTCATCTCGCAGAACGTGCGCAACGTGACCATGGACAACGCCCTGGGCGTGGTCGGCATCACCCTGACCCTGCCCCTGGAAACCGATGTGCTGCAGGTGCGCGAGCTGTTGCTGCAGGCCTATGCCGAGCACGAGGCGATTCTCAAGGCGCCGGCGACCTCGGTATCGTTCAAGGACCTGACCAGCAACGGCCTGATCATCAGCGTCAGCGGCTACGTCGGCAGCCCGCGCTCGGTGTCCGGTGCCCGCAGCGACCTGCTGTTCACCATCCTCGGGCGCCTGCGCGAAGTGGGCATCGCCCTGTCGTCGCCGCAGAACCTGATGCTGATCAGCGACAGCCAGGACAAGGCGGCTGGCGAGCCACCGGCCCAGCCCAGCGCATGAACCGGCCCCTGCAGGGCGCACCGCCGGCGAGCGCCCTGTTTTTTATCTTGCGATGGAAAGCACTGAGCTATCGTGGCTAAGGCCCTGGCAACTTTTTCAACGAGCGGCAACTGTCATCGAGGAGCCCGACGACAGCCCTGTTTCACTTCCGGCAAGACAAGGAACACCATGGACGGAAAACCCGGCATCAGCCCCGAAGACATTGCCCTGGAGTCGAAACGACTTCCCGCACTGGCGGTCACCATCGCCTTCCTGATGGTGGTCGCGGTGTCGATTCTCAGCATCTATGGCATCCAGGTCATCAACAGCAAGGCCCATGAACTGGCGCAAGCCCGGCTGATCTCCGGCAACCTGGCCCTGTCCATGGCACAACAGGCGACCGATACCTTCGACGAAGCCAACCTGATTCTCGAAGAGCTGATCGAGCGCCTCGACGACCTGTCGCCCCAGGCCCTGGAAAAAACCCAGAAGCTGCTGAAAAAGCGCGTGTTCACCACCGAACAGTTGCACGGCCTGTTCTTCTATGACCGGGAAGGCAACTGGGTGCTCACCTCGTTCGACTACAAGCCGCCAAAGGCGAACAACTCGGACCGCGACTACTTCAAGTTCCACCGCGAGAACGCAACCCTGTCCCCCAGGGTCGGCGCGGCCCTGCGCAGCAAGACCACGGGCGACTGGGTGATCCCGTTCTCGCGCCGGGTCAACGACGCCCAGGGCAACTTCAAGGGCGTGGTGCTGGCGACCATCAAGATGGAGTACTTCGACACCTTCTTCGATCGTTTCAGCATCGACGACAAGGGCGCGATCTTTCTCGCCCTGCCCCAGGGCACGATCATCGCCAGGCGGCCGTTCGACGAGAAACTCATCGGTGCGTCCCTGGCCCGGGGCGAAATCTTCTCCGTGCACATACCCCGTGCCCCCGCCGACACGGTCATGGTCAAGTCGATCATCGACGGCGTCGACCGCCTGTTCGGCTATCGGGTGCTGTACAAGTACCCGCTGGTGGTGGCGGCGGCCAACTCCCGGGAATCCATTCTCAGCAGCTGGCGCGCCGATACCTACCAGCTGACCGCGATGATCGCCGTGGTGCTGCTGATCAACCTGCTGGTCGGCATCCTGTTGTTCAAACAGGTGCGCAAGGGCCTGCGGGTGGAAAGCCATTTGAAGAAAGCCCGCTCGGTGCTGGAGACCCTGGTGTTGCAGGACGGCCTGACCGGCCTGGCCAACCGCCGGCACCTGGAGCGCAACCTGGAACTGGAGTGGCTGCGGGCGGCCCGGCAGCGCTCGTCGATCAGCCTGATCATGCTCGATATCGACCACTTCAAGAGCTTCAACGACCGCTATGGCCATGTGGCGGGCGACCATTGCATCTGCGCCGTCAGCCGGGCCATCAGCCAGTGCGTGCGGCGCCCCTCGGACCTGGCAGTGCGCTACGGCGGCGAAGAGTTCGCGGTGCTGCTGCCGGACACCGAGCCTGGCGGCGCCTACGTGCTGGCCGAGAGCATCCGCCTGGCGGTACAGGAACTGGCGATCGAGCATGTCGACAACCCCGGCGGCGTCGTGACCATCAGCCTCGGCGTCTACAGCTGCGTGCCCGCCACGCCCGAGTTCAAGACCCTCTTGATGCAGGCCGACTCGGCGCTGTACATGGCCAAGCGCGCGGGGCGCAATCAGACCGTGCCGACCTCCTAGGCGCTGGCCGATACCGCCCCGCGCTCCTCCAGCAAGCGCACGAAGTGGGTCAGGCTGCGCGATACCGTGCCGCGGCGCCAGATCAGCCAGGTCTGCAGGAAACGGAACGGCTGCGCCAGCTGCCAGATGCTCACCGTGCCGCAGCCCGGCATGCTTTCCAGCATGCTGCGCGGCATCAGCGCCAGGCCGGCGCCGGCACTGACGCAGGCCAGCATGCCGTGGTAGGACTCCAGTTCGTGGATCTTGCCCGGCACCGCGCCATCCTCGCTGAACCAGCGTTCGAAGTGATGACGGTACGAGCAGTTGGCGCGAAAGGCGTAGATGCTCTCGCCGTTGACGTCGCGCCCGCGGGTGATGGGCGCATGCCCCAGCGGCGCGATGATGAGCATTTCCTCGTCGAACACCGGCACGCCTTCCAGGCTCGGGTGCAGCACCGGGCCATCGACGAAAGCCGCGGTCAGGCGCCCGGACAGCACGCCATCGATCATGGTCCCGGAGGGGCCGGTGGACAGGTCCAGCTCGACCTTGACGTGCTTCTGGTTATAGGCCGCCAGCAAGGCCGGAATCCGCACCGCCGCCGTGCTTTCCAGGGAGCCGAGGGAGAACGGGCCCTGGGGTTCTTCGCCGGCGACCGTCAGCCGCGCTTCCTGCACCAGGTCGAGAATCCGCCGGGCGTAGTCGAGGAAACTCCAGCCGGCCGGCGACAGGCGCAGGCGGCTTTTCTCGCGGATAAACAGCTCCACCCCCAAATCCTGCTCCAGCTGCTTGATCCGCGTGGTCAGGTTGGAGGGCACCCGGTGGATGAGTTGCGCCGCGGCGCTGATGCTGCCCTGCTCGGCCACCGCCTTGAAGATTTCCAGCTGCACCAGATCCATCTCATTCTCCAAACGTGAAAGATATGCTCTTTATTATTCAGTTTTCATAAGCCCTGTACCAGCCTAACCTGCGGCCATTCCCCAGCCCACAGGACGCTGCCATGACCCCGGTTTCCAGCCAGACCCACGCCCTTTCGATCAACCCCGCCACGGGCGAGCAGATTGCCCATTACCCCTATGAATCCGCCGAGGCGCTGGACGCCGCCCTCGCCCGCGCCGCCGCGGCCGCCGCCCAGTGGCGCCGCAGCAGCCTGGAACAGCGCTCGGCCCTGTTGCTGGCCCTGGCCAAGGCCCTGCGCGACAACGGCGAAACCCTGGCCCGCAGCATCACCCTGGAAATGGGCAAGCCAATCGCCCAGGCCCGCGGCGAGATCGAGAAGTGCGCCCAGCTCTGCGAGTGGTACGCCGCTGAAGGCCCGGCGATGCTCGCCCCCGAGCCGACCGCGGTGCCGAGCGGCAAGGCGCGCATCGAGTACCGGCCGCTGGGCCCGATCCTCGCGGTGATGCCGTGGAACTTCCCGATCTGGCAGGTGCTGCGCGGCGCGGTGCCGGCGCTGATCGCCGGCAATACCTATGTGCTCAAGCATGCGCCGAACGTCATGGGCAGCGCCTACCTGCTGCTGGAAGCCTTCCAGCGCGCCGGTTTCCCGCAGGGCGTGTTCGAGGTGATCAACGTCACCGCGGACGGCGTCTCCCGGGCGATTGCCGACCCACGGATCGCCGCCGTAACCCTGACCGGCAGCGTGCGCGCCGGCATGGCGATCGGCGCCCAGGCCGGCGCGGCCCTGAAGAAATGCGTGCTGGAACTCGGCGGTTCCGACCCCTTTATCGTGCTCAACGACGCCGACCTGGACGCCGCCGTGCAGGCCGCGGTCATCGGCCGCTACCAGAACACCGGGCAAGTCTGCGCCGCCGCCAAGCGCCTGATCGTCGAGCAAGGGGTGGTCGAGGCCTTCACCGAGAAGTTCGTCGCCGCCACTCGCCAGCTGGTAGTTGGCGATCCGCTGGCCGACGCCACCTACATCGGCCCCATGGCGCGCTTCGACCTGCGCGACGAACTGGACGCGCAAGTGCAGGCCACCTTGAGCGAAGGCGCGACCCTGCTGCTGGGCGGCGCCAAGGCCGAGGGCCCGGGCAACTTCTACCTGCCGACGGTGCTAGCCGGCGTCACCGACCGGATGACCTCGTTCAAGCAGGAACTGTTCGGCCCGGTGGCCTCGATCATCAGCGCCCGGGATGCGCGACACGCCCTGGAACTGGCCAACGACAGCGAATTCGGCCTGGCCTCGACTATTTACACCCGGGATGTCGCCCTGGCCGAACGCCTGACCGCCGAACTGGAAACCGGCGGCGTGTTCATCAACGGCTATTGCGCCAGCGATCCGCGGGTGACCTTCGGCGGTGTGAAGAAAAGCGGCTTCGGCCGTGAGCTGTCGCACTTCGGCGTCCGCGAGTTCTGCAACGCACAGACGGTATGGCTGGACCGCAACTGACCTCCCACCCCCGATCTCCTGTTCCTTCAGCCACCCGTCGTGTCACGGTCAGCGGCGGTCATCGGACAGTGGCGTCGGTTCGTTCGGTGCCGGCAGATCGGGGATCATTGGCCGTTCCCTGTCATCGTCACGCCGCTTATCGCGTTCGGCATCGTCGTTGACGTTGGGATCGATCACCGGGTCGTGCCGGCGAGCCGGTTGCAGAGGGTCGGGTTCAGGAGTGCCGGGCTCGCTGGGGTCATGCATCGACTGGAACATGGTGCACCTCACGACAGGCCCGGTGAATCCGGGCCCTACTCCGTTAGGCACTGGGCCGGGCCTTCGGGTGCGAGGCAATGGATAAGCGGTCGCCCGGCCCTCCTGGCCAGACATGTGCTCAGCGAAACTTTCGCCGCCATCCGGGCTCAATCGTAGAGCCAGGTCACGCACCGTGGCCCGCACCGGGAGGCCGTCCGATGACCGAGCATATCGTGCATTTTCACTGCCAGATCGACCAGGGCACCACCGAACGCTTTCGCGACAGTTGCCTGGAAGCCATCGAACAAGGCGCCACCTCGCTGCTGTTGAATCTTTCCACCACCGGCGGCAGCACCAATTTCGGCTTCACCCTCTACACCTTTCTCAAATCGCTGCCGGTGCCGCTGTGCGCGATCAACGCCGGCAACATCGAGTCCATGGGCATCATCATGTTTCTCGCCGCCAACCGGCGCATCACCGCGCCGCATTCGCGCTTTCTGATCCACCCGATGAACTGGTACTTCAGCCAGAACTCGGTGGATCACCAGCGCCTGCGCGAATACCTCTCCAGCCTGGACAACGACCTGGCGCGCTACGTGAAAATCTATGAGCTGGAAACCGCTGACGCGGCGACCCAGCTGGATATCTTCAAATGCCTGTCGGCCGAGGAAAAGGTCATCGCCGCCCATGAGTCGCTGGCCTACGGCATCGCCCACGAGGTGCGCCAGGTGATCTTCGCCGACGACGTCAGGCACTGGAAAGTCTCGGGCGGCTGATCGCGCAGCCCCAAACACATGACCCACGACCTAAGCACCCAACCGATGCTCGCCCGCTACGAGAACCATAAAAAGCGCCGCCGAAGCGGACGGGCCATGGGCATAAACGCACAGGCTGGAGCCGGCATGCATTCGCCCCCTCACGACCAGTCCACTCGTCGTCCCGCAAGAAACTTTTTCAAACTTTTGTTTGCGGTTGTGTTTCCCAATCTTGCGAGGTGTCAAATCGCTCACTATCGAGGATTGAAAAAATGGCTACCAGCGGAAAAAACCCACTCATGGGCAACAAGGACACTCAAAAAACCTCCCCGGCCGGCAAGAAATCCGGCGGCCAGGGCTCGGGGGGCAACATCCCCGCCGATCGGCAAAAAGCCCCTGACGCAGGCAAGAAAGGCGGCACCCAAGGCTCTGGCGGCGGTACCCGCAAAGCCTGATCCACAACGCCGGAGTGTCGTCCCTGACGCACTCCGGCTTTTTTTGCCCGGACCGCCCATGCCACCGGCCTGCCCGCGCCGGTTATCGTCGAGCGCTACCGGCTATGCTTGCACCACGGCGAAACCACATTAGACAGCCTTCGATGAAAAGCGACGCATGAAAATAGGCCTGATCTCCGACACCCATGGCTTGCTTCGTCCCGGCGCGCTGGCGGCGCTGCAGGGCTGCGCGCATATCCTGCATGCCGGTGATATCGGCGACCCGCAGATGCTCGCCACCCTCGGACACCTGGCGCCGGTGACCGCGGTATTCGGCAATGTCGATCAGCCCCATGACTGGGCCCGCGCCCTGCCCCATCACCTCACCGTGCAGCTCGATGGCGTCGACCTGCTGCTCTGCCATGTCCTGGCCGAAGTGCCGAAACCCCTGCCGCCGGGCGTGCGGGTAGTGGTCACCGGCCACTCCCACCGGCCGCTGCAGTTCTGGCAGGACGATGTGCTCTATATCAACCCGGGCAGCGCCGGGCCAAGGCGCTTCAAACTGCCGGTCAGCCTGGGGTATCTGACCATTGAGGCCGGCCGGGTCGAAGGCCGTGTGATCGAACTGGCGGTCTAGCGGTCTGGCTGTCTAGCGGCCTGGCCCGGGCATGACCGGCTATCGGAGCATGCCCATCGGCCGGGCTTTGCAGGGTCCACACTTAATCCAGCGAATGGCGGCGTTCATGACGAAAGCCGTGCGAAGCCACTTGGCCGGGCCGCGTTGCGCCCTCGAGCAGAAGATTCCGTACCCGGCCCCGCGCCCCCGAGAAGGTGGCGCGCCAGGATGGCCGAGGGCGCGGAACGCGCAGGAGAAAAGCGATGACCTTTTATGTCGTGGCCCGTCTCGACCAGTTGCCCGAAGACCGCGGCACCCGGGTCCAGGTCGGCGCCGAAGCCGTGCTGCTGGTTCGCACCGGCGATCAGGTCCGGGCCTACCAGGCCGATTGCCCTCACGCCGGGGCGCCCCTGGAACAGGGCGCGGTGTATCAGGGGCGCCTGATCTGCCCCTGGCACAAGGGCGCCTTTGCCTGCGACAGCGGGCGGGTCTGCGAGCCGCCGCCCCTGGCGAGCCTCAAGCGCTACAAAGTCGACATCCGCCATGACAATCGGGTCTGGGTTGCCGACCAGCCCATGGCCGAACCCGCTCCGCCACGGCAGGCCGACTCGCGCCGGCTGCTGGTAATCGGCGCCGGTGCCGCCGGGGCCGCCGCGGTAGCGACCCTGCGGGCCAAGGGTTTCGCCCGGAACCTGACCTGGATCGACAAGCAAGCGCGGCCCGCCTATGACCGCACCGCCCTGAGCAAATACGTGCTGGCCGGCGAGATGCCGCCGGATGAAGTCCCGGCCCTGCTCGAGCCGGAGTTCTATCGCAAGGCCGATCTACAGGTGCTGCAGGCCGAGGTCCTGCGCCTCGACCCACGTCGGCGACAGATCCTGTTGGCCGACGGCCAGCGCCTGGACTACGACGCCGCGCTCCTGGCCACCGGCGCCGAACCGCGCCTGCCGGCCATCGAAGGCGCCGACCTGCCGGGGGTGTTCATGCTGCGCTCGCGGGAGGATGCCGCGCGCCTGCTGGAACAGGCCCGCCCCGGTAAACGCGTGGCAATCGTCGGCGACAGCTTTATCGGCCTGGAAGCCGCCTCGGCCCTGCGCAAGCGCGGGCTGATGGTGCACCTGATCGGTCGCCACCCGGTACCGCTGCAACGCCAACTGGGAGAACGCATCGGCAGCGCCATACGGGCCCTGCACGAACGGCACGGGGTGATCTACCACGCCGGTTGCGAAGCCCGGGCCCTGGTCGGCGAAGGCCAGGTGCAACAGGTGGTCCTCGACAACGACCAGCGCATCGCCGTCGACCTGGTGTTGTTCGGCACCGGCGTCAGCCCTGCCACGGCCTTCGTCGCAGGCCTCGAACGCGCCGAGGACGGCTCGCTCAAGGCCGATGCCGGCCTGGCCGTGGCCGACGGCCTGTGGGCGGCCGGCGATCTCGTGAGTTACCCCTGCGACGGCCGCTCGCAGCGCATCGAACACTGGCGCGTGGCCCAGCAACAAGGCCAGCTCGCGGCGTGCAACATGCTCGGCGAGCAGCTGAGTTTCAGCGTGGTGCCCTTCTTCTGGACCTACTTCTACGACCAGACCTTCGAGGTGCTCGGCCACGCCCGCCGCTGGAACCAGATCGTCTTCGAGGGCGAGCCGGAGCAGTACCGCTTTATCGCCCTGCTGTGCTTCAACGAACAGGTGGAGTCGGTGGTCGCCTGCGAATACCCGCGGGCCATGGCCCTGTTGTCGCAGCGCATGCAGCGGCCGCTGTCGCGCAGCGAGGCCCTGGAGCTGATCCATGGCACGCCGGAATAACCTTGACCCGCGCCCATCCGCGCGCTGCCGACAACCACTCGGCAGCGCCATGGAACCCCCGGTAAAAGGCGATTCTCCAAATTCAGGCAGGGTCTCGATATCTCGGCCAGCGGCCGAGGCACCCGGTGCAAGGTGAATACCCATGGGCTCAGGTGTCTTGCCGTGGCCGGCCCTATGCAGGATTAAGGAGGACGATGCATCCATGAGCAGGACAGAACGAATCAACCGCGAGCTGGCGAACAACGCCCGGCTGTTTGCCGAAGCCGACCGCCTGGATGTCCAGGCCTATGAGCTGCTTAATACCGACCATGTCGACGACGACCGCCTGGCCCTGTTCAGCAGCGCCAAGCAGCGGGCCAACGAAAAATACCTGGAAGCGCGCAACGACTGGCTGCGCATCAAGCAGTTGATGGACGGCACCGACTGAAGCCCCCCGCGCCGGCGGGAAGATCCGGGATGCTGGGTTTGCGGTCGCTGCGTCGGAATGCCGCCCAAACCGAGCGCAGCCTCGCAGGCTCGGCAGCGGCTACAGGAACCACGTTGCCTGTGTAGCCGCTGCCGCAGGCTGCGCACGACCGCGCAGCGGGCGCTGGACCGGACACCGCGTTTTTCCAGGCAGACCACGGACTCAGGCTTTGCGGCAACTGCGTTGCCGTACGTAGCCTCGCGGGCTCGGCAGCGGCTACATCGCCCCCTGTCGTCAGGTCGCTAGCGGGCGTTTGCGCAGTTGTTCCAGCAGAGCCTGGAGTGGATGCTGCAGGCCCTGCCCCTCCTGGCGCTTGACCTGGCTGCGGCAGGAGTAACCATCGGCCAGCAGCCGGCCGCTTTGGCCGTGGCGGGCCACCAGCGGCTGCCAGGACTGCTGGTAGATCACCTGCGAAGTGGCCAGGTTGCGGGTCTCGTGGCCGTAGGTGCCGGACATGCCGCAGCAACCGCTGGCCAGCACTTGCAGCTTCAACCCCATGCGCGCGAACACCTGTTGCCACAGGCCGATGCTGCCCGGCTCATTGGTTTTCTCGGTGCAGTGCGCAAGGAACTGATAGGGCTCGGCCTCGGCGGTCGGGTTCGCTTCGGCCGATGCCTCACTAGGTACTGCAGGCAGCACCCGGGCCAGCCATTCCTGCGGCAACAGCACCTCCGGCGCCTGAGCCGCCCCCAGGGTCTTGCGGTACTCCTGGCGGTAGACCAGGGTCATCGCCGGATCGAGGCCGACCAGGGGCACGCCGCTGGCCTGCAGCTTCAGCAGCGACTGCGCGTTGTAGCGCGCGGCCCGGGCAAAGGCGCCGAGGAAGCCCTGAACCTGCAAGGGTTTGCCGTTTGGCGCGAACGGCGCGAGGTAGATCTGGAAGCCCAGGCGCTCGATCAGCTCCAGCCACTCGGCCGCGAGCGGCGTTTCGAAGAACCGGGTAAAGGCGTCCTGCACCAGAATCACGCTGCGTTCGCGCTGTTCGGCGGACAGCGCCGCCAGTTGCGCGGCGTTGGCCATGCGCACGTTGCGCCGGCGGCACACCGCCTGGAAATCCAGGGTGCTGAGCAACGGGCTGTCGACCATCCCCGCCAGGTGCTGGAGCGCCCGGCTCACCGGTGCCGCGCCGATCAGCGCGTTGTACAGCCGCGGCAAGCGCGCCAGATAGGGAACGCTGAACTCCAGGGAACCGATCAGGTAATCCTTCAGCGGGCGCAGGTAGCGGCCGTGGTACAGCTCGAGGAAGCGCGAGCGGAACTCCGGCACATTGACCTTGACCGGGCACTGCCCCGCGCAGGACTTGCACGCCAGGCAACCGGCCATGGCGTCGTACACCTCATGGGAGAAGTCCTCGCGCCCGCCCAGCCGCGCTGCGCTGTTGTAGACGCGCCGGGCCAGATTGGAAAGCCGCGCGCCACCGCCGTTCAGCACATCCACCCCCTGCTCGCCCTGCAGGCGCAGCCACTCGCGGATCAGCGAGGCGCGGCCCTTGGGCGAATGAATGCGGTTGCGGGTGGCCTTCCACGACGGGCACATGGCGTCGTCCGGGTCGAAGTTGTAGCAGGCGCCGTTGCCGTTGCAATGCAGGGCGCTGTCATAGCTCTGCCAGACGCGCTCGTCGATGGTGCGGTCGAGCTCGCCGCGCAGCACCACTTCGTCGACCCGGGTCAGGCGCGCCTCCGGCACCGAGGCCGGGGTGGCGATCTTGCCGGGGTTGAGCTGGTTGAACGGGTCGAACGCGGCCTTCAGGGCCTGCAGCGACGGGTAGAGCTCACCGAAATAGTCCGGCACGTACTGCGAGCGCAGGCCCTTGCCGTGCTCGCCCCACAACAGGCCGCCGTGCTTGTGGGTCAGCGCCGCCACCGCATCGGAGATCGGCCGGATCAACGCCGCCTGCTTGGGGTCCTTCATGTCGAGGATCGGCCGCACGTGCAGCACGCCGGCATCGACATGGCCGAACATGCCGTATTGCAGGCCGTAGCCATCGAGCAGCGCACGGAATTCGAGGATGTAGTCCGCCAGGTTCTCCGGCGGCACCGCGGTGTCTTCGACAAAGGGCTGCGGCCGCGCCTCGCCCTGGACGTTGCCCAGCAGGCCCACCGCGCGCTTGCGCATGGCGTACACCTGGTTCACCGCCTGGGCGCCGATGGCCAGGGTATGGCCCAGGCGCAGCACCGAATTGTCCTGCTGCAGGTGGCGGACGAAGGCGTCGACTCGCTGCTCCAGCTCTTCCTGGTCGTCGCCGCTGAACTCGATCAGGTTGATGCCCAGGGTCGGGGCGTCCGCCTGCTCCGGGAAATACCGCGCCACGCCGTGCCAGACGATGTCCTGCATGGCCAGCATCAGCACCTTGGAATCCACCGTCTCGATCGACAGCGGCTTCAGCGCCATCAGCGCCTTGGCATCGCGCAGCGCATCCATGAAGCCGGCGTAGCGCACGTTGACCAGGATCGAGTGCCGGGGAATCGGCAGCACATTCAGCCGTGCCTCGACGATAAAGCCCAGGGAACCCTCGGAACCGCACAGTACGCTGTTGAGGTTGAAGCGCTCTGGACTCTCGCGCAGGTGCGCCAGGTCATAACCGGTCAGGCAGCGATTGAGCTTGGGAAAGATCGCCTCGATCAGCTCGGCCTGGTGGTCGGCGATGTCCTGGGCACAGCGGTAGACCTCGCCGATCCGCCCGGGCTGCGCGGCCTCTTCGGTCAACTGGCGGTTGTCGATCGGCGCGCTGTCCAGGCGGCTGCCGCCCAGCAGCACGGTGCTCAACGCCAGTACGTGGTCGCGGGTCTTGCCGTAGGTGCAGCTGCCCTGCCCGCTGGCATCGGTGTTGATCATGCCGCCGACGGTGGCGCGGTTGGAGGTCGACAGCTCCGGGGCGAAGAACAGGCCGTGGGGCTTGAGGGCGGCGTTGAGCTGGTCCTTGACCACCCCGCTCTGCACCCGCACCCAGCGTTCCTCGACGTTGATCTCGAGGATCTGGTTCATGTGCCGCGACAGGTCGACCACGATGCCGTCGGTCAGCGACTGGCCGTTGGTACCGGTGCCGCCGCCACGGGGAGTGAGCACCACCGCGCGATGTTCCGGGCTCGCCGCCAGCCGCGCCAGGCGTTCCACGTCCGCGACATCCCGGGGGAAGACCGCGGCCTGCGGTAGCCGCTGGTAGATCGAGTTGTCGGTGGCCAGCACCGTGCGCAGGCCCAGGTCACGGGCGATCTCGCCACGAAAACCGTCCGCGGCCAGGGCGTCGAGGAAGCTTTGGTAGTGGGCCAGCGGGTCGCGTTCGGGGGCAAGCAGAGCAATCATCAAAATGGTTTCCAGGCAGAGAAAAGGCGCAGCGGTGCATGCAAAACACGTATGCTTGCACGCAGCCCGAGGGGCGGCGGCCAGCCGAAAAAGCCTATTTTCCTAAAGCCTTGCACCGTGGGCAAATGTATTTCATGTGCTTTTTTCATGAGTTTTATGAATGAACCCCAGACGTCTCACTCCGTCGATGTCGGTGCTGGTGGCCTTCGAGGCCGCGGCGCGGCATGGCAGCTTCACCAAGGCCGCCGAAGAACTGGCGCTGACCCAGAGCGCCGTCAGCCGCCAGGTCCAGGCCCTGGAGTCACTGCTGGAAGTGCCGCTGTTCAGCCGTGACGGCCGGCATATCGAGCTGACCGCCGCCGGCGCCCTGTATCACCACGAACTAGCGGCGGCCCTGGCGCGGATCCGCAACGCCACCTTGCAGACCATCGCCCACAAGGCTGGCGGCGGTCCGCTGCACCTGGCGGTGCTGCCGACCTTCGGCTCGAAATGGCTGCTGCCGCGCATGCATGACTTTTACGCCAGCCACCCGGGCACCCTGGTGCATATCCATTCGCGGATCGTCACCAGCGACCTGTCGAAAGACACCGCCGACATGCACGCGATCATCTGCGCCGGCACCGGCCACTGGCCCGGCTACGAGGCCCATCGGCTGCTGTCGGAAAAGCTCACGGTGGTGGCCAGCCCCAAGGCCCTGTCCGAGCACGCTTCGATGTCCGTCGCCGAGGTGGCCGGGCAGCTGCTGCTGAACGTGGTGTCGCGTCCCGACGCCTGGCCCGAGTGGTTCGAGCAGAACGGCTTGCATCCGCGGGCGATGCGCATGGGCCCGGGGTTCGAACTGACCGCGCACCTGATCCAGGCGGTGGTCGCCGGCATCGGCATCGGCCTGGTACCGCGCATCCTGGTGCAGGACGAGATCCACAGCGGCGAGCTGGTGGCGCTGTTCGAGCCGGTGGACAGCGGCCGCGGCTACTACCTGGCCTACCCGAGCCGCTATCAGCACCTGCCATCGCTGCAGGCGTTCAGCCGCTGGTTGCTGTCGATCCCCTTTCCCGACAGCTGACAGTCCCTTCGCTCAGTCGTACTCGGCCTCCTCATGCTCGCCCAGCAACCGCCGCTGGCGCGCCGAGGCCGCCGCCAGCACCTCGGGGTTGAAGCGCCAGTGCAGGTACGGCGAAAACTTCTGCGCCACCATGCGCCGGCCATAGTGCACCTGCAGCAGATAGCGGATGCGTTCGGCGCTGCTGTTCTCGCTGCCGGCATGCCACAGTTCGCTGCGAAACATCAGCGCGTCGCCAGCCTGGCACAGCACGGCCTGGGCAGTTTGGCCATGCCAATGTTCCTCGCCGGCCCGTGGCGGCCGCCCGGCGCGATGACTGCCCGGCACCACGCGGGTCGGGCACAGGTCCTGGTCGATATCGTCCAGGTACAGGTGGCAGGTGCAGATCTGCATCGGCAGCTCGAAGGCCGGATCGCTGAGCAGGCTGCTCGGCAGCTGCATCGCCAGGTAATCCAGGTGCAGGCCCATCCCTTGAAAGCCCGGATGGCAGCGCCAGGCGGTCTGGCCGATGACATGGCAATCGTCGCCCAGCGCCGCTTCGGCCAGCTCGATCACCCCCGGCAGGTCGAGAAACGCCAGCCACAGTGGGTCGCGGTTGAACACGCATTTGTAGTGTTCGAGCAAGCCGCTGTAGTCCCAATGCTGGGGCTTGAGGCCGTCGATAGCGCGGCGCAGCAGCTGGATCTGCAACCCGTCGAGCACTCCGGGCAGCAGCACGAAACCCTCACTGTGCAATGCCCGCAGACGCTCGGCGGTCAGTGCTGACGGGGGTTGAACGTGGGTCATGGCGGGCTAGTCGATGGGGCCGATATTGATCAGCCGGTCGCTACCCAGCCCCGGCACCCTGGCCAGCACCCCGACCGGCGTGGCGGCGGAAAACTCGATGACATAGCCCATGCCGCTGCCGTCCTCCTCCATGGCCACCACCCAGCGCGCCACTTCGTCGGGGTTCAGGCTCAGCGCCCGCGCCACCCGGCGTTGACGGCGTTCCTCGAGCGTTTCGTCCAGGGAGTCGTCGTTCATCTGGCTCAACCTCCGGCGGATAGCAGCCCCTCCGGGCCTGGTGCGGCCCTTACAACGGCTGTGAAAATCATTGTGGGCAAAAGTTGAACCCCGCTCCGTGCGCCGTGACGAACGGCAGCGTTTAGCGCCAGAAATGGATCGCCGGTTTTATCGCCGGCCCACAAGCGAGTTTTCTTTCGAGCGTTTCAGAAAGGGCCTAAAGCGCCGCACCGGGGTGGCCCCCTAGCATTCGTGGCCTATCCAGAAGCCGGGGCCGCTCATGCATTTACTGATTTGCGCTTACTGACATGCGCTTATTGAAAGCCTCCGACCGGCAGGCATGGAACGCGCACGATCCGTATTTCGCCGAAGCCCAGGTGCGCATGGCCCTGCAACACAACAGGTCAAGCCTTGAAGGGTTGGACGAGCTGTTGCGCGAGCACTACAGCATCCACAGCGACCGGGAAATTCTGGCCGCCGTCAGAAACGGCGACTGGGTGCTGGTCACCGACAACTCCAGCGCAGGAATCGGCAACCTGCTCTGCCCCGCACCCGAACCGCAGCCGGTCTACCTTCGGCCAGATCCCTGGCCCGATCCCGTTCCCCGCACCGACCTGGTCTTCGCCAAGTCCATCAGCAGCGTCCCCTGGGGCACCACCCAGGCCGGCAGCGCCAGCGAGCCCGCGGGCAATTTCGGCAAGACCATGCTGATGGCCTCCTCGGCCACCGAGGTCGGGCTCGGCAGGGTCGCCGGCGAACGGCTCCTCAGGAGCTTCGCCTGGTCAGTGCAGATGGCCGGCACCGCGGCCAGGACCCTCGGCGGCCCGGCGGGACAGGTGCTGCTCCTGGCCATGACCCCGACCCGGCTCGGCGACGACGCCTTCTACAGCGAAGAACAACTGCGCGAGCTGCGCGCCGCCACTACCCGGGTGCGCTTCCAGTTCCGTCGCGACAGCCAGGGCGCGCTGCAAATCCATGGCATCCACACCAGCGCCCAGTCGGGCCAGGACAGCGTCCCGGTGATCAAGGCCCACTGGAACGCCGACAAAAACGCCATGCAGGCCCACCTCGGCACGCTCACCATCACCTGGACACCGCACAACGGCCCGGTGGTCACCGCCCCGACGCCCTACCCGGGCGTGACCGACGAACTGGCCAACCTCATGGTCCACCCCATCGCCGAAGGCGGCGACAGCCAACTCCAGGGCGCGCCCCTCGACGAGTTCAAGGTCGAAGACTGCATCATCACCTTCCCGATCGGCAGCGGCCTGCGCTCGTTGTACCTGGTCTTCGCCAAACCCATGGTCAACCCACTGGAAGTCGGCCCGGCGAATGATCTTTCCAGTAGAAGCGCCAAGGATGGGTTGGATATTGATCACATACCGTCGCAGAAGGCGTTGGAGTTTTTTTTGAATGAAAACGTTCCGGGCATACCCGAAGCAAAAATAAGGAAACACCTACTGAAAGCCCCCAGCATTGCAATTCCCCGGAAGGTGCACCAAAAGTACAGTGAGACGTATGGCGGTAGAAACAACAAGGCCCAGCAGGCTAAGGATGCCGCTGACCTGCACACAGCCGTAGACAGCAACCTCGAAGCCATCAAACCCTTCCTGCTTGAAGAAGGCTTCACCGAAGAGCAAGTCGAAAAGGCACGAAGCGACCTGCATAACCTCCATCAGGAACAAGGCTGGTATTGATATGAACGCTGCAATGATCGATGACTTGGTCAAAAACCTCGGGCGCACTTACCCCGAAATGATTGCCTCAGGAATGTATCTACCAGGAGGGCCACCAAAGGGCATCTTTGATGACAGCGACAGGGTGACAGTGTCGCCGGAGCCAGGGATCGAATTGGGTTTTTGGGCCAGCACTCAACGTTTTGAAAACCTGTTCATTACCTTTCTTGAGGGTTTTGAAGGAGAACCCATATACCGAGGGAGCCTTCCCTACCAGCTCAAAACGAAGATGAATCAGGCGTGGGTTAAATCTCAATATGGCGAGCCGCTGGAGTCAGGAGCGCCTTATAGAGTTCCTATCTCCGGCATGACAGGCGGCTGGGATAGCTATCGTTTTCCAGGCATGTCCAAGAGCGTCCATGTGTTGTTCAAGTACACCGTTGAAATGGAAGTGGAAGGTATCGTCTTCAGGCTGAACGAAAGATCACATGCGTAGTTTTGCAGGAGGTACCGTGAGCGAGGAAATGAACGCCGTCATGATCGATAAGCTGGTTAAGAGTCTTGGCCGCACCTACCCCGAGATGATTGCCTCTGGCATGCATCTTCCGGGAGGTCCGCCAATGGGTATTTTCGAGGACAGCGATACCTTATCGATGGCCCCTGAGCCAGGTCTTGAAATGGGGTTCTGGGCCAGCAATTTACGGTTTGAAATTTTCTTTATCAGCTTGCTCGAAAGCTTCGAGGGAGCATCCACCTACGGGAGAGGACTGCCCTACAAACTTGAAACTCGAATGAGCCAACAGTGGGTACGATCCCGTTTCGGAGAGCCTTTTGCATCACGAGCCCCCTTCAAAATGCCCATTCGAGGTATGACAGGTGGGTCTGATACCTATCGTTTTTCGAGCATGCCTAAAGAGACTCAAGTGGTTTTCAAATACAACGGCGAAATGGAGGTTGAAGATGTAGTGTTCGAGCTGAACGAAAGATCACAGGCTTAGTTCTGCTGGGACAATGCTGGTCTTTGGTATGAACGCCGTATCCCCTCCGGGAAGGTTTTTCAGCTGAGCAGGATGCGAAATTACAAGCCAAGAGGAAGATGGCATGACAGTAGATAAAGCCTGTCCGGTAGTGCTACGGAGCAGTGAAACGCTAGAAATCTTGGCGTTTGAGCATCCGCTGGCAGGTCTGCAACTGGTCAAGGGTAGCGTGGAACCCGGAGAGTCAACCGAGATGGCCGCTGCCCGTGAGCTGGTCGAGGAAGCCGGGATTCAAGGCAAGGTGGTACGAGATTTGGGGGCGTGGCGCTCGCCTATAACCGGACAGATGTGGGCACTCCATGAGTGCCATGTCGCGCAGGACCTCCCTGATACCTGGGTTCATCATACTGAGGATGATGGAGGGCATGAGTTCAGGTTTTTCTGGCATCCATTAATGAGTGAGCCCTCTGAAGCCTGGCATCAAATGTACAAAGATGCCTTGGGGTTCATAAGACTTAGTCTCGCAAAAGCACCCATGGAGAATTGACACTCAATCCGGCCATCTCACTCGCCCGCCCCCTCCCCTCAATGCCCCCGAATATAGTGCTCCAACTGCCGAATCAGGTCCGCCTGCTCGACAATCGCTTCCTTCACCAGATCACCAATCGACAGCAAGCCAATCAGTTGCTCGCCGTCCAGCACCGGCAGGTGGCGCAGGTGGCTGTCGGTCATCACGGCCATGCAGCGTTCGATGCTGTGCTGGCTGTCGGCGGTGACCACGGGGGCGCTCATGATGGCGCGGACCGGGGTGCCTACCGATGAACGGCCTTGCAGCACCACCTTGCGCGCATAGTCGCGTTCGCTGATGACGCCGACCACCTGCCCGGCTTCCATCACCGGCAATGCGCCGACGTTTTTCTGCGCCATCATCTGCAGTGCTTCGAGCACCATCTGGTCCGGGCCGATGCTGTGCACCTGGCGGTGTTCCACGGCCTTCAACTTCAGCAACTGAGCAGCGGTTTTCATGGGCGTCTCCGATACTTGAGCAACAGGGGTTCCGGCCCCGCGCCGGGTGGCGCGGAGTCAGGCATGCATATAGGTTGAATCGTGGATTGGCTAAGGCGCGCGGCTTAGCGCACGCCGATTTCCACCACGTCGCCACGCAGCCGCGCCGGCCAGGTGCGCAGGCGTTGCTCCGGGTATTCCAGGCAGGTGCCGTCGGCCAGGCGGAAGTGCTGCTTGTACAGGGGCGAGGCGATCACCAGCTCATCCTTGATGCAGCCCACCAGGCCACGCCCGATCACGTTGGCGCCGGACTGCGGGTCGTGGTTGTCGATGGCGTAGAGGGTCTGCTGCGCGGCATCCGGCAGGTAGATCAGCGCCACCTGGGCGCCGTCGTGCCAGACCACCACGCCGCTGTGGCTAACCAGGTCCTGGCGGCTGCACACCGCCTGCCACTGCACGCCGGGCTGCTCGACGAATCCACTTTCGATAGGTTGCAGGCTTGGCGACAGGCTCATCAGAGCACCTCCTCGGTGACAGGGATCAGGTTGAGTTCGGCGGCCATGATCGGCCGGCGCTGGCCGCGTTCCTCGACAAAATGAATGTCCGGGTCGGGGCGCTGGTCGTTGACGAAGGTGCGGAAGCGCTTGAGTTTTTCCGGGTCCTTGAGGGCGTTGGCCCATTCGCATTCGTAGCGGTCCACCACCAGCTGCATCTGCGCTTCCAGTTCGGCGCCCAGCCCCAGGCTGTCGTCGATCACCACCGCCTTGAGGTAATCCAGGCCGCCCTCCAGGCTTTCGCGCCACACCGAGGTGCGTTGCAGGCGGTCGGCGGTGCGGATGTAGAACATCAGGAAGCGGTCGATGTAGCGGATCAGCGTCTGGTCGTCGAGGTCGGTGGCGAACAGCTCGGCGTGGCGCGGGCGCATGCCGCCGTTGCCGCAGACATACAGGTTCCAGCCGTTCTCGGTGGCGATCACGCCGACGTCCTTGCTCTGCGCCTCGGCGCATTCGCGGGTGCAGCCGGACACCGCGAACTTCAGCTTGTGCGGCGAGCGCAGGCCCTTGTAGCGGTCCTCGATCTCCAGGGCCATGCGCACGCTGTCCTGCACGCCGTAGCGACACCAGGTACTGCCCACGCAGGACTTCACGGTGCGGGTCGACTTGCCATAGGCATGCCCGGTCTCGAAACCGGCGGCGATCAGCTCGGCCCAGATATCCGGCAGCTGGTGCAGCTGGGCGCCGAACAGGTCGATGCGCTGGCCGCCGGTGATCTTGGTGTAGAGCTCGTATTTCTTCGCCACCTGGCCGATCACGATCAGCTTGTCGGCAGTGATCTCGCCACCGGCGATGCGCGGCACCACCGAGTAGGTGCCGTTCTTCTGCATGTTGGCCATGAAGGTGTCGTTGGTGTCCTGCAGCGGCACCAGGGAGCGGTCCATAATCGGCTGGTTCCAGCACGAGGCGAGGATCGAGCCCACCGCTGGCTTGCAGATATCGCAGCCGACGTGGCCACGGCCGTGCTTGGCGAGCATCTCGTCGAAACTGAGGATGCCCTCGACCCGCACCAGCGCGTACAGCTCCTGGCGGGTATAGGCGAAGTGTTCGCACAGGCTCTTGTCGACGCTGACGCCGCGGGCAATCAGCTCATGCTCGAACACCTGCTTGAGCAGGCCGGCGCAGCCGCCGCAACCGGTGCAGGCCTTGGTCCGGGTCTTGAGCTGGCCGAGCTCGGAACAGCCACCGTCGATGGCCGAGCAGATCGCCCCCTTGGTCACGTTGTGGCAGGAGCAGACCGTGGCCGATTCGGGCAAGGCGCCCGGGCCGAGGGTCGGCGCGCCGGCGCTGGACGGCAGGATCAGGCCGGCCGGTTCGGCGGGCAAGGCAATGCCGTTCTGCATGTATTGCAGCAAGGTGTCATAGTAACTGTTGTCGCCCACCAGCACGGCGCCGAGTACCTGCTTGCCGCTGGCATCCACCACCAGGCGCCGGTAGCTGGCGGTGGCCTCGTCGATGAACTGGTAGCTGCGCGCGCCCGGAGTCAGGCCCTGGGCGTCGCCGATGGAGCCGACATCCACCCCCAGCAGCTTGAGCTTGGTCGACATGTCCGCGCCCATGAAGGGCTCGCCCGGCTCGCCGCACAGCTGCGCGGCGACGCTGCGGGCCATCTGGTAACCCGGGGCCACCAGGCCGAAGAGGCTGCCGTTCCAGCTGGCGCACTCGCCGATCGCGTAGATGTGCGGGTCGCCACTCAGGCACTGGTTGTCCACCACCACGCCGCCGCGCGGGCCGATCTCCAGGGCGCAGTCGCGGGCCAGGGCATCCTGGGCGCGAATCCCGGCGGAGAACACGATCAGGTCGGTTTCGAGGAAGTCGTCGCCGGCGAAGTTCATCCGGTAGCGGTACTGCTCGCCGGCGCTGATCGACTGGGTGCCCTTGCCCAGGTGCACGCCGACGCCCAGGGCTTCGATCCGCGCCTTCAACGCGCGACCGCCCTGCTCGTCCAGCTGCACCGGCATCAGCCGTGGCGCGAACTCCACCACATGGGCTTCCAGGCCCAGGCTCTTCAAGGCGTTGGCCGCCTCCAGGCCGAGCAGCCCGCCGCCCACCACCACGCCGCGCCGGGCATTGGCGGCCGCGGCGCGGATGGCGTCGAGGTCTTGCAGGGTGCGATAGACCAGGCGCGAGTCGCCTGCGGCGCCGTCGATCGGCGGCACGAAGGGATAGGACCCGGTGGCCAGCACCAGCTTGTCGTAATGCACCGGGCCGGCGGCGGTGATGACCTGGCGGTGCTCGCGGTCAATGCGCAGCACCGCCACCCCCAGGTGCAGGGTCAAGCCCGGGGCCTGGTACAGCGCGGCATCGCCCAGGGCCAGGGATTCGGCGTCGCGACCGCTGAAATACTCGGACAGGTGCACCCGGTCGTAGGCGCGCATCGGTTCTTCGCTGAAGACGTGCAGGCGGTACTGCTCGAGGGCGCCGCGCGCCACCAACTGTTCGACGCAATGATGTCCGACCATGCCGTTGCCGATCACGATCAGGGTTTTGTGTGTGTTCAAAGGGGCAACAATGGCATTCATAAATAGCACCCGACCCAAGCCAATCACGGTTTTTTAAAGCAAAAAAAAAGCGCCTGAAACCTTACGGTTCCAGGCGCCTTTGCCTGTTATTTGCGGTGTGCGATCGGGCTGCTGTGCCTGACTCACCGAGTGCCCATGGCCGGTTGGCCGATCGATCCGCGTTGACCGAGGGGGCGGCCCGCCCGCGACATGCGCGGTGGGGCGTTAGCGGCTGTCTTGCAGCCTTTGTGCCAGGCTGCGCCGCACGCCTTGAAAGGCCGTGCTGGTGGGGTTGCGCGGTCATTCTGCAAGGCTCCCGGATAGCCTGCCCTGGGCCAGGAATCGCCTTAGCCTGGTGCAAGGCCGGAGCCGCGAGCCTTATAAAAGTGCAAACCCGGCCGGTTCGCCGACGCGTCAGCGGGTGGCGGCCAGGCGCTGCAAGAACGCCGCGCGCCGCTCGCGGTCCTGCTCTTCCTTGGCCAGCAGCTCTGGCAACAGCGCCTCGGCCCGTTGCCCGTCGAGGATGAACACGCCGTCGTCGTCGCCGATGGCGATATCCCCCGGGTTGACCCGCACCCCGGCCACTTCGATAGGCAGGTTGACCTCCCCCCGCTCGCCGATGCCGCGGGTGGTGTAGGCGCTGACGCCACGGCTGAACAGCGGCAGGCGATGCTCGCGCAAGGCGGCGACATCGGTGACCGCGCCCTCCACCACCACCCCGGAAAGGCCCTTGATCAACCCGGCCAGGGTGCGCAGTTCGCCCCAGCAGGCGCACTCCTGATCGCCCACGCACTGGATCACCAGCACATCCCCCGGTTCGCTGAGCAGCAGCGCGTCGCGCAGGATGGCGCCATCCGGGGCGAAGACCTTGGCCGTCACCACATTGCCGAGCATGCGCAGGCCGTCGAACAGCGGACGGATGCCGCGCAGGTAACCCTCGTCGCCAAAATGGCCGAGGGTCGAGGGCGCGATACCGTGGTAATGCTCAAGCAAGGCGGCGCTGGCGTGGTGTTGGCGGGGAGCGATCATCGGCATTTCCTCGGGCGCAACAGCGGACAGGTGGAGCAGTATTCGGCCGGTTCGGTGGCCTCGTAATAAAAGCAGCAGGTGCGGCGAAAGCGGATGCTCTTGCCCTCCTCCAATTGCGTCGGCGGCCGGCGGAAGTGCCGCAGCGGGTTGTAGTCCAGGCCGAACAGCGCTGGCGCGGCCTCTTGCAGCAGCCAGTCGAAGTCCGCCTCATGGCGCAAGCGGATCAGCGGGTCCTCGACCTTGCCCATGCGTTTTTCGTACAGCGAATAGACCCGCACCGCAGTGTTTTCCCAGAGGATGCGCCGGGAAATGCCGCTGACCCGGTTGAAGGTCTGCCACAGCGGCGCCAGCAGCCCGGCGAACAGCACCTCGACAATTGCCGAGCGCCAGGCGTCGCGTTCGCCTGCGGCATACGCCTGGGGCGGCCGGTCTGCCAGCGGCATCGACGACGTCCAGAGCCCGTCGTCGTGGCCGTACTCGATCACGCAGTCGTCCAGGGACAGCAGCAGGCCCTGGTCGCACACCGACATGGCGTACAGGCAGGCGCCGGTGGCGAGGAAGGAAAAACGCTTGGCCAGCAGCGAGGCGGTGATCGCCCGGGTCGGCGAACCGATCACCGGCCCCAGCTGGTCGAGCAGCGCGATACAGGTTTCATCGTCGAGCAAAGCGCGGGCGCTGAGGGAGCGCTGGCGGTCGCGTTGGGCCATGGGTTTCAGGCGCAGCGGCCCGGATAGCACGCTCCAGTCTTGCGGGTTGAAGGCGGCTTGCAGGTTCATCGCGGCAGTTCCCGGCCAAAGGGAATGCACAGCGGCGTGCCGAAAAACGGATCGGCGATGATCCGGCAGTTGAGGTCGAACACCTGCTTGACCAGTTCCTCGGTCAGGATCTCCTCGGGCCGGCCCTGGGCGAACGCGGTGCGCTGGTGCACCGCCACCATATGGTCGGCGTAGCGGCAGGCCAGGTTGAGATCGTGCAGGACCATGACGATGGTCTTGTTTTCCTGGCGATTGAGCTCGCGCAACAGGTCCAGCACTTCGATCTGGTGCGCCAGGTCGAGAAAGGTGGTGGGCTCGTCGAGCAGCACGATCTCGGTGTCCTGGGCCAGGGTCATGGCGATCCACACCCGCTGGCGCTGGCCGCCGGACAAGGCGTCCACCGGCCGCTCCGCCAGCGCCTGCACGCCGGTCTGCAACAGGGCGCGCTCGACCATGGCTTCGTCCTGGGCCGACCATTGCTGCATCCAGTTCTGGTAGGGATAACGCCCCAGCGCCACCAGCTGGCGCACGGTGATGCCTTCGGGGGCGCTGGGCATCTGCGGCAGGATCGCCAGTTCGCGCGCCACCGCCGCGGTGGATTTGCGCTGGATATCCTCGCCATTGAGGATCACCGAGCCCTGCTGCGGCTTGAGCAGCCGCGCCAGGGATTTGAGCAGGGTGCTCTTGCCGCAGCCGTTGCTGCCGATCAGCACCGATACCTGGCCCGCCGGCAGTTGCAGGTCCAGCCCGTCGATAATCACCTGGCGCTGATAGCCCAGGGTCAGTTGCTGGGTTGCCATCGAGGACATCGGGAATTCCTTAGTGCCGCTGGTTGATCAAAAGATAAAGAAAGAACGGTGTGCCCAGCACCGCGACAAAGATCCCCGCCGGCAGGTCCAGCGGCAGGAACAGGGTGCGCCCGATCAGGTCGGCAAGCATCACCAGGTTGGCGCCGACCAACGCCGCCATCACCGCCTGCCCGGCAAAGCCCGGGGCCACCAGGCGCTTGGCGATGTGCGGCGCGATCAGCCCGACAAAGGCAATCGCCCCGCCCCAGGCCACCGCCGCCCCGGCCAGGGCCACGCTGACCAGCAACAGGCCGGCGCGCAGCCACTGTACCCGCACGCCGATGCCCTGGGCCAAGGCATCGTCCAGTTGTTGCACCCGCACCTGGCGCGCCAGCCACACCAGCAACGGCAGGATCGCCAGCAACCAGCCGGCCAGGGCCCGCGGCTCCGGCCAGCTGGCACCGTAGACGCTGCCGGTGAGCCAGACATAGGCCGACAAGGTGGTGGTCAGCGGGCTGAACACCAGGACAAAGGTGGTCACCGCCGCCAGCAGAGCCGACACCCCGACGCCGATCAGCACCAGGCGCAGCGGCGAGGTGCCCTGCTTCCAGGCCAGCAGGTAAATGGCCAGGGCCGCCAGCCCGGCGCCGAGCATTGCCGCCAGTGGCAGGAACTGCGGGCCCAGCAGCAACGAAAAGAACGACAGGTACAGCACCGCCGCGGCACTGGCGCCGCTGGTGATGCCCAGCAGATCGGGGGACGCCAGCGGGTTGCGGATGATGCTCTGCAAAATCAGGCCGGACACCGCCAGCGCCGCGCCGACCAGGGCCGCCAGCAGCAGGCGCGGCAGGCGCAGTTGCTCGACGATGAACAGCAGGCGCTCGTCGCCGCCGCGCCACAGCAGCTCCAGCACGGTCAGCGGCGACAGGTTGAGCTTGCCCAGGGACAAGGCGCCGAGCATCACCAGCGCCGTCGCCAGCACGGCCAGCAACAGCCGCCACAGGGTCGCCAGGTCGATACGCCGCGAGAAGCTGGCGGTGCGCAGGGTCAGGGTGTTATTCATAACGGCCTCCGCGACGGGCCAGGAAAATAAAGAACGGCGCGCCGAACAACGCGGTCATCACCCCCACCGGCACCTCCTGCGGCAGGATCACCAGGCGCCCCAGGGTGTCGGCCAGCAACAGCAGGATCGCCCCCAGCACCGCGCACCCCGGCAGCAACCAGCGATGGTCGATGGACAGGCCCTTGCGCACCATGTGCGGCACCAGCAGGCCGATGAAACCGATGCTGCCCGCCAGCGCCACCGCGCTACCCGCCAGGCCGATGATCAGCACGCTCATCAGCCAGCGGATCAACCCGGTGCGCTGCCCCAGGCCGATGGCGATGGCTTCGCCGGCGTTGAGCACATTGACCTGCCCGGCCAGCAGCAACGCGCCGAGCAAGGCCAGCGCGACCCCCATCAGCAGCGGCGCGGCCAGCCCCAGGTCACGCTCGGACAACGACCCGGCGAGCCAGAACAGCACGGTGTCCAGCCCCTCCTCGTTGACCACCAGCAGCGCCTGGCTGAAGGCGGAAAACAACGCGGTGATCGCCGCCCCCGCCAGGACGATGCGCAGCGGGTTGAGGCTGCCCTGGCCGCGATTGCCGATCAGCCACACCAGGCTGCCGGCCAGCGCGGCGCCGATAAAGGCGCACCACAGCCACTGGCTCATGGACGACAGGGCAAACAGCGACGAGCACAGGATGATCGCGAAGGTCGCCCCGGCATTCACCCCGAACAACCCCGGCGATGCCAGCGGGTTGCGGGTCAGCGCCTGCATCAGCGCCCCCGCCACCGCCAGGCTCGCACCCACGGCGACGGCCATCAGGGTGCGCGCCAAGCGACTGTTGAAGATCAACTGCTGGCCGGCGCTGAGGCTGTCCGGTTGCAGCAGGCCCTTGAGCAACTGCGACGGTTCGATCCAGGTCGCCCCGGCCGCCAGGCTCAGGCCTGCGCACAGCAGCAGGACGACCAGCGCCAGGCCGAGTTTCAGCCCACGGCTCATGAAGACGCCACCAGGCGGGCAATGTCGTCGAGCATCAGGTTGGCGCCGAGGATCCCTCCGGAGAAACTCCAGGCGATGCCATCGACCCGCCACACCTGCTGCTGTTGCACGGCGCGCAGCTGCTGCCAGAACGGGTAATGCACCAGCCGTTCATAGTTGTGCTGCACCGCCTGGCTGTCGCGCTGGAATACAAAAAACAGGTCGGCATCGACCACGGGCAAGTTCTCTTTGCTGGTGAGTTTGATATAGGTGCCCCGGGACTCGCGGGCGACCGGGTTCCAGGCGAAGCCCAGCTCCGTCAGAACCGAGCCGGCGAAACTGCTCGGCAGGTAACTGCGGATGTGGTCTTCACGCACATCCAGCACCGACACCGTGGGCGGCCAGCGCCCGGCGAAAGTCACCTGCAACTGCTCGCGCAAGCGCGCCACCCGCTGCTGCCATTGCCCCAGCAGGCTGCTGGCCTGCTGCTGGCGGTTCAGGGCCGCGCCCATCAACGCCAGGGTGCGCTTGAACTCGAAGACTTCCTCGAGCATCAGCACCGTGCCCATGCGTTCCAGCAGCGGCGCGATGCGCTGGTGGCGAAAACGCGAGGCGACAATCACGTCCGGCTCCAGCAGCACGATGTCCTCAAGGCTGGGCTGGGTTTCCAGGCCGACATGAGGAACATTCGCCAGCGCCGGGCGCAAATAACGGAAGGTCGGCTTTTCGCTCGACGACTCCACCACGCCGCAGGGCGTCACGCCCAGCGCCACGGCGCTGTCGGTGGCGCCCTGGAACAGGGTGACCAGGCGCAGCGGTTCGGCGCGGGCGATCCGTGGCAAGGCCAGCAACCCCAGGGACAGGCGCAACAGCGTGCGCCTGCCGGGATGGATCAGCGGGTCAGGCATCGGGAGCCAGCCGCTGGAACGGGTTGACCACCTCGCCCTTGCCGAACGGCATGCTGCCCGGGCCGCCGGCGCGTTCGATCATCGGCGTCAGCAGCAGCTTCTGCGGCCAGCGCGGCGCTTCGAACAGCTGGTGCCTGATCATCGCCCGCGCCTCGTCGTCGAAGTCGATGCTCTGCAGCAGAGCGTCCAGCACCTGGCGCAAGGTGCGCCACAGTGCAGTGGCCGGCACGGCGTAGACCTGGGCCAGGGTGTCGATGATCGCCCGCACGTTGACCTGGATCGCCAGGGTCTGCAGCCAGAACAGCAGGTCCTCGGGACGCTGGTGGTACAGGGTGTTGGCGTGGCCCTTCTTGATCCGGTATTCCGGGTCGGCCATGCCGTTGCGTTCCAGCCACGGCACGAAGATGCGCAGCGAATCGTGGTCGCGCAGCAGCAGGCCCTGGGCCTGGCCGGCCTTCCACACCAGCACCGCGTTCTGCCCGTGCACCTCGCCGAGCATGCCGAGGCGGAACATCCGCAGGTTGACGTCGAAGAAGCGCTGGCACAGCTCGCCGAACAGGGTCAGCACCGAAGCCTGGGTCACCGGCAGTTCGCGGTACTGCATCCACTCATCGAAGAAGTGCCGGTTGCTGCCGGGCAATGGCGTGCCCAGGGCGGCCATCGGCAGCAGGCGGCAGTCCGGGTCGTCGAGCAAGGCTTGTGGGTAACCGCGGACCATCGCCGACAGGTGCCGCGGCGCCTCGTCGAACAGGGTCGCCTGGGGCGGCATGAAGGCCCACCACTTGCTCTCGTCGCATAGGTACAGGCTCTGATCCAGCACCGGATCGAGGCGTCGCACCTGATGCAGCAGCGCTTCGCTGAGGCCGCCGTTGATCATCTTCACCGCCGGCAGGTAGCGCGAGGCGCCCAGGGAATAGATGGCCATCGGCAGCTTGAGGTAGTCGGCGCTGGCGAAACAGGGGGTCATCGAGCGCAGCGACGAGGTGGCGAATACCGTGGCCTCGCTGAAGTCCAGGCGCTGGCAGTCGCCACGGGCGAAGGCATCGCCCAGTTGCGCCGGCAACACATGCTCGAACTGCCACGGGTGCACCGGCAAGGCCACGTGGCTGTCGCCAATGCCGCGCTCGCGCAGCTCCCCGGCCAGGCGTTCCTGCAAGGTTTCCGGCAACAGGTAGCGCGCCGGGTAGACCTGTTCCAGGTCCGCCACGCCCGCGCCGCATTGCAACAGGCTCTTGTGCACCGCCACCCAGTTCAACGCCACCGGCCGGGCGAACTCGGCCTGGTACTGCTGGTATTCGGCCTGCAGCAAGCCCTGCTTGGCCTTGGCCAGCGGGTGGTACGGACGATCGCGCAGCGAAGCCCACTGCTCCATGGTGCGGAAAAAGGTCGCGCCGTCCTGGGCCATCAGGCCCTGGTGGTCGACCCGGTGCTCCAGGGACAGGGCGGTCTGCCAGACGCTGATATGCAGCACTTCGAGGAACAGCGTCAGGCCCTTTTCATTGTCCTGGAAACGCGGGCCCATGCCGGTGAACACCCGGCGCATGAAATCCACCGGGCCCAGCGCCGTCCAGCGCTGCTCCTGACGGGCCAGAACCTGCGTGCCCGGAACCTTTTCCCACTGCTGGGTGATGCCCGGGCGCAGGGCGATGCTGATAAAGCGCTGTTCCTGGGCGTCGCAGCACCATTCCCAGATCCGCTGCTGCCCATCCGCGCCTTCAAGGGTTGGGGCTTCGAGGGCTGGCGCTTCGAGGGCTGGCGCTTCTGGATGGGCCTGGCGCCATTGGCTGGCGGTCAGCAGCGGCAAGGGTTCGCGGCCAAAGAAGTCTTCGGCGAGCAGGCAATCGATCAGGTCCTGCATCACCAGCTCGGCGGCCATGGTTGTGAAGTTCATCGGATTATTTTCCTTCTAGAAAAAGGGGGGCCAACCTGGCCTGGAGAGCACGAAAGGCAATGCCGCGTTCGTCGCCGAGGACAAAGGCCCGGACCCCGCGCTCGCGCCAGCGTCCCAGGTCGCCCTGCTGTCGGGGAATCGCGCAATACGGCACGCCGGCATGGTCCGCCGCCTGCCAGCTGTCGAGCAGGGCCTGCTGGACCGCCGGCTGGTCGATCTGCCAGGGCATGCCGAGGGATTGCGAGAGATCGGCCGCGCCTTCGAGGATCATGTCCAGGCCCGGCACCGCAGCGATCTGCGCGGCGTTACGCACGCCGGCGGCGCTTTCGATCATCGCCACCAGCATGATCTGTTCGTTGGCCTGCCCCACGTACTGCGCCAGGCTGTGCTTGCCGAAACTGCCGGGGCGCCCGGCGTTGAGGCTGCGCTGGCCCAGCGGGTGGTATTTGCAGGCGGCAATCGCCGCCTGCAACTGCCCAGCGGACTCGATCATAGGCAGCACGATGCCCTGGGCGCCGCCGTCGAGCAGGCGCAGCATTGTCTTGGGGTTGAGGTCGGCGACCCGCACCAGCGGCGTCAGCTCGTAGGCTTCGGCGGTGCGGATCATGTGCTCGACGGTTTCCGGGTTGATCAGCACGTGTTCCATGTCGATGATCACGAAGTCGAACCCGGCCTCGGCGATCAGCTCGATGGCCGCCGGCGCCGGAATCGAGCTGATCAGCCCGTACACCGTTTGCCCGGCCGCCAGTTTGCGTTTCAGCTGGTTGCTTCTCAGCATGCTTGCGGCCTGTAGGCATGGAGTGGATTGGGCACCGACTTGAAGCGCCGCTCGCCGTCGCCCAGCAGGCGGCGCTTGGTCAGCTCTTCCACCTCGTAGCTCGGCGCGAACACGTCGAACAGGCCGAAACGGTCGCGGTGCTGCGGATGGGCGTCCTGGTAGTCGAGGATTACTTCGGCGGTCATTTGCCAGAACTGGCCTTCGTCGAGCTGGTAGTGCTGGCGCAGGAAGATCGCCATCTCCGCCAGGCAGATAAAGAAGAAGCAGTCGCAGGAGAAATCCCGTACCGCGTTGACATCGTCGGTGAGAATGAACGAGTTGCGATTGAGCTTGGCGTGACTGGCCGGCAGCGGCACCAGCTCCGGGCACAGCTCGGGGCGCGCCAGGTGCGCCGGCGAGTAGCGCACGCCGTCGTGGAAGTCCTTGAGGGCGATGCGCTGCGGCCAGCCCTGCTTGACGATCAGCACGATGTTCTGGCCGTGGGATTCCATGCCGATGCCTTCGGCGTAGAGCATGTGGATGATCGGCGGCACCGTCACCTGCAGCAGCTGGCGGGTCCAGGCCTGCAGGCCGTACTGGCGGATCCAGGCGTCGATGAACGGCTGCTGCGGCCCTGTGCCGTAGCGGTTCTCCACATGGCTCAGGCCGTTGAACGGCACGGCCTGCTCGTCCGCCTTGAGGTACTGGTGGAGGCTTTCGCGCCAGATCGCCCCCAGGGTGCCGTAGGCCTGGGGACTGCGGGACTCAGGCAGGTGCTGGTAGTCGAAGCTGACCCCGGCCACCTCGCCGAGGATCACGAAATCCAGCTGGCGCGCGGTGCTGTCGCTGGCGATCAGCTGTTGCAGCCAGTCGGTGATGATCGGCCCATTCAGCACCGTGTGCCGGGCCAGGATGCGCGTGCTGGAGGTGTTGGTCATGCTCATGGCCAGCTTGAGGTACGGCCGCTGCTTGGCCGTGGCGTTGGCCAGGGTGCGGATCGACTGCTGGGCCTTGTACTCATCAATCGAGGTGCCGAGGTGGATCAGCTCGCCGCTGAGCAGCTCCGGGTAGAAGGTCGGGACAATCAGGTTTTCCCACTGCCATGGGTGCACCGGCAGCAGCTGGTAGTCGTCCAACGCCCTGCCCTGGCTGGCCAGTTGCTGCTCGACCTGCTGCCAGCGCTCGGCGCCCAGCTCCTGGCGGATAAAGGTCGGGAAGTCGAGTTTCTGCGAATGGTTGAGCGAGGCCCGGTTGCGCGCGACCGCCAGCCACACCACGGCGATCGGCGTGGCGAACTCCGGGCCGTAGGCCTGGTTGTCCGCCAGGGAAAAGCCGATGCGCGACTTGTAGCACGGGTGGTAGCTGTGGGCGTCCATGAAGTGCTGCTCCAGGGCGTCCACGTCCAGCTGGTGGGCCGGCTTTTCGGCCTGGTAGCCCTGGCTGCGCGCTTGCAGATCCTTGAGCTGGGTCTGCTCCAGTTCCTGGATGAAACGCCCCAGGTGCGGGCTGTCCTGGTAGTCGCCGAGCAGCTCGGCCAGGGCCTGGTGCAGGTCCGGCACGCTGCGCTGGCCGCGGCTGTCGAGGCGTTCCAGGCTGGCGGAATCGAGGCGGATCAAATCGAAGCTGGCGCTGAGCAGGCCGTTGCAGTGGTACTCCACCCGCTGCTGCTGGCCGTCGATGCCGAGCACCACGAAACGGCGCTGGCCGCTGTCATGACCGTGCGGGCCGCCCTCCAGCGGCTGGCTGTCGAACGGCAGCACGCCTTCATACAGCAGGGTCTGCAACAGCTGGCCGACCACCCGCTGCTGGACTTTTTCGTCGATACGCCCATCCACCGTGGCCAGCCAGGCACCGGGACCGGAGGGCTGGCTTGAGGTTGTCGAGATTGCAGTCGCCATGTTCATACCTTGTGCGAAGAAGGGTTAACGGTGTTCGAGCGCGCCGGGCACAGCCTCGGCGGTCTCGTCGGAAAGGGGAAAACGCCAGGCGCAGGGCAACGCCAGCAGGATCAGCAGGCCGGTGGCCACGAACACCTCGCTGATGGCGGATGACATGCCCGCCTGGGCCTGCACGCCGCCATCGATCAGGCGGAACTCCAGCCACAGCGAGGCGATGACAATGCCCAGGGACGACACCAGGCGCCGCGAGATGTTGTTCATCGCCGCGCCCTGGGTGACCATCGGCTCGGGCAAGGCATTCAGCCCGGCGGTGGTCACCGGCATGTAGGACAGGCCCAGGCCGGCGCCGCGCAGCATCATCAGCGCGAACACCAGGCCGATCGCCGCATTGGCCGGGAGCAGGCCCAGGGCCAGGGTCGACAGTCCGGTCAGCAGCAGGCCGATGGACACGACAAGACGCGGCCCGTGGCGATCCAGGGCGCTGCCGCCCATGCGCCCGAACAGGCTGGCGAACACCGCCGTGCAGAGCAGCGCCAGGCCGGTCCAGATGGCGCTGTAGCCGAGCACCGTCTGCACCAGCAACGGCAGCAGCACCAGGCACTCGAACATGCCCACCGACTGCACCACGGCGATGATCACGCTCAGGCGGTAACCGCGCAGGGCGAAGATCCGCAGGTTGAGCAGCGGCGCCTCGCGGCGCAGCTCCAGGCGGACAAAGGCCGCCAGGCACAGCAGCGCCACCAGCAGCAGGCCCAGATTCAGCGGATTGGCCAGCGCGGCGGCGTGGTGCAGACGACTGATGGCGATCATCAGCAGGCCGATGCCCGAGGCGATCAGCAGGTAGCCGGCCAGGTCGAACGGCTTGCGCTCGGCCGGCTCGGAGGCCGGCAAGACCGCAAGGCCCATCAGCAGCGCGACGACGCCGATCGGCACGTTCATCAAAAACAGCGAGCGCCAGCTGAACCACTCCAGCAGCAGGCTGCCGCACAGCGGGCCCACCGCCGGCGCCAGCATCACCGCCGCGCCCCACAGGCCGGTGACCCGGCCGCGCTCGTCCTTGGCGTACACCGAAAAGATGATCGCCAGGGACAGCGGGATCATCAGCCCGCTGGCGATCCCCTGCACCACCCGCGCGGCAATCACCAGGGCGATGGAATCGGCCAGGGCACCGAGCAGCGAACCGCCGATAAACAGCGCCACGCCCCACAGGTACAGGCGTCGCCGGCCCAGGCGCTGGCTGAGGAAACTGGTCAGCGGCATGGTCATGCCCATGCTGGTCATGAACGCCGCGACTATCCAGGTGGCCATCAGCGGGCCGATGGCGAAGGCCTGCATGAACGCCGGCAGCGCCGGGTTCAGTGAGCTGTTGTTGAGGCTGACGGTCATAGTGCCAAGCAGCACGTTGACCACCACCCAAGCGCGCGGTGCCTTGAAACTCACAGACCGGCTCCTTCGAGCAATTCACCCTGGCGCAGGAAGTGCTGCGCCGGCCGTGGATGACAGAGGAAATCGGCGTGGGAAATGTTGTAGCCATAGGCCCCGGCCATCGGCAGCACCAGCAGGTCGCCGACGCTGACGCCCTTGAGCGGCTGGGCCCGGCTCAGCACATCCTTGGGCGTGCACAGCTGGCCGACCACGGTCCAGGCCTGCTCCGCACTGTGCGCCGGCTGCGGCGTGCGTGGCAGGTGAATCAGCGGGTGGTCGTGGCTCTGCGCCGCGGGCAGGCGGAACTGATGGGTGCCGCCGCGGCACACCAGGAAGTGCTCGCCATGGCTGGTCTTGGTGTCCAGCACCTCGATCACGTAGTAACCGCAGAAGGCGCTGATAAACCGCCCAGGCTCGAAGCGCAGGATCGGCGCCTCGCTGCCCTGCTCCGCCAGCCGGCGTTCCAGGTAGTGGCACAGGCGCTGCCAGTCGAACTGCTGGCCGCTGAGGTAATCGACGCCGATGCCGCCGCCGACATTCAGGTGGGTCAGTTGCTCGGGGTGCGCCGCCAGGGCCTTCCACAGCGGCCAGCGTTGCAGATAGAAGTCCAGCAACTGCTCATGGCGCTCCACCGACTGCTGGTGGGACATGGCGTGCACATGGAAACCCTTGAGGCGCAGATGGCTGGCGCGGTCGACCCTTTGCACCGCCTCGGCCAGCTCCGCCTCGTCGATGCCGAACGGCGTGGCGGTGCCGGCCATGGCCAGCCGGCTCGACTGGTTCTGCGGCAACTGCGGGTTGATGCGGATGAATACCGGCTGTACTCGCCCGGCTTCTTCGGCCAGGCGTTGCAGGCGCTCGATCTCGTTGAGGCTTTCCAGGTGCACCGCTTCCACCTGATGGGCCAGGGCCGCGCGCAGGTCGGAATCGAGCTTGCCCGGGCCGGAAAACACATAGGGCTTGCGGGTCGGACAGGCCACCACCCGCTCGATCTCGCCGCCCGAGGAAATCTCGAAACCACTGACCAGCGGGGCCAGCGCCGCCAGTACTGGCGCCTCGCTGTTGGCCTTGATCGCGTAATACAGCTCGACCCCGGCCGGCAACGCCGCCATCACCTGGCGCACATGGGCCTGCAAGGCATCCAGATCGTAGATAAAGGCCGCCAGCGGGTCGGCACTGCCGGCCCGGGCCAGCTCGATGGCGCGCAGGACCGCCTGGGACAACTCAGCCATAACGGGCCTCCTCGCTCCACGGCGAACTCAGGCTGACGTAGCCGGCCTGGCGGTCGGCCTTGGCGGCCAGGCGCACCTTGAGGTTGGTCTTGCAGGCGATCGGTTGGCCGGCGATCAGCGCGTCCAGCTCCGGCGCCGGGCGTACCAGCTCGTCACGGATGCGCCGCAGTTGCTGCTCGACCCGCTGCCACATCAGCGGCGCCAGGTACGGGCGTTCCCAACTCAGGGCCAGCACCGCTTCCGACAGGTTGTTGATCAGCAGGCAATAGGTGATGCGGCTCCAGCCCTGCTCGCGGGAGTACAGCAGCGACTGGCGCACCCGCGGGTGCAGGCCGACCTCGATCTGCGCCATGCCCAACTCATCGGTGAGCTTGACCCCCTCGAAGTCCCGCAGCAGCAACTGTCGCGGCTGGCCCTGGTCGTGGATCAGCACAGTGTTCTGCAGGTGCGGCTCCATCACCACGCCGTGGTTGAAGAACAGCGCCAGCACCGGCCTCAGCAGCAGCGCCTGATACTGGTCGAACCAGTCCACCAGCTGCTCGTCCGCCAGTTCGCGGGCGTTGAAACCTTGCAGGAAGTCATGCACCAGCGGCCGCGAATGGATGTCGCGGGCGAACAGGGTGCCAGCCATCACGCTGCGCTCGGCGCCGGCGCGGCGGCAGAAGTTCTCCCGCAGGATCGCCCCGGTCTGTTCGCGGAACCAGTGGGCGTCGGCTTCGCTGGCCTGGGCCGGCGCCCAGCTCATGGAGCCCGGCTCGGCCACCGCCGACAAGCCGCCGAGGGTCTCGGCCTGGGTCCGCTGCAGGCGCTGGAACAGCTGGTCGATGATCAGCGTGCTTTCCAGCTCGTACCAGGCGTTCTTGCGCACGCAATTGGTGATGCGCACGTTCAGCGAGCCCTTGATGAAAAAGTCGTGGTCCTCGATGTACCAGGTGCGCATCGAGGCCGTCGGGCTGGCCACCGGCCCGGTGGCCCCATGGTCGATCACCTCGCCCAGCTCCAGCAGGCGCTGCACGCGGCGGTCCTGCATGAACAGCTCGGCCTGCACCGGGTGCATGCAGATCATCGCGTGCCCCGGGCGCGCCCGGCCCTGGTCGGCGAAACCGGCCATCACCTGCTCCTCGCTGAGGCCGCTGGCGGTCACCCGCAGGCCCTGGCGCGGCACCTCGAACAGGTGCAGCGCGGTCTCGGCCTGGAATTCCGGGGCATAGGTTTCCTGGGCCAGGTGTGCCGGCCACAACCGCGCCTTGGGCGCCGGATGGTTGGGGTGGCCGAACCACAGGCCCTGCTCGCTGGCCAGGTAGCCGCTCAGCGGCGCCGGGCCCTGGCCGTCCATGTTGTGGGCGACGATGGCGGCGGTCAGCGACTGGCTTTGCAGCACCTGGTCCAGCAGCTCGTCGTTGCTGGCCCGGGTCATGTGCTCGCAGGCGCCGAGCAGTTGCTCGACGAACTCGGCAAAGGCCAGGCAGCGCCAGGTCTCGCCTGCTTCGCGCCGGGCATACACGTCCGACAGGTAACGGTGGCTACCCAGGTGGTCGCGGCGGTCGACCATGACGAAGAACTGCTGCCGGTTGGGCAGGTCGATGGTCAGCGGAATGCCCTTCCATTCCAGGCCGTCCAGGTAACTGCCGGGGGCGATGCCCTGCATCTGTGTCGGCCAGCTGTAACTGAGGCAGTTTTCCGGCAAGGCGAACTCTTTGATCAGGCAATTGAGCAAGGCGCGAGTGGTCGCCAGCTCACTGACCATCTTCGATAAAACATGCTTTGATAAAACATCGCGATCTGAATAATTCATACATGCTCCACAGTAGCCCGTGCGCTCACTGGCTGCGTACTGTCGCGGCAAATAGTTAGTTGCTCTTCGGCCATACCGAAAGCCGACAGATAGCCGTCGAACGAACTCGTCCGCTTGCACTTTCCTGCAACCTTGAACAAGAAAAACCTGTCGCCTGACAGTTATTCAACCAAGACTTAAAAGTGTGAAAAACGACACACTTTCATCGAATACGCTTCACTTCAAAAACAGCACGTCAAGCACGTGCCTGCAATAAGGCGTCCGCCATTGCGCGAGTAAATCGCTGGATAACTTGCTGGCACTGTTCGTCGTCGATGACCAGCGGCGGCAACAGGCGGATCACATTGCCGCGGCGCCCGCCGCGCTCCAGCAGCAGGCCCTGTTTGAAGCAGTGCTGCTGGATGGCCACGGCCAGGCCCGGGTCCGAGGGGAAATGCCCGTGGCGGTCGGCCGGCTGGCGTTCGTCGACGATCTCGATGCCCAGCATCAGGCCACGCCCGCGCACCTGGCCCAGGGCCGGATAGCTCGGCTGCAAGGCCATCAATTGCTCCTTGAGCCACTGCCCGCGGCGCTCGGCCAGGGCCGCGATGTTCTGCTCGCGCAGCACCTGCAGGGTCGCCAGGCCCGCGGCCATGGCCATCTGGTTGCCGCGGAAGGTGCCGGCGTGGTTGCCCGGCTCCCAGGCATCGAATTCGCGCTTGATGCCCAGCACCGCCATCGGCAGGCCGCCGCCCACCGCCTTGGACATGACGATCATGTCCGGCTCGATGCCGGCGTGCTCGAAGGCGAACATCTTGCCGGTGCGGGCAAAGCCGGCCTGCACCTCATCGAGGATCAGCACGATGCCGTGCTGGCGGGTCACTTCGCGGATCGCCCGCAGCCAGCTGGCCGGCGCGCAGTTGACCCCGCCCTCGCCCTGCACCGCCTCGAGAATCACCGCCGCCGGCAGCGACACGCCGCTTTCCACGTCTTCGATGAACTGGGTGAAGTAATGGGTCAGCGCCTCGACCCCGGCCTCGCCGCCGATCCCCAGCGGGCAGCGGTATTCGTGGGGGTACGGCATGAACTGCACGCCCGGCATCAGGCCGGCGATGGCGTGCTTGGGCGCGGTATTGCCGGTCAGCGCCAGGGCGCCGTGGGTCATGCCGTGGTAGGCCCCGGAGAAACTGATGACGTTGTGCCGCCCGGTATGGGTCTTGGCCAGCTTCAGCGCCGCTTCCACCGCGTCCGCCCCGGACGGCCCGCAGAATTGCAGGCAGTAGTCGCGGCCCTGGCCCGGCAGCAGGCTGAGCAGGGTTTCGCTGAAAGCGTCCTTGACCGCGGTGGTCAGGTCCAGGGTGTGCATGGGCAGGCCCGAGGCCATGAAACTGTCGAGACTGGCCATGATCGCCGGGTGGTTGTGCCCCAGGGCCAGGGTGCCGGCGCCGGCCAGGCAGTCCAGGTAGGTCTTGCCTTCGACGTCGGTGACCCAGACCCCATGCGCCTTGGCGATGGCCAGTGGCAACTTGCGCGGATAACTGCGCACATTGGATTCGAACTTGCCTTGCCGGGCCAGATAGTCGGCATTGGTCTTTTGCAGAGGACTAGTGCGCAATATGCCATCATTCAACATCTGTTCACCCTCGTTAAATTCGACATGCAAATTATTATCATTAATAAAAACACGCAACTACTTATTCAAACTTATTTGGAATAGTCGCATGGCACCTGCGGATATAAGTCAACTATCGCGCCCACGCCAAAAACCAAGTTGATAAACTTGGTGAAACGTCATTTATGACGTATGAAACTGCCATATTATTGCCATCTTTCCGACAACTTCATTAGTTGCCATTAAATGGCCAACACCTCATTCAAGAGGCGAGCAAGTTGATCAACTGATAACGGGCATACTTTCTTCCTCGACCAAAGGAACCGGTCATGACCAACACGGCGGTGCGCCCTTCCCTGTGGCGCCAGTCCGCATCGTTTCTTAGAAACCCACGGTTGCCGAAAGCAACAGGGTCCGTGGCGTCGCCAGGGTCAAGCCCGGCTCGCTGTCGTCCGAGGCCCCGGCCGAACTCCAGTAACGCTTGTCCAGCACGTTTTCGACATTGGCACGCAAGGTGATGTCCTTGTCGTCGAGCTTGAAGGCGTAGCGCGCGCCCAGGTCGAAACGCTCCCAGGAGTCGATTTCCTTGCTGTTGGCCTGGTCCAGGTACTGCGAGCTGGAATAGATGCCGCGCGCGGTCAGGGTCAGGCCCTGGACCTTCGGCACGTCCCATTCGGCCCCCAGGTTGACGTTGTACTTCGGCGTGGCCGGCGCGCGGTTGCCGTCGAAGGTGCCGTTGGTGGTGTCCTTCAGTTCGCTGTCGATGTACATCACCCCGCCCAGCAGGCGGAAGCCCTTGAGCGGTTCGCCGAACACGCTGAGCTCGACGCCGTCGTTCTGGCGCTTGCCGTTCGGGCCGAAGACCCGGGTGGTGGCGTTGGTCTCGTAGGCCGGCTGCTTGATGCGGAACACCGCGGCGGTCAGGGCGAAGGCCCCGGCGTCATACTTGGCACCGGCCTCGACCTGGCGGCTGATGAACGGCGGGAAGATTTCGTCTTCGTTGATCGAGGTCGACGGCGCGATCTTGCCCTGGCTCAGGCCTTCCATGTAGTTGACGTACAGCGACAACTGATCGGTGGCCTTGAACAGCAGGCCGCCCGAAGGCGAGACCTTTTCCTCGTCATAGGCGGTGTCGCCTTTGACGCCGTCGCTCCAGTCGTCGACCTTGACCCGTTGCCAGCGCGCGCCGAGGGTCAGCAGCAGGCGGTCATCGAAGAAGCCCAGGGTGTCGGACAGCGCCACACCGCTGAAGCGGTTCTCGGTGTAGACCTTGGGGTCGAAGCGCGTCGGCCGCGACGGGGTCGGCGTCGGCCGCGGGTTGTAGAGGTTGCTGGGAGACGCGGCATAGCGCGCGCCGCCGTTTTCGAAATCCATGTAGAAGTAGCTGGCCGCCAGGTTGACCTCATGGCTCACCGGGCCGGTGTGGAACCAGCTGCGTACGCCCGCCGTGGTGGTGCGCACGTTTTCGTCGCGGGTGAAGTCGCGCGGCTGCACGCTGAAGTCGCCGGCGTCGTTGGTGATCGACACGGCATGCCGGAGGAAGTCGTGGTTGCTTTTGCGCGCGCCGACGCCGCCGTACAGCATGATCGAGTCGTTGACGTCGTATTCGGCGTTGACCGTGCCGAAGGTGTCCTTGGTGCGTGCCTTGCTCCAGGACTGCGCATAGTTGTGCCGCACGTCATCCGCGTCCGGCACCTTGGCGTTAGGGCCTATCTGCACCCGTTCCTGGGGCGCGTCGGTGTCGCGCTCGGTGTGGCCGATGTCGGTCGACAGGCGCAGGCGTTCGCCACGGAAATCCAGGCCCAGCACGGCCATTTCACGATCGACGCTCTGGTGATCCCATTCGGTGTCGCCGGACTGCTTGACCGCGTTCAGGCGCACGCCGAACTTGTTGTCCTCGCCGAAGCGCCGGCCGATGTCCACCGCGCCGCCGAGCTGGCTGTCGGAGGCGTAGCTGCCGGTGAATTCGGTAATGGGCTTGTCGGTGGCGCGCTTGGGCACCACATTGATCCCGCCGCCGACGCTGCCCCGCGGCGAGATGCCGTTGATCAGCTGGGTCGGGCCCTTGAGGATGTCCACCCGGTCGGCCATTTCCATGTCGATGGTGTAGGTCGGCAGCACGCCGTACAGGCCGTTGTAGGCGACATCGCTGTTGAACAGGCTGAAGCCGCGGATGGTGAACTGCTCGTAACGGCCGCCCGCCGGGTTGGTGGCGCGCACCGAGGGGTCGCTGGCGATCAGGTCGCCGAGGGTCCGCGCCTGCTGGTTCTTCACCACCTCGCTGGTGTAGGTGGTCATGCTGAACGGCGTTTCCATGAAGTCCTTCGAACCCAGCAAGCCTTGCGAGCCACGGCGCGCCACCTGGCCACCGGCGAAGACGTCGCTGTCGGTCGCGCCGCTGGCGCCGAGAATCGAGGTCGGCGCCAGTTGCAGGCTGCTGCCTTGCGGCGCCGGGGTCAGGATGTACGCCTGCTCACCCACCGGTTGCAGTTGCAGGCCGGAGCCTTGCAGCAAGCGGGCAAAGCCCTCCTCCACCCCGTACTCGCCGGACAGGCCGCCGCTGTTGCGGCCGCTGACCAGCTGTGGGTCCACCGACAGGTTGACCCCGGCGAGGCCGGCGAAACGGGTCAGCGCGGCGCTCAGCGGGCCGGCCGGCACCTGATAGCTGCGCCGCGCGGCGTCGTCGGCCAGGCTGGCCTGGATGAATAACGGGCTGGAACTGAGTGTCAGGATGAGGCCCAACTGCAACAGTCCGGGGGAAACCGGACGCAAACGGTATGGCAATACTACGGGCATGGGAGGAAGCTCTCGTTTTTTTGTTCACTTACCTGGAATGACCGGCGAGGCGAAAAAAAGGGACAGGCTTCAGCCAATATTTTTTTGCGGGGTGTTTATCGGCGGGGTTTCTTTTGCCGAAGTCAGGGTGACCCAATAGCGGGTGCGCGAATGCACCTCCAGCGGCAGGCTGGCGGCCAGCAGCGACAGCACGCGGTCGGTGTTGTCGAGACGGAAGCTGCCGGTGACACGCAGGGCTTCCAGTTCCGGTTCCCAGCGCAGCAGGCCCGGGCGATAACGACCGAGCTCGCGCAGGAAATCCCCCAGGGGCTGGTTCTGCGCCATCAGCACGCCGTCGCGCCAGCCCGGCAACTGCGCGTCGAAGGCATCGATCTGGCCGGCGCCGTCCACCCGTAGCCGGACCCGCTGGCCTTCGCCCAACAGCAGTTGCGGGCCGAACAAGGGTTGCAGTTGCACCGAGCCGCTGACCACCGACACCCGGCAATCGTGTTCATTGAGGCGCACGCAGACTTCGCTGCGGCTGACAACGATGCGGCCATAAGGCGCCTGGATGGTCAGCGGCGCGCTGCCGGTGACCTTGAGCGCCATCTCGCCGCGCACCAGGGTCACCTGCCGGGCGCCCAGGTCGACGTTGACCGCGCTGGCGGTGTTCAACTGCAAGGCGCTGCCATCGGCCAGGGACAATTTGCGATGTTCGCCGGTGCCGGTCTGCAGGTCGGCGCGCCATACGTCCAGGGGCAGCTGGCGCCCCAGCAGCCAGGCGGTCGGCACCAGCGCGGCGACGCCGAGGGCGCGCTTGAGTACCGCGCGCCGCGACGGCTCGGGACGATCCAGGGTGGCCAGCGCCAGGGCCGAGGGCAGCGCGGAGAAACGCTGGCGCAGCAGCTGCGCTTTCTGCCAGGCGCTTTCGTTCTGGCTGTTGCTGTTGCGCCAGTGCTGCAGGCGCGCGTGATCGTCGGCGTTGGCCGCGCCGGACTCCAGCAGCGCCAGCCACTGGGCCGCCGCGCGGGCCACCTCGCGGGTTTCGCTGGACGGCGCCGAGCGCATCACAGCTCCACCAGCAGGCAATGTTCGTAGGCCTGGGCCATGTAGCGCTTGACCGTGCGTTCCGAGACGTCGAGGCGTTCGGCGATCTCGCGGTAGCCCAGCCCTTCCAGCTGGCTCCAGAGAAACGCCCGGCGCACCAGGGATGGCAGGCCGTCGAGCAATTCGTCGAGGGCTTGCAGGGTTTCCAGCAGCACCCAGCGCTGTTCCGGGGACGGCACGCTGTCTTCGGGCAGGCTGGCCAGCGCGTCCAGGTAAGCCTGCTCCAGTTTGCGCCGGGTGTAGAAGTTGCTCAGCAGGCGCTTGCCCACGGTCACCAGGTAGGCCCGCGGCTCGCGCAGGTCGACCAGTTGCTGGGAGCTGGTGAGCACGCGCAGGAAGGTGTCCTGGCTCAGGTCCGCCGCATCCCAGGCGTTGCCCATGCGCTGGCGCAACCAGCTCTCGAGCCAGCTGCGATGATCGCGGTACAGGGCATGTAGGCTTTGCTCCGGTGGCGTCGCTGCTTCAATCATGTCAAGAGCCCTGCGCGAAGGATTATTCAAATGAGACTGATTCTAATTAATATTCATAAGGCAAACCAAGTCCTTTCGTGTGATTGGGTTCTGGTTTTCGTCTGCTGGGGAACATCGGCGGGTGCTCTGGAACCATGGTCCCAGGGGCTGAAGAGATCCAGGTGAAGCACCCGGTCGGCTGCTGAAACAGCGCCCGGCCCCTTGCGGGCCGGGCACGATTGCGCGGTTTACACGCCCATCAGCGGGTCGCTGATGCTGTGCGCACCGGTTTCCAGGCGCCCGGCCAGGCGCCGCAGCCAGCCACCCTCGCCGCGCAGGGTCAGGTCGTACCAGCCGCCGCTGGCCTGGCAGGCGAACATCTGGTGGACCTCGCTGCGCCCGGGCACGTCGAAACGCCATGGCCCCTGATGGGTGTAGGGACAACGCTCGATGGTGATCGACACCGGCTCCTTGCCCGGGTTGCTCAGGGTCAGCTGCAGGTTGTTGCCACGGCTGAACATCGACACCTCGGGCTGACGCTCCAGCAGGTTGCCGTGGAAACTGCGGTGGAAGCCGTTAGGCCCCAGCAGCCACAGCTTGTAGCGGCCCGCGGTCTGCCAGCTGTCCTTGAGCTGCTTGCCCGCCTCCACCGTATAGCGACGGGGAATGTCCAGCAGGTGCAGGCGATCGTAGACATGGAACACCGCGCCCTGCTCGCCGCTGTTCTGCAGGCTCAGGGTCAGGCTCAACGCCTTGCGCTTGGCCTTGGCCTCGACATTCAGCCGATACGGCAAGGCTCGCGATGGCCGGGCCACGCGTTGCTGCTGCGGCAGTTGCTGGCGGCTGGGGTCCGGCAGCGGCACCTGGGCCAGTTGTTCCTGGCGTTGGCGCAAAAGGTCCGCGGCCTGGCGGGTGGTGGTGTGCAGCGGCGGGAGGATTTCGCTGTTGGGATTGACGAAGTTGAAGGCCGAGGTCAGGTCGCCGCACACGGCACGGCGCCAGGCGCTGATGTTCGGCTCGCGCACGCCGAAGCGCTTCTCGAGAAATTGCAGGACCGAGGTGTGGTCGAACGCCTGGGAGTTGACCCAGCCGCCACGGCTCCAGGGCGACAGCACCAGCATCGGCACTCGCGGGCCGGGGCCGTAGATGCCGCCGTCCGGACGCGGTTGCTGGGTGGTCCCCGGTGGCGCCGGGTGGGTGAACACCTCACTGTCGAAATCCACCGTGGACTTGCCGGCGAAGCTGCCGTCCAGGCGCCGTGAAGGTGCCGAGGGCGACGGCAGATGGTCGAAGAAACCGTCGTTCTCGTCGTAGTTGACCAGCAGCACGGTCTTGCTCCAGACCTCGGGGTTGTCGGTCAGCGCCTTGAGGATTTCCTGGGTGAACCAGCCACCCTGTACCGGGCTGGACGGCCCCGGGTGCTCGGAATAGGTGGCCGGGGCGACGATCCAGCTGACCTTGGGCAGCTTGCCCTGCTGCACATCGTTGCGAAACCCGGCGATCATGCCTTCCAGGTCGCTGCCGCTGCGCGCCGGCAAGGTGTTGCCGTTGCCCTTGTACAGCGGCACCCGGGCATTCAGCGCATCGCTGTACGGCACGAAGGCAGTGAAGTCTTCCGGCGGCTGCGCCGGGTTGCCGGCCGCCACGCTGGCGCGGCGGTACTGGCGGAAACCGGCCAGCGGATTGTCGCCGAAGTTGTCCGGCAGGTATTGGTAGATCTTCCAGCTGACGCCCCGCTCTTCCAGGCGCTCGGGGTAGGTTTTCCAGGTGTAGCCGACGTCCACTGCGCCCGGGCCGTCCCATTCGTTGACCACCGCCGCCACGTTGGCGCCGGTCGGGCCGTTGGTGCCGGTCCAGTGGAACAGGCGGTTGGGGTTGGTCCCGGCGTGCACCGAACAGTGGTAGGCATCGCACAGGGTGAAGGTGTTGGCCAGGGCGAACTGGAACGGCAGCTCCTGCTCGCGGTAGTAGCCCATGGACGTGTTGGTCTTGAAGGTCGGCCAGGCGCTCATGCGCCCGCTGCCCCAGGCCGCGTGCTCGTCGATCCACGAATGCGGCGTGCCGTTGACTCGCTGCGCGTTGCCCCGCGAGCTGTCCAGGTGATACGGCAACACCACTCGCCCAATGCCCTGCTGCTCCCACACCGAACGCTTGCCGGGCAGCGGGATGGTGAAGCGGTCGCTGAAACCGCGGACCCCGGGCAAGGTGCCGAAGTAATGGTCGAAGGAGCGGTTTTCCTGCATCAGGATCACCACGTGCTCGACGTCGCGGATAGTGCCGGTGCGGTTGTTGGCGGGGATCGCCAGGGCCTGGCGGATGGAGTCTGGCAGTAAGGTAAAGGCCGAGCCGATGGCGGCGGCCTGCATGAGCTTCCTGCGAGTGAGAGTAGGCATACGCGGTTGAATTCCTTGAAGTTACAGGGCGGGAAATAGCGACCCACGCAAAGTAGTGACCTCAAGTAACAAGCAAGTTACACGGCGGTTGCAGGCCGCGGTCAAGGCATTCATAGATCTTGATACAGCCGCATTAACTCTCTAAGTCGATGATTTTTAATTACATTTCTAAATAAAGAATATTTCGTGAACTTCATCCCGAGTTGCTCCTTGTATTCGGAAAAATCTGACGGTCTGCTTTAATCCTATTTGCACAATGCCACTACTTCAGTTTGCAAGGAGCAATCATGGACTCGACCCAGCACTACGAGGGGGAAAGGAAGCGCATCGAGAACCGCCGTACTGCATTGGGTCTCAAATACCTTGCCGCGCCGGCCGGCCAGCCTCCCAGGATCTGGGGGCTGGCGCTGTCCGGGGGCGGCATCCGCAGCGCCACCTTTTGCCTGGGGGTGCTGCAGGCGATGGCCCGGGCCAATGCGCCGGAACAAGCCAACCCACGACCGTCGAAGACACCGCAAGACAACCTCACCACCACCCTGCTGCCGCGTTTCGACTACCTCTGCACGGTCAGCGGCGGCGGTTATATCGGCAGTTTTTTCTCCAGCCTGTTCATCCCCAATCGCCTGCGCCGGGAGCAGGCCCAGGAGCGCGCCGAAGCCTCGCCCCTGTCGCCTGCCCAGCAAGCGGCCAGGACCGCGGCGGTCAACGCCTATCAGGTCCTGCACTACGAGCCGCCGGGACGTATCAGCACCCACACCGACTACGCCAGCGTCAGCGACAAAGACATCGGCAAGGGCCCCACGGCCTGGCTCCGGGAGAACGGCCGCTACCTGACCCCGACCGGCTCGGGGGACGCGCTCTACGCCCTGGCGATCACCTGGCGCAACTGGCTGTCGCTGCACTTTGTCATCGGCATGCCGATCGTCCTGATCCTGTCGTTGCTGATGCTGTTGCAAGTGAAGTACCTGCCCAATCTGTTCCTACTGCCCGGCGCGGTGTTCATCCTCGGCTTGCTGCCCTGCTGCCTGGCCTACTGGCTGGTGCTGCCGAAAAACAGCCTGAGCAACCCTCCGGCCCTGAGCAACCTGGCGGCCGTGGCTTGCACAGTGATGGCGCTGCTCTTCATCGGCATCTGGGCGCTGCTGCAACAGCCGGACGACAGGCCCAACGTGCGCCACCTGTTCCTCGGGTTCGCCGCCATCGCGCTACTGGGTATCGCCTACGCCTGGCTGCTGATCTGGCGCCTGAAGTACCGCACCCACAAGGCCAACGACGAAGACGGGATCTTTACCGTGCGCAACTACCGGGTCGAAGTCACCCGGGTGCTGTCGCAGATCATCATGGCCCTCGGTGCGCTGCTGTTCGCCGCGTTCCTGGTGTCGCTCTCCGAAACAATCTACCTGCACCTGCAGACCCTGACCCAGGGCTCCATCGGCACTCTTCCGCTGCTGATCTGGCTAGTGCGCCGCCTGGCGCTGTTGCGGGACGAGAAGAGCCTGCCAGACTGGCTGCGCCTGCTGCCCCTGGAGGTCATGAGCCTGGTCGGCGGCCTGCTGTTGCTGGCGGCGGTCTGCCTGGTGTGGATGCTGTTCGTGGTGTGGTTCGCTGCCGATGGCAGCTTCAACCTGCTGGAAAACGGGCATGTGCTGCGGCTGGCCCTGCTGGCCGGCGTGGCGGCGGCGCTGACCTGGGTCAGCAGCCGCTTCGTCGGTTTCCTCAATACCTCGTCGTTGCAGTCCTACTACAGCGCGCGCCTGGTCCGCGCCTACATGGGCGCCACCAACGGCAAGCGCTTCGACGGCACGCCCGAGCAACGGCGCAAGCACATGAGCGTGGCCGAGCCACTGAGCAACGACGACATCAGCGTCGAGCACTACTACGGCACGCCGAACGCCGGCCCGCTGCACCTGATCAACGTGACCATGAACCTCACGGTCGACCCCGCCGAGCAACTGGTGCAGCGCGACCGCAAGGGCAAGCCGCTGTGCCTGGCGCCGGGCAGCGTCAAGGGCGAAGGGGCCTTCATCCTCGATGGCAAGGTCTATCAGCGCGACCTGGAGAATATCCCCGCTTCGGAAATCGCCTACCCGCTGACCATCGGCCAGTGGATCGGCGTTTCCGGCGCGGCCTTCACCACCGGCCTGGGGCGCGCCACCAGCCTGGGCATGTCGCTGCTGCTGGGCCTGGCCAACGTGCGCCTGGGCAACTGGTGGCCCAGCCGCTTTATCGACGCTAAGCCGGAAAAGCCCAGACAATCCCCGGGCCTGAAGCTGTCGCGCTGGCTGCCGACCCAGACCTACCTGTTCTACGAACTGACCGCGCACTTCCACGGCCATCGGCGCGCCTATCAGTACCTCTCGGACGGCGGCCACTTCGAGAACACGGCGGCCTATGAACTGCTGCGCAAGGAGCGCCAGGTCGAGTTGATCGTGATGTGCGACTGTGGCTGCGATCCCGATTACCGGTTCGACGACCTGAGCAACCTCATCCGCCTGGCGCGCATCGACCACGGCCTGGAGATCAGGGAAGACGCAGAGATCACCGGGGACGATGTACTGGGCAAAGTGTTCGGGCGCATGGAGGACTTCAAGATCGCGCCGTCGCCGGCGGACCCGCATTGCGCGCTGCTGCTCAACGTCTACGCCTGCACCGAGCCGGACACCCTGGTCAGTCGCATCCTGGTGCTCAAGCCCCGGCTGATCCCCTCGGTATCGCCGGATGTGCAGAACTACGCGCTGATCAACACGTCCTTCCCCAACCAGCCCACCGTCGACCAGTTCTTCGACGAGGCGCAGTTCGAAAGTTACCGCCAGCTCGGCTTGAGCATCGGCCAGCAGGTCTTCGGCAAGGGGGGCAACGGCGATGCCATCGCCCAGGCACTGTGGCGCTACCTGCGCGACCACCCTGTGGGAAGCGCGCACGAGGATGACCAGCCCAAGCCGCCGCGTCCGAGCCGCAATGGCCAGCGCCGCCCTTCGGCAGACAGGCCTCCCCGCGCATGACACTGGAAATGGCGCCGACCCTGCGGGCCCGCGGTCAGGAACAGCTCAACGCTGGCCGCGGCGCAGGGTCTCGCTCGGCAGTTCCTTGAACAGCGCGCGGTAGCTGCTGGAAAACCGCCCGAGGTGCCAGAACGACCAGCGCATGGCCACCTCGGCCACGGTGGTTTCGTCCGGGCCGCGGCGCAGCAGTTCGCGATGCGCGCTGTTCAGCCGGCGCAGGCGCAGCCACTGGGTCGGCGCCATGCCGGCGAAGGCCTTGAACGCGCCTTGCAACTGGCGCAGGGAAACCCCGGCCACCTGCGCCAACTCCAGCAGGTTGAGGCTGTCTTCCGGGCCGTCCGCCGCCCACTGGGCCACCCGCTGCATGATCGCCCGCTCCTCGGCGCGCCGGCGCAGGCCGCCACCGTCCAGGCGCACGCAGGCGTTGTCGAGGATAAACAGGCAGTCCTCGAGCAACTGCTGGGTCAGGGCTTCGCGGCTGGGTGGGTCGAGGGTCTGCGACAGGCGGGTCAGGGTGGTGCTGAGCCAGCGGCTGAACAAGGCGTTCTGCCCGCAGTTGAGCGGCGCCAGGAACAGGCCGTCGAGGCGCTGCGCGTCGAGGCCATGGCCGCGGACGAATTCCGGGCCGAACACCACGGCGATTTCCTGGTAGTTCTCCGGGGTGATCCAGATGTTGCGGCTCTCGCCATTGAGCAGGTACAGGGCGTTGTCGCTGCGATCGAAACAGAACGCCAGGGAGTCCTGCGGCGCGCTGAAATTCTGCTCGACCCGGGTGTTCATGCACTCCTCGTAGATCTGCACCCCTTGCAGGTCCAGATAGCGCACCTGCCCGGCGAAATGCCCGGGCGACATCTGCTGGTAATGCTGCACCCAACCCGGGGTGGCACGGATCTGATCGGCCACATCGAAGGTGTTGAAGGCCTGGACCTGGAGAGCTGTAGACGCTGTCATGAAGGGACCTTGCGCACTCTTTTGGTGCGCTTTGGTGCTGCTTAAAGTGGATAGATGGAACCGCGAGGCTTGCCCAAGATAGTCGTCAACGCGCCACAGGGGAAGCCTTGATGGGCGACTCCAAGTGCTGGCGCGTCACCGACAATCATTGACGAGGTCCTTATGAATGCCCCTTTCGATCAGCTGTCTACCTGGCTGAAAGAACACAAGATTACCGAAGTGGAGTGTGTGGTCAGCGACCTGACCGGCATCGCCCGCGGCAAGATAGCGCCCACCAACAAGTTCCTGCATGAGCGAGGCATGCGCCTGCCGGAAAGTGTGCTGTTGCAAACGGTAACCGGGGACTTCGTCGACGACGACATCTACTACGACCTGCTGGACCCGGCGGACATCGACATGGTCTGCCGCCCCGACGCCTCGGGCATTTACCTGGTGCCCTGGGCCATCGAGCCGACCGCCATCGTCATCCACGACACCTTCGACAAGTTCGGCAACCCCATCGAGCTGTCGCCGCGCAACGTGCTGAAGAAAGTGTTGCAGCTGTACGCCGACAAGGGCTGGCAGCCGATCGTCGCGCCGGAGATGGAGTTCTACCTGACCCAGCGCTGCGAAGACCCGGACCTGCCGCTGAAGGCGCCGCTGGGCCGCTCCGGCCGGGCCGAAAGCGGGCGTCAGTCGTTCTCCATCGACGCCGCCAACGAATTCGATCCGCTGTTCGAGGACGTCTACGACTGGTGCGAAGCCCAGGGCCTGGACCTCGATACGCTGATCCACGAAGACGGCCCGGCGCAGATGGAAATCAACTTCCGCCACGGCGACGCCCTCGACCTGGCCGACCAGATCACCGTGTTCAAGCGCACCCTGCGCGAGGCCGCGCTCAAGCACAACGTCACCGCCACCTTCATGGCCAAGCCGGTGGCCGACGAACCCGGCAGCGCCATGCACCTGCACCAGAGCGTGGTCGACAGCGCCACCGGCAAGCCGATCTTCGCCGACGCCGAGGGCCGCATGAGCGAGCTGTTCCGCCATCACATCGGCGGGTTGCAGAAGTACATCCCCCAGGTGCTGCCGATGTTCGCGCCCAACGTCAATTCGTTCCGCCGCTTCCTGCCGGACACCTCGGCGCCGGTCAATGTCGAATGGGGCGAAGAGAACCGCACCGTCGGCCTGCGCGTGCCGACCTCCGGCCCGGAAGCCATGCGCGTGGAAAACCGCCTGCCCGGCGCCGACGCCAACCCTTACCTGGCCATCGCCGCCAGCCTGCTGTGCGGCTACCTGGGCATGGTCGAGGGCATCGAGCCGAGCGCCGCGGTGGAAGGCCGGGCCTATGAGCGGCGCAACCTGCGCCTGCCGATCACCATCGAAGACGCCCTGACCCGCATGGAAGAGTGCCCGACCATCGAGCGCTACCTGGGCAGCAAGTTCGTGCGCGGCTACGTCGCGGTGAAACGCGCCGAACACGAGAACTTCAAGCGCGTGATCAGCTCCTGGGAGCGCGAGTTCCTGTTGCTCAGCGTCTGAGGCCTGCGCGATTCGGGCGCTGCCGCGCACACCGTTGTAGCCGCTGCCGAGCCTGCGAGGCTGCGATCGATGGCGCAGCCATCGCCAGACCGTCGCACGCGGTGTACCTGATGCAACGCGGTGGCCGGGTTTACGACGGCTGCGCCGCCGATCGCAGCCTCGCGTTGCTCGGCAGCGGCTACGGGGCTACAGGGCTTCATGAATTTGGCAAACACCATAACAACCGCAAAAAGGGGTATCGCTATGCGTCTATGGAAATCAGTGGTTCCGCTGGCCCTGACGGTGCTGTTCGGCGCCACGGCCCAGGCCGAATCGACAGTCAGCGTGTACAACTGGACCGACTATATCGGCGAGACCACCCTCGCCGACTTCCAGGCCAAGACCGGGACCCGGGTCATCTACGACGTCTTCGATTCCAACGAAACCCTGGAGGGCAAGCTGCTGGCCGGGCGCACCGGCTATGACCTGGTGGTGCCGTCCAACCACTTCCTGGCGCGGCAGGTCAAGGCCGGGGCCTTTCTCAAGCTGGACCGCGCGCAGCTGCCGAACTGGCGGAACCTCGACCCGAAACTGCTGGCCCTGCTGGAACAGAACGACCCCGGCAACCAGTACTCGGTGCCTTACCTGTGGGGCACCAACGGCATCGGCTACAACGTCGACAAGGTCAAGCAGGTGCTGGGCATCGACAGCATCGATTCCTGGGCGGTGTTCTTCGAACCGGAGAATCTGAAAAAGCTCAGCCAGTGCGGGGTGTCGATGATGGACTCGCCGGACGAAGTGTTCCCGGCGGTGCTCAACTATATGGGCCTGGACCCGCGCAGCGAAAACCCCGCGGACTACAAGAAAGCCGAAGCCAAGCTGCTGGCGATCCGTCCCTACATCACCTACTTCCACTCCTCCAAGTACGTCTCGGACCTGGCCAACGGCAACATCTGCCTGGCCTTCGGTTATTCCGGCGACGTGTTCCAGGCCGCCAACCGCGCCAAGGAAGCCAAGAACGGGGTGAAGATCGCCTATTCGATTCCCAAGGAAGGCAGCAACCTGTGGTTCGACCTGCTGGCGATCCCGGCGGACGCCAGCAATCCCAAGGAGGCCCATGCCTTTATCAATAACCTGCTGGACCCGCAAGTGATCGCCAAGGTCAGCGCCTATGTCGGCTACGCCAACCCCAACCCGGCATCGCAGCAATACATGGACCCCGAGCTGGTGAACAACCCCGAGGTCTACCCACCCCAGGCGGTGCTCGACAAGCTGTACATCTCCAGCACCCAGAGCCCGCAGACCATGCGCCTGATGACCCGCGCCTGGAGCAAAGTGAAGTCCAACAAATGAACCAGCACAGCCATGCACAACACACCCGCTCCTACTACGCCGCCTCGGCCAACGCGCTGCCGGACTACCCGCCGCTGAATGCCGACCTCAGCGCCGATGTCTGCGTGATCGGCGGTGGTTTCACCGGGGTCAACACCGCCATCGAACTGGCGCAGCGCGGCCTCTCGGTGATTCTCCTGGAAGCCCGGCGCATCGGCTGGGGCGCCAGCGGGCGCAACGGCGGGCAACTGATCCGCGGCATCGGCCACGACGTCAGCGGCTTCACCCGCTACGTCGGCGCCGAGGGCGTGCGTTACCTGGAACAGGCCGGCATCGACTCGGTGGCGCTGGTCGGCCAGCGCGTGCGCGAGCACGGCATCGACTGCGACCTGCGCTGGGGCTTCTGCGAACTGGCCAACACCCCGGCCCAGTTCGCCGCGTTCCAGGCCGAGCAGGAACACCTCGCGGCCCTGGGCTACGTGCATGAAACCCACCTGGTCGCCCCGCAGGACATGGCCCGGGTGGTGGCGTCCTCGGTCTATGCCGGGGGCCTGGTGGACATGGGTTCCGGGCACCTGCACCCGCTCAACCTGGTGCTCGGAGAAGCCGCCCTGGCCCGGACGCTGGGGGTGCGGATCTTCGAGCAGAGCCCGGTGCTGGAGCTGAGCCACGGCGACAGCGTGCGGGTGCGTTGCGCCAGCGGCACGGTGCGCGCCGCAAGCCTGGTGCTGGCCTGCAATGCCCACCTGGATGACCTGGAGCCGCGGCTTGCCGGCAAGGTACTGCCGGCGGGCAGCTACATCATCGCCACCGAGCCCCTGGCGCCGGCCCTGGCCGCCGAACTGATCCCGCAGAACCTGGCGCTGTGCGACCAGAAGGTCGGCCTCGACTACTACCGGCTCTCGACGGACCGCCGCCTGCTGTTCGGCGGCGCCTGCCACTACTCCGGGCGCGACCCGGCGGACATCGGCGCCTATATGCGGCCGAAGCTGCTCAAGGTGTTCCCGCAGCTGGCGAATGTGCGCATCGACTACCAATGGGGCGGCAAGATCGGCATCACCGCCAACCGTTTTCCCCAGGTTGGGCGCCTGCGCCAGTACCCCAACGTGTATTACGCCCAGGGTTACTCCGGGCATGGGCTCAACGTCAGCCACTGGACCGCGCGCCTGCTGGCCGAGGCCATCCACGCCGGGCACAGCCAGGGCCTGGACATCTTCAGCGCAGTGCCGCACATGACCTTCCCCGGCGGCCCCGCCCTGCGCGCGCCGCTGCTGGCGCTGGGCATGCTGTGGCATCGGTTGCGCGAGGTGCTGGGCTGAAAGCTCAACGGCTTTGCCCGCGGTTTCTCGGCTGAGGCGCCCGACGCCTTCGCCGGCTGTTCGCCCCGACCATTGCCACCCGGGCTGGCCTGAAGCCTCGACCAGTGCGAAGATGCGCGCCGCAAATCGGCTTGCTAAGGAATGGCATCATCAAAGCGCTCACTGCTCTCGTCCTGCTCGGCACACTCGCCCTCTCGGGCTGCGGCACCCTGATGGCCCGTGCCAGCAATCAATACATTTCCTACGACTTCTACAAAGGCACCCAGCAAAATATCCAGCTGCTGACCATGCGTGACGCCCGCGGCTACGACGGCTACGCCACTATCTACTGCTGGATGAGCATCGTCTGCCCGCTGGTGGCGGTGGTAAGCCTGCCGGTGGATGCGGCGGTCGATACCGTGCTGCTGCCCTACGACGCCAAGGGCGTTTATTACTGAAGCCGCGGCCGGTCGCTGGCGGCATGGGTGAATGGACTGCCGCCGTCATCTCTGACAAGCACCGGCAAACCGCTCCCGCTCAGTCCGCCACCACTCGCTCGGCCACCACCCCACGCAACCGGCACGGCACGCCCAGGCGGTCGAGCCGTGGCCGGCCGAACAGGTAGCCCTGGCCCCATTCGCCACCGCAGGCCGTGGCCAGGGCGCGGTCGGCTTCGCTCTCGATGCCTTCGATGATCACGCAGGGCGCCAGGGTCTTGCACAGCTGCACCAGGTGTTTCAGGGTCGGCACGCTGTTGGGTTCGCTGCGGGCGCGTTGCAGGTAACCCTGGTCGATCTTGACCATGTCGGGGCAGGTCCGGCGGATGAACTCCAGGGTGCCGAGGCCGGCGCCGAAGTCGTCCACCGCCACCCGGCAGCCCAGCTCGCGCAGGCACAGGACAAACTCGATGGCCGCCTCGGTGCTCGGCGGCGTGGCGCTTTCGGTGATTTCGATCACCAGCCGCGCGGCCACTGAAGGGGCGTCGCGCAACTGCGCAAGGGTGGCGGACCAGAACGGATCGACGATCGCGCTCTGCGCCGAGATGTTGCAGCCCAGGCGCAGGTGCTCGTCGTCCAGCAGGCGCTCGATCACGCCCCCCACCACGCTGCGGTCCAGCTCGCGCATCAGTTGATGGCGTTCGAGCATGGCGAACGGGTAGACGCCATTGCCGGGCTGTTCGACATGGCGCAGCAAACCTTCCAGGTACAGCACCCGGCTGGTGTCGGGCAGCCGCACCACCGGCTGGAAGGCCAGCGCCAGTCGCCCCTGCGCCAGTTCCCGATAGAAGTCTTTGACGCTTTGCATGACAGATCCGTAGTCGAAGCGGCGACAGCGCGCCGGGTGGGCTTGGCCAGGATGCGTCGGCGCGCCCGACGTGATAATGGCTCATTGCTATTTATGATCCCCCCTGCCCGGACGGCTCGAAAGTGTTCCCGGATACCTTTCGTTTGTCCTTGGAAACACCGCACCGCCCTTTCTCGACTGTGGCCCGAGGTTTATTGCGATCATGCGCCAGCGCCAATGACATCAATTAGCCACCAGTCCAGGAAGTACTATGCACAGAATGACCGGCACCAGTTTCCGGGTGCTTGCCGATGTCCTGACCGATGCCGGAGTCAAGGTCGAGACCTTGCTCAAGCGCCACGGCAGCAGCCATCAGGAGACCTGTGAAAACCCCATGGGCGTCAGGCTGGAGCTGGTCTACGCGGTGCTGCAAGACGCCGTGCACCTGTGCGGCAACCCGGACCTCGGCCTGCTGGCGTACACCAAGGCCCACCCGGCCAACCTGGAAGTGCTCGGCTACGCGCTGATGTCCGGCGCCACCCTGGACACCGCGCTGCAACGCCTGGTGGACTATCACTCGCTGGTCAGCAACGGCTTCTACCTGTGCCTGGAGCGCAGCCCCCAGGCCGTCACCCTGATCGGCTTCGACATCGCCCTCGAACCGGGCCTGGTGCCGCGGGCCTTCATCGATGCCGGCGCGGCGCAGACCCTGGGCCTGGTGCACTGGCTGCTGCCCGGGCACAAGCCGCAACCGCTGGCGGCGGGCTTCACCTACCCGCGCCCGCCCGACACCCGCGCCCTGGAGCGTCTGCTGGGCGCCAACTTGCAGTTCGACGCGCCCTACAACAGCCTGAGCTTCAGCCCGCGCGATTGCGCCATGGCCCTGCCCAGCGCCGACCCGGCCCTGGATGTGCTGCACATGGAATATGCGCGAACCCGCCTCAAGCTGCTGCTCGACGGCTCGATGACCGCGCGGGTAAGGCGGGTGTTGTCCGAGCGCCTGGCCCAGGGCGGGCCCAGCGACCTGCGGCACATCGCGCAGCTGGTGGGGGTCAGCAGCCGCAGCCTGCAGCGACGCCTGGGCAACGAAGACATGCACTTCTCGGCGCTGCTCGACGAGGCGCGGTTGATGCTGGCCCACAGTTTCCTGCGCAACTCGGCGCGCAGCGTCAAGTACATTGGCGCCCTGCTCGGCTTTCGCGACCAGAGCAGCTTTCACAAGGCCTGCCGCCGCTGGTTCGGCATGACCCCGGGGCGTTATCGCCAGGAAGGCTGAAGCCGCCTGAACCTTGTAGGAGCGAGCTTGCTCGCGATAGCGGTGGATCAGTCAACGGATTGCGTGACTGTCGGGACGCCATCGCGAGCAAGCTCGCTCCTACAGAAGGGGTCGCCTTTTCAGCGATGGCTGGCCTGCAATGGCGGCTGCGCCTGGGGCATGGCCGAGGAATGGTGGTTGAGGATCTTCCACTGGCCGTCGATGCGCTCGTAGAGGAAGGTGTAGCGCGCCTGCACCTGGCGGGTCGCACCACCGGCCTCGTGCAGGGTGAAGGTGTAGACGCCGCTGTCCATGGCCGCATCCGCGCCCAGGTGGCGGATTTCCCGGTAGTTGATCTGGCCCACCGGCTTGCCCGCGAGGAAATGCTCGAAGTAGTCCTGGATCTGCGCCGGGGTGGTGCGCACCTGGTTCGACACGGTCGGCTGGAGGATCGCGTCGGCGGCGTAAAGACTGGTTACGTTTTTTGCGCTGCCGCTTTGCAGGGCCGCGTTCCAGCGATCGAACAGGCCGGCGATCTCCCGGTCGCCCTGGTTTTGCGGCTGCGCGGCGACGGTGCGGTACACATAAGGCGTGGCGTCCAGGGCCTGGGCCAGGGGCGCGGTCAGCGCCAGTAACAGGGCAATGGCGGTAGTTGGCAGTTTCATCGGAAGGCTCCAGTGGGTTTCAATGCGCCCACTTTGCCCACCCGTTGCGGCCTCGCCATCGGCCAACCGGTGCCGGCGGCCTATGCCATTCGGCAGATAGGCCCACAGCCGGCAACCGGGTCTAATGCCTGCTCGCGAGCGCACGCCCTTCACGCTGGAGCCTGTTTTTCATGCAAAGCCCGACCCACGACCCCGGCAGCGCCCTGGCCATTCGCAGTCAGTATCGCCAGGCGCAAAGCCGCGCGGCGCGCCTGCGCCTGCTGGTGGACACCGGCCAGGAACTGACCCAGTTGCCGCCCGCGGCCATGCGCCAGCGCGCCCTGCAACGAGCCTGTGCTTTTATGGCGATGGACCACGGCCTGCTGCTGGAATGGCACGCCGTCCAGCCGCCCCAGGCCACCGCCCAGCACGGCGGCAGCGAACGCCTGGTCGCCCTGCACGAACTGGCCAAGTCTGCGACCCTGCACCCCGAATGGCTGCCGCAGACCGATGCCGCCCTGCCCCAGGTGCTGCGCATTCCCCTGCCCGGCGCCGACGGCCAGGCCTTCGGCGCCTTGCTGCTGGCCAACAGCGTGGCCCTGGCCGCGCCCGACAGCGAGGACCTGGAATCCCTGCAGCTGCTGGCCACCCTGCTGGCGGCGCACCTGGAAAACCAGCGCTTGCTCCAGGCCCTGCAAGCCCGGGAACGCACCATGTCGGAACTGGTGCACCGGCTGTTCAGCGCCCAGGAAGACGAACGCAAGCGCGTGGCCTACGACCTGCACGACGGCCTGGCGCAAACCCTGGCCGGGCTGCACCAGCGCCTGCAAGGGTTTGCCGGGCGCTGCCCGACATTGCCGCAGGAGCTGCACAACGAGTTGCAGACCATCCTGACCCTGGCCCAGGGCTGCGTCGGCGAGGGCCGGCAGTTGATCGGCGGCCTGCGCCCCAACGTGCTGGACGACTTTGGCCTGTACAAGGCCATCGACAAGGAAGCCGACCGCCTGCGCGACGCCGGTCTCGAGGTGCACTGGCGGCAACAGTCCAGCGCGCGCCTGCCGGGCGCCAGCGAGATCGCCCTGTTCCGCATCGCCCAGGAAGGCATCAACAACATCCTCAAGCATGCCCGCGCCAGCCGCGTCGAACTGAGCCTGCAACTGGCCGACGGCCAGGCCGCGCTGGCGCTGGCAGACAACGGCGTCGGCTTCGCCCTGGGCACCCCGCTGTCCAGCTGCGGCAGCCAGCACCTGGGCCTGGCGGCGATGCGGGAGCGCGCCAGCCTGCTGGGTGGCGAGCTGTCCTGGCACAGCGCCCCCGGCCACGGCACCCGCCTGCTGGCCCGGGTGCCGCTGCCCGCTGCTGGAGAACAGCCATGAACCCTGCCCTGCGCCTGGTGCTGGCGGACGACCATGAAGTCACCCGCACCGGTTTTGTCGCCCTGCTGGCCGGCCACCCGGAGTTCGAGGTGGTCGGCCAGGCCCGGGATGGCCAGGAAGCCCTCGACCTGTGCGAGCGCCTGCAACCGGACATCGCCATCCTCGACATCCGCATGCCGCTGCTCAACGGCCTGGGCGCCGCGCGCCTGCTGCAACAGCGGCAACCGGCGATCAAGGTGGTGATCTTCACCATGGACGACAGCCCCGACCACCTGGAAGCGGCGATTGCCGCCGGCGCCGTCGGCTACCTGCTCAAGGACGCCAGCCGTGGCGAAGTGCTCGGCGCCCTGCAGCGGGTGGCCCAGGGCGAGGAAGCCCTCAACAGCAGCGTCAGCGCCCGGTTGCTGCGGCGCATGGCCGAACGCAACGCCGGCGGCAGCGCCCAGGCCGCGCCCCTGACCGCCCGCGAACGCCAAGTGCTGGGGTTGGTGGCCGGCGGTTTCAGCAACCGCGAGATCGGCGAAAAGCTCGGCATCACCACCGGCACCGCCAAGGCCCATGTGGAACGGGTGATCGGCAAGCTCGGCGCGGCGGACCGCACCCAGGCCGCGGTGCGCGGCATCGCCCTGGGGCTGGTGGCGCAGCCCGCGGGAGACTGGCCATGAGGCTGCTGGCCAGCCGGCACTGGCTCGACCTGCCCCTGCGCGGCAAGGCGCTGGTGGTGATCTCCCTGCCGCTGGTGATCCTGCTGCTGTCGCTGGTGCTGATCTACATCACCGAACGCCAGACCGCCCGCGCCGAGGAAGACGTGCGCCGGGTGCTGCTGGTGCAGGGCGACATCCAGACCGTGCATACCCTGCTGGCCGAAGCGGCGGCCAGCGTGCGCGGCTACCTGCTGACCCGCCGCGAAGACTTCCTGCCCAGCTACGAACGTGCCCAGCCGCTGATCCAGGCCGCCCTGCAACGGCTGGACAGCAACATTCGCGATGCACGCATGCGCGACCACCTCAAGGCCATCGCCCCGCTGATCGGCCACAAGCTCGACGGCCTGGTGGCCCTGCGCAACGGCCGGCCCGACGACAGCGCCAGCATCACCGCGATCCTGATCGAGAACAAACAGGTGCTGGACGTGCTGCGCGAGCAGATCAGCGCCATGCGCATCCGCGAAGACGGCTTGCTCGCCGAACGCAGCGCCGCGGCCTCGGCAACCCGCATGCGCCTGCTGCTGGCCACGCTGCTGGCGGCGCTCTGCGGTCTGTTCGGAGCGATTGTCGCGGTGCTGTTCTTGTCCAAGGGCATAGTCGCGCGGGTGCAGCAGGTGCAAGGCAACGCCCAGCGCCTGGCCCTCGGCCAACCGTTGCGCCCGCAAGCCCCGGAGCAGGACGAAATCGGCCAGCTCGGCACCCGCCTGGTGGAAGCCGGGCAACTGCTGGCCGAGCGCGAGCGGGCCCTGCGCGACAACGAAGAACGCTTGCGGCTGATCATCGACGGGGTCAAGGACTACGGGATCTTCGCCCTCGACACCCAGGGCCGGGTCACCACCTGGAACGCCGGCGCCGAGCGGATCAAGGGCTACCGCGAACAGGAAATCCTCGGCCGGCACTTCTCGCTATTCTACCTGGCGGAAGAATGCCCGGCGCACCCGGACATGGCCCTGCGCGAAGCCACCCGCGACGGCCATTACATGGAAGAGGCCTGGCGCTGCCGCAAGGACGGCAGCCGCTTCTGGGCCAGCGTGGTGATCACCGCGCAGTACGACGCCAGCGGCGCGTTGCGTGGCTTCTCCAAGATCACCCGCGACATCACCGACCGCCGCGCCGCGGAAATCGCCCTGCGCACCGCCCGCGAGGAAGCCGAAAGCGCCAGCCGCGCCAAGAGCGAATTCCTCTCACGCATGAGCCACGAACTGCGTACCCCGCTCAACGCCATCCTCGGTTTCGCGCAACTGCTGGACATGGACTCGCCGAGCGGCCAGCGACCCCAGGTCGGCCATATCCTGCGCGCCGGCCAGCACCTGCTGACCCTGATCAACGAGGTGCTGGACATCGCCCGCATCGAGGCCGGGCACCTGGCGCTGAATGTCGAGCCGATCGCCCTGGCCGCGGTGCTGCACGAGGCCCTGACCCTGGTCTCGCCGATGGCCACCGACGCCGGCATCCAGCTGGCCGCCCTGCCCGCGCTGAATGAACACAGCGGGGTGATCGCCGACCGCCAGCGGCTGATCCAGGTGCTGCTCAACCTGTTGTCCAACGCCATCAAGTACAACCGGCCCTGGGGCCAGGTGCGGATCGCGGTCAAGGTCCTGGACACCCGGGTCGAGGTGGCGGTCAGCGACACCGGCGCCGGCATTCCCCTGGAGCGCCTGGACCAGTTGTTCCGTCCCTTCGAACGCCTGGGCGCCGACCCGCGGGTGGAAGGCACCGGCCTGGGCCTGGCCCTGAGCAAGAGTCTGCTGGAAATGATGGACGGCAGCCTGCGGGTGCACAGCACACCGGGCCAGGGCTGCTGCTTTACCTTGCAACTGCCCTTTGTCCAGGTGGCCGCGACCGGCGCGCCCCTGGCCCTGGAGCAACAGCTATTGGAACAACCGACGGCGGTGCTGCCGGCCCGGGCCGAGGCCGGGGCATACCGGGGCCAGGTGCTGTGCATCGAAGACAACCTGTCGAGCCTGGCGCTGATCGAAACCCTGCTGCAACGCCGCCCGGGCATTCGCCTGCTGTCGAGCATGCAGGGCCAGATGGGCCTGGACCTGGCGCGCCAGCATGCACCGCAACTGATCCTGCTGGACGTCAGCCTGCCGGACCTTACAGGCCTGGAAGTGCTGCGCCGGCTGCGGGAGTCGCCGACCACCGTCAGCACCCCGGTCGTGATGATCACCGCCGACGCCAGCGCCCTGACCCACCGCGCCCTGTTGCAGGCCGGGGCCACGGCGATCCTGACCAAGCCCATTCATATCCCGGCGTTTCTCGCCCACCTTGAGCAACATTTACCGGAGCCCGCATGAACCATGATTTGCGCATCCTGATCATCGACGACCAGCGCCCCAACCTCGAGCTGATGGAGCAGCTGCTGGCCCGCGAAGGCCTGCACAACGTGCTGAGCAGCACCCAGCCGCTGCGCACCCTGGAGCTGTTCAACAGCTTCGAGCCGGACCTGGTGATCCTCGACCTGCACATGCCCGAATTCGACGGCTTCGCCGTGCTCGAACAGCTCAACCGGCGGATCCCGGCCCACGATTACCTGCCGATCCTGGTGCTGACCGCCGACGCCACCCGCGACACCCGCCTGCGCGCCCTGGCCCTGGGCGCCCGCGACTTCATCAGCAAGCCGCTGGACGCGCTGGAAACCCTGCTGCGGATCTGGAACCTGCTGGAAACCCGCGCCCTGTACAAAGCCCTGCGCCAGCAGGTGCCGGCGCAGCAGATCGAGCTGCTGCGCCGGCATCGGCAGTGAATGGGCGAGCGACCCTAGAGGTTGTACTCATCCAGCCTCGGCGAGTCGCCCACCTGCTCGATCAGCGCGGCATCGATGCGCAGCAGGTTTTCCGGCTGGTACGTCAGTTGGCTGCCCCAGGGCTGGTCGTCGGCCAGGGAGCCTTTCAGGCGGACGGCCACGGAGTCATGCACCCGGACTTTCTGCCCGGCCCCAGGCACGGGAATCTCCCGCGACCTGGGTTTGCCGAACGGCGGCATCGAACCGTACTCACGGACTCGCTTGTGGGTCTTCGAGTTCCAGACCAGGCGTGGCACCCACTCGGCGATCAGCCAGTTGCGGGTCAGGGAATCGTGGGCCTGGGCCAGCGGATCCTGTAGCACAGAGGGTGGATAGAGTTCTGCGCGACAGGCTTCGGCATCGATGCTCAACCCGGCTTCCAGGCACTCGCCGACCATCCAGCGCAAGGCAATCAACGCCAGCTGCGATTCGCCGGCGGGGTAACCGCCGCCAATATCGGCATGCACGCCGGCGAACCAGACCTGCTTGAGGTTCACGCCCTCGTCCTCTGTCCAGAGGTTCTGGCGGAAAAAGCTGCGGCGTTCGTCCAGGGACACCGCATGGCGGATGATCTTCACGTCTTTGTTCCGGCGGGTGTAGGGAACAATCAGCGGGTCGTACACCCAGCCCACCGAACTCACGGTGTCGAACAACCCGAGAAAGTGAATGCTCACCTTCCGGGCAAAGCTGCCCTTGAACGCCTCCATCAAGTCGAAGTCCGGCTTTTTGTCCGCGCTCATGCGCCACCAGGTGTAACTCATGGCCCGTTGGCGATTCGGTTTGGAATTATCAGCGGATCGCTGGCGAGTGGTCAGCAGCGACCAGGCAAAGTCCATCAACTGGACCTGATGGGCCGGCAGCAGGCCGATGGTATGCAGCAGCGCCGCCAGCACCCGCACCGCGTAGGAACCGCGGGAGAAACCGAAGAGGAAGATCTGGTCGCCGTCCCTGTAGTTCTCCATCAGGAAGCGGTAGGCATTGAGCACGTTGCGCTTGATGCCCCAGCCGAACATCAGCCCGGCGATGCGCGACGGCACCTTCTGCCATTCGAACAGGGTTTCGCTGAGCCCGAAGGTGCCCACGCCCTGGTCGTAATAGGCCAGCAGCGTTTCGCTGTCCTTGGGTAGCGAGCGAAACAGCCGGACCACGTTGGTCGGTTCGTCACTGAAACGGTTGTTGGTGCCATCGATGCAGACGATCAGCTGGCGCGCCTTGATCCTTGTGTTCTCCACGACCTGGTTACCTCATGGCAGTCAAGTGAGGTTCCCGCGCGGCCAATCGGCCAGGCGAGGACCGGTGTCACCCTACGTCCGTGTCATGACAACTGCTGCGGTAAAGCCTGAAGGGCTCTCCAAGGCATAGCAGCATTAACGGCACCCGGCCATAAAGGCCCGGGCAATAAATGTCCGGACCATGCCCCCCCCTCCGCAAGGAGGGGCCGGGCGCTGACGGGCCGTGCCTGGGCGCTAGAACCTGCCGCCCAATGGATACTCGATCGCCAGCCGCAGCTGGTCGGCATCCAGCTCCGCCTGGGCTTTATTGCCGCGGTGCACGGCGTGGCGCAGGGTGACGGCGAGGTTTTTCGCCGGGCCGGACTGCACCACGTACTTGGCCTGCAGGTCACGTTCCCAGTGCTTGCCGCCTTCGCCGTAGCCCAGCCAGGCGTAGCCGCCGCGCGGGTCCATATGGCTGCCGTCGATGCCGCTGCCGCGCACGTACAGGGCGCTGAAGGTCAGGCCGGGCACGCTGTAGCCGGCCATGTTGAGGTCGTAGCGGGCCTGCCAGGAGGCTTCCTCAGGGGCGTTGAAGTCCGACAGGGCCACGGCGTTGCTCAGCAGGATCGCGCCGCGGGTGACGTAGTCGTAAGGCGTGTCGCCGTCGACCTTCTGGTAGCCCAGGCCAAAACTGTGGGCGCCGCTCTTGTAGGTCGACATCAGGCTCCAGGTGGTGTTGTCGATGCGCCCGGACAGGGCCTTGCCGGTGTCCTGGGTGCGGTACAGGTTGAAGTCGAACGTCAGGTCCTGGCCCTGGCTCAAAGGAAGGTTGTAAAGCGCGCCGAGGTACTGCTGGCGCCAGGTGTCTTCGTACAGGGCGCTGAACAGGCTGGCGTTGAGGCCCTTGATTGCCGTATTGCGCACACCGACCAGGTCGAAGCTGTCGCCCTGCTGGCCATTGGAATAATTGACCACGAACCCCTGGTCGTGGCTGGTGGCGTTGCGGTCGGTGCTTTCGTTGAAGTGGCCGCCGTACAGGGTGGTGTCGCTCAGCTCGCGGCTGGTGAGGAACCAGCCGGTGGCGGTCTCGGGCAGCAGGCGGCTGTCGGAGGAACCGAACACCGGGGTCTTGACCCGCTGCTCGCCGTAGCGCAGTTCGGTGGAAGAAAAACGCAGCTTGGCCACCGCGCCGCCGCGGCTGAACTCGTCCTTGGGATGGCCGTCGTTGTCCACCCCCAGCAACCGCGCCTTGCCGGCCCGGCCACCGCCGCTGTCGAGTTTCCAGCCGGAATACACATGGGCGTCCAGGCCGAAGCCGAGCGTGCCCTGGGTGAAACCGGAGCTGTAGTCGGCCATCAGGCCGTAGGCCCACTCCTCGGCCAGGTCGCTGCGTTCGGCGCGGGGCTTGTAGGCGTTGCGCGCGCCGTTGCTCAAGGAACCGTGCCGATAGTCGCGACGGTCGTAGAGGCTGCGGTTGAACAGGCTCCACTGGCTGTCTTCGATAAAGCCCTTGGCATTGTCCTGCTCCGCGGCCAGCGCGAGCAGGCTCTGGCCTCCCCAATACCAAAAAAATGCCAACAACAGGGTGTGTCGGGTCAAGGTCTTCACTGTGGAACTCCCGAAAATCGATAAATGGCGGGCGATAAGAGGCAGTGCGCCGCTATACGGGCGCACCACCGGGATCCCACTCAGAGGTATTTGAGGATCGCGATATCGCGGCGACGCTGCTTGAGGCCGGCGAACCAGCGCGTCGGGAAGAACAACAGCACGCCGAGGATGAGGCTCCACAGCCAGACGCCGGACAGGTTGTCGAAGCCGTAGTAAGTGCCCTGGTTGGCGCCCCAGATGGCCACGGCCACCAGGTACATGGCCTTGAGCACGTACAGGTGCAGCAGGTAGAAGAACATCGGCGCGCCGCCGTAGATCGCCAGTTGCGCGGTCGACCAGCGCGCCTGGACCTTCTCGAAGTACGCCAGAAGGATCAGCCCCAGGCCCAGGGTCGGCATCAGGAACATCAGCGACGGCGGGTACTTCTTGGCGCTCATGAAGCTCATGAAGGTGCGCAGCGCATCGCCGGTCTGCACCCAGGGCTTCTCGCCGTAGACGTTCAGGTAGCGGATGAACACGAAGGCCACCAGCAGGCCGACGCCGACCTTGAGCAGCCGCGAAATGCGCGCCGCCGGCTGCACGTCCTTGCCGAACCACGGGCCGATGGCCCAGCCCAGCAGGATCACGCCGATCCACGGCAACACCGGGTAGGTGGTGCGGGCGCGGGTGAACTCGGTGATGTCGATGAACACCCGCTGGTGCAGGATCGACCAGGGCACGAAGAACGGCGACTCGGGGCCCACCACCACGTCATCCAGCAGGTTGTGCCCGGCGACGATGGCCACCCCCAACACGATCAGCCAGCTGCGCTTGAAGTGCAGCAGGCCGGCCAGCACGATCATGCAGATGCCGATGCACCAGATCACCTGCAGCCACAGGGTCTTGGGCGGGAACTCGGCGTTCCAGGCAAAACACACGAAGGTCAGTTCGAGGAACACCAGGAACAGGCCGCGCTTGAGCAGGAACACCGAGGTTTCCCCAAGGCTGTGTTTCTGGCTGTAGAGCCAGGCCGACAGGCCGGTGAGGAAAATGAACACCGGCGCGCAGATCTCGCTGAGCATGCGGGTGAAGTACAGGTCCGGGGTCACGCTCAGGGCGTCGATCGGGTCGGTGACCTGGCGATGCAGGAGGAAGGTCTCGCGCACGTGGTCCACCAGCATGCACAGCATGACGAAGCCACGCAGGGCGTCGATCGCCAGCATCCGTGTGTTGGCCTTGGCCACGCTGCCCGCCAGCGCAGGGGACGCAACGCCCGCCTGCCCTGCCAATCCAGTAGAAAGAGTCATATCAGTCACTCATGTTGAAGGTCGTTGAACCTGGGCAAAACCCTGTCGCCGACTCGGCACAGGGGTCGGGACACGGGGTCAGGATTGCTTTTTCAAACGCGCGACTTCCGAGGCCGGCAGCGTTGAAGGCGCCCGTGGCAACGGCGGCTTGCCCTGTGGCTGGTGGAACGACAGCGTGGAACTGAAGCTCTTGAGGTCGTAGGCCTCGGCCTGGTTGTCCGGGCCCTGGCGGGTGCCCGGGGTGCGGTCCTTGTATTCGGCGGCCACCACGTAGGTGCCCTGCCACGGCAGCGCGAAGCTGACCTTGCCGTCCTTGTCGCTGGTCTGGGTGAAGACTTCGCCCGAGCCGGTTTCCAGGATCACGGCCTGGGCGGCCAGCGGCTTGAGCCCATAGAACACCTGGAACTGCGCCTGGCCCGCGGCGGCCACGCCGGTGGGGACGATGTCCAGCGCCAGTTCCGGCTGGCGCGCGCGCAGGTCGCCGACCCAGCGGGTGGCGGGCGTCCAGTAGGTCTTGAGGGTCTTGCCGCCTTCATGCAGGTCGAAGATCGGATACTGCGTGTCCTGCGCCAGCAGGCTTTCGTCGGCCTTGGGCTGATGGCCGACGCTGAACGACTGGCGTTGCAGGCTCAGCCCCAGGGCAGGATTCGCCGCCGACCAGCCCTTGAGCTGGCGAAAACGGTCGAGGCCGCCAGGGGTCACTTCCAACATGTTCTTGTCGTACTCGCCGTAATACAGCGTCAGGGGCTGCCCCGGCGTGTGCTCGTACCAGATCTGGTGGGCCTGGGTACCGCCGGCCAGCATCAGCGCGCCCAGCCCTATCAATGTGTTTGCCGTGCTCTTGTGCATCGTGTTGCGCTCCTTTGTGCTCTCATTCAACGAATCGCCGCCCCCGCTCTGATGGCGTTGAACTTCCCGGGGAGACGATGCGCACCTACCACTGGCTGGCATTACAGCGCAGGCTGTTCTGTGCTTTGTTCCGATTTGCCGCGGCACACGCCCGTCGCCTGCCGTTTTCTCGGGACAAACAGCGATTTATGCGGTGTGCGCCAGGCTGAAGCATCCAGGGGTCAGCGGTGCGTGGATTGTCCGATCGGGGTGCACGCGGGGCTTTTCATGCCCGGTGTTGCTTCCTTGCGCGCCACCCGCTGTCACTCACGGGCCCGGCAAAAGGCCGGCCCAGACGCAAGCGCGCCCGGTCATGGGCGCGCGTGAGGGTGATTGATCAGACGACAAAATGTTATCAGATAACATTTCGTTTTGAGAGAAGAACGCGTCAGTGGCGCAACAATTTACGCAGGGGCACGCCGTCCTTGAGGACCGGCGACTTGATGACGATGTAGCTGAAGTACTTGGAGATGCCGATGTTCTTGTCCAGCAGGCTTTCCACCACCTCCTGGTAATGCTGGATGCTGCGGGTCATGAACCGCACCAGATAGTCGTAGCCGCCGCTGATCAGGTGACACTCGAGCACCTCGTCCACCAGGCGGATATTCGACTCGAATTTGGCGAAGTCTTCGCGCTTGTGGTCGCTCAGGGTGATCTCGGTGAACACCATGACCGAGTCGGTGATCTTGGCCAGGTTCAGGTGCGCCTTGTAGCTGGAAATGTAGCCGGCCGACTCCAGGCGCTTGACCCGCTGCAGACACGGACTGGCCGACAACCCCACGGCATCGGCGAGGCTGACATTGGTCATGCGTCCGTCTTTTTGCAGCTCAACCAAGATGTTGATATCAATACGGTCCAGTTTGACTAAACCTTCCATCGTTTACCTCTTGATTGCTGTGGGATGCAATCGACAAGCAAGATCAGCGCCGTAACGACGCCTGATGCTGGGCCACCAGGTCGGCCATGCTGTTGATGCAGTAGTCGGCGGCGCAGGGTTGCGGATTGCGGCTGCCGGCGCGGCAAATCAGGCAAAGGCCCGCCGTCGCTTGCGTCGCCGTGGCCGGCGGCCGGGTCACCTGGAGAATGTCCTCGGCGCGCAGGTCGTTGTCCGCCAGCCACTGACGATCCTGCAGCGACTGGCTGGCCAGGGAGATGAAATCGTCCTGGGCGATCCCCAGCCGCTCGCACAACAACGCGCGGTCCTCGGCATCGCGATCGCCCTGCACCAGCAGCCGATAGAACTTGCGCAGGTACAACATCGCCCCCGGCGCGTCCTCGAACAGCGACCAGCCCGGCACCGAACGGGCGAAGCTCATGCCCTCCTCCCAGGACGCCTTCAGGCCCCAGCGCTCGGCCAGTTGGCGATGGGCGAAACACAGCAGGCCGCTGAACCCCAGCTCGGCGAAACGCGGGTACAGGCCCCGCACCGTTTCGGTGAATTCGCCCAGCACCTGTTCCTTGTCCGCCTGCCCGCGGCGACTGTCGAGCAAGGGCTGCAAGGCGGCCCAGACCCCCGAGTCGCGGTCCACCAGGACCGCGTCGCAGTCGATCAGCAACGCACGATAATCAGTCAGCCCCATGGCGTGTACAGCCTCCTATGATGCGTTCCATCGATCCATGCTCCAAAAATGCCCACTGGTGGCGCCCGGCAGCCCGGCGCCGACCGGGGCATCAGCTCAGTTCAAGACTCGTGCCAGCGCGGCGTCGAGAATCGCCAGGGCTTCGTCGATCTGCTCGGGAGTTGTTACCAGCGGTGCCAGGAAGCGCAGGACGTTACGGTGGACCCCGCACTTGATCACCAGCAATCCGCCCAGGCGCGCCTGGTCGATCAGCCGCTGTGTCAGCTCGGCATCCGGGCTGCGCGCCGCGTCGTCCTTGACCAGTTCCAGCGCCAGCATGAAGCCGCTGCCGCGCACATCGCCGATGCGCGGGTACAGCCGCTGCAGGCGCAGCAACCCTTCGCGCAGACGCAAGCCCAGCGCCACGCCACGGGCCAGCAACTGTTCCTCTTCGTAGGCATCCAGCACCGCCAGCGCCGCGGCGCAGGCCAGGGCGTTGCCGCCGTAGGTGCCGCCAAGGCCGCCGGGCAGCGGCGCGTCCATGATCTGCGCCTTGCCCACCACGCCGGACAGCGGCAAGCCGCCGGCCAGGCTCTTGGCCACGGTGACCAGGTCCGGCAGGATGCCGGCGTGCTGGAAGCCGAACCAGCTGCCGGTGCGACCGAAGCCCGTCTGAATTTCATCGAGGATCAACACGATGCCGTGTTGCGTGGCCAGGGCGCGCAAGGCCTGGAGGAACTCCGCCGGAGCGGCGAGGAAACCGCCGTCGCCCTGCACCGGCTCGATGATGATCGCCGCCACGCGTTCGGGCGCGACCTGGGTGGCGAACAATTCCTGCAATGCCTGCAGGGCCATCTCGCTGCTGACCCCACGATAGGCGTTCGGGTACGGCGTATGGAACACCTCGGGGGCAGTGCCGAAGTTCTGTTTGTACGGCTGGCTCATGCCGGTCAGCGTGCTGCCGAGCAAGGTGCGGCCATGGAAACCGCCACGAAAGGCGATCACCGCCGGACGCTGGGTATGGGCGCGGGCGATCTTCACCGCGTTCTCCACGGCCTCGGCACCAGAGGTGAAGAACGCTGCCTTGTAGGGCTCGGCGCCGCCGATCATCTGGCTCAGGCGCCGGGCCAGGTCCAGGTAGGGTCTGTAGGCCACCACCTGGAAGCAGGCGTGGGAGACCTTCTGCAACTGCGCCTGCACCGCCGCCACTACCCTGGGGTGGTTGTGGCCGATGTTCAACACGCCGATGCCGCCAACGAAATCCAGATAGCGCTCGCCGTCCACGTCCCACACCTGGGAGCCCTCGGCGCGGTCGATGACCAGCGGATGGGCAGTGACCACGCCCCGCGGCACGAACCGATCGCGCTGCTGGAGCCAATGAGGTGTTTCGTCGACCTTGCTATTCATGGCGTTCCTCATACTGAGCCAGGCAACCGGGAAGCGGTTGCGATGGCTTCAGATTAAGGCTTCGACGGAACCGACTTAGCCGAACTTGGCCCCTGAGAAATCCGGATCCACTGTTTTCACCCCGGCAAACGGCAGATTCCTTCAGCCCCGCCGAATCTGCCGGCCAGGGCCTCGAAGCGTGCTGTACAAGGCTTTCGGGCGCGGCCTTTCGACAGATCCTGCTTTGCCGTTACGGCATCATGAAAGCATCCCCCGTCGATCAGGAGCCGCCCATGGCCCTTCTCTATAAAGCTGACCCCGTGCGTGGCGAACACTGGCGGGCGCTGTTCGCCGAACAGGCCCCGGACATTCAATGGCGCGCCTGGCCGGACCTTGGCAACCCCGAGGAGATCCGCTACCTGGCGGCCTGGCAGGCACCGGACGACCTGAGCCTGTTGCCTAACCTGGAAGTGCTGTTCGCCCTCTCGGCCGGGGTCGATCAACTGGACCTCGCGCGCCTGCCGCCGGACTTGCCGGTGGTGCGCCTGCTGGACCCGGGCATCACCCGGGGCATGTGCGAATACGCCAGCTTCGCCGTGCTCAGCCTGCACCGCGACATGCTGCGCTACCGGCAGCAACAGCTCGCCCGCTGCTGGCAGGCACACCTGCTGCAACCGGCGGCGCAACGCCGGGTCGGGGTCATGGGCCTGGGGCAACAGGCGCAGCAGATCCTCGCCACCCTGCGGCCGCTGGGGTTCGCCCTGGCCGGCTGGGCCCGCAGCGCCCACCGCATCGACGGCGTGCAGTGCTTTGCCGGCGACCAGCAGTTGCCGGCCTTTCTCAGCCAGTGCGACATCCTGCTGTGCGTGCTGCCCCTGACCGAACAGACCCAGGGCATACTCGACCGCACGCTGTTCCGTCAGTTACCCCGTGGCGCGGCGCTGATCAATATGGGCCGTGGCGGCCACCTGGTGGAGCAGGACCTGCTCGACGCCCTGGCCAGCGGCCAGCTCAGCGGCGCGGTGCTCGACGTCCTGCAACAGGAACCGGCCCCGGCCGAACACCCGTTCTGGGATCACCCGCAGATCCTCCTGACCCCGCACATCGCCGCCATGACCCAGCCGCAAAGCGCCTTCGCCGTGCTGCTGGACAATATCCGCCGCCACCAACGCGGCGAACCGATGCTCGGGCAAATCGACCGGACCCAGGGCTACTGACCCTACGATCGCTGTAGCCGCTGGCGCAGCCTGCGATCGGCGGCGCAGCCGTCGCAAAACCGCTGATCGCGTGCATCAGGCCGACCCGGGATACAGCCTTGGCGGGCTAGCGCCCGATCGCAGCCTTCGGCAGCGGCTACAGGGGCCGGTGTTCAGCAGGAAAACCGAGAGCGCTGTAGCCGCTGGCGCAGCCTGCGATCGGCGGCGCAGCCGGCGCAAAACCACTGGCCGCGGTGCGTCAGATCGATCCGGGATACAGCCTTGGCGGGCTAGCGCCCGATCGCAGCCTGCGGCAGCGGCTACAGGGCTTCGGCAATCGCCGCGCCGACGTCTTGGGTCGAGGCCTGGCCACCCAGGTCCGGGGTGATCGGGCCCTGGGCGATCACCTGTTCGATGGCCTTGAGAATGCCGTCGTGGGCGTCGCGGTAGCGCTGCTCACCATTGCCGAGGAAATCCAGCATCAGCGCGCCGGACCAGATCATCGCGATCGGGTTGGCGATATTGCGCCCGTAGATGTCCGGCGCCGAGCCGTGCACCGGCTCGAACAGCGACGGGAAGCGCCGCTGCGGGTCGAGGTTGGCCGAAGGCGCGATGCCGATGGTGCCGGCACAGGCCGGGCCGAGGTCGGAGAGAATGTCGCCGAACAGGTTGGAGGCCACCACCACATCGAAACGCTCCGGCTGCAAGACAAAACGTGCGCAGAGAATATCGATGTGCTGCTTGTCCCAGCTGACCTGCGGGTACTGCTCGGCCATCAGCGCCGTGCGCTCGTCCCAGTACGGCATGCTGATGGAAATCCCGTTGGACTTGGTCGCCGCGGTCAGGCGCTGGCGCGGCCGGGCCTGGGCCAGGTCGAAGGCGTACTGGAGAATGCGGTCCACGCCACGCCGGGTGAACACCGACTCCTGCAGCACCAACTCATGCTCGGTGCCCTCGAACATCTTGCCGCCCACCGAGGAATACTCGCCCTCGGTGTTCTCGCGGATCACCACGAAATCGATGTCCCCCGGCTCGCGCCCGGCCAACGGGCACGGCACCCCGGGGAACAGCCGCACCGGGCGGATATTCACGTACTGGTCGAAGTCGCGGCGGAACTTGAGCAGCGAACCCCACAGGGAAATATGGTCCGGCACCTTGTCCGGCCAGCCCACGGCGCCGAAGTAGATGGCGTCGAAATCCTTGAGCCGTTCGAACCAGTCCCCGGGCATCATCTGCCCGTGCTCCAGGTAGTAATCGCAGTGCGCCCAGTCCAGCACCTCGATCTCCAGGTCCAGCCGCCACTTGTGCGCGGCCTGCCGCAGCACCCGCAATCCTTCCGGCAACACTTCCTTGCCGATCCCGTCGCCGGCGATGGCGGCGATCCTGAATGCCTTGCTCATGTCGCATGTCTCCTCGAAGTCGGTGCGGGCGGGTCACAGGCCGCCGATGTGGAACGCCTTGATCTCCAGGTATTCGTCCAGGCCGTACTTGCTGCCTTCGCGGCCCAGGCCCGATTGCTTGATGCCGCCGAACGGCGCCACTTCCATGGAGATGATCCCGGTGTTGAGGCCGACCATGCCGAACTCCAGCGCTTCGCCGAAACGCCAGGAACGGCGCAGGTCCTGGGTGAAGTAGTAGGCGCCCAGCCCGTAGGGCGTGGCATTGGCGATGGCCAGCGCCTCGGCCTCGTCGTGAAAGCGCATCAGCGGCGCCACCGGGCCGAAGGTTTCCTCGTGGGCCAGGAGCATCTCGGTGCTGGCCTCGCCCAGCACCGTGGGCAGCACGAACTGGCTTTCGCCCTGGGGAATCCCGCCGCACAGCAGGGTCGCGCCCTTGCCCAGGGCATCGTCGATATGCCGGGCGACCTTGCTCACCGCCGCGGCATTGATCAGCGGGCCGATGCTCACGCCCGGTTCCAGACCGTTGCCGACCTTGAGCTTGGCCACCTCCTCCACCAGGCGCTGGGCAAAACGTGCGTAGATGCCGTCCTGGACCAGGATGCGGTTGGCGCAGACGCAGGTCTGCCCGGCGTTGCGGAACTTGCTCTGCATGATCCCGGCGATCGCCTGTTCCAGGTCGGCATCGTCGAACACCACGAACGGCGCGTTGCCGCCCAGTTCCAGGCTCAGGCGCTTGATGTGCTCGGCGCTCTGGCGCATCAGCAGGCGGCCGACCGCGGTGGAACCGGTAAAGGAAATCTTGCGCACCGCCGGGTTGCCGGTCAGCTCTTCGCCAATCCCGGCGGGCATGCCGGTGAGCACACTGAACACCCCCGGCGGAATCCCCACCCGCTCGGCCAGCACCGCCAGGGCCAGGGCCGACAACGGCGTCAGGTCGGAAGGCTTGACGATGATCGGGCAACCGGCGGCCAGGGCCGGCGCGCATTTACGGGTGATCATCGCGTTGGGGAAGTTCCACGGGGTGATCGCCGCGCAGACCCCCACCGGCTGCTTGAGGGTCAGCAAGCGCCGGTCGCCAGCGGGTGCCGGCAGGGTGTCGCCGCAGATGCGCCGCGCCTCCTCGGCGAACCATTTGACGAACCCGGCGCCGTAGCGGATTTCGCCCTGGGCTTCGGCGACGGGCTTGCCCTGTTCGGCGGTCATGATCAGGGCCAGGTCGTCGAGGTTGTCGAGCATGGCCTGGTACCAGCGCTCCAGCAGCTGTGCC
>NZ_JBWKVU010000016.1:60094-166243 GCF_059421865.1 Pseudomonas sp. GW821-FHT02B10 | reverse complement strand
GTCGGGGTAAGGGGATTCGAACTCCTGACATCCTGCTCCCAAAGCAGGCGCGCTACCGGACTGCGCTATACCCCGGTTTGAAATTGGCTCCGTGACCAGGACTCGAACCTGGGACCCAATGATTAACAGTCATTTGCTCTACCGACTGAGCTATCACGGAACTGAACATTTCAATTTACAACCTTTACAGCAGGCTTTTATTTCTAGAAGCCTCCTCGTTGACCTGGTCCGTATCGCTACGTTCATGTCTCTGAGGCGCGCTATTCTACAATCTTAAAAACCTCTGTCAACCCCCTAAATTGCTTTCAAGACAATGATTTGCAACTTATTTCAGTTTTTTCCTCAGGGAGGAAAAAGCCTTGGGGTGACGTACTGCGGGGCGCACTTTACAAGCCTTTGCCTTACAGTTCAACGCCCTATGCAAAAAAAGGCCTCGCAATGCGAGGCCTCCTTCACAACGACGCCCTATCGGGCTCAGGCGAAGACGATTTCGTCGTTTTCCACCTTGGCCGTCACTGTGGCCCCCGGCAGGAAACTGCCGGACAGAATCAACTGCGCCAATGGGTTCTCGATCCAGCGCTGAATCGCCCGTTTCAGCGGACGCGCGCCATAGACCGGGTCGTAGCCCACGGCAATCAGTTTGTCCAAGGCCTCGCCACTCAGCTCCAGCTTGAGCTCGCGCTCGGCCAGGCGGCTGCGCAGGCGTCCCAGCTGGATCTCGGTGATGCCGGCGATCTGATCCCGGGCCAATGGCTCGAAGATCACCACTTCGTCGATCCGGTTGATGAACTCCGGACGGAAATGGGTCGACACCGCATCCATCACCGCCGCCCGCTGTGCTTCGCGATCCCCCACCAGCTCCTGGATCTGCGCCGAGCCCAGGTTGGAGGTCATGACGATCACCGTATTACGAAAGTCCACGGTACGCCCGTGGCTATCCGTCAGGCGACCGTCTTCCAGCACCTGCAGCAGGATGTTGAACACGTCCGGATGGGCCTTCTCGACCTCGTCCAGCAGGATCACCGAATAAGGCTTGCGCCGCACCGCCTCGGTCAGGTAACCGCCCTCCTCGTAGCCGACGTAGCCTGGAGGCGCACCGATCAACCGAGCCACGGAGTGTTTCTCCATGAACTCGGACATATCGATCCGTACCATCGCCTCTTCGGTATCGAAAAGGAATTCGGCCAGCGCCTTGCACAATTCGGTCTTACCCACACCGGTCGGGCCGAGGAACATGAACGAACCACTTGGCCGGTTCGGATCGGACAACCCAGCGCGAGAACGCCGCACGGCGTTGGCTACCGCCACCACGGCTTCGTTCTGGCCGATGACGCGCTGGTGCAACAGGCTTTCCATCTTCAGCAGCTTGTCGCGCTCGCCTTCGAGCATCTTCGACACCGGAATACCGGTCCACTTGGACACGACTTCGGCGATTTCCTCTTCGGTCACCTTGCTGCGCAACAGCTGGTTCTCGCTTTGGCCGTGCTGGTCGACCATCTGCAGGCTGCGCTCCAGGTCCGGGATCACCCCGTACTGCAACTCGGCCATGCGGTTCAGGTCGCCTTTGCGGCGCGCGGCTTCCAGCTCCTGGCGGGACTGCTCGATCTTCTGCTGAATCTGCGCCGAACCCTGCACTTCGGCTTTCTCCGAGGTCCAGACTTCTTCCAGATCGGCGTATTCGCGCTCCAGACGGGTGATTTCCTCCTGGAGTTTCTCCAGGCGCTTGATCGCCGCTTCGTCGTCTTCTTTCTTCAGGGCCTGGGATTCGACCTTCAGTTGAATCAGACGCCGTTCCAGGCGGTCCAGCACTTCCGGCTTGGAGTCGATCTCCATGCGGATACGGCTGGCGGCTTCGTCGATCAGGTCGATCGCCTTGTCCGGCAACTGCCGGTCGGTGATGTAGCGATGGCTGAGCTTGGCCGCGGCAATGATCGCACCATCGGTGATCGCCACCTTGTGGTGCACCTCATAACGCTCTTTCAGGCCGCGCAGGATGGCGATGGTGTCTTCTTCGCTCGGCTCGTCCACCAGGACTTTCTGGAAGCGCCGTTCGAGGGCCGCGTCCTTCTCTATATATTGGCGGTACTCGTTGAGCGTGGTGGCGCCGACACAGTGCAGCTCCCCCCGAGCCAGCGCTGGCTTGAGCATGTTGCCCGCATCCATCGAACCTTCGCCCTTACCGGCGCCGACCATGGTGTGCAGTTCGTCGATGAACAGAATGATCTGCCCTTCTTGCTTGGACAGCTCGTTGAGCAGGGATTTCAGGCGTTCTTCGAACTCGCCACGGTATTTGGCGCCAGCGATCAGTGCGCCCATGTCCAGGGACAGCAGGCGCTTGCCTTTTAGGCCGTCCGGCACTTCGCCGTTGATGATGCGTTGGGCCAGGCCTTCGGCAATCGCGGTTTTACCCACGCCAGGCTCACCGATCAGCACCGGGTTGTTCTTGGTCCGGCGTTGCAGCACCTGGATGGTCCGGCGGATTTCGTCGTCACGGCCAATCACCGGGTCGAGCTTGCCGTCTTCGGCGCGCTTGGTCAGGTCGACGGTGTATTTGTCCAGGGCCTGACGCGACTCCTCGACGTTGGCGTCATTCACCGCCTCGCCGCCTCGCAGGTTATTAATGGCGTTTTCCAGCGCTTTTTTGCTGACGCCCTGGCCCAGCAGCAACTTGCCGAGCTTGCTGTTTTCGTCCATGGCCGCCAGCAGCACCAGCTCGCTGGAGATGAACTGGTCGCCTTTCTGTTGCGCCAGGCGATCGGCCTGGTTCAGCAGGCGCGCCAGATCCTGCGACATGTTCACGTCGCCGGTGGGGTTCTGGATTTTTGGCAAGTGGTCGAGCTCTTTGCTCAGTTCCTTGCGCAGGCTGTTCACGTCGAAGCCCACTTGCATCAGCAGCGGCTTGATCGAGCCGCCCTGCTGTTCGAGCAACGCCTGCATCAAGTGCGCGGGTTCGATGGCCGGATGGTCGAGGCCGACCGCCAGGGATTGAGAATCGGATAACGCCAGCTGAAGCTTGCTGGTTAATCGGTCTATACGCATTAGTCACCTTCCTTTTGAGCAGGTCGGAGCGATGGACACACCTAAATAGAGAAACCTGCCAGATACCCCTGTAGATGCGGTCGATTCTGGAAGATTCAAGCCTTGCGAGCTTGACACAGGTCAGAAGAGTCTAGCGTTCCAGCCAGATCAGGGAAGCGAAGCGCCCGGTGCGCGGGCTGCGGCGGTAGGAATAGAAACGCGGATCGCTCACGGTGCAGAAACCGCCGCCATACACGGCGGTGACGCCGCATGCCGCCAGGCGCAGGCGGGCCAACATATAGATATCAGCCATGAGCTTGCCGGGGTTGTGGCTCGCTACAAAGGCCTGTTCGGTCTGTGGCAAGTGCCGGACGAAAGCGTCACGCACTTCAGGTCCGACCTCGAAGGCTTGCGGACCAATGGCCGGCCCCAGCCAGACCAATACATCCTCTGGCGCGACTTTCAGGCTATCGAGCGTCGCTTCCAGCACCCCGGCCGCCAGCCCACGCCAACCGGCATGGGCCGCCGCCACCCGAGTACCGGCGCGGTCGCAGAACAGCGCTGGCAGGCAATCGGCGGTCATGGCGCTACAGGCAATGCCGGGCGTGGCGGTCCAGCTGGCATCGGCGGTGGCGACGACGGACGGATCCGCCTCGACCACATCAATACCGTGAACCTGTTTCAGCCAGGCTGGCTTTATAGAGAAACGATCGGTCAGGCGACGGCGGTTTTCGGCCACCGCCTCTGGGTTGTCATCGACATGATCGCCCAGGTTGAGGCTGTCGAACGGCGCCAGGCTGACGCCGCCCGCACGGGTGGTGACGCAGGCTTTGACCCCGGCCGGCGCGGGCCAGTCAGGAATCAGCCAGTCACTCATCCGACGAAAGCCTCGCGATCCTGCTTGAGCAGGGTCAGCAACCAGACGAAATCTTCCGGCAGCGGCGATTCCCAGCTCATGCGCTCGCCGGTGGTCGGATGATCCAGCTCAAGGAACCGCGCATGCAGCGCCTGACGCGGGAAGTGCTTGAGGGATTCGACCATGGTCGGGTTCGCGGCGGGCGGAATGCGGAAACGGCCACCGTAGGCCGGATCGCCGACCAACGGGTAGTTGATATGGGCCATGTGCACACGGATCTGGTGGGTCCGCCCGGTTTCCAGTTTCACCCGGACATGGGTGTGGGAACGGAAACGCTCCAGCACGCGGTAGTGGCTGACGGCCGGCTTGCCGCCTTCCATCACCGCCATGCGCTGGCGTTGCTGGCCATGTCGGCCGATCGGGGCGTTGATCTTGCCGCCGGCGGTGACCACGCCGATCACGATGCATTCATAGATGCGGCTGACGCTGCGGCTCTGCAACTGGGCAACCAGCTGGGTCTGCGCCTGGATGGTCTTGGCCACCACCATCAGACCGGTGGTGTCCTTGTCCAGGCGATGGACGATGCCGGCGCGCGGCACGTTGATGATGTCCGGGACATGGTGCAGCAGGGCATTGAGCAGCGTGCCATCGGCGTGACCGGCGGCGGGGTGGACCACCAGGCCGGCAGGCTTGTTGATCACCAGGATGTCGTCGTCTTCATAGACGATATCCAGTTCGATGTCCTGAGCGATCCATTCTCCCTGAGCTTCCTGCTCGGCGGTCAGCTCAAGAACCGCGCCACCATGGACGATGTCTCGCGGGCGGATAACCGCTCCATCCACAGTCAGGCGGCCGTCTTTGATCCAGGCGGAAAGGCGCGAGCGCGAGTGCTCAGCGAATAATTGGGCGGCGACTTGATCGAGGCGTTGGCCGCCCAGTTCGGACGGCACCTCTGCGCGAAGTTCAATTTTATCGGACATGCTCAGACTAGGCGTCGGCACAGCCTTTGGTTTCGGCTGCGCGCTTGTGGTTAAATACGGCGTCTTTTGCCCCGAGGCTTTTCAACGGGGCGCTCATCATAACAGGACGGCCCCGCCCAAGACAGCGGCCGTCATAGGGACGCAAGCCGCCATGCAAGTGAAACACCTGCTGCTGATCGCCATCCTCGCACTGACCGCTGCTTGCTCATCGAAGGAAGTCGTTGACGAAAACCTGAGCGAGGTCGAGCTGTACCAGCAGGCGCAGACCGACCTGGACAACAACAGCTATACCAGCGCCACAGCCAAGCTCAAGGCCCTGGAGTCGCGTTATCCGTTCGGCCGCTACGCGGATCAGGCACAGCTCGAACTGATCTATGCCAACTACAAGAACGCCGAGCCGGAGGCCGCCAAGTCCGCCGCCGAGCGTTTCATCCGCCTGCACCCACAACACCCGAACGTGGACTATGCCTACTACCTCAAGGGCCTGACCTCCTTCGACCAGGACGTCGGCCTGCTGGCGCGCTTCCTGCCGCTGGACATGACCAAGCGTGACCCGGGTGCCGCGCGCGACTCCTACAACGAGTTCGCCCAGCTCACCAGCCGTTTCCCGAACAGCCGCTACGCGCCGGACGCCAAGCAGCGCATGATCTACCTGCGCAATCTGCTGGCCTCCTACGAAATCCACGTGGCCGACTACTACCTGACCCGTCAGGCCTATGTAGCCGCCGCCAACCGTGGCCGCTACGTGGTGGAAAACTTCCAGGAAACCCCGTCGGTGGCCGATGGCCTGGCGGTGATGACCGAGGCTTACCAGCGTCTGCACCTGGACGAACTGGCCGCCACCAGCCTGGAAACCCTGAAGCTCAACTACCCCGATCACCCGACTCTGGTCGACGGCCAGTTCGTGCCACGGGTCGCCGAGGCGGACAACCGCTCCTGGCTGAGCAAGGCCACCCTGGGCCTGATCGAGTCCCGTCCACCGCTGCCGCCGGGAGAAACCCGCGCCAACCAGGACGTGATGAAGCAATACCAGGACGCCAAGGATGCGATTCCGGCCGAGCTCAAGCCTAAAGACGCCAATGGCGACGCTGTCGAAGAAGAACAGCACGAAGCCGAAGGCAACAACAGCGACCGCTCGTGGTTCAGCTACATGACCTTCGGCGTGTTCGACTGACACCGCCGCGGTCACAAAAAAGGGAGACTTTCGAGTCTCCCTTTTTTTGTCCGTGGATTTCAGCGCTGATTGCACTGTGCGCCCGGCATGACCTTGGCTAAACTGCCGGTTCCTCACTCACATAGCTGGCTACCATGCTTCGTCTACTGTTCTGGATCGCCCTGATTGCCGCTGCGGTATGGCTCTGGCGCAAATTCAAGCAGCCCGCCTCCGGCACCGCTGCGCCCCGCGAACCCAGCACCACGCCCATGGTGCGTTGTGCCCACTGCGGCGTGCACCTGCCCCGCGACCGGGCGCTGAGCCTCGAGCAACAGTGGTATTGCAGCCAGGCGCACCTGGAGCAAGGTCCGATCTCCCGCGATCGCTGAACCTCGACCGCAGCGGTGCATATGACGTCAAAAGCACGTTGTTTGCACCGCTGAATAATTCGCTACAAAAAAGCCACCGCCCCTCCTCTCCTCGCTTCCGGCCGGCAACCCTCGGCAAATCGGGGCTATTACCCTGCGCGTCATCTTGAATCCGACCAAACGGCCCCGCACCGCCCGGCCTTGAGTGGGCCAACGACCTCAAGCCTGCCTAGACTTCACGACACGCCAGGATGGCGGGTGCTCTCGCACCTCTTTCGTTCACGGATGAAGCAGTAAGCGGCATGAGCCCACGACAAAAAGTCTTGATCGTCGATGACGATCCAGGCATTCGCGAATATCTGGAAATCAGCCTCGGCCGGATGCAACGCCATACCCGCAGCGCCCGCACCCTGGGCGAAGCGCGTCACTGGCTGGCCCGGGAAGGCTTCGACCTGTGCCTGAGCGACCTGCATTTGCCCGACGGCACGGGGCTGGAATTACTCGAGCATATCCAGTGCCGCCAGCTGCGAATGCCGCTGGCAATACTCAGCACCTGCGCCCGCCAGGAAACCGCGATCCACGCCCTGAAGGCCGGCGCCATCGACTTCCTGAGCAAACCCGTGGCCCTGGCGCGCTTGCGCGAGCTGCTGAATGGCGCCCTGCCCGGATCGACACCACCGAACCCTGCTAGCGGTCCATTGCTCGGCGATTCGGCCGCCATGCACAAGCTGCGCGGACAAATCGACAAACTGGCCCGGAGCCAGGCCTCGGTCTATATCAGCGGAGAGTCCGGAAGCGGCAAGGAACTGGTCGCCCGCGCGATCCACGACCAGGGTCCTCGAGCCAGCCACGCCTTCGTGCCGGTCAATTGCGGGGCCATCCCACCGGAACTGATGGAGAGCGAGTTTTTCGGCCATCGCAAAGGCAGCTTCAGCGGCGCTATCGAAGACAAGCCCGGCCTGTTCCAGGCGGCACACGGCGGCACGCTGTTTCTCGATGAGGTGGCCGATCTGCCGCTGGCAATGCAGGTCAAATTGCTCCGCGCACTGCAGGAGAAGGCGGTACGTTGCGTCGGTGGGCAGCAGGAAGTCCAGGTCGATGTGCGCATTCTCTGCGCCACCCACAAGGCGCTGCAGGCGGAAGTGCATGCCGGGCGCTTTCGCCAGGATCTCTACTACCGCCTGAACGTGATCGAGCTGCCGGTGCCAGCGCTACGGGCGCGCAAGGCTGATATCGAACCCTTGGCCACCGCCATTCTCGAGCGCCTGGCGCAGGGCAACGACCAAAAACTGGCACGGCTTCAGCCAAACGCGTTGCTGGCGCTCCAGGGCTACGACTTTCCCGGTAACGTGCGCGAACTGGAGAACCTGCTCGAACGGGCGCACACCCTGTGCGAGAACCGGCGGATCGAAGCACGCGATCTGCGCCTGACGCCCAACGGCGCCCACCCGGCCATCACGCCCGGACCGGCACAGGTGATCAACCTTGAGAAACATCTGCAAGAAGTCGAGCGCCGACTGATCCTCCAGGCCCTGGAGCACACCCGCTGGAACCGCACGGCGGCGGCCCAGCGCTTGAGCCTGTCGTTTCGTTCGATGCGCTACCGGCTGAAGAAACTCGGCCTGGATTAAATTCGCCCACTGGGCGCATAAGGCGCCGGGTCGATGATCGGCTCCCGGCCCAGCATCAGATCGGCGAACAGCTGGCAGGACGCCGGCGCCAGGACCAGGCCATTGCGGTAGTGCCCACAGTTCAACCACAGCCCCGCCAGCCCGGGCACCGGGCCGATATAGGGAATACCCTCAGGCGAACCTGGGCGCAACCCCGCCCAATGTCCCACCACCTCGGCCTGCGCCAGCGCCGGGATCAACTCGATGGCCGAAGCCTTCAGGCTTTCCAGGGCCGACGAGGTTGGGGTCTTGTCGAAGCCTTCGTGCTCCAGGGTACTGCCGATCAAGATGTGACCGTCGCGCCGGGGAATCGCGTAACGCCCCTTGGCCAGGACCATGCAGGAAAGAAAATCCGACGCGCACTTGTAGAGGATCATCTGGCCTTTGACCGGTTCCACCGGCAATGCCAGCCCCAGGCTCTTGAGCAATTCGCCGCTCCAGGCCCCTGCCGCCAGCACCACCTGATCGCCACGGATTTCGCCCAGTGAGGTCTGCACCCCGAGCACCCGCTCCCCTTCGCGGATAAACCCGCTGACTTCGCACTGCTCGTGAAGGGTCACCGCCGGCAGGGCCGACAGGGCGGCCTTCAGCGATTTGACCAGGCGCGGGTTGCGCACGTTGGCCACGTCGGCCATGTAGATCGCCCGCGAAAAACCGCCACCCAGCACCGGCACCGCGTCATGGGCCACCGAGATATCCACAGCGCTCAATGGCCTCTGCTCCCGCCGGGCCCAGGCCAGCGCTTCGGCCTCGTCGTCGAGGTCCAGCCAGTACAGACCAGTGGTGTGCACTTCGGGATCGACACCGGTGGTGGCGAACAGACGTTCGGCCAGCTGTGGATAAAAATCCTGCGACCAATGCGCCAGCGCGGTGACCGCCGGGCTGTAGCGCCAGGGGTACAGCGGCGAGACGATCCCGCCGCCGGCCCAGGAGGATTCCTGGCCGACATTCGAGCGTTCGAGCAGAACCACCTGCTGCCCGGCGGACGCCAGGTTGAACGCGGTCAGCAGGCCGATCACTCCACCGCCGACAATCACCACTTGCTGTTGCTTTGCCATAGTCCAGTCCAGGAAATGAAAACACCGGGCGCCGCCAGCGCCCGAGAAGGATGTTCAGCGCCCCCAGCAATCTTTGCTGGTCACCCCGTCGGCCATATTGTTGTTGCCCATGGCACCGGTGTGGCTAAGGGTGAACTCGCCGCACTTGTCGCCGGCCATCATGCTCTCGGTTTTCGGCGTCGCGGTCAGGGTAAAGCTCTGGTCGGCCAGGACTGGCGTGATGCTGTAGTCGTCGTTGCCGGCGCTGAGGCCCGGAGCGTTGCTGTAGACACCGCCCTTGGAATGAAACCGCTCGAGACTCTGCGCCTGTTCCGACAGCAGGCCGGCAATCTGCGTGCGATGGGTTTTCTTCACGTACTCGGTGATGCTGGGCAGGCTCAGGGTGACGACGAGCCCGATGATCGCAATCACGATCATGATTTCGATCAGGGTAAAACCTTGGTTGGATCTACGCATGCCTCACTCTCACTTACTGTATTTGTCGCCACATGATGCGGCGGCTGCCACCGCCCGGTTTCTCGACCAGGGAGGCGATACCGCCGCCGGAATCGCTGACGATTTTGCGGGTAGCGCGGTTAAGCACAGCGCTCAACGCAGGAATGCCGCCGGTAAAGATGACACCGCTGGAAGGCGTATCCAGGCCATCGACCACTTCATCGCCATTGGTGTCGAGCACCGCGTCGCCCTGCATCTTACCGCTGAATGCGTCCAGCTCGACCAATTTGCCGTTGCCGGCGCTGGAACAAGGGTCGCCCGCCTCGACAGCAGCAGTGCTGAAGACAACGCGACCCGCCACCAGCGTGGCCTGATTGATGACCCGCTCGCCACTCGACGCCTCCCCCAGCGGCAGGTACCAGCCCTGCTCGGCCGGATAACTGACGTCCGCCTGGGTGCTGGTGATATAGGAGCCCGCGCTGCCGGCAAACAGCCCGGTGATCGCTTGCGCCTGCAGGTCAGCCACGGTGATGCTGCCCGTCCCAGCCGGGGCATCCCAGACCGCATAGAAACCCTGGGCATCCTTGCTGCGCTTGTCGGCCAGCTCGCTGAGCTTGCCGGTGCCGAACAGCACCAGCTTGCCGCCCTCGGGATGATCCACCAGCAACGGCTGCGCGGTGATCGGCTGGCTCGCGCCACCCGGAGCGCTGAACAACGGAGCACCGCCAAAGGCCGGGCCCCAGCTGTCCGGCGCCGAACCGCTCAAATCGAACTTCCACAGATGGCCCTGGAGATCGCCGCCATAGGCCGCCTGGACCATATTCTGGCTGTCCACCCGCACCTTCACCGAGGACAAGCCGTTCTCCTGCCCATTGCCATCGACCGGGATTTTCCTGATCAGCGAACCATCGCGAATATCCACCACATACAGAGCGGCGAGTCCGGAATGACTGCCATAGCCATTGCCGATGAAAGCCGCCCAGCGCCCGTCGGCCAAGCGTGCCACTTCCGGACGGGCGTAGGCATAACCCAGGTCATTGAACGGGTGGCTGTTATCGGCAACCTCAGGCGCGGCGATTTCCCACAGCGCCTGCGGCGTATTGCCGGCCTGGCCATACAGCTGCACCGCGTAAAACACCTTACCTCCGGCCCCGGTGCCCGCTAGCGCCAGGGTTGCCCAGGCCGTGCCGAGTTGGGCATCGAAGACCGCCACCGGGCCATCGGCCAAAAACCGGTGACGCTCCCCGTTGACGTAGCCGGGGTCGGCGATGTGATGCAGCAGCGGCAAGGCACTGGAGGGCATATAGGCGTAGCGGCGCCGGCCATTCTCAGGGTCGATCAGCGAAAGCAGGCCGTCATTGGCGTTGACCAGCAGGCTCGGGGTCATGCCTTGGGCCTTGCTCGCCAGGTAGGCGCTGTAGTCGCTGTCGCCCTGCAGGTCGGCGGCGTCCTGCGCGGTCGGCGCCGCCATGACCAGCGGCGAGTTGACGATGTCCCCCAGCAATCGGCTCCGCACCTTGAGCCCGGCCCGGTTACTCCCCTGGCTCCAGGCCAGTAGATCGGCCGCGGTGGTGCCGGGCGGCAGGTTCTGGGCGAGCGCGGCCTGCTGCGCGCCGGACAATTGGTCATGGCGCAAGGCAACGGCGGTTCGGGAGGCACTGTTCCAGGTCTGGAAGATCCCCGGCGACGCATCGGCAACCAGGGTCGAGTCCGTGCTCCACAGCGGCGTACTGGTGTCGACCGCACCAGCGGGGCTGATGCCATACGCCCTGATGGTGCCGTGCCAATCGGCGGGGTCATAAGACGCCTGGAAATAACTCGAACCGCTGGCCAGCCCGGCGGCCCCCGCCGTGGCGCTGCCCGCCTGGGCGGCGGAAGCCGAAACCTCGCCCAGGGCCGAGGCCAGCGCGGCGTCGAGCCCCGCCTTGTCGGTCACTGGGTAGAACTTGCCCCGGCCATAGTTCGCCGCATCCAGCAGCATGGGGTACTGCGCGTTGAGACCGATGGTGTAAGTGTTCATGTGCTGTTGCGCGAAGCTCGCCGAATCCCAGCTTTTCCCCGCGATATCCATGCCTGCCGCGCGCATGTCGATATCCACCGCCAGCTTGGCGATGTCATCCAGATACAGGCTGCTGCCCTCCTCGTTGCCGCCAGGATCAATGCCGTCATTGGGCACCCCATCCCAATCTGGCAGGCTGCTCGCCCCCTGGGGTTCACGGGAGGGAAAACTGTGGTCGTAACTGGGCAGGCCATCGGTCACCACCAGGCCGTAATTGCGCTGGCAGCGATACTGGATCGGGCTGCCATAGATGGACGGCGTGCTGTTGTAGTAAGGCGTCAGGCCCCGAAAATAACGACTGATCTCGTAATAGGTTTCCGCCAGCGGCGCCTCGGCCGAGGCCCTGAGCCCGCCGATGGCGGACAGCAATGCCTGGTAGTTAGCGTCAGCCTGAGCCTGGCTGACCTGGTCGCTGAGCGGAGCCAGATCGCTGATGGCGCGCACGATACGCCCACCCGGCGCCAGATCGCCGCCCGCTGGCGGGTTGAAGCTCGCCAGGCCAATGCGCAGCGCGCGGTTGTCAGCCACCAGCTTGCTGGCGGCCTCACGCACCAGGGTCATCCGGTCTTGAACAGGAATCGAGCCATCGGTGAAATCCCGGTCGCGACCGTCGGCCAGGGCCAGCAGGTAAGCCAAATAGGCAGCCGAATAGCGGGTGCGGCCGTTCCCCGCGGGATCAGGCAGCTTGAGGCACTGTGGCCGGGCACTGTCGCGGTAGAAACCGACATAACCGCTGGCGCAGCCCGCCTGGCTCAGCGTTGAAAGAGCAAGCGAATCCGCGCTTGGACTGGCTCCGGCCAGGCATTCGCCCGCCTGCATCCGGCACGGCCTGACCGGCGCCCACGCCAGCCCGGGATCGAAACCCGGGGCATAGACAATGCTGTTCATGCTCTGCGAGTCGTCGAGCAGCAGCATCACATTCGGTGCCACCGCCGCCGCGTTCGCCAAAGGTGCCTGCGCTGGGCTGAAGCCATAGGCCGGGGCACTCAGATAGAGGCCCAGCAAAGCGCCAGCCAGCAATCCCCCAGGCCTTTCAATACTTGGCATAAATGCTCTCCAGCACGCTGCGCGAGTGGCCGGCCAGCCCGACAGCAGTCACCCGGTACAGGGTCGCGGAAACGTTGCTCGGCACATGGACTGCCCCCAGCGTCGTACCGAGGTTCTGCACAGCGTAAAAACCGTTATCGGTGGCGATCCAGGTCACGCCCGAATGGCTGTTGTGGCCCGCGGCGCTGACAGCCGCGGACTCGCCGGGCGGCGCGCACTGGCCGCCGCTACAGGCCGCCAATACATAACTGTCCTGCTGCACCGCGCTCTCACCGATGCGCAGCGCCATCTCCGCCGCCTGGAACGACTGATTGCGCAGCCACAGGCCGCCGGCCATCTTTTCCTGCAAGGTCGCGTTCTGCATCGACGAAATGCCGATCAAGGTCAGCAGTAACAGGAACACCAGGCTCATCAACAGCGCCATGCCGCGCTGCTCCCCGGGAGCCGTTCGATACAAGGTCATCGGCAACTCCCTCACAACAGGCGATTGCGCAAGGCGGCCACCACATTGAACGTCTGCGGCCGCACTCGCGACTGGGGATCGCTCAGGGTCAGGCTCAAGCGCACGCTGCGGATCCGTGCCGGGTCTGCGGGATCACGGCTATAGCTGGAGGCCGCGACATCCGTGGCGGTGCTGGCGATGCCGAACGACACGTCGAACGCGCTGACATTGTTCACCAGCACCGCCTGGCCGGAGCCAGTGCCGGTGCCCATCAGCAGTTGATCGTCCTTCAAGCTGTACACCAGGCGCCGCACCGCAAACGCCTGCTGCCCCGAGGGGGCCATGCGGGCACCGGTATAGGCGGTGGCGCTATTGCGGCAATCGCTCAGCACGGTCCAGGTCGGGGTGCCACCGCTGTCGCCGATATCGGCCGTGACCAGCGTCAGCCGGTGGTTGGCGTTGTCCCAGCGGATCGGCGTTTGCGCATGGCCGGCGAAGTCCGCGGCAATGCTGGCATCGGCGATGCTCTGCAGGCAGCCGAACATGCCGACCATGCGTATCTCCTGGATCATCTTGCTCAGCACGAAGCGCGCATCCTCTTGCAGGCTGGCCGAGGCGTTCTGGCTGACATAGGTGTTTTTGGCCGAGATGAAAATCTGCGTCACACCCAAGGCCACGATCAGGCTCAACGCCAGCGCCACCAGCATTTCGATCAGACCGAAACCGCTGTTCCCGCGTCTCATGGCTTGCTCCCCGGATCCACCGCCACCCGGCTGCTCAGGACAAAACTGCGGGAGCCTTCAGCAGGCTGGGCAGAAACATGGGCGGCACGGGCGTCGTCCCAAGTGATGCTGATGGTAAACACGCCCTGCTTGAGGCTGATATGGCCCTCGGCGGTCGGCCCGCCAAAACTCTCGACATTGCGCTTGAAGTCATAGAGGTCCTGGTCCCGAACCACGCCGAAATTGCCGGCCTCGGGAGCTGCCACGGTGTAGTCCGCGGCGCTGTTGGCGCGGATGCGATCGAGCATGTCATAGGCGATGAAGCTGGCCTGGCTGGTCATCAATGCACTGTCGGTGTAGCGCAGGGCATTGAGCTGGACCGCCGCCGCACCGAGCAGGCCGACGCCGAGAATCAGCACCGCCACCAGCACCTCGATCAGCGTCATTCCGGCCTGCACGCTCCTGCCCGTCATTTGCACTCCCCGTTTACCGCTATCCGTCCGTTCAGGCACAGCGTGATCGTCCTGTGTTGCTCGCCCAGCACATAAGTCATGACCGGCGGGACCGCTGCCGATACACCGCCCAACGCGTTGAAGCCAATGCTGTCGAATTCAGAGGTTAGCGTCAGCCGGGCGCCGCGACTGACCGCGGGAACAACCCGCAATACATTCGTCGCCGGTCCCTCGCCTTGATAAATCGACAGCCCGCGGCTCCAGTCCGAATCGACCGCGGCCGGGCGCAGGTGAACCGGCAAGCCGCTGTCGATCGCCTCCAGACGCGCGTAATTCAAGCTGCGCAGCAGTTCGCTGATGTCGCTGTCGGCCTTGGAGCGCTGCGCCATCTGACTGAACGCGGGAACCACCAGGGTCAACAAAACCGCCGAAACTGCCAGGGCCACCAGCAATTCGATCAGCGTGAAGCCTTCTGTACGGTGACGCATGCCATCCCCTTGAGCGGCCAGCGGCTATAACTGGCTCTGGCACTTCGAACCTTCATAGACCGAGGGTTTGAGGTTTTGCTCAATGGCCGGGCAAGGATTGTCCGGACCTGGCGCACTCCATGGAGGGAGAACCATGCCGCAGAAGGGTTTCGGCCTGATCGAAATAATCGTGGGCCTGGCGCTTGCCAGCCTGCTGATGCTGCTCGCCAGCACCTCATTCGGGGAGTTGTTCCAGTCGACACGCCGGCTGGATGCCGCACAGATGCTTGCCAGCGGCATTCGCAATGCCCGCACCGAAGCCATCCTGCGTCAGCAGCGAACCGTGATTCACGGGTTGAACGACGACTGGAGCCAAGGCTGGCGGATCATTCTGGATATCAGCGGCGAGGGCTCGCAGGACAGCGATAACCCAGTATTGCTTGAACGCCGGGGGGACGCCCGGGTGGCGATTGTCGGCAATCGCCCGGTGGAGCATTTCGTGCGTTTCAGTGGCCTGGGCGATCCGCAGCTGCCCAGCGGCGCCTTTCAGGCCGGGACGCTGCACATCTGCGCGGCCGATCCGGGAACGAGCCAGCACCAGGTGGTGCTTTCCCGCAGTGGGCGGGTCAGCCTGCGCAGCGACAAGGCCGCGCAGGCGTTATGCGACAGGCAGGGCTGATCAGAGCAGGGAGCGAACGCGCAGCTCTTTGGGCATGGAGAAAGTGATGTTTTCTTCGCGGCCGGCCAATTCGTCGGCGCCGGTGGCGCCCCAGGCGTGCAACTGCTCGATCACGCCCCGTACCAGCACCTCGGGAGCCGAAGCCCCGGCGGTGATGCCGATGCGCTCGACGCCGTCGAACCAGCTGCGTTGCATGTCCTCGGCGCCGTCGATCAGGTACGCCGGGGTGGCCATGCGCTCGGCCAGTTCACGCAGGCGGTTGGAGTTGGAGCTGTTCGGGCTGCCCACCACCAGTACCACATCGCACTCGTCGGCCAGTTGCTTGACCGCGTCCTGACGGTTCTGCGTGGCGTAGCAGATGTCGTCCTTGCGCGGCCCGCCAATCGCCGGGAAACGCTGGCGCAAGGCATCGATGACCCGGCTGGTGTCGTCCATCGACAAGGTGGTCTGGGTAACGAACGCCAGCTTTTCAGGATTGCGCACCTGCAGCTCGGCGACGTCTTGCTCGTCTTCCACCAGGTAGATCGAGCCGCCATTGCTGGCGTCGTACTGGCCCATGGTGCCTTCGACTTCCGGGTGGCCGGCATGGCCGATCAGGATGCATTCGCGACCGTCGCGGCTGTAGCGCGCCACTTCGATATGCACCTTGGTCACCAGCGGGCAGGTCGCATCGAAGACTTTCAGGCCACGGCCCGCCGCTTCGCTGCGCACGGCCTGGGAAACGCCGTGGGCGCTGAAGATCACGATGACGTCATCCGGCACTTGGTCCAGCTCCTCGACAAAGATCGCGCCGCGAGCGCGCAGGTCTTCGACGACAAATTTGTTGTGCACCACTTCATGACGCACGTAGATCGGCGGCCCGAAGACCTCCAGGGCGCGATTGACGATTTCGATCGCGCGGTCCACGCCAGCGCAGAAGCCACGGGGGTTGGCGAGTTTGATTTGCATGCTGTGCCTCGTGTCTTGCGGGCAAGGAATATTCGGTGCAACCGCTTCGCGATTGCTCGCTGGCCTGCTCGCGCCTACAGGAACCTTATGGAGACTGTAGACGCGAGTCGGCTCGCGATGCCTTTAAAGCGCTTTAACGTCGATGATCTCGACATCAAAGGTCAAGGTTTTACCGGCCAACGGATGGTTGAAGTCAACCGTCACCTGGGCGTCATCAAAAGCTTTGACCACGCCTGGCAGCTCGGTATTCGCCGCATCGTTGAAGATCACCAGCAGGCCTTCGGACAGTTCCATATCCTGGAACTGCGAACGCGGGATGATCTGCACGTTTTGCGGGTTCGGCTGGCCGAAGGCGTTTTCCGGCTCGATGGTCAGGTTACGCTTGTCCCCCGCCTTGAAACCGAACAGGGCCGCTTCAAAACCTGGCAACAGGTTGCCGTCACCGACCTTGAAGGTCGCCGGGGCCTTGTCGAAGGTGCTGTCCACCGTGTCGCCGTTCTCCAGGCGCAATGCGAAATGCAAAGTGACTTCCGTGTTCTGGCCGATGCGTTGTTCAGCCAATACCTGTTCAGTCATGAACGGCTTCTCCGGTTTTCTTGCTTTTGAACATATCCAGCGCAAGCATCACCGCACCTACGCTGATGGCGCTGTCGGCAAAGTTGAACGCCGGGAAATACCAGCGGTTCTGCCAATGCACCAGGATGAAATCGATCACATGGCCCAGGGCGATGCGGTCATACAGGTTACCCAGCGCGCCGCCCAGCACCAGTGCCAGGGCGACCGCCAGCCAGGTTTCGTTGCGCCCCAGGCGCTTGAGCCAGACCACCAGCACCGCGCTGACCACCACCGCGATCAGGGCGAACAACCAGCGCTGCCAGCCCGAGCTGTCCGCCAGGAAGCTGAATGCCGCGCCGGTGTTGTAGGCCAGGGTCCAGCTGAAGTAATCCGGGATCACCACGATCTGCTGATACATCGACAGCGAGCTTTCGAAGTGCAACTTGCTGGCCTGGTCGATGACCAGAACCAGCACGCTCAACCACAGCCAGCCCAGACGGCCGAAACGGCCCGCGGCATTAGGCATAGTGACGAACCTCGCCTGCGCCGCTGATGTTGTCGACGCAGCGACCGCAGATTTCCGGGTGCTCGGGGTGCGCGCCGACATCTTCACGGCAGTGCCAGCAACGGGCGCACTTGGCGAAGCTCGACTTGACCACTTTCAGCTTGAGGCCGGCGACTTCGGTTTCCACCGCATCCGCCGGTGCCTGCGCGAAAGGCGCGACGCTGGCGGTGGAGGTGATCAGCACAAAGCGCAGCTCATTGCTCAGCTTGGCCAGGTCGGCGCTCAGCGCTTCTTCGGCGTACAGGGTCACTTCGGCTTGCAGGTTGCCACCGACGGCCTTGGCCGCGCGCTGGATTTCCATTTCCTTGTTGACCGCGACCTTGACCGCCATGATCCGCTCCCAGTAGGCACGGTCCAGCTCGAAGCCTTCCGGCAGCTCGCTGAGGCCCTGGTACCAGGTGTTGAGCATCACGGACTCGTTGCGCTCGCCCGGCAGGTACTGCCACAGCTCGTCGGCGGTGAAGGCGAGGATCGGCGCGATCCAGCGCACCAGCGCTTCGGAGATGTGGAACAGCGCGGTCTGGCACGAACGACGGGCCTTGCTGTCGGCGCCAGTGGTGTACTGGCGGTCCTTGATGATATCCAGGTAGAAACCGCCCAGCTCCTGCACGCAGAAGTTGTGCACCTTGGAGTAGACGTTCCAGAAGCGGTATTCGCCGTAGTGCAGTTCCAGCTCGCGCTGCAGCAGCAGGGTGCGGTCCACGGCCCAACGGTCCAGGGCGAGCATTTCTTCGGCCGGCAGGATATCGGTGGCAGGGTTGAAGCCGCTCAGGTTGGAAAGCAGGAAGCGCGCGGTGTTGCGGATACGCCGGTAGGCGTCGGCGCTGCGCTGCAGGATCTGGTCGGAAACCGCCATTTCACCGGAGTAGTCGGTGGCCGAGACCCACAGGCGCATGATGTCGGCGCCCAGGGTGTCGTTGACCTTCTGCGGCGCGATCACGTTGCCCAGGGACTTGGACATCTTGCGACCGTTCTCGTCGACGGTGAAACCGTGGGTCAGCAGTTCGCGATACGGCGCATTGCCATCGATCGCGCAGCCGGTCAGCAGGGACGAGTGGAACCAGCCGCGGTGCTGGTCGGAACCTTCCAGGTACAGGTCGGCACGCGGGCCGCTGGCGTGGCCCATCGGGTGCGAGCCGCGCAGTACGTGCCAGTGAGTGGTACCGGAGTCGAACCAGACGTCCAGGGTGTCGCTGATCTTGTCGTATTGCGGGGCTTCGTCGCCCAGCAACTCGGCCGCGTCCATCTTGAACCAGGCTTCGATGCCTTCCTGCTCGACGCGCTTGGCAACGATTTCCATCAACTCGACGGTGCGTGGGTGCAGATCGCCGCTTTCCTTGTGCAGGAAGAATGGGATCGGCACGCCCCAGTTGCGCTGACGGGAGATGCACCAGTCCGGACGGTTGGCGATCATCGAATGCAGGCGCGCCTGGCCCCAGGCCGGCACAAACTGAGTCTCTTCGATGGCCTGCAACGCACGCTGGCGCAGGGTGTTACCGCTGGTTGGCTGCTTGTCCATGCCGACGAACCACTGCGCGGTGGCGCGGTAGATCAGCGGGGTCTTGTGGCGCCAGCAATGCATGTAGCTGTGGCTGATGGTTTCGGTGTGCAGCAGCGCACCGACTTCAGTCAGCTTGTCGACGATGGCCGGGTTGGCCTTCCAGATGAACTGGCCGCCGAAGAACTCCAGCGAGGTGGCGTACACGCCATTGCTCTGCACTGGGTTGAGGATGTCGTCGTTGACCATGCCATAACGCTTGCAGGTCACGAAGTCGTCTTCGCCGTAGGCTGGCGAGGAGTGAACCACGCCGGTACCCGCGCCCAGCTCGACGTAGTCAGCCAGGTACACCGGCGACAGACGATCGTAGAACGGGTGACGGAAGTTGATCAGCTCCAGCGCCGAACCCGGGGCAGTGGCGATGACCGAGCCTTCCAGGTTGTAGCGAGCCAGGCAGGACTCCACCAGCTCCTCGGCCAGGACCAGCAGCTTGTCGCCAGCGTCGACCAGGGCGTAGTTGAACTCAGGGTGAACGTTCAACGCCTGGTTGGCCGGGATGGTCCACGGAGTGGTGGTCCAGATCACGATCGAAGCCGGCTTGCTCAGCGTGGCCAGGCCAAAGGCGGCGGCCAGCTTGTCTGCGTCGGCGATCGGGAAGGCCACGTCGATGGTCGAGGACTTCTTGTCCTGGTACTCGACTTCCGCTTCAGCCAGGGCCGAGCCGCAGTCGAAGCACCAGTTCACTGGCTTGAGGCCCTTGAACACGAAACCGCCCTTGACCATTTCCGCCAGGGCGCGGATTTCCCCGGCTTCGTTGGCAAAATCCATGGTCTTGTACGGGTTGGCCCAGTCGCCCAGCACGCCGAGGCGGATGAACTCGGCTTTCTGGCCTTCGATCTGCTCGGTGGCGTAGGCACGGCACAGCTCACGGGTCTTGTCCGAGGACAGGTTCTTGCCGTGGGTGACCTCGACCTTGTGCTCGATCGGCAGACCGTGGCAGTCCCAACCCGGAACATAAGGCGCGTCGAAGCCCGCCAGGGTCTTCGAGCGGATGATCATGTCCTTGAGAATCTTGTTGACCGCATGACCGATGTGAATCGAGCCGTTGGCGTAGGGCGGACCGTCGTGAAGTACGAACTTCGGACGATCCTTGCCAATTTCGCGCAACTTACCGTACAGGCCAATGCTGTCCCAGCGCTGCAGAATCTGCGGTTCGCGCTGAGGCAGGCCGGCCTTCATTGGGAAGGCGGTGTCCGGAAGGTTTAGCGTGGCTTTATAGTCGGTCATTTAAGGCTCTTCATTAGCGATTGGCGCTATGGATACGTGCAACTTCGGCACGGGCGGCGGCGACATCCGCGTTGATCGCCGTCTTCAGCGCCTCCAGAGAGGCGAAACGCTGCTCTTCACGCAGCTTATGGTGGAAAACCACCGTCAAACGCCGGTCATACAGATCGCCGGCAAAATCTAAAAGATGGACTTCCAGGTGGGCCTTGCCATCACCTGCTACCGTCGGCCGCACGCCGATATTGGCGACGCCCGGCCAGGTCTTGCCGTCGATGTCGACATCGACCAGGTACACCCCGGACAACGGTACGCGACGGCGCTTGAGCTGCACATTGATGGTTGGCGTACCCAACTGGCGCGCCAGCTTCTGCCCGTGCAGGACCCGCCCGGCGATGCGGAACGGGCGACCGAGCAGACGCTCGGCCAATACGAAATCGGCAGCCGCCAGCGCATTGCGGACCTGGGTGCTGCTAACGCGCAGGCCATCCAGTTCGACGGTCTGCGCGGCCTCGACGGTAAACCCGTGGGTGATACCGGCCTTTTGCAGGAAATCGAAGTCACCGACCCGGTCGCAGCCAAAACGAAAGTCATCGCCGACTTCCAGGTGCTGTACACCCAGGCCGTCGACCAGGATGGTCTCGACGAACTCACTGGCGCTGAGCTTGCTCAAGCGCTGGTTGAACGCCAGGCACAGGACCCGGTCGACGCCCTCCTCGGCCAGCAGCTGCAACTTGTCGCGCAAGCGTGCCAGGCGGGCCGGGGCGGTATCCGGAGCGAAGAACTCGCGCGGCTGCGGCTCGAATATCACCACGCAGCTGGGCACGCCCAACTCAAGCGCACGCTCACGCAGCCGGCCCAGGATAGCCTGGTGGCCACGGTGAACACCGTCGAAGTTGCCAATAGTGGCGACACAGCCCCGATGCTGGGGGTGCAGGTTGTGGAGGCCTCGGACCAGCTGCATAACGCGCTTCTTGCTCATAAAGTGGTCGATTATAACCACACCCGACGGCCGGTGACAGGCAACAGCACGCGCCAAAGTGATCGAACCGACAAAACCACTGCCTCGCCGGCGTCCAAGTGCCTCAGGACCTCAGTGCAACGCCTTGCGATTGAAGTCGCGCAGACGGAAGCCGAACAACGCCAGCATGCCGAAATAGGCCACCACGCCCGCCACCACCAGCACACCCAGACGCAGGAAGCGTGCAAGCATATTCCCCTGATCCCAGGCCGGCATGAACTGCATCAGCCCCAGCAACACCGCCGACATCACACTCACCGCGACGACCAGCTTGAGGGTAAACTTGCCCCAGCCAGGTTGCGGCAGGAACATCTGCTGCTTGCGCAACTGATAGAACAGCAAACCCGCGTTGATACAGGCCCCGGCGCTGATCGCCAGCGCCAGGCCCGCATGTTTCAGCGGGCCGATGAACGCCAGGTTCAGCAGTTGCGTGACGATCAGCGTGAAAATCGCGATTTTCACCGGGGTACGGATGTTTTGCTGGGCATAGAAACCCGGCGCCAGAACCTTGATCACAATGATCGCGAGCAAACCGACCGAATACGCGACCAGCGCACGCTGGGTCATCGAGGCATCGAAAGCGCTGAACTGGCCGTACTGGAACAGTGACACCGTCAATGGCTCCGCCAGAATCCCCAGGGCCAGCGCGCAAGGCAGCACCAGCATGAAGCACAGGCGCAGGCCCCAATCGAGAATCCGCGAATATTCATGCCGGTCCTTGTTGGCGTAAGTCTTGGCCAGCGTCGGCAGCAGGATCGTGCCCAGCGCCACTCCCAGAACCCCCGAAGGCAGCTCCATCAGGCGATCGGCGTAATACATCCAGGACACCGAGCCAGCCACCAGGAACGAGGCGAAGATGGTGTTGATGATCAGCGAGATCTGGCTCACCGAGACCCCGAGAATGGCCGGCAGCATCTGCTTCAGCACCCGCCAGACCCCGGTGTCGCGCAGGTTCAGGCGCGGTAGCACGAGCATGCCGATCTTTTTCAGGTGCGGCAGCTGATACAGCAACTGCGCCAGGCCACCCGCCAGAACCGCCCAGCCCAGGGCCATGACCGGTGGATCGAAATAAGGCGTCAGGAATACCGAGAACACGATCATGGCGACGTTCAGCAACGTCGGCACGAACGCCGGGACCGAAAAGCGGTTCCAGGTATTGAGGATCGCCCCCGCCAGGGAGGACAACGAGATCAGCAATATATAAGGAAAGGTCACGCGTAACAGATCGGTGGTCAGCGTGAATTTTTCCGGGGTGTCGACAAAACCTGGCGCCGTCGCCCAGATCACCCAGGGCGCGGCGATGATCCCCAGCGCCGTCACCAGCGCCAGCACCAGGGTCAGCAGGCCGGACACATAGGCAATAAAGGTCCGGGTCGCCTCCTCACCCTGCTGGCTTTTGTATTCCGCCAGGATCGGCACAAAGGCCTGGGAAAAAGCCCCCTCGGCAAAGATGCGACGCAGCAGGTTGGGCAGCTTGAAGGCGATGAAAAAGGCGTCCGTCGCCATTCCGGCGCCGAATGTGCGCGCAATGATGGTATCGCGCACGAACCCCAGAACCCGGGAAAGCATGGTGATAGAGCTGACAGCGGCCAACGACTTGAGCAGGTTCATGGAAAGGTTTTTTGCCTGTAGATAAACAGCAGGCGAACAATGCGCCCACTTGTGCGATACTCCGCGCCGCAACAGCACAGAGCCAAAGCTCGCGAGTTTACAGGTCAAGCGCCGGAAATAAATATCCCGCCTCTTCAGATCCAACCACTCAGCGGAACGCATCACCTGCCCTTGACAAGACTTCAACTCATCGGCATGATTCGCGGCCTATTTTGTTTGCTATTTCCCAAAAAGTCTTTCGAGGAGCTCGACGGTGGCCAACTCACCTTCCGCCAAAAAACGTGCAAAACAGGCTGAGAAGCGTCGCAGCCACAACGCCAGCCTGCGTTCCATGGTTCGTACCTACATCAAGAATGTAGTTAAAGCCATCGACGCAAAAGACGCTGAAAAAGCGCAAGCTGCTTATGTTCTGGCCGTGCCAGTTATCGACCGCATGGCCGATAAAGGCATCATCCACAAGAACAAAGCTGCTCGCCATAAAGGTCGTCTGAATGGCCACATCAAGGCTCTGAACCTTGCTGCTGCAGCCTAAGCGACACGCTTGTTAAAAAACCGACCTCAGGGTCGGTTTTTTATTGCCTGCGATTTGCTGCCTTGACCACCAAACCGCCATCGCCAGCAATCGAACATCGACCACCAGCCCCTACAGGGAATAACCACTGCAGGAGCCAGCCCTGAAGACCGTTACGGAGTCTGCGCCCAAGGCAGGATTGGAATCGCCGTCACCGCATTCTGCGGACTGCCCTCGATCAACCGATCGCTATAGACCAGGTACACCAGGGTATTGCGCTTCTTGTCGAGGAAACGCACCACCTGCATGGTCTTGAACACCAGCGAAGTGCGCTCCTTGAATACCTCTTCGCCATCCTTGAGCTCACCCTTGAAGCTGATCGGGCCGACCTGACGACAGGCAATGGAGGCTTCGGCGCGATCCTCCGCCAGACCCAACCCACCCTTCACACCACCGGTCTTGGCGCGCGACAGGTAGCAGGTCACGCCCTCCACCTTCGGATCATCGAAGGCCTCGACCACAATGCGGTCATTAGGCCCGACAAATTTGAACACCGTCGACACCTGGCCGATTTCTTCAGCGCAGGCCAGCAGCGGCATCGCCAACAGCAACCCCAACAACCCTTTTGCTACACGCATTGGCTTTTCCTTAGACCAGAATCAGGTTGTCACGGTGAACCAGTTCGGGCTCAGCCATGTACCCCAACAAACCGACAATCGCATCAGAGGACTGACCGATGATTTTTTGCGCTTCCAGGGCGCTGTAGTTGGCCAGGCCGCGGGCGATTTCACGCCCGTCCGGCGCCACGCATACCACCATCTCGCCACGACGGAAGCTGCCCTGAACCAGCTTGACCCCCACCGGCAGCAAACTTTTGTTGCCCTGGGACAAGGCCGACACCGCTCCATCATCCAACACCAGGGTGCCTCGGGTTTGCAGGTGCCCAGCCAGCCATTGCTTGCGCGCCGCCAGCATGCCGCGCTCAGGCGACAGCAAGGTACCCAGGCGCTCACCCGCCTTGAGGCGATCCAGCACACGCTCCAGACGCCCACCAACAATGATGGTGTGCGCCCCGGAACGGGCCGCCAGACGCGCCGCGCGCAGCTTGGTCTGCATACCGCCACGCCCCAGCGCGCCACCCGTGCCGCCCGCCACTGCGTCCAGCGCCGGATCGTCGGCACGCGCCTCATAAATCAGCTGGGCATCGGGATTATTACGGGGGTCCGCATCGAACATGCCGTCGCGATCCGTGAGGATCACCAGCAGATCGGCCTCGACCAGATTGGCCACCAGGGCCGCCAGGGTGTCGTTGTCGCCGAAACGGATCTCATCGGTAACCACGGTGTCGTTTTCATTGATGACCGGAATCACCTTCAGCTCGACCAGCGCACGCAAGGTGCTGCGGGCATTGAGGTAACGCTTGCGGTCGGACAGGTCGTCATGGGTCAGCAGAATCTGCGCGGTGTGCAAGCCGTGCTCGGCAAAGCTCGACTCCCAGGCCTGCACCAGGCCCATCTGGCCAATGGCCGCGGCCGCCTGCAGCTCATGCATCGCACTCGGTCGTGCGGTCCAGCCCAGGCGGCTCATGCCGGCCGCGACCGCGCCGGAGGAAACCAATACCAGCTCGACACCAGCCTCATGCAAGGCCACCATCTGCTCGACCCAGACACCCATTGCCGCGCGATCCAGCCCTTTGCCGTCCGCCGTCAGCAGCGCACTGCCGATCTTCACGACCCAGCGCTGCGCACCTGTCACCTTACTCCGCATCTTCTTCAACCTTAGCTTGAGAGCCACGCGACCGAGCGCGCCCATAAAGTTATTCGTGGCTACGTTTCCCGGATACTAAAACGCCGCTCAGTGAGCGGCGCTTGTAGTTTACTGCAACGAATCAGTCGCGGACGTAAATGATTTCCGGACCATCTTCGTCATCCACATCTTCCTCATCCCAATCATCGTCGCCGATGTCGTGCACGCTCTTCACGCCGCTGCGGCGCAGGGCACGCTGGTCGTCCAGAGCCTGCAACTGGGCACGCGCCTCGTCCTCGATACGCTGATCGAGCTCGGCCAATTCGTCGGCGTAGGCCGGGTCGGCCGCCAGACGATCGGCACGATCCTCCAGATACCGCATGATGTCGCGACTCAGGCGCTCGGTACCGTCTTTGGAAATAGCCGAGATCACGTACACCGGACCGGCCCACTCCAGGCGATCGACGATCTCCTTGACCCGCGCCTCATGCTCTTCCTCGAGGATCTGGTCGCATTTGTTCAGCACCAGCCAGCGATCACGCTCAGCCAGGGACGGACTGAACTTGGTCAGCTCGTTGACGATCACTTCCGCCGCATCGGCCGGACTGCTTTCATCCAGCGGCGCCATGTCCACGAGGTGCAACAGCAGACGAGTACGCGCCAGGTGCTTGAGGAAACGGATACCCAGGCCCGCACCATCCGAAGCACCTTCGATCAGACCCGGAATGTCGGCGATCACGAAGCTCTTCCAGCGATCGACACTGACCACGCCCAGGTTCGGCACCAGGGTCGTGAACGGATAGTCAGCCACTTTCGGCTTGGCCGCGGACACCGAACGAATGAAGGTGCTCTTACCGGCATTCGGCAAACCCAGCAGACCAACGTCCGCCAGCACTTTCAGCTCCAGCTTGAGGTCACGCTGCTCACCCGGCTTGCCCGGCGTAGTCTGGCGCGGCGCGCGGTTGGTACTGGACTTGAAACGGGTGTTACCCAGACCGTGCCAGCCGCCCTGCACCACCAGCAAACGCTGACCGGCCTTGGTCAGGTCACCGATCACTTCCTGGGTCCCGGCGTCGATCACCGTGGTGCCGACCGGTACGCGCAGCTCGAGATCCTCACCCTTCTTGCCGGTGCAATCGGTACTACCGCCATTGGAGCCGCGCTCGGCATCGAAATGACGGGTGTAGCGGTAGTCCACCAGGGTATTGAGGTTTTCGTCGGCGATCATGTAGATCGAGCCGCCATCGCCACCATCACCACCGTTCGGACCACCGTTTTCGATGAACTTTTCCCGACGGAAACTCATGCAGCCATTGCCGCCGTCGCCAGCTTTTACTCGGATCGAAACTTCATCAACGAACTTCATAACAAAACGCCTCTCGCCGCACGGGCGAGCCGAAAAACACTAAGACATAAGACTCTTGCAAAAATGAGCGCAGCGACCCCGATCAACGGCCGTAACATCCAGCGCTGGCAGCCCATACAAACAGTTTTGCAAGAGACTCACCCCACAAACGAAAAAGCCCCGTCGCGAGACAGGGCTTTTCCAGCGATCGCGCAATTAAGCCGCGACGACGCTCACGTAACGACGACCGAAGGCGCCTTTTACTTCAAACTTGATCACGCCTTCGATTTTCGCGAAGAGGGTGTGATCCTTACCCATGCCAACGCCGTAGCCAGCGTGGAATTGGGTGCCGCGCTGACGCACGATGATGTTGCCGGCCTTGATGACCTGGCCGCCATACATCTTCACGCCAAGGCGTTTGGCTTCTGAGTCGCGACCGTTACGGGTACTACCACCAGCTTTTTTGTGTGCCATGAGTTCAATTCTCCTAGTGAGGAATTAGGCTGAAATTAAGCCTGAATACCGGTGATTTTGATCTCGGTGAACCACTGGCGGTGGCCCATACGCTTCATGTGGTGCTTACGGCGACGGAACTTGATGATGCGGACTTTATCGTGACGACCTTGGGAGATCACTTCAGCCTTGACGGTTGCGCCAGCAACAACAGGTGCGCCGATGTTCACGTCGTCGCCATTGGCAACCAACAGAACGCGGTCAAAAGTCACGGATTCGCCAGTGGCGATTTCCAGTTTTTCGATCTTCAGGTATTCACCTTCAGCGACCTTGTATTGCTTACCGCCGGTAACGATTACTGCGTACATGGTATTTCTCCGATAATCCTGCTCACCCAGCTCTTTATAAGAAGAGGTATTGGCTGGCATGGCTGCATGGGGCTGGAACGGCCCAAGTGCAATTGCGTAAGGCAGGTGCTGCCCAGGAAGTTCAGGGTGCGCGATTGTACGCAAGCTGTCTTGGCGATGCAAGGGGCCGTCCATCGCGCCTTGACAGCCCCGGACGTGGGTCCTAGCATGCCGCGCAACCCTTCTGGAGCACCTGTCGCTGATGCAACCCCAAGCTTTCTACCGCGCGGTGGCGGACGATTTTAGCGCCGTCGACGGCATCATCAAGAAGCAGCTGACCTCCCGAGTGCCGCTGGTATCGAAAATCGGCGACTACATTACCTCGGCCGGGGGTAAACGCCTGCGTCCTTTATTGGTGCTGCTGTGTGGCAAGGCCCTGGGTCGCGAAGGCGACGACCTGCGCCTGCTGGCCGCCACCATCGAATTCCTGCACACCGCCACCCTGCTGCATGACGACGTGGTCGACATGTCCGGCATGCGCCGCGGCCGCTCGACCGCCAACGCCATGTGGGGCAACGCCCCGAGCGTGCTGGTGGGCGACTTCCTGTACTCGCGCTCCTTCGAGATGATGGTCGAGCTGGGCTCGATGCCGGTGATGAAGATCCTTTCGCAGGCCACCCGCATCATCGCCGAAGGCGAAGTGCTGCAGCTGTCGAAAGTCCGTGATGCCAGCACCACCGAAGAAACCTACATGGAAGTCATCCGCGGCAAGACCGCGATGCTCTTCGAGGCCTCGACCCACAGCGCCGCCGCCCTGGCCGGCGCCACCGAAGAGCAGAGCGAAGCCCTGCGCACCTTCGGCGATCACCTGGGCGTGGCCTTCCAACTGGTGGACGACCTGCTCGACTACCGTGGCGATGCGGAAACCCTGGGCAAGAACGTCGGCGACGACCTGGCCGAAGGCAAGCCGACCCTGCCGCTGATCTACACCATGCGCGAAGGCACGCCGGAACAGGCTGCCCTGGTGCGCCAGGCGATCCAGAAAGGCGGTATCGAAGACCTGGAAAGCATCCGCGCTGCCGTGGAAGCCTCAGGCTCCCTGGACTACACCGCACAACTGGCCCGCGACTATGTCGCTCGCGCCATTGCCTGCCTGGAAGCCCTGCCGCCGAGCGAATACCGCGACGCGCTGGTGGAACTGAGCGAATTCGCCGTAGCCCGCACCCACTAAGATCCGATTGCACATAAGCCCGCTCCTGCCCTACGCAGGAGCGGGCTTGTTCGTGATGCTTTCCCCCTCGATCCCCCGCTATACCCCATCCCCAAGCAAAACCCTATATAATGTGCGTTTTTTAGCCTTCCTGAATCCGAGGAGCCTTAGTGAGCACGTTGCCACCCTGCCCGAAATGCAATTCTGAATACACCTATGAAGACGGCGCCCAACTGGTCTGCCCGGAATGCGCCCACGAATGGTCCGCCAACGGCGAAGCCGAGGCCGCATCCGATGAAACCGTGAAAAAGGACTCGGTCGGTAACGTCCTGCAAGACGGCGACACCATCACCGTGATCAAGGACCTCAAGGTCAAGGGCACCTCCCTGGTGGTCAAGGTCGGCACCAAGGTCAAGAACATCCGCCTGTGCGATGGCGACCACGACATCGATTGCAAGATCGACGGTATCGGCCCGATGAAGCTCAAGTCCGAGTTCGTCCGCAAGGTCTGATATTCCGGCTATCGCCCCGTGCCAGGCATGGGGTGAAGCCCTCCCCACTCCCGCCAGACCCCCCTCATTTCCCGCTACATATCAAAAGGCCAGTCCTTTTGACCCACAACAATTTCCACACAGAAAAAAGCAGAAACCGCCAATAGGTACTTGCTATTCATTGAATAAGAATTATTCTCATTGAAACCCATCAAGGAGATGAGACTCATGACTTATTTGATCGACGCATGGCTGGACCGCCCACACCCTTACCTGAGAATCCTGCATCGGGAAACCGGGGAAGTCTGTGCGGTACTGGAAGAAGAAGCCTTGAACGAGCTGCAGGATCAGGGCGACCTGGACCTCAACGGCCTGAGTTCCAGCGAGCCGGTGGTGCTCAAGGAACTGGTGCGCAACCTGTTTCTGTTCTGCTATGCACGGGCCTTGCGCCCTGCTGGAACAGCCGAAGGGCAAGGCCTGAGCGCAAAAATACGTCTATGACCCCACCTGACCCCTCTGCCAAGGCAAGCCTTCTCGCGATCCGCACACCGCAAACACGGCGTATGGATCGCGAGCAAGCTCAACCCGGCAGTTGAGGCTTACAGAACGTCGAGCAGCTCGACGTCAAATACCAGAACGCTGTGCGGCGGGATGCTGCCAACGCCTTGCGCGCCGTAAGCCAGCTCGCTCGGCACGTACAGACGCCATTTGCTACCGGCATTCATCAGTTGCAGCGCCTCGGTCCAGCCAGCGATCACGCCACCGACCGGGAATTCCGCAGGCTGGCCGCGCTCGTAGGAGCTGTCGAACACAGTGCCGTCGATCAGGGTGCCGTGGTAGTGGGTACGCACGCTGTCTTCACGGGATGGCTTGGCGCCTTCGCCCTGGGTCAGCACTTCGAACTGCAGGCCGGAGGCCAGAGTGGTGATGCCTTCACGCTTGGCGTTTTCAGCCAGGAAAGCCAGGCCCGCGCCAGCAGCGGCTTCCGCCTTGGCAGCGGCTTCGGCCTGCATGATTTCGCGGATCACCTTGAAGCTGGCGGACATTTCTTCCTGGCCTACACGGCTAGGCTTGCCGGCGAACGCGTCGGTCAGGCCAGCCAGGATGGCGTCCAGGCTCACGCCCGGTGGCGGGTTGTCACGCAGCTGGTCGCCCAGCTGACGGCCGATACCGTAGCTGACGCGGGTTTCGTCGGTGGACAGATTTACTTCGGACATGACACTGCTCCGCTGTGCGGACGGCTCGAAAATCCGCCGTGCGTACACAGCGCATCCCGGGACGCCCGGAACCAAAAGGGCGAGCAGACTAGCACAGATGCCATGGCGATGATGAACGTGCGTCCCGCCTGTCAGGCCGAGCGGACGGCGAGGGGCACCCGCAGGCTGTCATCGGTACCGGCCGAGAGGCCACACATCTCGTCATGCACTGAGGCATGGATCAGGTTGAAGGGCAGCTTGGGAAAGGCGTGCAACACTTCCCGGGCATGCTCCACCGAACGCAGATGCAACATCTGACCGTGGGCATCGCTCAACGGATAGGCCGCCCCATGCATCCGCGCCTCGAGCAGATAGATGCCGCCTTCGAGGGAGATCAGGTTCAGCTCGTCGATTTTTCCGGCGACGGCATAAGCATTCAACTCGTGCAGGTTCATGAGTGCACCTCGCGCAGTTCAAGCCCGTGACCTTTACAGGGATATGCCTCGGCCGGTAAAAGCACAAGCCACAAACGACACCGCCCGTCCGTTTCACAACGGCCGGGCGGCGCGGCTACAGCGGTGATCAGGCGATCAGTGCTTGGTCAGCTTGTCCAGATAGCCCATGGCGAAGGCCGAAATCACAAAGGTCATGTGGATGATCACGTACCACATCAGGTACTGCGGCTCGATGTTCTTCGCATCCATGAATACCCGCAGCAGATGGATCGAGGAGATCGCCACGATGGACGCGGCCACCTTCATCTTCAGCGAGGAGGAATCCATCTTGCCCAGCCAGTTGAGCTTTTCCTTGTCCTCGTCGATGTCCAGCTGGGACACGAAGTTCTCGTAGCCGGAGATCATCACCATCACCAACAGACCACCCACCAGCGCCATGTCGATCAACGACAGCAGCACCAGGATCAGATCGGACTCGGCCATGCTGAACACGTTGGGAATGACGTGGAAGACTTCCTGGAAGAACTTCAGCGCCAGGGCCAGCAGCCCCAACGACAGACCAAAGTAGATCGGCGCCAGCAGCCAGCGCGAGGCGTACATTGCATTCTCGATAAAACGTTCCATTGAATCTCACACAGGTCTGAAAACGGCGGCGAGTATATCAGCCGCCCAAAAGCCCATAAACCGCAACCAAATCCATTACCTGCGCGTCTGCCAAAGCGTTTTCTGCTAGTGTCGGAATCACGTGAACAGCTCAATGACATCGGACAGGAAGCCTGGAGAATGGATTTGCGATTGCCTTTGGCGGGTACCGGCCTGTGTATCGCGGTACTGCTCAGCAGCGGCTGCTCGCCCAGCGACGAGAAGCAGCAAGTCAGCCTGGAACAGAAAACCGCACAGTTCGAACAATCCCTGGACGCTATCCAGGACCCCAAGCTCAAGGACGCCATCGCCGACCTGGGCGGCTCGCTGTTACTGCTCGAACGCGCGCAACTGCGGCTCCAGAACAAGCCCATCGAGACCGAATACGGCGATGACGCCCTGGCCCTGCTCAAGCACTACCCCAGCCCGCAGGCGCTGGTCGACGCCTACCTCAACGGCCTGTTCGTACTGCGCAAGACCTCCAACTCCGACTACCTGACCGACCTGCAGCCGGTGTTTCCCTTCAGCTTCAACATGCCGGCGCAATTCCCCTTCCCCCACGGCCTGGAATGGCAATCCGTGACCCTGAGCAACGGCAAGGTCATCGCCTTCCAACCCGAATGGTCGGAAACCGATCCCGGCATCCAGTTGAGCCCGTCCAGCTCCAACCTGACCAACCCGGATGACCTGACGGTGACTTACCCGTTCATCGAAGGCCTGGAAGTCGAAAACAAGAACCAGCCCCAACCCGTGACGCTGCAAGGCAAGGCCGAAGTGATCGCGCCACACCAGGTCGTCACCTTCGAACTGGGCAAGGCCGATATCGGCAAGCAACGCAGCGACAAGAATGTCAGCGTGAAACTGTTGTCCCTGGACAAGAACAGCGCCGAAATCGAGTTGACCAACAGCGCCCCACTGTCGCCCGAACTCAGCGAGACGCCGCTCAACCCATTGCTGGTGCAGGCACGGGACACTACCGGGCAGATCCTTTCGCGCTCCGGGTCGATCAACGAAAACAGCCAACAGATCGCCTTCTACACCAAACAGCTCAGCGAAATGCAGAAGCAGAAGGCCTGGAGCCAAGCGTTCGAGCAGCAGCTTGAAAATGAGCGCAAAGCCTTCGAGCGCGAACAGCGCAGCCATTACACCAAGGTGTATTTCAACGGTCTGATCGACAAGCTCGAAGTCAATGTGTTGGACTTCTCCGCAGCCACCATCACCCGCAAAGACCTCAATCTGCCGGTGCGACGCTTCGACCCTCTGACCACCGACAGCAAGATCCAGCCCCTGCCCATGCCGGTAGTGGTGTATGACGACCAGGCACCGAACTACCTCAAGGGCGCCAACCTCGACCAAGAAACCTTGAAGAAAAGCGTGGTCGTTCATCAATCCACCGAGGACGCCAGCGCGGCGCGGATCGAGTTCGACCACCCGAGAACCTTCAATGACGAGTTGCTGGGCACGTCCTTCTCCACCGGCGACAGCCCCGTGACCTTCTTCACCCAGAACGAAAACGGCAAACGCGGCGAGCCCATCGAACTGCCATCGGAGGCAGTCGAGGTCGATCCGATGCGCAGCTCGATCACTTACGATCTGACTCTGTTCCCGGAAACCCCGGCTTACGCCGTCGGTGCGATCCCGCTGTTCCTGGCCAGCATCGAGAAGAAAGCCCTACCCGTCAGCCAGCTACCCAAAGGCCTGGAGCTGCGGGGCAATGCGCTGATCGTCGACCAGCGCCTGTTCCCGTCCGAGGCCTGGCGTTTCTACGCCAAGGACGCCAGCGGCCAGTACCTGAAGGAGATTCTTGCGGTCAGCCATGAGGCGCCGGCAAACGGCCCGGCCTTGTTCGACGTGCATTACTTTTATGGGCAGCCCACCGAGCTGGAAACCTACCAGCGCAGCGAACTCAACACCGTCGAATATGGCTTTGAGGTCAAGCTCGACAAGCTGGAGAACCCACCACCCGCCGAGTAGGACTCAGCGGTAGGGATTAACGGGAGATTGCGTCAATGGCGGCAGCGTTCGCCATTGATCTGCCGTAGTTGCGCCTGAAGGTGCAGGCACCAGATCTGCGGATCGTCGGCCAACTCATAACCATGGGTGGTCAGGCTTTCGACGATGGAATCAAGGATGGATTCAGCCACGCTGGGACCGCAGAAAGGTCCCTGGGCCTTGATGGCCGAAGGTTGCTCGCCAGCCATTCCGGCCGCGAACAGTAGGGTCCACATTCCGTTATCTCCCGCCAGTGGGCGGATACTGCATTCGATACGGGTGACCAGGCCAAGACACTGGCGGGTAAGGCAGAGGTTGCGCGACATGGCGGCGACCCTCGGTAGATCCGGTATTCAGCCCTCATGTGAAGACTGTTTCGATCCAGTGACGACTGTCGTTCTCCTTGCCTGAGAATAGGAAGAAAAGCCTGAGAAGCAAAGTTGACCGGCTGAACAGGCGCCGAATGGTCTATTCACGAAAGTTGACGCCAGCGGACCGGCGCCGCGACGAAGGCCGAGCCCTCGTCGCGGCAAGGCTCATGCCGGCTTGGTTTGCGCCAATGCCTCTTGCGCCTGCTCTTTTTCCGCTTCCTTGAGGTCCTCCTCGCTGACCATTTCAGCGATGACCCGCAGGCGCTCCACCACCCGCGCGTTGACGCTGCCTTCCGGAAACTGGCCATCCGCATCCGGCTCGCCCGCGGGCTCGCCGACCAGCAGGCTCAAGGCCTCGTCAGCCTGGCGCACGGCATACACATGGAATTGCCCGGCGCGGACCGCCGCCAGCACCTTCTCATCGAGCATCAGGGTCGCGACGTTGGCGTGAGGAATGATCGCACCTTGCTCGCCCGTCAGGCCCCGAGCTTCGCAGAGGCGGAAGAAGCCTTCGATCTTCTCGTTGACCCCGCCAACCGCCTGCACTTCGCCGAACTGGTTGATCGATCCGGTAATGGCAAAGCATTGCTTGAGCGGGGTTTTCGACAAGGCCGAGATCAGCGTGCACGCCTCGCCCAGCGACGCACTGTCGCCATCGACATAACCGTAGGATTGCTCCAGCGCGATGCTCGCCGAGATCGCCAGGGGGAATTCCTGGGCGTAACGACTGCCCAGGTAGCCGGTGAGAATCATCACGCCCTTGGAGTGAATCGGCTGGCCGAGATTGACCTCGCGCTCGATGTCGACGATACCGCTACCTCCCGGATAGACCGTGGCGGAAATCCGCGCCGGCACGCCAAAGGCCGAGTCGCCCACTTCAAGCACGGTCAGTCCGTTGCACTTGCCTACCGCAGCGCCATCGGTGTCGATCAGGATGATCCCCGCCAGCATGTCGTCGAGAATCCGCGCCGAGACCCGCCCGGTGCGCGTGGCCTTGGCTTTGAGTGCCCGTTCGATGTGCCCGGCATCGGTCATCTCGTCCGAGGCCAGGTGACGGATGAAGTCCGCCTCGCTGACCAGCTGGAACAGATCGCCAATACGCGCTGACAAGCGCCCCTGGTGCTCCGCCAGCCGGGCGCTGTAGGTTGCCAGGCGCGCCACCGCGTCCGCGGTCAACGGCGCCATGCCTTCTTCGGAGGTGCGGGTCTTCAGCAGTTGGGCGAACTGTTCGAGGCTCTCGTCCACCATCGGGATGTCTTCGTCGAAGTCCACCAGCACGCGAAACATTTCCTGGAAGTCCGGATCCAGGTCCTGCAGCGTGTAGTACAGCTGGCGGGCACCGATGATCACGACCTTGACCTGCAACGGGATGTGTTGCGGGGTCAGGGTCACGGTGGCCAGGCGCCCCAGTTCGCCCAGCGGCGACTCCATCTTCAGCTTGCGCGATTGCAGGGCCCGCTTGAGGGCATCCCAGACAAAGGGTTCGCTGAGCATCTTCTCGGCTTCGAGAATCAGGAAACCGCCATTGGCCCGATGCAGGGCACCCGGACGCAACTGCCGGTAAGTGGTGTAGAGCGCGCCCTGGTCGGTGCTGTATTCGATGCGACCAAACAGGTTGTCGTAGGTCGGGTGCGGCTCGAACACCACCGGCGCGCCGCCACTGGCCGGGTGACCGACCACCAGGCTCGGGCCGTACTGTTCTTCCAGCAGCTTGCGGGCCACAGCGTCGGTCTTGCTATCGTCCACCAGTTGCTCGACCACAGTCTTGAGCAGGTACACCTGCATGGCTTGCAGGTAGCCGCATACACCGGCGTTTTCCGCGTACTTCTCGGACAGCGGCGCGAGCAGCGGCTGCAGGGCCAGGGTGATGGTTTCTTCGTTGAGGTGACGCAGTTGGTTGCTCGACTCGCGCTTCCACTGCGGCAGGCTCGCCAGTTCTTCGTTAAGGCGCTCTTCCAGGGCGGAAATGTCCTCATGGAAACGCTCGCGATCGGCTTCGGGCAATTGCGCGAACTCGGCCTCGTCCAGCGCCTTGCCGTCGAGCATCGGGGTGAAGGCGATATTGCTGCTGTCGCGGTACAGCGCGACGTCCTTCTCCAGCGCCAGGCGCTCGATAACGTCGAGGGCACGGTCGTAACGCTGGTTGAACGCGCGGTCGATGGCGCTTTTCTTCTGTTGATAGGACGGATGCTCGAAGACCGCCGGAAAGGTCGCCAGCAAATTGTCGATCAGGCCGTTGATGTCACTGATGAACGCACCCGCGGCCCCCGAAGGCAGCTCCAGCGCGCGCGGCTCGCGCGGCTCATCGAAATTGTTGACGTAGACCCAGTCGGACGGGGTCTGCAGACGTTTGCCTTCAGCCTTCAGGTAGCGTTTGACGAAAGAGAAGCGGCCAGTGCCGGGCTCGCCCATGACAAAGACGTTGTAACCGGGGCGTGGCATGGCCACACCGAACTGCAAGGCTTCGACCGCACGTTCCTGGCCAAGCACACCGCGAAAGGGCTCCAAATCATTGGTGGTCGAGAAGCTGAACTGTTCAGCGGAAAACGGACGGGTCAGCGCTTCGGGCGCTAGACGCAAGCTGGCAGCAACAGGATCAGGCATCGGGCTTCCTTACATCAGGCGGGGCAGATGGGGCATTCTGGCGCCGGGTACAGCGGCTGGCAAGGCGCGACGCAGCGAAAGCGCGGACAGATCCCCGGCCCCACACAGACAGCATAAAAGCCGTCTATTTCAAGGAATGTCATGCAAAAAAACACGGAACCCTTGGAATCTGCCTAAACTCCAAGCTGCGCGGCTGGACTAATAACCGGCCCACTGGCGCCGACATGGGCCAGAACCCTTGTCCATTGGTTTGCACACAAAGAGAACAAAGCTATGAAACGGATTCTTCTCGGTACTCTCTTCACCGCTGTTTCCATCAATGCAATGGCCCAAGCGCCAGGCGGTCCGGATTGTGGGTGGGGCAACCTGCTGTTCGAAGGACAGCGCGGCACTCCGGCTCACTTCCTGGCCTCCACCACCAACGGCACCTCCGGTAACGCGACCTTCGGTATGACTTCCGGCACCAACGGCTGCTCGACCAACAGTGCGCTGACTTACGGCGGCAAATCCTGGTTTGCCATGAATGGCATGATGAACGAGCTCTCCGAAGACATGGCCAAAGGTGAAGGCGAAGCGCTGACCACCTACGCCGTGGTCCTGGGCGTCGCTCCTGAAGACCGCGCGCACTTCGCCGCCGTCACCCACGAGCACTTCCAGCAGATCTTCAGCAAAGCCGATGTGACCGCGGAAGATGTGCACACCAACACCCTGGCCGTGCTGAAAAGCGATGCACGCCTGGCCAAGTACGCCACCCCGGCTTAATCTCGACCCGCCCGCTCTTTTCGGGGAGCGGGCTTTTGTTTTTCGGACATGACCCCTCCCGGGTCTTTGTTTTTTCCGACTCAAGTTGCCCACCATGCTCAAACGCCTTGCCTCCCTGGCGCTCTGTGTCTGCGCCCCGCTGTCCGCCGCGCCACAAATCGACCACTCACGTTTGCAGCAACTGGCCAGCGATCCGTTCTGGATTTCCCTTGGCCACTACGAAACCGCCAAGCTCGGTGGCTGGCGCAGTTATGTCAGCGACCCGAAGTTTTTTCTCGCCAAAAACGGTGCCGAACACCCCGACGCCGAACTCAAGGCCACCCTTGACGCGCTCTACGCCCCCGTCGGCAGCGGCAACCAGCATGCTCAATGCGTGTACCCCGCCCGCACCCGCTGGCTCAAGGCCCAGCTGCGCCTGAGCGATCTGCCGGCGGTGGACTGCAATGAGTTCAACCAGTGGTTCAAGGACGTCTCGCCCCACAGCACGGTGATGATTTTCCCGGCGGCCTACCTGAACAGCCCGTCGTCGATGTTCGGCCATACCCTGCTGCGCATCGACCAGGCCGACGTCCAAAGCAACCACACCGCCCTGCTCAGCTATGCGATCAACTTCGGCGCCTATATCGAAGGCTCGGACAACAGCATTCTCTATGCCTGGAAAGGCCTGATGGGCGGCTATCCCGGCCTGTTCGCCCTGGTGCCCTACCAGGAAAAGCTCTCGGAGTACCGCAGCCTGGAAAACCGCGACCTGTGGGAATACCGGCTGAACCTGACCCAGGCCGAAACCGAACGCATGGTCGAGCACGTCTGGGAACTGAAGCAGATCAAGTTCGACTATTTCTTCTTCGACGAGAACTGCTCCTACCGCTTGCTGGAGCTGCTGCAAGTCGCCCGTCCGAGCCTGCGCCTGACCGGGCAATTCCCGTTGACGGCGATTCCTACCGACACCGTCAAGGCGGTCAAGGAAGCCGGCCTGGTGGAGAAGATCGAGTACCGCCCGTCCCGCGAACGTGAACTGCTGGAGCGCGCCAAGCCGCTGAGCAGCGACGAACAGCAATGGGTGCTGAAGGTCAGCGCCGACCAGCAACAGCTGCAGGAGCCGGCCTTCAAGGCCCAGCCACGGGACCGCCAGGCGTTGATCATCGATGCAGCCTATCGCCTTGAGCGCTACCGGGCCAACGGTCAAGAGCGCGATCCGCAACGGGCGCAGCGCAGTTTCGAGCTGTTGCGGGCGATCAACCGCAACCCGCCGCCCGAACTGTCCATCGAACGCCCTGGCCTGCCGGAAGACGGCCATGAATCGCGCACCTGGCAGGTCGGCGTGGGCACCCGCGGCGACCAGGCCTTTGGCGAATACGGGCTGCGCATGGCCTATCACGACCTCAATGACAACGCCGAAGGTTTCCCCCTGGGCGCACAGATCGAAATCCTGCAAATGAAACTGCGCCAGTACGAAGGCAACAATTGGCAGCTACAGCAACTGGACCTGGCGACCATTCGTTCGCTGACGCCGCGTAACGAACTGCTGCAACCCTGGTCCTGGCAGGTCACCGGCGGCCTGGAACGGGTGCCGGGCAAACACGACGATGAAACCCTGGTCAGCCATGTCAACGGTGGCGGTGGCGGCACCTGGCAGCTCAGCGAGAACATGCTCGGCTTCGCCCTGGGCACCGTGCGCGTCGAGCACAACGCCGATTTCGCCGGTTTCATCACCCCGGCGGCCGGTTTCAACACCGGCCTGCTGTGGAAAAACCCGTTGGGCAACTTCAGCATCGAAGCCAAGGGCGATTACTTCACCAATGGCGAGGTGCGTCGCAGCCTGAGCCTCAACCAGCAATGGGAGCTGTCGCGCAACCTGGGCCTGCGCCTGAGCGCCCAGCGCGAGTTCAGCCACCTGGCCACGGCGGAAAACGAGGTGATGCTGGAACTGAAGTGGTACCACTACTGACGCCCGGTAGCATTCTTGCCGCGCTTTCACAGACCACTGACGAATCCCCTTCTAGACTTTCTCTATCAGCCGTTGAACGGCGTGGGAGTCAGAGATGTGGCGGTATGCGGTAGTGGCAGCGTTGCTGGCATTGATGACCGGTTGCGAGACGACCCACGAGCAGTTGCTCAAGCAGGGTTATCCGCCGGCCTTCGCCGACGGCTTCGATGATGGCTGCGCCAGCGGTCGCCAGGCCGCCGGGGCGATCAACGGCGAATTTCGCAAGAACGTGCCGCGCTACCTCAAGGACCCGCAATACGCCGAGGGCTGGAGCGACGGCTTTCGCCAGTGCCAGGCCATGCTGGAAAACCAGGACCGCAACGATTATCGGGAGCGTCACTGGGACGAACGCGAACGCGCCTGGCAAGAAGAAAAAGACCGCGACGCCGCGCGAGCCTATCGCTCACAGTAAGTCGCTTTCAGGCATGGCCAGAAACCAAAAGGCTGCGACCATGGCCCAAACCTCCATTACGGGAAAACGCCCATGAGCCGAGCCTTCGTCAATGAGGAACTGACTGCCGCCCAGGCCGACCAACCCGTGGAACGGCAGATCAGCGCGCAGCCCAACTACGTCACCCCGCAGGGCCTGAGCGAACTGCAGGCCAAGGTCGCGTTCCTGCAAACCCGGCACAACGAACAATCGGCGCAGGGCGACCAGGCGGACCCACAGCAGTTAGCCGATATCGAACGCGACCTGCGCTACTTCAACCAGCGCCTGCAAAGCGCCCAGGTGGTTCCCCAGGCGACATCGCGGTCGAAAGTGCAGATCGGCAGCCGGGTCATCTTCGCCGACGAGCACGGCACCGAGCAGTGTGTGCAACTGGTGGGAGAGGATCAGGCCGATGTCGCCAAGGGCCTGATCAATTGGGGCTCGCCGTTGGGCCGGGCGCTGCTGGGCACCCAGCTTGGCGATGAAGTGCTGTGGCAGAGGCCGGCGGGCGATCAGTTGATCGAGGTGATCCGCATCGACCCGGCTTAAACCACGCCCTGGGCCAGCATGGCATCGGCGACCTTGACGAAGCCGGCGATGTTGGCCCCTTTGACGTAGTTGATCCGACCGTTTTCTTCGCCGTAATGCACGCAGGCGTGGTGGATCGACTGCATGATGCCGTGCAGCTTGCTGTCCACCTCGCCGGCGCTCCACAGCAGGCGCATGGCGTTCTGCGACATCTCCAGCCCGCTGACCGCCACGCCCCCGGCGTTGGACGCCTTGCCCGGGGCGAACAGAATGCCGGCCTCGATAAAGATATCCACAGCCTCCAGGGTGGTCGGCATGTTCGCCCCTTCAGCCACGCACATGCAGCCGTTGCGCAGCAGCGTGCGCGCCGACTCGGCGTCCAGTTCGTTCTGGGTGGCGCACGGCAGCGCGATGTCGCACGGCAACTCCCAGGGGTGCTGTCCGGCAAGGAACTCGAGGTTGAACCGCGTCGCCAGCTCGCTGATGCGCCCACGCTTGACGTTCTTCAGTTCCAGCACCGCCTGCCATTGCTCCTCGGTCAGCCCGGCCTCGCAGTACAGCGTGCCTTCGGAATCCGACAGGGAGATCACCTTGCCGCCCAGGTCCATGACCTTGCGCGCGGCGTATTGCGCCACGTTGCCGGAGCCGGAAATCGCCACGCGCTTGCCCTCCACCCGCTCGTCACGGCGCTTGAGCATTTCTTCGGCGAAATACACGCAGCCAAAGCCGGTAGCCTCCGGACGGATCAGGCTGCCGCCGTAACTCATGCCCTTGCCGGTCAGCACCGAAGTGAACTGATTGCTCAGGCGCTTGTACTGGCCGAACAGGAAGCCGATTTCCCGGGCGCCCACGCCGATATCCCCCGCCGGCACGTCCACGTCCGAACCGATATGGCGATACAGCTCGCTCATGAAGGCCTGGCAGAAGCGCATCACCTCGGCGTCGCTCTTGCCCTTCGGATCGAAGTCCGAGCCGCCTTTGCCGCCGCCCATGGGCAGCGAAGTCAGGGAGTTCTTGAAGGTCTGCTCGAAGGCGAGGAATTTCAGCACCCCAAGATTGACCGAAGGGTGGAAGCGCAAACCGCCCTTGTACGGGCCGATAGCGCTGTTCATCTGGATGCGGAACCCGCGATTGACCTGGACCTTGCCCTGATCGTCGACCCACGACACACGAAACACCACCGCCCGCTCCGGCTCACAGATGCGCTCGAGAATGCCCGAGGTCAGGTAATGCGGATTGGCCTCCAGGAACGGCCACAGGCTGCGCAGTACCTCTTCCACCGCCTGGTGGAATTCAGGCTGGTCCGGGTCGCGCTTTTTCAGGCGGGCGAGGAAGTCTTCGACGGATTCGATCATGGGAAAGTCTCGGCAAATTTATTGTCGTTAACGCAGATTTGCCCGGGACTTTAGCAACTCGAACAGCACCATGACAGAGCAAAATGTCGCAGTTATGAATTTAAATGGTGCAGTTGATATAAATTTTTCACCATTTCCGGCATTTAACGCACCATTCATGGGATCCGAATCGCCAGCAACGCCCCATATTGGCGAACCCGAAAAACAGGCAAAAAAAACGGAGCCCGAAGGCTCCGTTTCTTTCAAGCAACTTGCCCGGATCAGGCCAGTTTCTTGTAACGCACGCGGTGCGGTTGGGCTGCCGCGTCGCCGAGGCGCTTCTTGCGATCGGCTTCGTACTCGGTGTAGTTGCCTTCGAAGAACACCGCTTGCGAGTCGTCTTCGTACGCCAGGATGTGGGTCGCGACACGGTCAAGGAACCACCGGTCGTGGGAGATCACAATGGCGGCGCCCGGGAAGTCCAGCAGGGCTTCTTCCAGGGAACGCAGGGTTTCGACGTCGAGGTCGTTGGACGGTTCGTCGAGCAGCAGGACGTTGCCGCCCTCTTTCAGGGTCAGGGCCAGGTGCAGGCGGCCACGCTCACCACCGGACAGGTCCTTGACGAACTTCTGCTGGTCGCCGCCCTTGAAGTTGAAGCGACCGACGTAGGTACGCGACGGGATCTCGTAGCTGCCGATGCGGATCTGGTCGGAACCGTCGGAGATCTGCTGGAACACAGTCTTGCTGCCGTCCAGGTCTTCGCGGCTCTGGTCCACGCAAGCCAGTTGCACGGTTTCGCCGACTTCGATGCTGCCCGAGTCCGGTGTTTCCTTGCCCATCAGCATGCGGAACAGGGTGGACTTACCGGCGCCGTTACCGCCGATCACGCCGACGATGGCGCCTTTTGGCATGGAGAACGACAGGTTGTCGATCAGCACGCGATCGCCGTAGCCCTTGGTGACGTTCTTGAACTCGATGACCTTGTCGCCCAGGCGCGGACCGGCCGGGATGTAGATCTCGTTGGTCTCGCTGCGCTTCTGGAATTCCTGCGATTGCATTTCTTCGAAGCGGGCCAGACGGGCCTTGGATTTCGACTGGCGAGCCTTGGCGCCCTTGCGCACCCACTCCAGCTCTTCCTTCATGGCCTTTTCATGGGCCGACTGCTGCTTGGATTCCTGGGCCAGACGATCGGACTTGGCTTCCAGCCAGCCCGAATAGTTGCCCTCGTAAGGAATGCCGGCGCCGCGGTCGAGCTCGAGGATCCAGCCGGCGACGTTGTCCAGGAAGTAACGGTCGTGCGTGATCGCAACCACGGTGCCCGGGAAGTCGTGGAGGAAATGCTCCAGCCAGGCCACGGAATCGGCGTCCAGGTGGTTGGTCGGTTCGTCGAGCAGCAGCATGTCCGGAGCGGACAGCAGCAGGCGGCACAGGGCCACGCGACGCTTTTCACCACCGGACAGGTGTTCGACCTTGGCGTCCCAGGCCGGCAGGCGCAGCGCATCGGCGGCGACTTCCAGCTGGCGCTCCAGGTTGTGGCCATCGCTGGCCTGCAGGATCGCTTCGAGCTTGGCCTGTTCGGCGGCCAGCTTGTCGAAGTCGGCATCCGGATCGGCGTAGGCCGCGTAGACCTCGTCCAGGCGCGCCTGGGCGTCCTTGATCACGCTGACCGCTTCCTCGACCACTTCACGCACGGTCTTGGTCGGATCCAGCTGAGGCTCCTGGGGCAGGTAGCCGATGTTCAGCTCGGGCATCGGACGGGCTTCGCCCTCGAACTCGGTGTCGACGCCGGCCATGATTTTCAGCAGGGTGGACTTACCCGAACCGTTGAGGCCCAGCACGCCGATCTTGGCGCCCGGGAAGAACGACAGAGAGATGTTTTTCAGGATTTCCCGCTTCGGCGGAACAACTTTTCCCAGCCGATGCATGGTGAAGACGTATTGAGCCATGATGAACCTAGCGTCAGTGACTGATGAATGGAGAGCGGGCGAAGCCCGGGCCAGGCCATGCGCGGCGCCGGCATTTGATCGTGATCAATGCCTGCGTACGGAAAAAGCCTGATTGTCTGGAGCTGGAGCGCTCCCGCGTAACCGGCAAAGCTACCTCAATGGCCGGGCAAGGTCCAGCCAGCCAGGACTGGCACTTTGCCACAACTCAAGGCATGCTAGCCGCCCTTCGGGCGTCCGGCTTATAGTGCACGTCGCGCCAGTCCAGCCAAACCGCAGGATCACAGTTTGTCCAATGCCACTCCGCCCTTTTCCCTGCGCGCACCTGCACCTGCGTCCGGCTCGCCCCTGCGCGGTACCCTGAAAGGCGTGCTGGCGACCCTGGTCCTGCTGCTGCTCGCCCTGCTGTTCTGGCAACTGCTCGACCAACTGCAACAGACCCGCAAAGACCAGCGTCAACATGCGATCGACTACAACGCCGACCTGGCCGAGCACATCAGCCTCAACCTGGCACTCAATGCGCAGATCGCCCTCAACCTGCTGCCGATCGTCGAACCACCACAGAATGCCGAACAGCAACAACTGCTGCTGAAAAGGCTGCAGCTGTCCCTGCCCGACCTGCAAAGCATCGCGCTGCTGGATGCTAAGGGCCAGCTCATCAGCGACAGTGGCGCCGACGACCAGGACGCCGCATGGCTCGCCGAGCTGACCAGCCGCAGCCGCGGCCAGCGCTACTACTACAGCAACGCCACCAACGGCGCGCTGGTACAGCTGCTGTTGCACCAGCCCAGCGGCGCCCTCAAGAGTTACTGGGTGCTGCGCCTGGCACCGTCTTTCGTCCAGTCCCTGGAGCCCAGTCCCGACCAGGGTTTTCACCCGACCTGGGTCATTGAAAACCGCCTGAACCAGAAAACCCTCAGTCGCGACGACGGCAGCAGCACCCCGGTGAGCACCGACGACATAGCCAACAGCGTACTGGTCGCGCCACTGGGCAATAGCGACTGGCAATTGCGCGGCCTGTTCGACGATCGCGCGGTGATCGAGCAACTGTTGCCGGCGTTTATCGCCAAGTGCCTGCTGGGACTGGCGTTTTCCCTGCTGCCGGTGATCGCGTTGCTGAACATGCGCCGCCGCCAGCGTCAGTTGCACGAAGGACGTCGGCGCTATCAGGATATTTTCGAAGGCACCGGGGTCGCTCTCTGTGTCCTGGATATCTCCGGGCTGCCGGCGTTTCTCGACAAGGCGCAACTGCACGACAGCGAACAGCTCAAGGCCTGGCTGGAGCACAACCCCCAGCAGCGCCAGCTGCTGCTTGAAGAACTGCGCGTCACCGAGGTCAATCAGGTGGCCCTGCGGCTGCTCAACGTCGACTCCTGCGAGCAGGCCTGGAAACTGCTGATCGAAGGCAGCCCGCTCCACAGCAGCGCCATCGGCAACCAGCTGCTGGAGACCGTGATCAACCAGCACAAACAGCTGGAGCTGGAAATCCGCCTCAGCGACGCCCAGGGCCACGACCAGCATCTGTGGCTGGTCCTGCGCCTGCCGGAAGACCCCTGCGACTATCGCGCGGTGATCCTCAGCATCAGCGACATCACCAGCCGCAAGCTCATCGAGCTGTCGCTGCTGGAGCGCGAGGGTTTCTGGTCGGATGTGGTGCGCACCGTGCCGGACCACCTGTATGTGCAGGACGTCATCAGCCAGCGGATGATCTTCAGCAACCATCACCTGGGGCAGACCCTCGGCTACAACAAGACCGAACTGCACCAGATGGGCGAGTATTTCTGGGAAATCCTCCTGCACCCGGAAGACGCCGACCTCTATCACCGCCTGCGCCAGGAACAGCGGCATGCCGGCTACCTGCAGTTGCTGCAGTGCCATTTGCGCTTTCGCCACCGCAGCGGCCAATGGCGCTGTTTCGACATCCGCGAACAGGCCCTGGCGCGGGACAAGTACGACCAGGTCACGCGCATCATCGGCGTGGCCAAGGACATCACCGACCAGATCGAGGCCAGCGAATCCCTGCGCGACAGCGAACGACGCTATCGCATGCTCGCCGAAAGCATCAGCGACGTGATTTTCTCCACCGACAGTAAGATGGCCCTCAACTATGTCAGCCCCTCGGTGCAGTCGGTACTGGGTTATGACGTGGAGTGGATCTTCCAGAACGGCTGGCAATCGACCATTGCCAACCCGCAACAACTGACCGGCATCTACGCCCTGATGGAGCGGGTCAGCAAGGCCCTGGACAAGCCCGAGCAACTGGCACGCCTGCGTAACCAGGTGCAGACCCAGTTGTTCCTGTTCGACTGCCTGCGGGCCGACGGGCGCAAGATTCCGATCGAGTTGCGCCTGGTGCTGGTGTGGGACGAACACGGCGCTTTCGAAGGCGTGCTCGGGGTCGGCCGCGATATCAGCCAGCAGCGTCGCGCGGAAAAAGACCTGCGCATGGCGGCCACGGTATTCGAGCACTCGACCTCGGCGATCCTGATCACCGACCCGGCGGGCTACATCGTCCAGGCCAACGAGGCGTTCAGCCGGGTCAGTGGCTACGCGGTGTCCCAGGTGCTCGACCAGTTGCCGAACATGCTCACCGTCGACGAACAGCAGGAAGCCCACCTGCGCTATGTGCTCAAGCAGCTGCACCAGCACAGCACCTGGGAAGGCGAGGTCTGGCTCAAGCGCCGCAACGGCGAGCACTATCCGGCCTGGGTCGGCATCACCGCGGTACTCGATGACGAAGGCGACCTGGCCAGCTACGTGTGCTTCTTCACCGACATCAGCGAACGCAAGGCCAGCGAGCAGCGCATTCACCGCCTGGCCTACTACGACGCCCTGACCCACCTGCCCAACCGCACGCTGTTCCAGGACCGCCTGCACACCGCCCTGCAATCGGCGGAGCGGCAGAAGTCCTGGGTGGTGCTGATGTTCCTCGACCTGGACCGTTTCAAGCCGATCAACGACTCCCTGGGCCACGCCGCGGGCGACCGCATGCTCAAGGAAATGGCCACCCGCCTGCTCGATTGCGTCGACGATGACGACACCGTGGCGCGCATGGGCGGCGATGAGTTCACCCTGCTCCTGCAACCGCGGACCAGCCGCGAGATTGCCCTGAACCGGGCGATCCATGTTGCCGAACAGATTCTCGCCAGCCTGGTGAAGCCGTTCGTGCTCGAAGGCCGTGAGTTCTTCGTCACCGCCAGTATCGGCATCGCCCTGAGCCCGCAGGACGGCAACGAACTGAGCCAACTGATGAAAAACGCCGACACCGCGATGTACCACGCCAAGGAGCGCGGCAAGAACAACTTCCAGTTCTACCAGGCCGACATGAACGCCAGCGCCCTGGAACGCCTGGAGCTGGAAAGCGACCTGCGCCACGCCCTGGAACAGCAGGAATTCATCCTCTACTACCAGCCGCAGTTCAGCGGCGACGGCAAGCGCCTGACCGGCGCCGAGGCCCTGCTGCGCTGGCGCCATCCGCGACGCGGGCTGGTACCGCCGGGGGACTTCATCCCGGTGCTCGAAGAACTGGGGCTGGTGGTGGATGTCGGCGACTGGGTCATCAGCGAAGCCTGCCGCCAGCTCAAGGCGTGGCACCAGGCCAAGGTCCGGGTGCCGAAGGTCTCGGTGAACATCTCGGCCCGGCAATTCTCCGATGGCCAGCTGGGCATGCGGATCGCCACCATCCTCAAGGACACTGGCCTGCCGCCGGCCTGCCTGGAGCTGGAACTGACCGAAAGTATCCTGATGCGCGAAGTCAGCGAGGCGATGCAGATCCTCGACGGGCTGAAGAACCTCGGCCTGAGCATCGCAGTCGACGACTTCGGCACCGGTTATTCATCGCTGAACTACCTCAAGCAGTTCCCCATCGATGTCTTGAAGATCGACCGCACCTTCGTCGACGGCCTGCCGTCCGGCGAGCAGGACGCGCAGATCGCCCGCGCCATCATCGCCATGGCCCACAGCCTGAACCTGGCAGTGATCGCCGAGGGTGTGGAAACCCATGAGCAACTGGACTTCCTGCGCGAGCACGGCTGCGACGAAGTCCAGGGTTACCTGTTCGGCCGGCCGATGCCGGCCAACAGCTTCGAAGGGCAGTTCAGCAACGACGCGCTGTTCATGTTCGATTGACCCCAGGTATCGCCGTTCCTGTAGCCGCTGCCGCAGGCTGCGATAAGGCCGAAGGCCTTCAGTGGCCTCAAGAGCACGACCACTGCGTGGTCGATCGCAGCCTGCGGCAGCGGCTACAGGACTCAGCCTGGGCAGCTCATGAACACCACTTGTCTGCGACATGATGTCCTTTCATATGCCATCTAAAACCCGTTGGGTTAGAATGCCCCCCTTTTCTGCCCCGATCCTTGAGGACCGCCATGTTCAGCCGTGATTTGACTATTGCCAAGTACGACGCCGATCTCTTTGCCGCCATGGAGCAAGAAGCTCAGCGCCAGGAAGAGCACATTGAGCTGATCGCTTCGGAAAACTACACCAGCCCTGCGGTGATGGAAGCTCAAGGCTCGGTGCTGACCAACAAATACGCCGAAGGTTACCCAGGCAAGCGTTACTACGGCGGCTGCGAATACGTCGACGTGGTTGAGCAGCTGGCCATCGACCGTGCCAAGGAGCTGTTCGGCGCCGACTACGCCAACGTTCAGCCGCACGCCGGCTCGCAAGCCAACGCCGCCGTTTACCTGGCGCTGCTGTCGGCTGGCGACACCATCCTGGGCATGAGCCTGGCCCACGGCGGTCACCTGACCCACGGCGCCAGCGTTTCCTCCTCCGGCAAGCTGTACAACGCCATCCAGTACGGCATCGATGCCAACGGCCTGATCGACTACGACGAAGTCGAGCGCCTGGCGGTCGAGCACAAGCCAAAGATGATCGTGGCCGGTTTCTCTGCCTACTCGCAGGTCCTGGACTTCCCACGTTTCCGCGCAATCGCCGACAAGGTCGGTGCCTATCTCTTTGTTGATATGGCTCACGTTGCGGGACTGGTCGCCGCTGGCGTCTACCCGAACCCGGTGCCTTTCGCCGACGTGGTAACCACCACCACCCACAAGACCCTGCGCGGTCCACGTGGCGGCCTGATCCTGGCGCGCGCCAACGCCGACATCGAGAAGAAGCTGAACTCCGCGGTATTCCCGGGCGCCCAGGGCGGCCCGCTGGAGCACGTGATCGCCGCCAAGGCCATCTGCTTCAAGGAAGCGCTGCAGCCTGAGTTCAAGGCCTACCAGCAACAAGTGGTGAAGAACGCCCAGGCCATGGCCGGCGTGTTCATCGAGCGCGGTTTCGACGTGGTTTCCGGCGGTACGCAGAACCACCTGTTCCTGCTGTCGCTGATCAAGCAGGAAATCTCCGGTAAAGACGCCGATGCCGCTCTGGGCAAGGCCTTCATCACCGTGAACAAGAACTCCGTGCCAAACGACCCACGCTCCCCGTTCGTTACCTCCGGCCTGCGCTTCGGTACTCCGGCCGTGACCACTCGCGGCTTCAAGGAAGCCGAGTGCAAGGAACTGGCTGGCTGGATCTGCGACATCCTGGCTGACCTGAATAACGAAGCGGTGATCGACGCCGTTCGTGAGAAAGTCAAAGCCATCTGCAAGAAGCTGCCGGTATACGGCGCTTAATTAGCAGAGCGTTACCTGAAAAGCCCGGCCTTCGCGCCGGGCTTTTTTTCGTCCGCGAATTGTCTGGCCCGGGACCTGTAGCCGCTGCCGCAGGCTGCGATCGGCCGGCACGGCCGCGACACTCTGAAGATCGCAGGAAGGCCTTCGGCCTTATCGCAGCCTGCGGCAGCGGCTACAGGACCAGCACCACTGGTCAGACCGGTCATGCCAATTTTCGGATTTACCCTTGTATTCGCGGGAAAATCGGGCATAGACTGCGCCTGCACTGGACATACCGGTAAGACCACAATAATTAAGTCCCGAATCTGATGCGCTCCGCGCACGGCAGCCGGGACACCGACCAGGATTCCCCTCATGCTCAGATGGTGCTCGCGTTCGATTTTCCTCCAGGTAGTCCTCGGACTGATGCTCGGCATCGTGTGCGGACTGACACTCCCCGAATACTCCTCGCAACTCAAGCCACTGGGCGACGCCTTTATCAAGCTGATCAAGATGCTGATCGGCCTGATCGTCTTCTGCGTGGTGGTCAGCGGCATCTCCGGCGCCGGCGACCTGAAAAAGGTCGGACGCATCGGGCTCAAATCGGTCATCTACTTCGAAGTCCTGACCACCATCGCCCTGGTGATCGGCCTGGTCTTCGCCTTCACCACCGGCATCGGCAGCGGCGCCAATATCCATCTGGAACAGCTGTCCGCCGCCGACATGGGCGACATCGCCCAGCGCAGCCAGCACATGCATGGCACCTCCGAGTTCCTGATGGGGCTGATCCCCAACTCGGTACTGGGCGCCTTCGCCGAAAACAACATCCTGCAGGTGCTGCTGTTCTCCGTGCTGTTCGGCAGCGCGCTGAACCTGGTGGGCGAAGCCGCTTCCGGCATCTCGCGGCTGATCAACGAACTCAGCCACATCATCTTCCGCATCATGGGCATGATCGTGCGCCTGGCGCCGATCGGCGTGTTCGGCGCCATCGCCTTCACCACCAGCAAATACGGCCTGGACTCGCTGCAGCACCTGGGCAGCCTGGTGGGCCTGTTCTACCTGACCTGCTTCGCCTTCGTGGCGGTGATTCTCGGGCTGGTCATGCGCTGTTCCGGCCTGCGCATGCTGCCGTTCCTCAAATACCTGCGCGAAGAGCTGCTGATCGTCCTTGGTACCGCCTCCTCCGACGCCGTACTGCCACAGATCATGCGCAAACTGGAGCACCTGGGCATCGGCAGCTCCACAGTCGGCCTGGTCATCCCGACGGGTTATTCGTTCAACCTCGACGGTTTCTCGATCTACCTGACCCTGGCCATCGTCTTCATCGCCAACGCCACCGGTACGCCGCTGTCGATGTCCGACCTGCTGACCATCCTGCTGGTGTCGCTGATCACCTCCAAAGGCGCCCACGGGATTCCCGGTTCGGCGCTGGTAATCCTGGCCGCCACCCTGACGGCGATCCCGGCTATCCCGGTGGTAGGCCTGGTGCTGGTGCTGGCGGTGGACTGGTTCATGGGCATCGGCCGGGCGCTGACCAACCTGATCGGCAACTGCGTCGCCACCGTGGCGATCGCCCGCTGGGAAAAAGACATCGATATTCAACGGGCCAACAAAGTCCTGAGCGGCCAGCAGGGCTATGGTTTCCAACCGCGCAAACCGCTGCCCGGCGCGCAGCAGCAGGAGTTCTGAGGCATGCCTTGTGCCTCTCGCCGGCAGGCACAACAATCAGCGCCTGCCATGGGCCTCATCCGCCATATTCCAGGGAGTGAACAGTGATCACCTCGTCAACGGTTGTAAATTCAGTGGTAGAAAAGCTGCGGGCGGCCTTGGCCCGTGGCCAATGGCGCTCCGGCGACATGCTGCCGGGGCAACGTGAATTGGCCGAGCAACTGGGCATCAGCCGCCCGAGCCTGCGCGAGGCGGTGACTGTTCTGGAAACCCTGGGCCTGGTGCGCTCCATGCCCGGCAAAGGCGTGGTGGTGCTGGAGGCCAGCCTCAACGAACAACCGGCAACGGACAGCGGCGTGGCGGGCGCCAGCCTCGAGGACGTGCTGCAACTGCGCTACACCCTCGAGCCATTCATCGTCGGCCTGGTGGCGCAGTCCATCAGCAGCAAGGAAGTGGGCCAGTTGCGCCTGACCCTGATGGACATGCGCGAAGCCCTGGACGCCAACGACAGCGAAGCCGGGATGAACGCCTACATCGCCTTCCACGAAGAACTGTTCACCCTGACCTCCAACCCGATCTTCCAGAACGTGGTGCAGCAGACCAGCAACGCCCTCAAGCAGAGCGCTGAGATCCTGCGCAACTCGCCGGAGCACCTGGCCGAACGCCTGGAAGAAAACGAAGCGGTAGTCCGGGCGATCCGCAACAAGAACAGCGCGCTGGCCAGTGCCGAAATGCGCCGGCACATCCTCAGGGAAGGCCAGCGCATGGGCATCGAGCTGAACATCCCGGACGACCATCTGGGCAACTAAGCCGCACAACACTTTCGTATCGGTAACCGGACTGGAGACAGGCCATGGCCAGCTACGCCTTGAACAAACTTGCATTCCCCCTCCCCGCTGCCCTGCCACGGCGCCGCAGCGGCGAGAAAAAACTGCTGGTCGACGATGTCTATCCGCAGATTTTCGATGCCATTCTCGAACAACGCATCGCCCCCGCCAGCCGGTTCACCGAGGACAGCCTCGGCGAAGTGTTTGGGGTCAGTCGCAGCATCATTCGCCAGGTCCTGGCGCGTTTGTCCCACCAGCAGGTGATTATCCTGCGGCCCAACCACCGGCCTCAGGTGGCAGCACCGGACCATGAACAGACGCGGCAGATCCTGCACGCCCGCCGCCTGACGGAAATCACCCTGGTCAGGCTCGCCTGCCAGCAATCGGCACCGCGCAACCTCAAGCGCCTGCGGGAGCTGATCGCCGCTGAGCGCGATTGCATCGACCGCGGCTTGCGTGGCCCGGCGATCCGCCTGTCTGGCGAGTTCCACCTGCAATTGGCCGAGGTGGCCGGTAACGCGCCGCTGGCGCATTTCCTCGGCAGCCTGGTGCCGCTGACGTCACTGGCGATTGCCCACCATGAAACCCGCGCCTGCAGCCATTGCGCCTGGCAAGAGCACGCGGCGATTGTCGATGCCATCGAAGACGGTGACGTAAAGGCCGCGGTCGCCTTGATGACCGGGCACCTGGATCACCTGGAGGAAAGGTTGCTCAAGGCCAGCGCGGTTCCACAGTAACCGGCGTTTCGCGAGCACACTCGCTCCTGCAGACCGGAGCGGGCTTGTTCGCGATGACCTCGTGGCAAATGTGTAACGAAACTACTGCGTCGCCATCCTGGCGAACCCGGCACGGATCTTCTCTTCCGGCAGATCGTCGGCAATGAACACAATCACGCTCTCCCGCGCCTCGCCTTCGGCCCATTCGGTATCCCAGTCGAAACCGTACAGCTTGAGCACGCCCTGGAACACCAGGCGCCGTGGCTCACCGGCAATGTTCAGCACGCCCTTGTAGCGCAGCAGCTGCTTGCCGTGCTCTTCCAGCAGTTCGTTCATGAACTCGCTGAGCCGGTCGATATCCAGCGGCGCGTCGGTGCGCAGCACCAGGCTGGAAATACGATCGATGGAGGGCGCCCTGCTCACCGGACGCAGGCTGACTCCGCCACCCAGGTCGGCATTCAGGTTGAAGCCTCGCACATCCAGCAGTTCGGCCAGGTCGATGCGGCCATGCTCGACCACACGGATCGGCGCACGGCGGTTGATCCGGGTCAGGCGCTCGCTCAGCGCATTGAAGGTCTGCTCGTCCACCAGGTCGCGCTTGCTCACCAGCAGACGGTCGGCGAAGCCGATCTGGGCCTGGGCGATGGTCTGGGTCAGGTGGTGCTCGGCATGCTTGGCGTCCACCAGGGTGATGATGCCGTCGAGGATATAGCGCTCGCGCAGCTCTTCGTCGATGAAGAAGGTCTGGGCCACGGGCGCGGGGTCGGCCAGCCCGGTGCATTCGATTACCAGCCGGTCGAAGGCGATCTCGCCGCTGTCCAGCCGTTCCAGCAACAGGTACAGCGCCTTGGTCAGATCGGTGTGGATGGTGCAGCAGACGCAGCCATTGGACAGCGTCATCACTTGCACCGGCTCGTCGCCCAGCAACTGGGTGTCGATACCGGCATCGCTGAATTCGTTTTCGATCACGGCGATTTTCAGGCCGTGTTCGGCCTTGAGCAGGTGACGCAGCAAGGTGGTCTTGCCCGCGCCGAGGAAGCCGCTGAGAACGGTGACGGGGATTGGAGAGGACAAAAGCGGTTCTCCTGAAAAAATGGGAACGCAAAAACAACGGTAGGAGCGAGTTTGCTCGCGAAGAACTCAAGGACACCGCGTGCGTTCAGAATGAACTCGGTGTCTTTACGTTTTTCGCGAGCACGCTCGCTCCTACAGAGGGACTAACGAATCAACAGCATTTTGGCCCGGCTTTGCCGCCGTACCGTGCTTCCTGGCGTTCCCGGAAGAACGCCTCGTACGACATCACCGGCTTGTCCGGGTGCTTGGTCTGCATATGCTCGACGTAGTTGTCGTAGTCGGGCATGCCGACCATCAGGCGCGCGGCCTGACCGAGGTATTTACCGAGGCGACTCAGGTCATTGAACACGATTGCAGTCCTCGATCAAGCATCTGGCAGTGCATGGAATGGCGACTCTTTATCCGTGCGTTCTTTTTTACCCCAGGCGGAAATACCCACCTTGAGTGCGTAGAACAGGATGCTGAATACCACCAGCAGGAACAGCACCGTCAGCGTGGCGTTGGTGTAGGCGTTGAAGATCACGTGCTGCATCTGCGTGATGTCCTTGGCTGGCGCGAGGATCTGACCATTGGCCAGGGCATCGCTGTACTTCTTGGCCAGGGCCAGGAAACCGACTGCCGGGTTGGCGTCGAACAGCTTGATGAGGCCCGCGGTGGTGGTGCAGATCAGCAGCCAGGCGGCTGGCAGCAAGGTCACCCAGATGTAGCGTTGACGCTTCATCTTGATCAGCACCACGGTGCCGAGCATCAGCGCGATACCCGCCAGCATCTGGTTGGAGATGCCGAACAGCGGCCACAGGGTGTTGATGCCGCCCAGCGGGTCGATCACGCCCTGGTACAGCAGGTAACCCCAGAGGGCCACGCAGCCCGCGGTGGCGATCAGGTTGGCGGTCCAGGACTCGGTGCGTTTCAGTGCCGGCACGAAGGAACCCAGCAGGTCCTGCAGCATGAAACGACCGGCACGGGTACCGGCGTCCACCGCGGTCAGGATGAACAGCGCTTCGAACAGGATCGCGAAGTGGTACCAGAACGCCATGGTGTTCTCGCCCGGCAGCACATGGTGGAGGATCTGCGCGATACCGACCGCCAGGGTCGGCGCACCGCCGGCACGGGCCAGGATGGTGGTTTCACCAATGTCCTTGGCCACTGCTTGCAGGGCGTCCGGAGTAATGGCGAAGCCCCAGCTGCTGACCGTCTGCGCCACAGTGACCACGTCACCGCCGACGATGGCCGCCGGGCTGTTCATGGCGAAGTACACGCCAGGCTCGATCACCGAAGCGGCAACCATCGCCATGATGGCCACGAAGGATTCCATCAGCATGCCGCCGTAACCGATGTAACGGGCGTTGGTTTCGTTATCCAGCAGCTTCGGCGTGGTCCCGGAAGAGATCAGCGCGTGGAAGCCGGACACCGCGCCACAGGCGATGGTGATGAACAGGAACGGGAACAGGCCGCCTTTCCAGACCGGGCCGGTGCCGTCGGTGAACTGGGTCAGCGCCGGCATCTTCAGCTCGGGCATGGTGATCAGGATGCCGATCGCCAGGGCGATGATGGTGCCGATCTTGAGGAAGGTCGACAGGTAGTCGCGAGGCGCCAGGATCAGCCATACCGGCAGCACCGCGGCGACGAAACCGTAGCCGATCAGCATCCAGGTGATCTGTACGCCGGTGAAGGTGAAGGCCTTGGACCACACGGGGTCCGCGGCAATCTGGCCCCCCAGCCAGATCGAGCCCAGCAGCAGGAGCACCCCGATGATGGAGATTTCACCGATGCGGCCCGGGCGGATGTAGCGCATGTAGACGCCCATGAACATCGCGATCGGGATGGTCGCCATCACCGTGAAGATGCCCCACGGGCTTTCGGCCAGGGCCTTGACCACGATCAGCGCCAGCACCGCGAGGATGATGATCATGATCAGGAAGCAGCCGAACAGCGCGATGGTCCCCGGGATCCGGCCCATTTCCTCACGGACCATGTCGCCCAGGGAACGGCCGTTGCGCCGGGTGGACATGAACAGGACCATGAAGTCCTGCACCGCCCCCGCCAGCACCACCCCGGCAATCAGCCAGAGCGTGCCGGGCAGGTAGCCCATCTGCGCCGCCAGTACCGGACCCACCAGCGGGCCCGCGCCGGCGATGGCCGCGAAGTGGTGACCGAAGAGAATGTGCTTGTTGGTCGGAACGTAGTCCAGACCGTCGTTGTTGAGCACGGCGGGGGTGGCCCGGCGCGCATCGAGCTGCATCACGTTGTTAGCGATGAACAGGCTGTAGTAACGGTATGCGACCAGATAGATGGCCACGGCAGCGACCACGATCCACAAGGCGTTGATCGCCTCGCCGCGGCGCAATGCCACTACGCCGAGGGCGCACGCTCCTACGATTGCCAGCAGCAGCCAGGGTAAGTGGCGTAGCGGGCTATTATTATTTTTCATTTTATTATTCCAGCCAGGGTGGACAAGAAAGACAGCCATCCGGAGTTTAGCGCTACTGGCCCCAAAGGCCACCCCCCACGTTGGTCTAGAGCGTCCTTTTGAGTTTTTTCCTAGGTTTTGCACCGCCTCGGTGCAAGCGTTCCCGGAGCACTGAACCACCCGAGCGAAAAAGCGGTCGCACCTGTAAGGACTCGTCGTCTGGAGTGCCCATGCCCGCGCCGCCCAATAGACCGCCGTTGTCACCGCCGCTGCTGTATCTGCTGTTCCTGGTGGCGGCGCTGTCGCTTGCCGACGGTGTGCCCTTGCCGGTCCCGGTCAACGGCTGGCTGCGCACCCTGGCCCTGCTGTTGATTATCGGCGGCCAGGGCCTGTCGTTCTGGGCGATGTGGCGTCTCAGGCAACGGCACACCACCACCAGCAATGCCGGCGAACCCCGGCGCCTGCTATGCGATGGCCCATTCGCAATCTCGCGCAACCCCATCAATCTCGGCGACACCCTGGGTTACTGCGCCATCGCCCTGTTGCTCGGCAGCCTGTGGCCGTGGCTGCTGTTGCCGCTGCTGATTTACCTGATGAACCTGACGGTGATCCGGCCGGACGAGCACCATCTGCTGGAGTTGTTCGGCGACCGCTACCGTGACTATTGCCGCAAGGTGCGCCGCTGGCTGTAGCGGGTTGGGCAAACCCGGGTCTATAGTCATTTCACCATGCAGAGGGGCTGCTCATGAGCGAACACCATTCCGATCGTCGCCGTTTCAAACGCATCGCCTTCGATGCCCGTACCGAACTGAGCCAGGGCCCTTATCGCTGGTCCGTGCAGTTGGTCGATCTCTCGCTCAGGGGCATGCTGATCCAGCGCCCCGATCCCTGGCTGGGGGACGAAAGCCAGCCGTTCGAAGCCGATGTTCATTTGAGCGATGACGCCGAAGTACGCATGGACGTGCGACTGGCGCACGACGATCACGGTCAGTTGGGCTTCGTCTGCCTGCATATAGACCTGGAGTCGATCGAACATCTGCGCCGGCTGATCGAACTGAATCTCGCCGACCCGCAGGAGCTGGAGCGCGAGCTGGGGGCGCTGCTGGAGGTTTGAGCGCCCGCCTCTTCCCGTCAGCCGTTCAGGGGAACGCCGAGGGCTCGGGGAACTCGCTTTCCATATCCCAATAACCGGGCTGTTGCCGACTGGCGGCGGTCCACTGTCCGTCCACCCAGCGATAAATCCGGTAGGTGGTCACAAAATCGTCACCCTCGCTGGCAGGCGCCGAAGACACCTGGGCGATCGACTCGGTAGCCCCCGATGCCGATGGAAGGATCTGCCAGGCCGCCTTGCCGGTCTGGGCCATCGCCAGCGGGCGCTGCTCCCCGTTTTCGTCCCGATACAGTACGGGCTCCAAGCGGCTTTGCGTCGGAGCCAGGATCTGCGTGGCCGGGCCGCTATAGCTGCCCATTGGAGCCGTCTGATCGACGGTGAGGAAAAATGCCGGGTATGGCAGGCCACTGAGTGGTGCCTTCTCCACCTTTGCCAGCGGGTAGCCCAGGGACTGCTCGGCCAGCACTTCGCCAACCTCCGATACCAGGCGCACCCGAGCCTCCAGCTGCGGCTGGTGCTCGCTGTCCGTCGACTCGTCGAAGGTTTCCTCGTCCAGGCCGCTGCCCCAGCTCTGCGCATGCAATTGCGCGGTAATGCGCCGGTCTTCCAGCACCTCGAGCACCGTGCCGTCGCCGACCAGCAGTTCCTGGGCGATCCGATAGCCGTGCGGCGCATCTTCCTGGCTGGCCGCAGCCAGGCCGCTGGCCCACAACAGCGTAAAACCAAGGGCGCCAAGGCCCGCTCCTATCATCCGCATCAACTGCTTCCTTTCAGTAAGGGGTCATTCGAACAGCGCATCCAGCGCCTGCTCCAGACGGGTTACCGCAATGATTCGCAGGCCCGGTGGAGGCTCTTTTGGGGCATTGCCCTTGGGCACGATGGCCCTCTTGAAGCCGTGCTTGGCCGCTTCCTTGAGGCGCTCCTGGCCGCTCGGCACCGGGCGCACTTCGCCGGACAGGCCGACCTCGCCGAACACCAGCAAGTCGTGGGGCAAGGGCCGATTGCGCAGGCTCGACATCACCGCCGCCATCAGCGCCAGGTCGGAGGCGGTTTCCAGCACCTTGACCCCGCCGACGACGTTGAGGAACACGTCCTGATCGTGGGTCGGAATGCCGCCGTGGCGGTGCAGTACCGCCAGCAGCATCGCCAGGCGGTTCTGGTCCAGGCCCAGGGTGACCCGCCGCGGGTTGGCCAGGTGGCTGTCATCCACCAGCGCCTGGACTTCCACCAGCATCGGCCGGGTGCCTTCCCAGGTAGCCATGACCACACTGCCCGGGACTTCTTCCTGGGCTCGAGTGAGAAAGATCGCCGAAGGATTGGAAACTTCTTTCAGGCCGCGGTCGGTCATGCCGAACACGCCCAGTTCGTTGACCGCGCCGAAGCGGTTCTTCACCGCCCGCAGCAAGCGCAGGCGGCCGTCGGATTCACCTTCGAAATACAGCACGGTGTCGACCATGTGCTCGAGAACCCGCGGCCCGGCCAGCGCGCCCTCCTTGGTCACGTGACCCACCAGGAAGATCGCCGTGCCGCTCTGCTTGGCGTAGCGCACCAGCAGCGCCGCGCTCTCGCGCACCTGGGAAACACCGCCGGGGGCCGATTGCAGTTGCTCGGTGAAGATGGTCTGGATCGAGTCGATCACCATGACCTTGGGCTTTTCCTGCCGGGCCGTGGCGATGATGGTTTCGATACAGGTTTCGGTCATCACCCGCAGCTGGTCCTGGGGCAGGCCCAGGCGCCGGGCGCGCATCGCCACCTGTTGCTGCGATTCCTCGCCGGTGACGTAGAGCGCCGGCATGCGCGTGGCGATGTTGCACAAGGTCTGTAACAAAATGGTCGACTTGCCGATCCCCGGGTCGCCGCCGATCAGCACCACCGAACCGTCGACCAGGCCGCCGCCGAGCACCCGGTCCAGTTCGCCGGAAGCCGTGGAAAAACGCGGGATCTCTTCGACGCTGACCTCGGCCAGGGTCTTGATCTGCGCCTGCTGCCCGGCCCAGCCGGTACGACCGCTGGGGGCCGCGGCACCGCCGCTTTCCACCATGGTTTCAGTCAGGGTGTTCCAGGCCCCGCATTCGCCGCACTGGCCGGCCCATTTGGGAAAGGTTGCGCCGCACTCGGTGCAGCCGTACATGCGCTTGGCCTTGGCCATCTGATCCCCCGGGCAAAAACCGCGATGATAGCTCAGCTGGAGCGGATCAGCGCGGCGCCACCGTGCGGATTTCGCCCTCGGCCAGACGCGTGGCGCTGTTGCCCAGCGAGTCCTCGGCATTCAGGTCGGCGCCCTTGGTCGCCAGGGCGTCGAGCAGCTCCACCCGCTTGAACAGCCCGGCGTACATCGCCGCCGTCTGGCCGGCGCCGTTGCGCTGGTCGGGGTTGCAGTCGGTGGCCAGCAGGCGCCGGGCGATCTTCACTTCGCCCTTGAAAATGGCGCCCATCAGCGCCGTGTTGCCCCTTTTATCCTGCACGCAGGCGTCGGCACCGGCGGCCAGCAAACGCTCCACCGCCGGCCCCTGGCCGTGATATGCCGCGAGGATCAGGGCGGTGTAACCCTTCTCGTCCTGGGTATCGAGGGAATAACCAGCCTCGATAAAGGTATTGAGCATCTCGACGTCACCGCGACGGGCCGCATCGAAGTAGTAATTCTCTAGTTGGACCTTGACCGCCACCGGGTCCGCGGGGGCCGGCTGCTGCGCATGAGCGCCCAGCGAGCAGGCGGCCAGCAGCAGCGAAATGAACAGGTGCATGGTGCGACTCCCTTGTCTCAAAGATTCTGTAGGAGCGAGGCTTGCCCGCGATGACTTCAACCGGGGCAAATACGCTCGTCAGTTAGAACGCCATCACCGGTATTGGGGCCGCTTTACGGCCTTTCGCGGGCAAGCCTCGCGCCTATATAAAGAGGAAGCGTCACGCCAGGGGCGTGACGCGGGGTGGGATCAATCCGACAGCTTGGCGGCCAGGGCCTTGACCCGGGCCAGGTCGCCCTTGGCCACCTTGGTCACGCCAGTGCCGTACTCCGGATCGGCCTTGTAGAGGAACGACAGCATGATGTGCTTGCTCTCGTCATCGGTGGTCGCCAGGGAACCGCCGAAGTTCTCGATCAGGTCCTGACGCTCCTTCTGGCTCAGCGAACGATACAGATCGCCGGCCTGCTTGAAGTTCTGCTCGCGCTGGATCTTCGCCTGCTGGGTGCTGCCACTCAGCGCCAGCTGGCTGTAACGCGCGCTTTGCGGCTCTTCACGCGGCATCAGGCGGCTCGGCTGGTAGTTCACGCCGGTGCTGGTGCTGCCGCTGTTCATCGCGCCGTCCTGGTTGCCATTGTTCACCGCGACTTTCGGCGCGTTGATCGGCAATTGCAGGGCGTTGGCGCCCAGGCGGTACAGCTGGGTATCGGCATAGGAGAACACCCGGCCTTGCAGCAGGCGGTCTTCCGACGGCTCGATGCCCGGCACCAGGTTGGCCGGGGCCATGGCCACCTGTTCGGTTTCCTGGAACACGTTGGCCGGGTTGCGGTTGAGCACCATCTGCCCGACCTTGCGCTCAGGCACGCCCGGCCAGATCTTGGTGGCATCCAGCGGGTCGAAATCGAACTTGGCCAGATCTTCCGGCTTCAGGACCTGGACATACAGGTCCCATTTCGGGAAGTCGCCCTTGTTGATATGCGTGACCAGGTCATTGGTCATATGGCTGTAATCACGCCCCTGCACCTCGACCACTTGTTTGGGATCGAGGTTGTTGATGCCCTGCAAACTCTTCCAGTGAAACTTCACGTAATGCACTTCGCCCTTGGCATTCACCAACTTGTAGGCGTGCACGCCGTTACCGTCCATTTCCCGGTAACTGGCCGGAGTGCCGGAATTGGAATACAGCTCGGTCAGGGTCCGGGTGGCTTCCGGAACATGGGAGAAGAAATCGAAGCGCCGGGAATCGTCATCCAGGTTGGTGCGCGGATCAGGTTTGAACGCATGCACCATGTCCGGGAATTTGATCGCGTCGCGAATAAAGAAAGTCGGGAAGTTGTTGCCGACCAGGTCCCAGTTACCGTCGGCGGTATAGAACTTGGTGGCAAAACCGCGCGGGTCACGCAGGGTTTCCGGCGAGTGGTTGCCATGCACTACCGCGGAAAAACGCACGAATACCGGTGTTACCTGGCCGGCGGCGAATACCTTGGCCTTGGTCAGGTCGCTCAGGCTGTCGGTCACGGTGAAGGAACCATGGGCACCGGTGCCACGGGCATGCACCACCCGCTCTGGAATGCGCTCGCGATCGAAACGCTGGAGCTTCTGGATCAACTGCACATCCTGCAGCAGTACCGGTCCGGTAGCGCCCGCGGTCTGCGAGTTCTGGTTATCGCCCACCGCGGCCCCGTTATCGCGGGTCAGAGTGGCGGCCTGTACGGAAAGAGAAAGCATACTGGCGGCGAGTACGCCCAATACGCGTCGTTGGGAAAAACTCCCAAGGCCAATGATCATGGTCATGTTTTATTCCTCTGGTTTTAATCAAACGCATCCAGGTGCGCCTGTCAGAGGCTAGTGACCAAAGAGTCGAACTCTAAATAGAAAGGTCGCAACAGTCTGATTGAAAAAATATTCTGGTATGTAAGAGCAAGCGCAGGTATTTCGCGCGCGATTGATGGCACTTTGTAAACTATTTGCCGTTAACTCGGTCGATAACTGCGAACGCTGTAAGCAGTTGTTGCAAGCAAGATGCCTTGTGCTGAATTACACTGCGTTCACCAACCTCATCTGTAACAAGGAATAACCTATGGGCGTGCTAAGTGAGTTCAAGGCCTTCGCGGTCAAAGGTAATGTGGTCGACATGGCCGTCGGTATTATCATCGGCGCCGCATTCGGCAAGATCGTCTCGTCGTTTGTTGGCGATGTAGTCATGCCGCCAATCGGCTTGCTGATCGGTGGGGTGGACTTCAGTGATCTGGCGATCACGCTCAAGGAAGCTGTCGGCGAGACGCCGGCCGTGGTGCTGGCCTACGGCAAATTCATCCAGAGCCTGATCGACTTCATCATCGTTGCCTTTGCCATCTTCATGGGTGTGAAGGCAATCAACCGCCTGAAGCGCGAAGAGGCCGTGGCGCCAACCCTGCCGCCGGTTCCGACCAAGGAAGAAGAGCTGCTGGGCGAGATCCGCGACCTGCTCAAGGCGCAGAACAACAAGCCCTGAGACTCCTGCCGCAACAAAACGGCGCCCCCTGCAAGTCATGCAGGCGGCGCCATTTTTTTACCAGTAGTTTTCCACTGCCACCTGCCCGGGCCGCCGGGTCAGGCTCAGGTGCATGTCCCGTTGTTTGAGCAAGGCGCGGGTGTCGTCGATCATCTGGGGGTTGCCGCAGAGCATCACTCGCGAGTGCTCGGCGCTCAGGGGCACGCCAGCGACACGTTCCAGTTCGCCGCTCTCGATCAGATGAGTGATCCGCCCGTTGAGGCTGCCCGGATGCTGTTCACGGGTCACCGTGGTGATGACTTGCAGCTTGTGGGCAACTTCCGCCAGATAATCGCGCTGTTTCAGCTCAGCCAGCAATTGCTGATAAGCCAGTTCCTTGGCTTCGCGCACGCTGTAGACCAGGATAATCCGCTCGAATTTCTCCCAGACTTCGAAGTCCTGCAGGATCGAAACAAAAGGCGCGATCCCGGTGCCGGTGGACAGCAGCCAGAGGTCGCGGCCATCGACGAAACGGTCCAGGGTCAGATAACCGAACGCCTGCCGGTCCACCATCAGGGTATCGCCCTCCCCCAGCCGGCTCAGCTCGCTGGTGAACTCACCGCCAGGCACGACGATGGAGAAGAACTCGAGATACTCGTCGAAGGGCGAAGACACCATGGAGTACGCACGCCACACCGTGCTGCCATCGGCCTTGGTCACGCCCAGACGGGCGAATTGCCCGGCGCGAAAGCGAAAGCCCGCGTCCCGCGTGGCGCGCAGGGTAAACAGGCTGGGAGTCAGGGGCTGGACGTCGAGCAAGGTCTGGCGCGTGTATTTTTCTGCACTGGCAGTCATGGCAGGCTCCAATAAGCGAATGCCCTTAGTGTCCCGCAAAGCGCGCGGCAGAAACACCGGCGGTTTGTAATGGCATAGAGCGCGGGCAATCGAGCGCAAAAAAACGTACCATTGGCCCCCTCTTCGGGCACCTGCCACGCGGCCTGCGCGCCACCTGCCCGAACGGTCCAGCCCGCATCGCACCCCTCCCGCCGGCAGGACATTCACCGATTACCAAGAGTCCGTCCCATGCCCCTGCTCGAAAGCCCCTTCGCCCAGCTCGACCTGATCCGCCAGCCCGAACAACAGAACGAGCCCCTGCAAGCTTTCGACGCGGCGGACGAGTACCTGCTCAATCACCTGGCCGAACAGCAGCCGATGGCGGACACCCGGGTGCTGGTGCTCAACGACAGTTTCGGCGCGCTGGCGGCCAGCCTGGTCGGACGCGTACAGGTGCACAGCAGCGGCGATTCGTTTCTCGGCGCGCTGGCGCTGGAGAAAAACCTGGTGCGCAATGGCCTGCCATTCGACGCCGTAACAGTGGTACCGGCCAGCGAGCCGTTGACCGGGCCGTTCGACCGCGTATTGATCCGCGTGCCCAAGACCCTGGCCCTGCTGGAAGAACAGCTGATCCGCCTGCAAGGCCAACTGGCCCCGGGCGCCCAGGTGGTGGCGGCGGCGATGGTCAAACACCTGCCGCGGGCCGCCGGCGACCTGCTGGAACGCCATATCGGCCCGGTACAGGCCTCGCTGGCGGTGAAAAAAGCCCGTTTACTGATCGCCACCCCGGAGGCGAAAACCCCGGCGGTTTCGCCCTACCCGACCCGCTACAAGCTCGACGAGCCCGCCATCGAGCTGCTCAACCACGCCAACGTGTTCTGCCGCGAAGGCCTGGACATCGGCACCCGCGCCTTCCTCCCGCACCTGCCGAAAAACCTCGGCAAGGCCCGGGTCGCGGACCTGGGGTGCGGCAACGGTGTGCTGGCCATCGCCAGCGCCCTGCACAACCCCGACGCCCATTACACCCTGGTGGACGAATCCTTCATGGCCGTGCAATCGGCCCTGGAGAACTGGCGCGCGACCCTGGGCGAGCGCGAAGTGACCGTGCGCGCCGGCGACGGCCTGGCCGGCCAGGAGCCGCAGTCGCTGGACGTGGTGCTGTGCAACCCGCCCTTCCACCAGCAGCAGGTGGTCGGCGACTTCCTCGCCTGGCGCATGTTCCAGCAGGCCCGCGAAGCCCTGGTAGTGGGCGGCGCGCTGTACATCGTCGGCAACCGCCACCTGGGTTATCACAGCAAGCTGGCGCGGCTGTTCCGCGGCGTCGAGCAAGTGGCCGCCACGCCCAAGTTCGTGATCCTCAAAGCCCGCAAATAATCCCCCTCTCTGTAGGAGCGAAGCTTGCTCGCGATACGTGCCACGCGGAATGCCTGAAGCACTGCGTTATCGTTCATCGCGAGCAATCGAGCGTCGACCGACTGCTCCTACGAAAGAAAAAATGTAGCAACCCCAGACCAAAAAAAACCCTCCAGAGGAGGGCTATAAAACCGTGCCGCAAGGCAACGGGATGGGATGAGCGGTAGTAAAAATCAGTGCGTGGTCAGGCCCGCGGCGTTCATGAACATGCGCATCAGGCTGGCGACGATAAACAGCGCCAGCACGCTGCCGACCCAGATCCCGGCGAGCCAGCCCAGGCGCTGCCAGAGCGGTTTCTTCTCGGCTTCTTCGATTTCCTGCAACGTGGGTTTACCAGCCATCATCGAATACTCCTCTCGGAATGGAGACGATGACGTCGCTCGGGGCGCCATCGCGAGCAGGTCCGCTCCCGCACGGGGAGCGGCGCATTGACTAGTGGTAGCCGTCTTCGTGGGTGACCTTGCCGCGGAACACGTAGTAGCTCCAGAAGGTGTAACCCAGGATGAACGGGATGATGAACAGCGTGCCCACCAGCATGAAGCCCTGGCTTTGCGGCGGCGCGGCGGCGTCCCAGATCGAGATCGACGGCGGCACGATGTTCGGCCACAGGCTGATGCCCAGGCCGCTGTAGCCGAGGAAGATCAGCACCAGGGTCAGCAGGAACGGCGTGTAGTGAGCATTGCGGGCCACCGCGCGCAGCAGGCCGTACATGGTCACCAGCACCAGGATCGGCACCGGCAGGAACCAGAACAGGTTCGGCAGGGTGAACCAGCGCGAAGCGATTTCCGGGTGGGCCAGCGGCGTCCAGATACTGACGACACCGATCACCGCCAGCAGCACGAAAGCCAACGGCCGCGCCAGGTCATGCATCTGCTCCTGCAGCTTGCCTTCGGTCTTCATGATCAGCCAGGTGCAGCCGAGCAAGGCATAGGCCACCACCAGCGCAACGCCGCAGAACAGGGTGAACGGTGTGAACCAGTCCAGCGAACCGCCGGCGTACTGGCGGTCGACCACCGGCAGGCCATCGATGAAGGCGCCCAGCGCCAGCCCCTGGAAGAAGGTCGCCGCCACCGAACCGCCGATGAACGCCTTGTCCCAGATGTGGCGCTTGGCTTCCTTGGCCTTGAAGCGGAACTCGAAGGCCACGCCGCGGAAGATCAGGCCGATGAGCATCAGGATCAGCGGCATGTACAGCGCCGAGAGCACCACCGAATAGGCCAGCGGGAAGGCGCCGAACAGCGCGGCACCGCCCAGCACCAGCCAGGTTTCGTTGCCGTCCCAGACCGGGGCGACGGTGTTCATCATCACGTCACGGTCGCGGGAGTCCTTGACGAACGGGAAGAGAATCCCGATCCCCAGGTCGAACCCGTCCATGACCACGTACATCATGATGCCGAAGATGATGATCACGGCCCAGATCAGCGGAAGATCGATACCCATGACTCAATTCCCCTTGTTCAGGCTGGTGCCGTTGTCTTCGGCATCGTCGTCGGCGGCCGACAGCGGACGGGCCGGCGTGCGTTTCTGGCCAGGACCACCGTGGCTGACTTCCGCGCCTTCGTTGGTCTTCGGCCCTTTGCGCACCAGGCGCATCATGTAGCCGATACCGACCCCGAACAGCGAGAAATACACCACGACAAACAGCGCCAGGGTGATGCTCATCTGCATCAGGCTGTGCCCGGACGAAGCGTCCGCGGTACGCATCAACCCGTAGACCACCCACGGCTGGCGGCCGATCTCGGTGGTGAACCAGCCGGCGAGGATCGCGATCAGGCCGGATGGGCCCATCCACAGCGCCAGGTACAGGAACGCGCGGTTCTGGTAGATGCGGTCACGCTTGCGCAGCCACAGGCTCCACAGGCCGGTGAGGATCATCAGCATGCCGAGGCCGACCATGATCCGGAACGACCAGAACACGATGGTCGAATTCGGTCGGTCCTCTGGCGGGAACTCCTTGAGCGCCGGCACCTGCTTGTCCAGCGAGTGAGTGAGGATGAGGCTGCCCAGATACGGGATCTCGACGGCGAACCTGGTCTTTTCTGCCTTCATGTCCGGCCAGCCGAACAGGATCAGCGGAGTCGGCTCGTTACCGACGTTTTCCCAGTGCCCTTCGATCGCGGCGATTTTCGCCGGCTGGTGCTTGAGGGTGTTGAGGCCGTGGAAGTCGCCGATCACGGCCTGGATCGGCGCGACGATCAGGGCCATCCACATCGCCATCGACAGCATGCGGCGGATTGCCGGGTTATCGCGGCCGCGCAGCAGGTGCCAGGCAGCGGACGAACCGACGAAGAACGCGGTGGCGACAAAGGCGGCCGTGGCCATGTGCGCCAGGCGGTACGGGAACGACGGGTTGAATACCACCGCCAGCCAGTCCACCGGAATCACTCGGCCGTCGATGATTTCGTAGCCTTGCGGGGTCTGCATCCAGCTGTTGGACGAGAGAATCCAGAAGGTCGAAATCAGCGTACCGATGGCCACCATCACGGTGGCGAAGAAGTGCAGCTTGCGCCCGACCCGGTTCCAGCCGAACAGCATCACGCCGAGGAAACCGGCTTCGAGGAAGAATGCGGTGAGCACTTCATAGGTCAGCAGCGGCCCGGTAACGGAGCCGGCAAAATCGGAGAAGCGGCTCCAGTTGGTGCCGAACTGGTAGGCCATGACCAGGCCCGAGACCACCCCCATGCCGAAGTTGACGGCGAAGATCTTCGACCAGAAGTGGTACAGGTCACGGTAGGTATCGTCGCGGGTCTTGAGCCACAAACCTTCGAGCACCGCCAGGTAGCTCGCCAGACCGATGGTGATGGCGGGGAACAGGATGTGGAACGAGATGGTGAACGCGAACTGAATTCGGGCGAGATCTAGTGCCTCCAAACCGAACATAAGCTTTCCTCTGTCAGGTAATACCGGCTGCCGGCTGGAGGCCTGCACCCACTGCCCCCACGGATCTGGAGTGTGGCGAATTCGAATTCGTTCTTTTTAAACCCATCGCAACGCAGGGAGTCTGGCCATCTGGCCACCAGACCCAACCTTGCAAAAGGTTTTGATCTGGATCAATCAACGTTGAAAGAGTAGTCGCATTTTCGCCGTTGGTTTGTGTGGTCTTTTGTCGCGTGACAGGTTGCCTCACCACGTCAAGCACGGGGTTTCCCCGAAGTTTTGCTCTCCCTGTAGCCGCTGCCGCAGGCTGCGATCGCCCGGAACGGTCGTGGCGATTTCTGCGCCGTCAAAGGTCCTTCGGCCCTTATCGCAGCCTGCGGCAGCGGCTACAGGGATTGGGCTATTTCGAATAAACGGGATAGATGCGGGGCTAACGATTCTGCAACTATTGGTTACATCTTGGTGATAACCTCGCCTTACTCCACGCCCAGACCTGCCTTTCAGATGCCCAGCCAAGACCCTCTGCTGCTTCGCCATCACCGTCCGTTCATGGCTTTCTGGCTGGCGCGGATCTTCACCGCCAGCGGCTTCCAGATGCTCACCGTGGCCATCGGCTGGAACCTCTACCAACTGACCGGCAACGTGCTCGACCTGGGCCTGGTCGGGCTGGTGGAGTTCGCGCCGCGGGTGCTGTTCATGCTGCACACCGGGCATGTGGCGGACCGCTATGACCGACGCAAGGTGGCAGCCATCTGCCAGTCGCTGCAGGCGCTGATCGCCCTGTCCCTGGCCATCGGCAGCGCCACCCATAACGTCACTCGCGAGATGATCTTCATCCTCGCCTTCCTGCTGGGCGCCGCCCGCTCCTTCGAGATGCCGACCACCCAGGCGCTGCTGCCGAGCATCGTGCCCAGCGCGCTGTTCCCCCGCGCCGTGGCAGCCGCGCAGTCCGCCCAGCAATCGGCGACCATCGTCGCGCCGGCCCTCGGCGGCCTGCTCTACGCCTTTGGCAGCGTGTGGGTCTATGGCCCGACCGTGCTGCTGTATGTGATCGCCTGCTGCCTGATGCTCAACCTGCCCGCGCGGCAGACGCCGCTGAACAAGGGCAAGGCCACCCTGGATTCGTTGCTCGCTGGGGTGCGCTTCATTCGCAGCCGCCCGGACATTCTCGGGGCGATCTCCCTGGACCTGTTCGCCGTACTGCTGGGCGGCGCCACCGCCCTGCTGCCGGTGTTCGCCAAGGACATCCTGCTCACCGGCGCCTGGGGCCTGGGCCTGCTGCGCTCGGCGCCGGCGGTGGGGGCGCTGCTGATGTCGCTGTGGCTGGCGCGCTTTGCCGTCGACCGCCATGTCGGCCGGGTGATGTTCACCGCCGTCGGCGTGTTCGGCGTCGCCACCATCGCCTTCGGCCTGTCGACCTCGTTCTGGTTCTCGCTCGCGGTGCTGGTGGTGCTGGGCGCGGCGGACATGATCAGCATGGTGATCCGCGCCTCCTTCGTGCAACTGGAAACCCCGGACGAAATGCGCGGCCGGGTCAGCGCCGTCAACGGCCTGTTCATCGGCGCTTCCAACCAGCTCGGCGAGTTCGAGTCCGGGCTCACCGCCCACTGGTTCGGCACCGTGCCGGCGGTGGTCCTCGGCGGAGTCGGCACCCTGCTGGTGACCGGGGTGTGGATAAAACTGTTCCCGACCCTGGCCCATCGCGATCGCATGCATGGGCCGGTGGAAGAGGCGAAGACCGAGGCCGCTCCTGCTGGAAGCGGCCAGGCATAAGGCTCAACGACTCGGCTAGGCCTAGATAAAGGCTCGTCGCTGTGCCACCTCCAGCAGGTCGCAACCGTCCTGAGTCAGCACATAGAGCACATCGATAATGTGCGGAATGTCTTTCACGTCACCATGGCTGAAGTTCAGACAGTTCAAAGTTTCCAACAGGTTGGCGGCAGCGCGGATGCGCTGTTGTGCAGCGGCGTGCAGGTCTTCCGAAGACGCGCGAGCATCAATGAAGAAAACTCCTGGGTTGCTTATGTTGGATTTGAGCGGGAGAAAGCGGGGAGTGTCTGTTGAGATATTCATCGGCAAATCCTTATTGGTCATGAACCCACTGAACTGAACAACAATCCAGTGCCCACAAAGCTTGAATGCAACAAAGCCTTCTTATTTGCGGGTGACCAAACCCGATCGCAGATTTCAAAGCGACGGTCAGGACTATAGGGTTAGACAGAGATCAAGGACAAGAAAGGGTTCGTGAGTCTTTATTACTGGCTTCCGACTGAAAGTCGGAAGCCAGTAATAAAGACGTTTCGCTGGATAGCGCCCTAAACCAGCAACTCCCCCTCCACCACCGTCCGCCGGCCCCTGCCGCACAGTTGTTCCACCAGGGTCAGGGCAAAACTCAGGGCCGCCCCCGAGCCTTGCGCCGTGATGCAGTTGCCATCCACCACCACCGGCTGGTCGACGAAGTTGCAGCCCGACAGCTGATGGCTGGCGCTGGGCAGGCAGGTCATGCGCCGCTGGCGCAGCACCCCGTAACTCTGCAAGGCCAGGGCCGGCGCTTCGGCGATGCCGGCGAACAGGCGCCCGGCGGCGGCCTGGTCCTTGACCAATTGCATCAGCGGTTGATGGGCCGCCAGGTGCTGCGCGCCGACGGCACCACCGGGCAGCACGATCAGGTCGAAGTTCTGGGCCAGCACATCCACCAGCATGCCGTCGGCGGTCATCCGGGTGCCGCGGGCGCAGGTGAGCATGCGCCGCCCTTCGATACTGGCCACCAGCACTTCGACTTGAGCACGGCGCAGCACATCGATCAGGGTCACGCTTTGCAGGTCGTCGACACCCTCGGCGAGGGGAATCAGGGCTCTAAAGGTCATGGGCTGTGTCCGCGGTAGGGTCTTTAAAGCTTAGTCAGCTTTAAAGCCCTCCGCGTTCGGACGCTGCCGTCACTTGATGTAGATCTGCGCGCTCATGCTGTTGCCCGGCGCGTTGAGCGAGGTGTTGCTGAAGGTGAAGGTGCCTTCCTGTTTGCCGGCCAGGTCGAAGGTATAGATGTAGCCGACGGTGATCCCCGAGTTGCCGCACGGCACCAGGCTGGAACCCTCTTCGCAGACTGCCGCGCGCGTGCCGTTGACCTCGAAGCCGTCCAGCGCCACCCGGGGCTGGCGGCCATAGCCGATTTCCAGCACGTACACCTTGATGTTCGGGCCCTGGTGATCGCAGGCGGTCTTGTCGCGTCCGTCCGACACATCCTCCAGGCCGCAGGACTGCGACTCGACCTTGAGGATTTCCACCTGGCTCAAGGGTGGCGCGGAACGGGCCATGGCCGGCGCCGTGCCCAACCACAGGCTGCTGGCCACTACCGCCAAGGCCATCGTTTTTATCGTGCTGTGCATAAGTCCCCCCAAAACGTCGGCGCAGTATGCCCCAGTCGCCACTCGGGCAAAACATCGCCGAGGATCGCAGCCATAGCCCTGCGCTGCTGGTATGATGCGCGGCTTTTTCCGACCCGCACAAAATCCCCGGACGCTTTTTCAGGGTCTGTGCTTTGCTGTCTGGGTCGATACATTCACGGCGCCCTGCGCGCCACGGGGAGCAGACATGCTGGAAAGGCTGTTTCAACTCAAGGCACACAACACCAATGTGCGGACCGAGATTCTTGCGGGCCTCACGACCTTCCTGGCCATGGCCTACATTCTGTTCGTCAACCCGAGCATCCTCGGCGAGACCGGCATGGACAAGGGTGCGGTGTTCGTCGCCACCTGCCTGGCCGCCGCCATCGGCTCGACCGTGATGGGCCTGATCGCCAACTACCCGATCGCCCTGGCTCCAGGCATGGGCCTGAACGCCTTCTTCACCTACACCGTGGTCCTGCACATGGGCCATACCTGGCAAGTGGCGCTGGGCGCGGTGTTCATTTCGGCGGTGCTGTTCTTCCTGCTGTCGATCTTCAAGATCCGCGAATGGATCATCAACAGCATCCCGCTGCCGCTGCGCTCGGCGATCGCCGCCGGTATCGGCCTGTTCCTGGCGCTGATCGCCCTGCACAACGCCGGCATCGTGGTCAGCAACCCGGCGACCATGGTCGGCCTCGGCGACCTCAAGCAACCGGCACCGATCCTCGCGACCCTGGGCTTCGCCCTGATCGTCGCCCTGGAAGCCCTGAAGGTCCGCGGCGCGGTCCTGATCGGCATCCTCTCGGTGACCATCGTCTCCATCGCCCTGGGCTTCACCCCGTTCGGCGGCGTGACCTCGATGCCGCCTTCGCTGGCGCCGACCTTCCTGCAACTGGATATCAAGGGCGCGCTGGACATCGGCCTGGTCAGCGTGATCTTCGCCTTCCTGTTCGTCGACCTGTTCGACAACTCCGGCACCCTGATCGGCGTCGCCAAGCGCGCCGGCCTGATGGGCAAGGACGGCCACATGCCGAAAATGGGCCGGGCCCTGATCGCCGACAGCACCGCGGCCATGGCCGGCTCCCTGCTGGGCACCTCGACCACCACCAGCTACATCGAATCCGCCGCCGGCGTCAGCGCCGGTGGCCGTACCGGCCTGACCGCCATCGTCGTGGCCATTCTGTTCCTCCTGGCGCTGTTCTTCTCGCCGCTGGCGGCCAGCGTGCCAGCTTTCGCCACCGCCCCGGCCCTGCTGTTCGTCGCAGTGCTGATGACGTCGGGCCTGGCGGAAATAGACTGGGACGACATCACGGTCGCAGCGCCGGTGGTGGTCACCGCCCTGGCCATGCCGTTCACCTACTCCATCGCCAACGGCATCGCCTTCGGCTTCATTGCCTGGACCGCGATCAAGCTGCTGTCGGGCCGCGCCCGTGAGCTGAACGCGCCGCTGGTGATCCTGTCGGTACTGTTTGTGATCAAGTTGGGTTGGTTCAACGCATGACTTTCGATTCCCAGGCTTACGCCACCCAGCTCGCCGACAAGGTCGCGCGCCTGCGTGAACTGCTGGCGCCGTTCGATGCCCCCGAGCCACAGGTCTTCGATTCGCCGCTGCAGCACTTCCGCCTGCGCGCGGAGTTCCGCCTGTGGCGCGAAGCCGGCGAGCGTCATTACGCGATGTTTTCCCAGGAAGACAAACGCACGCCGATCCTGATCGAAGAATTCCCGATCGCCAGCCTGCGCATCAATCAGCTGATGCCGCAACTCAAGGCCGCCTGGCAAGCCAGCAGCGCCTTGAGCCACAAGCTGTTCCAGGTCGAGTTCCTCACCACCCTGGCCGGCGACGCGATGATCACCCTGTGCTATCACCGCCCGCTGGACGAGCACTGGCACGCCGCGGCGAGCCAGTTGGCGACCGACCTGAACGTCAGCGTCATTGGCCGTTCCAAGGGCAAGCGCGAAGTGATCGGCCACGATTACGTGGTGGAGAAACTCGAAGTCGGCGGGCGCACCTTCAGCTACCGCCAGCCCGAAGGCGCCTTCACCCAGCCCAACGGCACGGTCAACCAGAAGATGCTCAACTGGGCCTACGACGCCCTGGGCGATCGTCCGGACGACCTGCTGGAGCTGTACTGCGGCAACGGCAACTTCACCCTGCCCCTGGCCACCCGGGTGCGCAAGGTGCTGGCCACCGAGATCAGCAAGACCTCGGTCAACGCGGCCCTGAGCAACCTCAGCGAAAACGCGGTGGAGAACGTCACCCTGGTGCGTCTGTCCGCCGAAGAGCTGACCGAAGCCTTGAACGAAGTGCGTCCGTTCCGCCGCCTGCAGGGCGTGGACCTGAAGAGCTACGCGTTCGGCAGCGTGTTCGTCGACCCGCCGCGCGCCGGCATGGACCCGGACACCTGCGAGCTGACCCGGCGCTTCGACAACATCCTGTACATCTCGTGCAACCCGGAAACCCTGGCGGCCAACATCGCCCAATTGCACGACACCCACCGCATCACCCGCTGCGCGATGTTCGACCAGTTCCCGTGGACCCACCACATGGAATCCGGGGTCTTGCTGACCCGGCGTTGAACCCGCCCCGCTGCACAGCAAACAGCCGTCCTCGTGACGGCTGTTTGCATTCCACGGTTTCCTGTAGCCGCTGCCGCAGGCTGCGATAAGGCCCGCAAGACCTTCAGCGATTGCAAGATCGCCACGGCCGTTGGCCGATCGCAGCCTGCGGCAGCGGCTACAGAAGAGTGTCAGCTGACAGGGCGGAAGTAGCCGGCCAACTGCTGCAAGTCCTGCTCATTGAGCAGGCCGGCGTAAAACCTGAGCTGGACCCGCGCCAGCAGGTAGGCGTGCCGCGCATCGGCGAGGTCGCGCCGGGCGCTGAACAGCTGCTGCTCGGCATCCAGCACGTCGAGGTTGACCCGCTCGCCGCCGCGCACGCTTTTCAGGGTGGCCTGGACCAGGGCCTCGGCCGATTCGACCGCCATCTCATAGGCGCGGACCCGCGCCGCGCCGCTGGTGTTGAGGTTGAACTGCTTGCGCAGCTCAATCAGCACGTTGGCGGTCTGCGCATCCAGCTCGTATTGCGCCTGGGACAGCTGGCTGGCCGCCTGGCGGGTCGACGCCGACACCGAGCCGCCGGCGAACAGCGGCAGGCTGACCTGGATACCGACGCTGTTGGTGTCGTACTTCTGGTTGTAGGTGCTTTCCGAATCCGAACGGGTCTGGCGGCTGCTGGCGTAGAGGCTGACCTTTGGCAGATGCCCGGCGCGCTTGCGCTCCACCTCATATTCCGCGGCCTGCAACGCGTGCTGCTGGGAAGCCAGTTCCGGGTTGTTGGCGATGGCCAGGTCGCGCCAGCTCTCGAAGCGGTTGGGCTGCACCGGCTGGATAGCGAACCGGCGGGCCAGCGGGTCGAGTTCGTCGACCCGTAACGGCCGGCCGACTATCGCTTCCAGCTCGCGCAGGGCACTGTCCTGCAGGTCACGGGCCTCGATCTCCTCGGCCAGGGCCAGGCTCAAGCGCGCCTGGGTTTCCAGCACGTCGGTGCGGGTGCCTTCTCCGCCCTTGAGCAAACGCTGGTTGAGTTGCAGGCGCTCGGCATAGGCGCGCCGCTGGGCCTGGCTCAGTTCGATACGCTCCTGGGCCAGCAGGGCCTGGCTGTAGGCGCCCAACAGCCGCACCGCCAGTTCCTGGCTCTTGCTGCGAAAACGCTCGTCGGCGAACAGCGCCTGGGCCGCGCCCTGGCGAAAGCGCGCATAGGCTTCGTAATCCAGCAGCGGCTGCTGCAGGGTCAGGTTGGAGGCGTAGCTGCGGTAGTCGCGATCGGTGGAAGAGTCCCCCAGGGGTGTGGTCTGAGTCACCTCGGATTGGTTGCGCGAGTTGTTGTAATTCCACGACAGGGTCGGCAACAGGGCGGCGCGGCCCAGCACGCGGTTCTCTTGCCCGGCGTCGCGCTCCTGGATCGCCGCCTGGAAGGTCGGATCGTTGCGCACCGCCAGCGCGTAAGCGTCCAGCAGCCCCAGGGCGTGGGCCGCGGGGGCGCACAGGCCATACAGGCTGGCCAGCAGCCAAGGGATAAGACGCCGGTTCATTCTTCCACCAGTGCCATGTGCGTGCGGTCCAGCAACGGCTTGAACAGGTAATTGAGCATCGAGCGCTCGCCGGTGCGCACAAAGGCTTCCACCGGCATGCCCGGGCGGATCTGCAAGCCGCTCAGTTGCTGCATGCCGTCGGCGCTGACCTCGGCACGCAAGGTGTAGTACGGCTCGTCGGTGCGCTCGTCCACCTGCCTGTCGGCCGACACCAGGGTCACCTGCCCGGCGACCCGCGGCGTGGTGCTCTGGCTGAAGGCCGAGAACATCAGTTCCACCGGCAACCCGGGGTGCACCTTGTCGATCATCTGCACCGGCACCCGCGCCTCCACCAGCAGCGGCTCGCCCTGGGGCACGATTTCCATCAGCGCCTGCCCCGGCTTGACCACCCCGCCCTCGGTGAACACCTCCAGCCCGACCACCACCCCGGCCGCCGGCGCGCGCACCAGGCTGTTGGCCAGTTCGAACTCGGCCGAGGCCAAACGGTTGCGCAGGTCCTCGCTGCGGGTACGGGTTTCGGCCAGCTGGCTGCGCACCTCTTTCTGGAACTCCTCGGCCCGTTGGCGGATGCGCAAGCGCATCTCGAGGATCTGCCGCTGCAACTGGCCGATGCGCCCGAAGTCCTCGGCGATCGAACCGTCGATCTGCGCATACAGACGCTCGCTGTCCAGCAGCCGGTTGCGCGGGATATAGCCGTCGCGTGCGAGTTCGCGCAGCCCTTGCAGTTGTTCGTTCAACGAGCGGCGCTGGAGCACCTTGCTCGCCTGGGAATCGCGGGTGCCGCGCAGTTGGGCCTCGGAGCCGGCGATGCTTTCGGCGATGCCCTGCTGCTCCATGGCCAGGGCCTGGGCACGGCTGCTGAACAACTGGTGTTGCAGGGCCATGGTGACGGCCACTTCCGGGTCATCGGCCTGGGCCAGCAGTTCCGGGGCAAAGGCCAGGACCTGGCCACCATCGCGCTCGGCACTCAAGCGGGCCTCGCTGGCCAGGGAGCCGAGGAACTGGGTCCGCAGCGACTGCACCTGGGTGCGCAGCGGCAGCTCCTTGAGGCGAATCAACACCTGGCCGGCGCTGACCACTTCGCCGTCGCGCACCTCGATGCGCTCGATGATGCCGCCGCTGGGGTGCTGCACCGCCTTGCGATGCCCGGAGACCATGACCTTGCCGGCCACCGCCACGCCCTTGTCCAGGGGCGCCAGCGCGGCCCAGCCGAGGAAGCCGGCAAAACCGCCAAGCACCAGCAGCCAGCCCAGGCGCGAATATTTCTTCTCGTCCAGGGCCAGCAGAGTGCCCGGCGCGCGCTGGTGGTCGGCGGTCGGCAGGCGACCCAGAGGTTGTGCTGGGTTCATGCTTTTTTTCCTTCGCCGGCGGCCACGCCCAGGCGATAACTGACATTCATGCTGGCCGCGGGGGTGCTCGTCGGCGTCACCGGGGCCGCGGCGGCCTTGGGCTTGTGCATCGTCTCCAGGACTCGCGTCGTCGGCCCGAAGGCCTGCAACTGGCCCTCGCGCAGGATCATCAACTGGTCGGTCAGGCTCAGCACGTTGGGCTTGTGGGTGATCAGCACCAGGGTCCGGCGCTGCTGCTTGAGCTGGGCAATCGCCTGCAACAGCGCCTGCTCGCCGGCCTCATCGAGGTTGGCGTTGGGCTCGTCGAGCACGATCAGCGCCGGCAGGCCATACAACGCGCGGGCCAGGCCGATGCGCTGCTTCTGCCCTCCAGACAGCCCCGCCCCGCCCTCCCCCAGGCGCGTGTCATAACCTTGCGGCAGTTGCAGGATCAGCTGATGCACCCCGGCCATCTGCGCCGCCGCCAGGACCTGGTCAGAGTTCACCTCGCCAAAGCGCGCGATGTTCTCGGCGATGCTGCCGGCGAACAGCTGGATATCCTGGGGCAGGTAACCGATGTGCGGGCCAAGTTGCTGGCGGTCCCACTGGCTCAGTTCCGCGCCGTCGAGGCGGACCTTGCCGGCCAGCGGCGTCCAGGCCCCCACCAGCAGCCGCGCCAGGGTCGACTTGCCGCAACCCGAGGGGCCGATGACTCCCAGCACCTGCCCGGCCGGCAGGCTGAAACCCAGGTTGGCCAGGGCCGGACGGCGACTGCCGGGGGCGCAGGCGCTCAGTTGCTCGACGCTCAGTTCGCCCTTGGGCGTGGGCAGGCTCATGCGCGCCGGGCGTGGCGGATTGGCCTGCAGCATCTCTGACAACCGCGCATAGGCCAGGCGCGCCGAACTCCACTGTTTCCATACGGCAATCAACTGGTCGATGGGGCTGAGCACCCGGCCCATCAGGATCGAACCGGCGATCATCATCCCCGGGGTGATTTCCCCCTGCACCGCCAGCAGCGCGCCAAGGCCCAGCACCAAGGATTGCAGGGCCAGGCGCACGCCCTTGGACCAGGCACTGATCAGCGCGGTCTTTTCACTGGCCAGGTTCTGCTGGGCGAGGAACGCCTGGTGCCCACCGAACCAGCGCGCGCGCAGCGCGGCAAGCATGCCCATGGCTTCGATGGCGTCGGCGTTGCGCAGGTTGGCCGTGGCCTGCTGGCTGGTGCTGATGGACAGCTGGCTGGCCTCGGCCAGCGGCGCTTGGCAGATGTGCTGGTTGATCCAGGCCAGGACCACCAACAGCAGCGCACCGCCCAGGGCCAGCAGGCCAAGCCAGGGGTGAAACAGGAAGATCACCAGCAGGTAGACCGGAAACCACGGCGCGTCGAAAAACGCGAACAGCGCATTGCCGGTGGCGAACTGGCGCAGGGCCGTCAGGTCATTCAGGGCCTGGCCGGCGGCTTGCGGGCTGCCCTTGAGCTGGGCCTCGAAGGCCGCGTCGTAGACCCGCTGGTTCAGGCGCATGTCCATCTGCGTGCCCAGGCGGATCACCACCTGGCTGCGCACCCACTCCAGGGCGCCCATCAGGCCGAACAGGCCGACGATCATCAGCGTCAGCATCAACAGGGTCATCTGGTTGCCGGACGCCAGCACCCGGTCGTACACCTGCAGCATGTACAGCGCGGGCGCCAGCATCAGCAGGTTGATCACCGCCGAGAACAGGCCGATGTTGAAGAAGCCGCTTTTATAGGCGGCCAGGGCCGCCAGCGTCTCGGAACCGGCAAGTGGGTTCGGCCTGCTCATCGAGGTGTCCTGTTGGAAGTCGAGAAATACACCACCACCCGCTCCGTCGGAGCGAGTCGGCAAGAGGCGCGCTGCGCGCGTTGACAGCCATCGCGGCGCTCCCCAGAATTTGCCACCGCCGCCGCCCTGGCCTTCGAAAACTCGGGCGACGGGGGTGATTCAAGCGAACGAATGGAAGAGCGATCTTTCATTCGTTTTTTTATGCCTCAAGCGGCCATTCAGGCTGCCAGCGCCCAGTCCTGGGCCACGTCCTGCACACCCACCAGACCAATGTCGGCCGCGGCGGCGGATGCCGGGGCAACATGGGCGACACCGGCCGCGGCCAGGTCGTCGAACGTCGAGTTGACCGACAGGTTCGGGCTGATCGCCTTGAGCAGGGCATCGATCTCGCCGGCCAGCGCCGAGCTGTCGCCGCTCATCAGGCCATACACCACCTTGTGCACTTCGCCGGCACGGCCTTCGTCGCGCAGGCTGTTGAGGCCCAGGTTGGTGAAGCTGACTTCCTGGCTGACCAGGTCGTAGCCGCCGGCGCTCGGGCCACCGGTCAGGGTGTCGCCCAGCGAGACGGTGTTCAGGTTGCCCCACAGGGTGTGGCTCGGGCTCTCGAACAGGGTGTAGTTCAGGTTGCCTTCGGCCACGAACGCGGCGTCGCTGTTGGTGCTTTTCAGGGCGTACTCGGTACCCGAGAACGGGCCCGGGTTGAAGCCGCCGGTGTTGGTGCCATCGACCACCTGGCCCGGGCGATGGTTGACGTCGCCAAAGTAGGCCGACCAGTCATTGAGGTAGTTCGCAACGCTGACGCCGCCGTAGGTAGCGCTGTAGGAAATGGAAATGCTCATGCAAAACTCCAGTACATAGGTTGGTCACTCCGCAGCGAGCCGATGCCCGCTACGGTTTTGCCCTTCTCTGGGCAAAAGCAGTCAGAACTGATATTCGAGGGTGCCCTGCAAGGTGCGGCCACGCCCCAGGGTGAAGGCCAGCACGTCGCCCATGGGCACCAGGTAGGCGCGGTCGGTGACGTTCTCCATCGCCAGGCGCAGGGTCAGTTCTTCGGTGGCGCGGTAGCTGCCGTACAGGTCGTAAACGGTGTAGGACTTCCAGTCCGCGGGGTAGACGCTGGTGGTGGTGCGGGTGTTGCTGCCGCCTTCCGAGTAGCCCGCGCTGTAGCGGGCTCGGGCGCCGATATCCAGCTTGCGCTCGAAGAAGCGCGCGCCCAGGGTCAAGGTGCCGCGGTCCATCGGCATGTGTTCGGCCGAGCCGAGGATCGCGCTGCAATGGCTGGCGCTGTTGGCCTGTGCGTCCGGGCGCATGCCGACCACCGGGGCGCGTCCGGCCGTGCTGTTCTTTACGGTCTGGGTCACCCCGCCCAGCCATGCGGTCTTCGAGCAGAAGTCGTTGCTGCCGATCATATGGGTGTAGGCCAGCTGCCCGTAGGCGCGCCCGGCGTCGTAGTCGAGCTGGTACTCCACGCCCTTGAAGCGGGTGTCCTGCAGGTTGTTGACGTAGGCGCTGTTGCCGATCCCGGCCATGCCGTAGCCGGGGGGCTGCACGCCCATGTTCATGAAGATGAAGTCTTCGACGCGGGTGTCGAAGTACGCGACCTTGATCCCCAGCCGGTCATCGTCGAACCACAGGTTTTCCTTGAACACATTGACCCCGGCTTCCCAGGTGGTGGAACGCTCCGGGCGCAGGAAGGGGTTGGGGTACATGCTTTCGGCGCCACCGCCGTGGGGCCGGCCGGTGATCAGGGTCTCGGTGATCGCCGGCGGACGCCAGCCCTTGCCGTAGCTGGCGAACAGTTGCAGCCAGTCCACGCCGGGCTTGATCGACAGGCCGAAGGTCGGCGAGAAACGCCCTTCCTCGGTGTCCACGTCATAGTTGACCGGCACCGTGGTTTGCCGGGTGGTGCCGAGAATGAAGGTGCGGGTATTGATCCCGGTATCGCCGCGCAGCCGGTAACGGTCGTAGCGCAACCCGGTGTTCAGGTTCAGCCAGCCGTCGTAGTCGTAGTCCAGGCGCGCGAACAGGCTGCCGAGTGCGCGGTCGCCCTTGGGTGTCATGCCTTCCGAGGCCGGGGCGTTCACCGCCGAACCGCTTGCCACCGGCTGGCTGGAGTCCGGGCGCACCTTGTCGTAGAAGAACTCCAGGCCGTAGTTGGCCTTGAGCGTCGACAGCTCGCCGAGGGCGAAGGTCGAGGTGTTCTGCGCCTGGGCGCCGTAGGTGTCGGTCTGGTAGGTGATCGAATATCCGGGAGTGATGCCCCGTTGCAGGGTGCTCTGATCGTTGCGGTTGTCGACGTAATAGAGCTTGGCCTTGAAGTCCACCAGCGGGTTGTCCGGGGTGTAGCTGTAGTCGAGGGCGAAGTTCTGCGAGCGCACATCGCTGCTGCCCAGCTTCTCCCACAGCTGATCCTTCTCGGTGTTGAGCATGTTGGCGTCGTCGTAGGACACCTGGGTGGTCAGGTAGCTGAACTGCAGGCGCTGGTCCTGGGGCAGGTTCAGCCCGAGCTTGGCCAGGCGCGAGCGCATCACCGAAGCGGAATAGGCCACCGGCGAGTTCTTCACCCGGTCGTTGATCGAAGGGTCCCGCCAGCCGCCGGTGCGCAGTTCGCCGATGCTGCCGCGGGTTCCCGGGTCGTAGTCGCCCAGGTGCCGCTCGCTGGCGGCGACCAGCATGTCCCAGACTTCAGTGCCGATGGCGAAGGCCGAACTGCCGATAAAATGCGTGCCGTTGCTGCGCCCGCCCAGGCCGCTGGTCAGGCGGATGCGCCCGCCCATTTCCTCGCCCGGCTTGATCAGGTCGCGGGCTTCCAGGGTGCGGAAATTGGCGATCCCGCCGATCACCCCGGCACCGCCCATGCTGGAGGTCGCGCCCTTCTCGATCACCACCTCGGAGAGCAGCTCAGGGTCGACATACAAGGTTCCGTTGCGTTGCTGGTGGCCGCTCTGCTGGTAGTTCTGGCGCATGCCGTCGACCGCCATGTTGACCCGGCCGTAATCCTGGATGCCGCGGATGTTCACCGACAGGCCGGGGTCCTGCTGGCTGACCGCCGAATACACGCCGCTGGTTTCTTCCAGCATGTCCGCCGCGTGCCGGGGTGGGTTGCGGTCGATTTGCTCACGGCTGACGACGCTCACCGAACGCGGCGCGCTGTAGACCCAGTCGCCTTTGCGCCCTTCGAGGTTGCCGGACACGGTGGTGGTGGCCAGGGCCAAGGCCCCCTGATGCTCGGCGGCGACGCGGTTCAGGGTGACCTGGCTGTCGCCGGTGAAGCGGTATTCCACCGGCGCGTTGCCCAGCAGCCGCGCCAACCCTTCCTGGACGCTGTAGCTGCCCTTGAGCGGCGAACTGTGCAGGCCCTTGAGGCGCTGGCTGTCGAACAGCACTTGCAGCCCGGCCTGTTCGGCGAAGGCCAGCACGGCGCTGTCCAGGGCCTGGGCAGGAATGTCGAACATCAGGCGGCTTTGCTGCTCGGCACCGGCAACCGCGGCCCCCTGCGCCGCATGCGCCAACCCGGCATCGAGCAGCAGCCCCGCGGCGCCCAGATGAATGGCCAGGGCCAACCGGCTTGCGGCGTGAACTCCAGTGCGACTGCTTACCCTCATATCCGTATTCCTGCGCTGGCTGCTTTTTATTGATGCGAATGCATCTCAATTAGCTAGACGTGCCAGGCAGGAAAACTCAGTAAGGTTTTTTCCAACTATTTTTCACGGGGAGGAAAGCGGCGGCGCCAGGCCTCAGTAAATCAGGCTGACGCCGGCCAGATCGAAGTGCCGCACCTGCAGTTCCCGGGTCAGGGTGGCCAGGGCAGTGTCGAGCATGTCCAGGCGGAACACGCCGCTGACCTGACGCTGGGCCAGGGCTTCGTTACCCAATACCACCCGGCCGGGGCGATAACGATTGAGCTGTTCGATCACCAGCGCCAGCGGCTGGCGATCGAACACCAGCACGCCACGCCGCCAGCTCGTGGCCCGTTGCAGATCCAGGCCATCCAGAGTGACCACCCCCGACAGCGGGTTGTAGCGGGCGCTCTGCCCTTCCTGCAGGACCCGCTCGGAAGCGCCCTGCTGCGCCGGCGTATCCAGGTTTACGGCAACGCTGTGTTGCAGCACGCCGACCCAAGCCTGCTGGCTGCTTTCACGCCCCACCACGAAGCGCGTGCCCAGGGCACGGGTTTGCCCGCCGGCACTCTCGACCACAAAAGGGCGGGACTCCTCGCCGCCCATGGGCGCCACGTCGAACACCGCGGAGCCGGCGAGCAAATGCACCTGGCGCTGGGCCTGGTTGAAATTGAGGCGAATGGCGCTGGACGAATCCAGCTCCACGGTACTGCCGTCGGCCAGGTGCACGGTGCGCACTTCGCCTTTGTCGGTGAGATAGTCGGCCTGCATCCGCAGCAAGGCGTGCGGCCCTTGCCACCAGCCGAGCGCGACAGCCAGCACCAGCACCGCCGCGCTGGCCGCCCGTGGCAGGAAACGCCGGCGGCGCGGCCGCTGAACCGCCGTGGCCCTGGCAGCGGGCGCGCGACGCGGTTGCGCCAGTTCCGGCTCCAGGCGCAGCTCACCCAGCGCGTCCCAGGTCCGCCGGGCAAACGCCAGCGCCGGGGCGTGGCGCGGGTCCCGCGCTTGCCATTGCTCCAGCTCGGCCTGCTCGGCGGCGCTCAGTCCACCGTCATGCAAACGCACCGCCCAGTCGGCGGCGGCCTCAGTGATACTGCGCTCTTGCGGACCCTGGCTATTCACGTGTGAATCTCGATTTCTCGTTATATATAAGCAGTGACGACTGACCCCGGGGTTTACCGTAACTCACTCGTCGGCCGCCCGACCGCCGGTAGCCAGGCGCTGCATCACATGGGCCAGGGCCCTGGACAGGTGTTTCTGCACCGAGCTGTCGGAAATCTCCAGATGCCTGGCCACTTCGGCGTGGGTCATGCCTTCGATCCGGTTCAAGCGGAAGATCTCCTGAGTGCGCGGCGGCAACTCCAGAATGGCCTGCTTCAATGCCTTGCGCTGTTGCTGCGCCATCGCCTGAGCCTCCAGACCGGCCTGCTCGTCTTCGATCTCGGCCAGGGCTTCATGGGGCACGGTGTCGGTCTTGCGCCGCGCCTCCTGACGGACATGGTCGATCAGCAGATTGTTCGCCGTGCGGTAGAGATAGCCCTGGGAATTGTCGATGCGCTCGCCGCGCGTCTGTTCGGCCAGCCGCAGGAAACTCTCCTGCACCAGATCAGCGGCCAACTGCGGGTCCCGTACCTTGCGCGCCAGGTACCCACGCAAGGTAGCGGCATGCTTGAGAAACAGCCCCTTGAGATCCACGTCCGACAAACCGACTCCCTGGAACTTGAAGGAAATTGGCCGGCATCTTACGGCTTACTAAGAATTATTTTCAATTGATATGAATACGCATCTTCTGCCGAGAAGGTGAAAGAACTTCTCCACTCATCCGGGTAGTGTTCGATTATCGAACCATTATTTCGGGGCTGTCTCCCGGCTCATTGACCAAATTAACTAGTTAGTACAATTTAGCCCCAGCCGCTGGCCGCTCAAGCCACGTCCACAATAACAACGGAGAATTCCCCCCATGCGCCCTATCGTTCTGGTGCTCAACGGCCCGAACCTGAACCTGCTCGGCACCCGCGAACCCGCCACCTATGGTCACGAGACCCTGGCCGACATTTCCGCCCTGTGCGGGCGTGCCGCCGAGGAGTTCGGCCTGACCGTGGAGTTTCGCCAGACCAACCACGAAGGCGAACTGCTGGACTGGATTCACGGCGCCCGTGGCCGTTGCGCCGGGATCGTGATCAACCCGGCGGCCTGGACCCACACCTCGGTGGCGATCCGCGATGCCCTGGTGGCCAGTGAGTTGCCGGTGATCGAAGTGCACCTGTCGAACGTCCACGCCCGCGAACCGTTCCGCCATCACTCCTTTGTCTCGGGCATCGCCCTGGCAGTAATGTGCGGCTTTGGCAGCCATGGCTATCGCCTGGCACTGGCGCATTTCAGCCAGCGCTTTCAAGGAGCCCAGGCATGACCCAGCAGCACACAGTACTGGCCGGACTGATCGGCGCCGGCATCCAGGCCTCGCGCACCCCGGCGCTGCATGAGCACGAAGGCGACGCCCAGGGCCTGCGTTATCTGTACCGGCTGATCGACCTGGACCAGCTGCAGCTCGACAGCAACGCCCTGCCCGACCTGCTGCTGGCCGCCGAGCGCATGAACTTCACCGGGTTGAATATCACCTTCCCGTGCAAGCAGAGCATCATCCCGCTGCTCGACGAGCTGTCGCCGGAAGCCCGCGGCATCGGCGCGGTGAATACCGTGGTGCTCAAGGACGGCAAGCGCGTCGGCCACAACACCGATTGCCTGGGTTTTGCCGAAGGTTTCCGTCGCGGCTTGCAAGGCGTGGCCCTGTCGCGCGTGGTGCAGATGGGTGCCGGCGGTGCCGGTGCCGCGGTGGCCCATGCGCTGCTCAGCGAAGGCGTGCAACAGTTGCATATCTTCGATGTGGAAAGTGCCCGCGCCCAGAGCCTGGCGGATAACCTCAACCAGCATTTCGGCCCCGGCCGGGCCAAGGCCGGCGTCGACCTGCCCGCCACCCTGGCTGCCGCCGACGGCCTGGTGAACACCACACCCGTGGGCATGGCCAAGCTGCCGGGCATGCCGGTACCGGTCGAGTTGCTGCGCCCCGGATTGTGGGTCGCGGAGATCGTCTACTTCCCCCTGGAAACCGAGCTGCTGCGCAACGCCCGAGCCCTCGGTTGCCGCACCCTGGACGGCGGCAACATGGCGGTGTTTCAGGCGGTGAAGGCGTTCGAGCTGTTCAGCGGCGTGGCGCCGGATGCCCAGCGCATGCTCGCGCATTTCCAGAGCATGAATGGCTGACAGTGCCTGACCGGGTCAGTGCGGGGCTGTGATCGGCTCCGCTCTCGGCAGGTGCCTGCCGCACTCCCCACGGCCATGCATGGCGATTAGGCGCGCTCATGGCGACCGGCTGGCCGCAGCCGTCCGTGCATCACGCCGTGCGCCAGCAACCCCGCCAGCAAGCCCCAGAATGCACCGCCCAACCCGAACAAGGTGATATTGGCGGCGGTCGCCAGGAAGGTGATCAAGGCGGTTTCCCGGCCACTCGGCTCGACCAGCGCGGTGGCGAGGCTGCCGCCGATCGCCCCCAGCAGGGCCAGGCCCGCCAGGGTGGTGATAAAGGTCGCCGGCAGGACCACGAACAGCGCCGCCAGGGTGCTGCCGAAGATCCCCACCAGCAGATAGAACACCCCACACGCGAGCCCGGCCAGATAACGCTTGGCCGGTTCTTCATGCGCCTCCTTGCCCGTGCAGATGGCGGCGGTAATGGCGGCGACATTGAACGCATGGGAACCGAACGGCGCCATCAACAAGGAGCCCAGGCCGGTCGCCGTGAGAATCGGATTGGCACTGGTCTTGAACCCATCGTTGCGCAGCACCAACATGCCGGGCATGTACTGGCCAGTCAGGGTGATCAGGAACAACGGCAGGGCCACGCTCAGCAGCGCATTCAGCGAGAACACCGGCACGGTCGGCACCGGCAGGGCCGGCTTGAGTTCAAGGCCGGCGAAACTGACCTGCCCCAACCCGAGCAACAGCACGATGCCAATCAGCAACACCCCGACAATCGCATAACGCGCAGTAAAGCGCCGTAGCAGTACATAGCTGAGCAGCAGCGCACCCACCAGCAAAGGATCGACCCCAGCGCCGTCGAAAGCGCCAATCCCGAAGCGCAACAGAATGCCCGCCAACAGGCCCGCCGCGATCCCCGGCGGGATCAGCTTCACCACTCGCTCGAAATAACCCGACATGCCCAGCACCACGAAGCCGGCAGCCGACAGCATGAAGGCGCCGATCATTTCCGGGTAAGGCGTGCTCGGCAGTACCGCGATCAGGAAGGCCGCGCCCGGTGTCGACCAGGCGGTAATGATCGGCTCGCGGTAGCGATAACTCAGCCAGGCGCCGGTCAGGCCGACGCCGATCGAGATCGACCAGATCCACGAGGCGGTCTGCTCCGGGCTCAGCCCGGCCGCCTTGGCCCCCTGGAAAACCAGAATGAAGGTTCCCCCGTAATTGACGATGACCGAGATCAGCGCGGCAACGCTTGGATGCAGCAGGTCAGCAATTCTGATGCTGGCGGTTTTCATCGGGGAAACCCTCTGGCTGTGTTGGCAAGGCGAGGGAGTATCCGCAGGTAATGGCCTGTATAAAATATCCACTTTCGATCAATATCCCAGACCACTTTTCCAGCTGCCGTCGACCGGCAATCCACAGGCCCCCAATGAAAACCCGCAAAACCGCCTATCCCATCTGGAACCGTCTGCAACTGGCCAAGGACGGCCACTTGTCCTTGCGCGAGCAATTGCTGCTGTTCCTGCGCAAAGGCATCGCCGACGGCAGCGTCAAGGCCGGGATCCGCCTGCCGGCTTCACGCGTGCTGGCGACACAGTTGGGGCTATCGCGCATGACCGTGACCGAGGCCTATGGGCAGTTGATCGCCGAGGGGTTCCTCGAGGCCCGGACAGGTTCGGGGACCTACGTCATGGCACGGATCGCCGAGCAAACGGCCTCACCGCCCGCCCGGACAGAGGCCCCCGTCGGCTCCACCCGGGCCCGGGCGCTGACGGGGACCGACTCGATGTCCGTGGCCCGGGCCGCCTGGCCGCTGACCCCGGGCCTGCCGGCGCTGGACGCCTTTCCCTATGCGCTGTGGGGGCGCCTGGAAGGCCGCTTCTGGCGACGCCGGCCACTTCCCGACCTGTCCTACGGCGACCCGCAGGGTTTCCTGCCATTGCGCGAAGCCCTGGCGGCGTATCTCGGCGCGGCACGCGGAGTGGTGTGCCAGGCCAGTCACATCGTGATTACTCCCGGTGCCCAGGCGGCGGTGTCGATTGCCACTCTGGCGCTCACCGACCTGGGAGAGCGGGTCTGGGTCGAGAACCCCGGCTACGACGCGGCCTACCGCAGCGTGCTGCTGGCCGGTGTGCAGGCCGTGGGCGTTCCGGTGGATGCAGAAGGCCTGGATGTACAGGCCGGCCGCCGGCTCGCGCCCGACGCCAGGCTGGCGCTGGTATCGCCTTCGCACCAGTATCCCCTGGGGGTCGGCATGAGCCTGGCGCGACGCCTGGCCTTGCTGCAATGGGCCCACGATGCCGATGCCTTCATCCTCGAAGACGATTACGACAGCGAGTTCCGCTACGGCGGCGCGCCAACCCCGGCGCTCAAGGCCCTGGACGGCCATCAGGGGCGGGTCATTTATGTCGGGACCTTGAGCAAGCTGCTGGCGCCGGGCCTGCGCCTGGGCTTCCTGGTCGCCCCCGAGGCGGTGGTGGAGGTGTTGCGCAACGTGCGCAATGGCAGCGGCCACCGCGTGCCTTTGTCGCTCCAGGCGACGGCGGCGGAGTTCATCGGCAATGGCCACCTCGGCAGCCATATCCGTCGTAGCCAGGCGGTTTATGCGCAACGTCGCGCCGCCTTGCTGGCGGCCATTCACAACGCCGGCAGCGAGCGCATGACGGTAGCCAGCAGCGCCAGCGGATTGCACCTGCTCGCCGAACTGCCCGATGGGCTCGACGACCAGGCGATCGCGGCCGCCGCCCATGCCCGGAAGATCGGCGTCGCGCCGCTGTCAGGTTTTTTCGTGGGTGCCCAGGGCGGATCACGCCCCGGCTTGCTGATGGGCTTTGGCAATACCCGGGCGGAGTCGATGCCGGATGCGGTTGCAACCCTGTGCCGGCTGATCGACCAGCAACGGGGTTCAACCCCCTAGGCGATCAGGCCTGCAAGTAGCGCAGCACCGACTCGCAGATCATCTCGCGGTGGCGCTGCTTGATCGCTTCGTCGGGCAGGTCGATCTGGAAGATCTCGCCGAAAGTGTGGCGGTTGGACACGCGGTAGAAGCAGAACGAACTGATCAGCAAATGCACGTCCAGTGGGTCCAGGCCGGCGCGGAACACGCCCTCGTCGGCCCCGCGCCGGAGGATCTCGCCCAGGGCATGCAGGATGGTGTTGTTCATCGCCTTGATCGCTTCGGAGCGCTTCACGTATTCGGCGTTATGGATGTTCTCGATGCTGACGATGCGCACGAAATCGACGTTGCGGTCGTGGTGATCGAAGGTGAACTCCACCAGCCGGCGAATCGCCTCGCGCGGCGCCAGCTCCGCCAGGTGCAGGCGGCTTTCGGTGTTGCGGATATCGCCGTAGAGCTTCTCCAGCACCTCGACGTACAGCTGCTCCTTGCTGCCGAAGTAGTAATAGATCATGCGCTTGGAGGTGTGGATGCGCTCGGCGATGGCATCCACCCGAGCACCGGACAGGCCCTGCTGCACGAACTCCACAATGGCTTCTTGCAGAATGTTCTCGCGGGTCTTTTCCGGGTTGTTCTTGCGACTCTTGCGTGGCTCGATCACGGGCTGCTCGGGCGCTACGGAGAGTTCTGTGGTCATTGTCATTCTGGGGCTCACGGCCATCGCTGCACACGCGGGCGATTATGGGCCGCCTCGCGCAGCGAAGGAAAGCAGGACGGCGGCCCTTTGCCGCCGCCGTTACGAAACTCCTACAACTTCGCGTGCCGCACCCCGCCACTGCGCGACTTGGCCATGGCCGCCAGGCGTACCGCGACGTTCGCCGCGCCATAACCGACGTAGCCATTCTTGCGCTGGATGATCTCGAAGAAGAAGCGCCCCTCGAACGGCTCGGTGTAGACATGGAACAGCTCGCCACCCTGGGCGTCACGGTCGTAGAGCACGTTGTAGTAGGCCAGTTCGCTGAGGAACTCGTCGTCGAAATCGAAGCGCGCCGCCAGGTCGTCGTAGTAGTTGAGCGGGATGTCCAGCAGCGGCACGCCCGCCTCCTTGGCCCGGCTGACTTCGGCAAAGATATCGTCGCAATCGAAGGCGATGTGATGCACGCCCGAGCCGCCGTAACTGGACAGCGCGTGGGAGATCGCGGTCTTGCGGTTCTCGGAAATGTTCAGCGGCAAACGAATGGTGCTGCAACGGCTGCGCAGCGCCCGGCTCTTCACCAGGCCGTAGGGGTCGGGCAGCACCACTTCGTCGTCGGCGGTGAAGTCCAGCAGGCTCTTGTAGAACAGCACCCAGCTGTCGAGGCTGTCGGCCGGCAACGCCATGGCCATGTGGTCGATGCGCTTGAGGCCGCCCTTGGCCACCACGCCGGGGAGCATATTGAAATCGGTGTCGTACAGGTGCTGGCCGCCCTGCTCCTGGTCCACCAGGTAGATCAGGCTGCCATCCAGCTCGCGTACGGCGGCCAGTTCCAGTTCGTTGGGGCCCACCAGCCCGCGGTACGGCTGGCCCTTGTAGGCCACCGCGCGCTCCAGCGCCTTGGCGCTGTCCTTGACCCGGATCGCCGTGGCGCACACCGAGGGGCCGTGGGCCTCGAAGAAGCTGTGGGCAAAGGAATAAGGCTCGGAGTTGAGGATCAGGTTGATATCGCCCTGGCGCATCAGGCTGACATTCTTCGAGCGGTGCTGGCCGGCCCTGGCGAACCCCAGGCGCTCCAGCCAGCCGCCAAGCTTGGCGCCCAGCGCTTCGTCCACGGCGAACTCGAGAAACTCGGTGCCGCCATATTCACTGGCCGGCGGCGGCGCGAACAGCGTATCGATATTGGCCACCGGCGCGGCTTCCTGTTCCAGGCGCTGGCGGGTTTTCTCCTCGAGGTACAGCAGCGAGCGCAGGCCGTCCGCGGCGTTGGCCCGGGGCGGGGCGGCACGGAAACCGTCGTTGAAGATCTCCAGGGACAAAGGCCCGGTGTAGCCGCTCTTGATGATCGGCGCGAGGAACCCCGGCAAGTCGAAATCGCCCTGCCCCGGGAAGCAGCGAAAATGCCGGCTCCACTCCAGCACGTCCATGGCCAGGATCGGCGCGTCGGCCATCTGCACGAAGAAGATCTTGTCCCCGGGAATCTCGGCGATCGCCGCCGGGTCGCCCTTGAGCGACAAGGTGTGGAAGCTGTCGAGCAGCACGCCCAGGCTCGGGTGGTCGGCCTCACGGACGATGTCCCAGACCTGCTGATAAGTATTGACGTGCCGGCCCCAGGCCAGGGCTTCGTAGCCGATCCGCAGGCCACGGCTGCCGGCGCGCTCGGCCAGCAGGCGCAGGTCGTCCACCAGGATCTGCCGGTCGCCGACGCTGTCGGCCGCGGCATTGCTGCACACCAGCACCAGGTCGGTGCCCAGTTCCTGCATCAGGTCGAACTTGCGCTCGGCGCGTTCCAGGTTGCGTTGCAGGCGATCACGGCGGCAGCCTTCGAAATCGCGAAAAGGTTGGAACAGGGTGATGGCGATGCCCAGGTCCGCGCACATCTGGCGGATTTCCCGAGGGCTGCCGTCGTAGTAGAGCAGGTCGTTCTCGAAAATCTCCACGCCGTCGAAACCGGCGGCGGCAATGGCTTCGAGTTTTTCCGGCAGGGTACCGCTCAAGGAGACGGTGGCAATGGAACGCTGCATGTTTCAACTCCCGGTAATGACCACAGATCGGGCGCCGTGCCTGTGGCCGCTGCCGCAGGTCCTCCAGCGCACTGAAGATCCCGCGCCCGCTTCGCGGGCGATCGCAGCCTGCGGCAGCGGCTACAGGTACGTTTGTTATTGGATGGGGCGGATTATTGAGCCGGGCAGTACAGACAGCAATTCAAAGTGTACGAACCAGTTAGTTTTTCGTGCGATTATCGAACAAAATGGCCGTTGGCGAATTGACGATTTTTCGTCCGCTGCGCACCATCGACAGCACATTGAGCCGGCACCTAAGCGCCGGTTTCAATCGCCCAAGACCCAGAACACACCATAAAAATTTCAAAAATCGGGTACACCCTCATGCTTGCACTCAACGCCACACCTCTCTGCCTGGCCCTCTGGCTCTCACCTGGCCAGACCTCCAACAGCCGCCTTCAGACGGACGCACTACGGCCCCTGGGCTGACCATGCCCGCACGCTGACCAACCCGCTTTCCACCGCCGCGCCCGATGCGCGTCGACCAAAGCACTCAGCCGATCGATCATCGAGTTCACCCGCGGTCCGTCCGCACAGTCGACAATCGATCACGCGCCCTTGAGTCCCGACGAGTTGTCCCTCGTCAGTCATTGAACGGATGGCACACATGATTCCTTCTCAAAGCTCCCGCATGGCCCCAAGCCTCGGCACCGCCTCCGGCGGCATCGGCGACAAGATCCGCGGCGCCATGGCGGTCGGCAAGACCCGCTGGGGCATGCTCGCCCTGGTGTTCTTCGCCACCACCCTGAACTACATCGACCGCGCCGCCCTGGGTGTGATGCAGCCGATCCTGGCCAAGGAAATGAGCTGGACGGCGATGGACTACGCCAACATCAACTTCTGGTTCCAGGTCGGCTACGCCGTCGGTTTCGTCCTGCAAGGACGGTTGATCGACCGGGTCGGCGTCAAGCGCGTGTTCTTCTTCGCCGTGCTGTTGTGGAGCCTGGCCACCGGCGCTCACGGCCTGGCCACTTCGGCCGCGGGCTTCATGGTCTGCCGCTTTATCCTCGGGCTGACCGAGGCCGCCAACTACCCGGCCTGCGTGAAGACCACACGCCTGTGGTTCCCGGCCGGCGAACGCGCCGTGGCCACCGGCATCTTCAACGCCGGGACCAACGTCGGCGCCATGTTCACGCCGATGCTGCTGCCGTTGATCCTGCACGCCTGGGGCTGGCAGGCAGCGTTCCTGTGCATGGCTGCGCTGGGCGGCATCTGGCTGCTGTTCTGGGGCCTGAAGTACTTCAACCCGGAAGATCACCCGAGCGTCAAACAGTCCGAGCTCGAGTACATCCAGAAAGAAGTCGAACCGGAGCAGGCCCGCGTGCCTTTCTCGCGCATCCTGCGTATGCGCGGCACCTGGGCTTTCGCCCTGGCCTACTCGATCACCGCGCCGGTGTTCTGGTTCTACCTGTACTGGCTGCCACCCTTCCTCAACCAGCAATACAACCTGGGCATCAACGTGACCCAGATGGGCATCCCGCTGATCATCATCTACCTGACCGCCGACTTCGGCAGCGTCGGCGGCGGCATCCTCTCGTCGTTCCTGATCGGCCGCGGGGTCAACCCGATCAAGGCGCGCCTGATGTCCATGCTGCTGTTCGCCTGCTGCATCGTCGGCGTGGTCATGGCCGCCGGCGCCAGCAACCTGTGGCTGGCGGTGTTCGCCATCTCCCTGGCCATCGGCGCGCACCAGGCCTGGACCGCCAACATCTGGAGCCTGGTGATGGACTACACGCCCAAGCACATGATGAGCACGGTGTTCGGTTTCGGCGGCATGTGCGCGGCCATCGGCGGCATGTTCATGACCCAGCTGGTGGGCCATATCCTGACCGTCACCAACAACAACTACACCGTGCTGTTCACCCTGATCCCGGCGATGTACTTCATTGCCCTGACCTGGATGTACTTCATGGCCCCACGCAAGATTCCAAAAATAGAAGACTGACGCTTTCCTCTCGCAGGCCCGGTTCCGGGCCTGCTTTTTTCTCCCCCCTTCTCTCAGTCGATACCGGCTGTCCTCCCGTAGCCAACGCCACTCAGCGCCGCCGCTGTTGCCAGGCAGCCGCCAGGCCGCTGAGGCAGATCACCGCGATGCCCAGCTGGGTGATTGGCTGCGGCGTATGGCTGAACAACAGCCAGCCCAGCAATCCGGCGAAGACGATCTGGCAATAGCCGAACGGCGCCAGCAGCGCCGGTGCCGCGTGGCGGAAGGCCTGGGTCAGGAACAGGTGGGCGGTCATGCCGCAGGCCCCCAGCGCCAGCATCAACACACCATGGACAAAGCCCGGCACCTGCCAGAAGAACGGCACCAGCGCGCTCATCACCAGGGTGTTGCACAGGCCGGCGAAGAAGTTGCTGGTGGTCGGGCTGTCGTGCTCGGCGAGCTTGCGGGTCAGCAGTTGGTAAAAGCAGAAAAACAGTGCCGAGCAGAAAGGCAGCAGCACCGCCGGGGTGAACAGGTCGCCGCCCGGGTGAACGATGATCAGCACGCCGATAAAACCGCAGATCACCGCCAGCCACTGGCCCTTCGTGACCCGCTCGCCCAGCAGCGGCACCGACAGCGCGGTGACCAGCACCGGCGCCAGGAAGTTGACCGCCGTGGCTTCCGCCAGCGGGATAAACAGCAGCGCCGAAGTGAACAGCAGGCTGGTGCCGAGCAGGCACAAGGCCCGCGCCAGTTGCAGCAACGGCCGCTTGGTGCGCAACACCCGCAGGCCCGATTGTGGCAGGAAGATCCCGGCCATCAGCAGGGTATGAACCAGGTAGCGGGCCCAGACCACCATCACGATCGGATAGAACCCCGAAAGGTATTTCGACAAGGCATCGTGACTGGCGAACAGGAAGGTCGCCACGACGACCAGCAGGATGCCCTTGAAGGGCTGGTTGACACCGGAAAGGGGTGTGCTGAGGGTCATCCGTGGGGTCTCTCAAGATAGGGTTTGTTTGTAGAAACAGCTTCGCGGGCAGCCTCGCTCCTACAGACGCGGCGTCCGTAGGAGCGAGGCTTGCCCGCGAAAAGGGTCACACCTGCTACTCGCTAAAGCCGGGTCAACAACGCCCGGGTCTTGTCCAGGGCCATCTGCGCCCTCTCCAGGGCGCCGACACCCTGTTCGAGCAATTTCACCGTGGGGATCTCCAGGCTCAACGGCAGGTTGGCCGGCAGACAATGCAAGAGCCCCGCCAGGTCGCAATCGCCATCCCCGGGGAAACGCCGTTCGTTGCGGGCCTGGCGCAGGATCTCCTGCATATCGTCCGGTCGCGGGCCGGCCACGTCGCACAGCTGGGCATAACGCAGCCGCGCCGGCGCGACCTTTGCCAAATCCTCCAGGCGCGAGGCCGAGCGATCGAAGTGGAATGCATCCACCAGCACGCCGGCGTTGTCGCGGCCGGCGTTCTCTACCACCCGCACCGCCTGCTCCAGGTTGCGTGCATCGGTCCAGGGCATGAACTCCAGGTGCGGGTGCAAGCCGTAGATCGACGCCAGGTCGCACAGTTCGGCGAAGCGCTCGGTCATGCGCCCCTCGTCGGGGTCGTTGCCGGCCACCAGCAGCTCGCTGGCACCGAACTCCGCGCCGACTACCAGCACCGCTTCGAAATCCGCCACCCGGGTGTGCGGCTCGAGCCGCAGGATCTCTACATCCAGCACGCCGACGCCGGTGTCGCGCAGGCGGCTCAGGGTCTGTCGGCGCAGCTCGGCATCGGCCACCAGGGCAAAGTGATGCTCCTGCGGCGTCGCCGGTACCAGGCGCAAACCGACGTGACTGTAACCGGCACGGGCCGCCACCTCGACCATCTGCGGCGGTGAAATTTCCAGCACCGTGAGGCTGGCCAGGGACAGAATACGTTCGCTCATGCTCATCCCTCGATCAGCGCCGGGGCACAGGCCCGACCGGTCGCCGCCGCTTCGCGGATCGCCTCGATCAGCGCCAGGGTCCGCGCCGCATCGGCCACGCTGACCAGCGGCTCGACCTCGCGCCGCGCCACTTTGACGAAATGCTGCAACTGCAGGCGCAGGGCCTCGGCGGCGGTGAAAGGTTCCTCGATCGCCAGCAACGGCTGATGCCAGCCAGCGCCGGCCTCGGCGTACCGCCAGCGCTTGAGTTGCGGAATGCTCAGCGCGCCAGCGGTGCCAGCCAGCAGATAGCACGGCTGGTCGGCCTGGCGCGGGTACACCGGGTTTTCGCCGGAATCCAGCTCCCAGCTCCAGGGCGCCGCCACGGCGTCGGAACCGGTCAGGCTGCCCAGGGCACCGTTGGCGAATTGCAGCAGGACGGCGGCGCAATCCTCGTTGGCAAAACCACGCACCGCGTTGCTGGTGACGGCCTGCACCTGATGCACCTCGCCGCACAGATGACGCAGCAGGTCGAGGTCGTGAATCAGGTTGGTCAGCAGCATCCCGGCCCCGGGTTCGCGGCGCCAGGGAATCTCGAAATAGCTGTCGGGCTTCTGCAATTGCCAGAGCGCGGTGACCGTGGTCAACCGGCCCAATGCCCCGCCCCGCACCAGCGCATGGGCACGGACGATCAGCGGATTGTGGCGCCGGTGATGGCCCACCAGCACGGGAACACCGCTGCTTTTCACCGCGGCCACCAGTTCGCGCGCTTCATCCAGGTGCACGCCGACCGGTTTCTCCAGCAGCACCGGCACCCCGGCCGCCAGGCAATCCAGGGCGGTGCCGACGTGCAGGTTGTTCGGGTTGGCGACTATCACGGCGTCGGGGCGGGCCTGTTCGAGCATCTGTCGAGGGTCGGAGTAATACGCCACCTGCCACTGCGCGGCGATCCCGGCGGCTTGCGGGCCGGGGTCAGCCACGGCGCAGAGCCTGGCCTCGGTGAGGGTCTTGAGGTGCTGGTAATGCTGCTGGCCCATGTTGCCGGCGCCGATCAGGGCAATGCGCAAAGGCGAGTCCAAGGCGGGGTCCTTTTGTGATTGTTATGGGAACGTGAGATTTCAAATATTTAGAACCCAGTTCCACTTTCACACAAGAGCAAAACGAAATAGTGTCCGATCAGCGAACAGCTTTAAGGCTTGAGATCGTGAAGGCCCTGCGACCAGCGTGGCCCGGGCTTATCGCAGGCTGCGCCAGCGGCTACAGAAAACGGAGGAAACCCTGTAGCCGCTGCCGAGCCCCGCGAGGCTGCGATCGGGCGCTCAGCGGCCGTAAAACAGGCGACCGCGTTCAGCCTGCCCCACCCGTAGCGACCGGTTTTGCGGCTCCTGCGGAGCCGATCGCAGGCTACGCCAGCGGCTACAGGAAACGGGGAAACCTTTGTAGCCGCTGCCGAGCCCCGCGAGGCTGCGATCGGGCGCGCAGCGGCCGTAAAACAGGCGACCGCATTCAGCCTGTCCCACCGCAGAGGCTGGTTTTGCGGCTCCTGCGGAGCCGATTGCAGGCTGCGCCAGCGGCTACAGGGTCAGCTGAAGAGTTCGGAGGCCTGGCTGGCGGCCGAGAGTTCGTCGGTGAACTTCAACAGCAGCGGCGCCAGTTCATGCAGGCGCGCCAGCGGCATGCGCGCGCTGGGGCCGGCGATGCTCAGCACTCCGACCACCCGGCCGTCGACCGGATGATGCACCACCGCGGCCACCGCCGAGGTGCCCACCGCCGAACTTTCCTCGACCCAGGCGTAGCCCTGTTCCCGGGCCAGGCGCAGGCGTTCGAGCAGTTCGATGTTCGAGCGCGGCGCGTTCGGGCCCAGGTCCGCGGGGATCTCGGCCGCCTGGCGCTCCACCAGCGACAACGCCTCGGCATCGCTCAGGCAGGCCAGCCAGGCGTGCCCGGAAGCGGTGTAGAACAACGGCGCCTCGCGGCCCATGTCGGGGTCGTAGCGCAACCCGGAACGGGCGCCCTGGGACTTGGCGATCCAGGTCTGGCGCTCGTCCTCGATCACCCCGAGGCGCACCAGCTCGCCGGTTTCCTGGGCCAGCCGGTCGAGCACCGGCTGGACGATATCCGCGCCGCTGCTGGACAGGTAGCGAAAGCCCATGGCCACCAGCTTGGTCGACAGGTGATAGCGCAGGTTGTCCGGGTTCTGGCGCACGTAGCCCAGGCGAATCAGCTCCGCCAACAGCCGGTGGGTGGCGCTTTTGGGGATGCCCAGCTGCTCGGCCAGGGTCTGCATCGGCAGGCCGCGGGGGTCACTGGTAAGACTTTCCAGAACGCTGAAGACGCGCTCGATTTGACTGCCGGCCATGGTCGGGTCCAGACGAAATTTGGCCGATTCTAGTGACAACCGGCGCAATGGGAAACACACCGCGGCCTCGTTCGATAACCGCCCATAAAAACCTCGGCACGGCGCAGATGATCCTGCCCTCGCCTTGCTGCCGACTATTCGACTCCGTATATTTTTTAGAATCAAGTTCCAAAAACAATAATCGTTCGTTTAGCGGAGTTGCTTCTTCCATGCCTGCCACCGCCTCCCTGCACCACCCCGATATCGATTGCGACGTGCTGGTCGTCGGCTCCGGCGCCGCCGGCCTTTCGGCGGCCGTGACCGCGGCCTGGCATGGCCTGAAGGTCATAGTGGTGGAGAAAGACCCGGTGTTCGGCGGCGCCACCGCCTGGTCCGGCGGCTGGGCCTGGGTGCCGTGCAACCCGCTGGCGCGACGGGCCGGCATAGTCGAGGACGTGGAACTGCCGCGGACTTACCTGAAACACGAGCTGGGCGAACGCTACCGGCCAGCACTGATCGATGCCTTCCTCGAAGCCGGCCCGCGCATGGTGTCATTCTTCGAGCGCCATACCGCGCTGCAATTCGCCGACGGCAACGCCATCGCCGATATCCACGGCGATACGCCGGGCGCCGGCACCGGCGGACGCTCGGTGATCGCCGCGCCCTACGATGGGCGCGAGGTCGGCACGCTGCTCAAGCGCCTGCGCAAGACCATGCGCGAAACCTCGTTCATCGGCATGCCGATCATGGCCGGCGCCGACCTGACGGCCTTCCTCAACCTGAGCCGTTCGCTGCCGGCGGCCTGGCATGTGAGCAAACGCGTCGCTCGCCACCTGCGCGACCTCGTCACCCATCGCCGCGCCCTGCAACTGGTCAATGGCGTGGCGCTGGTGGCGCGCCTGGCCAAATCGGCGCAGGACCTTGGCGTGCTGCTCTGGGAATCGGCGCCGGTCATCGAATTGCTGCGTGACGGCGACGCGGTGACCGGAGCGATTGTCAGAAGCGCCACCCGGGGGCCCATTCGTATCCGCGCCCGCAAAGCGGTGGTGCTGGCAGCCGGTGGTTTCGCCAATGACATCGAGCGGCGCAAGGCACTATTCCCACGTACGCCCACCGGCCACGAGCATCTGGCCCTGCCGCCGCTGGCGGTCTCGGGCGACGGCTTGCGCCTGGGGGAAAGCGTCGGTGCCCGGGTCGATACCGACATGGAATCCCCCGTGGCCTGGGCCCCGGTTTCCGCGGTGCCCTACCAGGACGGCAGCCGCGGGCATTTCCCGCACATCATCGAGCGCGGCAAGCCGGGGATTATCGGCGTTTTGCGCAACGGCCAACGCTTCGTCAACGAAGCCGACGGTTACTACGACTATGTACGAGCGATGGTCGCGGCGGCGCCCGAGGGCGAAGAAGTGGCGTCATGGCTGATCTGCAGCCACGGGTTCCAGCGCCGCTATGGCCTGGGCATCTCTCGGCCCTTCCCGGTGCCGCTGGCGCCCTTTATCCGCAGTGGCTACCTGAAGCGTGGCGCGAGCATCGAGGAACTGGCCCAGGCCTGCGGCATCGATGCGGACGGCTTGCGCGCCACCCTGGCGGAATACAACCGGCATGCCCGACAAGGCCAGGACCCGCTGTTCGGCCGGGGCTCGACGCCCTACAACCGCAAGCAGGGCGACCCGCGCCAGCAACCCAACCCGTGCGTGGCGCCCATCGAACAGGGGCCGTTCTACGCGGTGAAAGTCCAGCCGGGCTGCTTCGGCACGTTCGCCGGGCTCAAGGTCAGCCCCCACGCCCAGGTGCTCGACGGCCAGGGCCAGGCCATCGCCGGCCTGTACGCCGCCGGCAGCGACATGGCCAGTATCATGGGCGGCCACTACCCCGCCGGCGGTATCAATCTCGGCCCGGCGCTGACCTTCGGCTACATCGCCGGGCGGCACATCGCGGGCGCCAGCGCTTACGAATAAAGCGGCAATCAAGCTCAAAAAGGGCGTGGTTCCTGAGATCGCTTGAAGGTCCTGCGGACCTTATCGCAGGCTGCGCCAGCGGCTACAGAAAACACGCAAGCCTTGTAGCCGCTGCCGAGCCCCGCGAGGCTGCGATCGGGCGCGCAGCGCCCGCAAAACAGGCGACCGCATTCAGCGTGCCCTACCGCAGCAAACGCAAACCAGACCGGGCCACTTCCGGCACCAATGGCCAATCAGAAATCGAAGAACACCGTCTCCCCTTCCCCCTGGATGCGGATATCGAAGCGGTACGCCCGCTGCCCATCCACGTCACAGGGATGCGCCAGCAGGGTGTCGCGCCGCTGCGGCTGCTCGATCAGGTTCAGCACCGGGCAGGCGGCGTTGGCTTCCGGCTCGTCGGCGAAATACAGGCGCGTGTGCAGGTGGATGTTGATCCCCCGGGCGAACAGCGCGACGTTGATGTGCGGCGCCATCGGCACCCCGGCGGCGTTGTTCACCACGCCCGGCTTGACCGTATGCAGCGTCCACTCGCCGGCATCGAAGGTGGTGGCCGTGCGCCCGAAGCTGTTGAAGGCTTTCTCCGAATCGAACACAGGGTCGTAGACGCCCTCGTGGTTGGCTTGCCAGAACTCGAGGAACGAGTCGCGCACCAGATGGCCGTTGCCGTCGTACACATGGCCGATCAACAGGATCTTTTCCCCCTGGGCGTCGGGCCCGGCCATCCGGTTCCAGATCTCGTCACTGCGGGTCGGGTTGCCCGCGGCGGCCAGCGCCAGGCCAATGTGCACATAAGGGCCGGCCGTTTGCGAAGGGGTTTCGGGCAGCAATTGGATAGGCATGGCGGGCTCCTCAGCAATTCTCGAAGTGGGTCTTGCGCTGGCCGCGCAACACGATGTCGAAGCGATAGGCCAGGCAGTCCATCGGGTTGGCGCTGCTCATGTCCAGCCGCGCGATCAGGCTCTGCACCGCGTCCGGGTTGGCGATCGACTTGACGATCGGGCACAGCGGGATCAGCGGGTCACCCTCGAAATACAGCTGGGTGATCAACCGCGTGGCGATCGACGGCCCGCTGATGGAGAAGTGAATATGCGCCGGGCGCCAGTCGTTCGGGCCGTTGCGCCACGGGTAGGGGCCGGGCTTGATGGTGCGGAAACTGTAGTAGCCATCGCGGTCGGTCAGGGCCCGGCCGACACCGCCGAAGTTCGGGTCCAGAGGCGCCAGGTAGCGGTCGTTCTTGTGCCGGTAGCGGCCACCGGCGTTGGCTTGCCACATCTCCACCAGGGTGTGGGGAATCGGCTGGCCGTACTGATCGCAGACCCGGCCGGCGACGATGATCCGCTCGCCCACCGGCAAGCCGCCGTTATTGAAATTGAGCAGCAGGTCGTTGTCGAAACGCCCGGTCTTCAGATGGGAGAAATCGGGGCCGCTGGTTTCGCTCAGCGATTGCGGGATGCTCACCAGTGCCTGGCGTGGCGAACGGGCCACGGAGGTCTTGTAGTCGGGGGTCAGGGCCTTGGGATGCCAATTACGGTCACGGATAACGAAACGACTGCTGTCTGCATCAGACATGTCGGTCTCCTGTTGTTTGATTTATGGAGCGCAGCCCGCGCAGTTTCAAACAACGGCAGCCCGACGACTATTGAAAAGCCCCCTCAAGAACATAACCAAACGGTTATGGATAACGCCCCTCGCGATAGGCCTGCCCGACCTCCCGCAGCACCTCCACGCACCATTGCGCCGCCAGCGACAGCGGCAGGCTGGCGTTGCTGGAGATGCCCACCGAGCCGCCCGGCTCACGCTGCCCCAGGTCGATCTCGCGCAGCTCGCCATTGGCCAGGTCCAGGCGCACTGCATCCAGTGGGGCGATCCACAGCGCATCGCTGGACAGCGTATAGCGCCGGCTCAAGGCCACCGAGAGGGTTTCCAGGCGCTGGCGCGACTGGCTGATGCCGCACTGCACGAACAGGCTGTCGGCGAACTTGCGGATGGTGGTGCCGGCCAGCGGCAGTACCAGCGGGTAGCGCTCCAGCGCATGCCGGTCCAATGGCCCGTGCAGCAACGGATGATCGGGGCGCGCCACCAGGGTCATGGACTCGCTGTACAGATGCTCGAAGCTCAGGCCCTGGATCTGCGGGCTGTCCGTCATGCGCCCGACCACCAGGTCGACATCGCCGACCCGCAACTGCGACAGCAGATAGGCGCTGGGGCCGGTGACCACGCTCACCACCAGCGCCGAATGCCGTTCGTGCAGGCGCCGCACCACCTCCGGCAGCAGCAGGCTTTCGGCGGTCGAAAGCACACCCAGGCGCACCACGCCGGCGGCATATTCGCCACCACGCAAGGTGTTCACCCCCTCGCGCAGGGCCTGCACCGAGGGCCCGGCGTAACGCAGAAAGGCCATGCCGGCCTCGGTCAGGCTGAGCCCGGCCTTACTCCGGGCGAACAGCCGGGTATCGAGCAGTTCTTCCAGTTCCTTGAGGGTTTTCGACATCGCCGGCTGGCTTACCGCGAGCACATCCGCCGCCCGCGCCAGGCTGCCCTGGCGAGACATTTCAAGAAAACATACGAGGTGACGGAATTTGATGCGGGTATCGATGTTCAAAGGAGGCCCCGGATGTGTCGCGACAGGATCGATGCGGCTGCGGGCCATGGTAGCGTGCATGCAAAAGGCTGACGACCGGACTGGCGTCTGCCCTACTCACCAGCAACACTGATCAGCAAATTAGAACGAGGATTCACCCATGCTTTGGAAGAAAGGACGGCGCAGCGACAACGTGGTGGATGCTCGCGATGACAGTGGCGGCGGTGGAGGCGGCGGTCTGCGCTTTGGCGGCGGCAAGGGCCTGAGCCTGACCGCCATTATCCTGATCGTCGGCATCGGCTGGGTCACCGGCCAGGACCCGCTGCAAATCCTCGGGCAGCTCGCCGGGCAGATGGACCAGTCCTCGGCGCCCGCCACCACCCAGCAGACCCGCCAGGCGCCGCCGGCCAACGACGAGCAGGCGGAATTCGTGCGCTCCATCCTCGGCGACACCGAAGACACCTGGGGCCAGATCTTCCAACAGGCCGGACGCGCCTATCAGCAACCCAAGCTCATCCTGTTCCGTGGCCGGGTGAACTCCGCCTGCGGCTCGGCGACCTCCGCCACCGGCCCATTCTATTGCCCGGCCGACCAGCAGGTGTACCTGGACATGGACTTCTTCCGCGAGATGGACCAGCGCTTCTCGGCCGCCGGCGACTTCGCCCAGGCCTACGTGATCGCCCACGAAATCGGCCACCACGTACAGACCCTGCTCGGCGTCTCGGCGAAGATCCAGGCGGCCCGCCAACAAGGCCGGCAGATGGAAGGCGACGGCGGCCTGCTGGTGCGCCAGGAACTGCAGGCCGACTGCCTGGCGGGTGTCTGGGCCAACCATGCGCAGAAACGCCTGAACTGGCTGGAGCCGGGGGATATCGAAGAAGCCCTGAACGCCGCCAATGCCATCGGTGACGACCGCCTGCAACAGCAAGGCCAGGGCCGCGTGGTACCGGACTCCTTCACCCATGGCAGCTCGGCGCAACGGGTACGCTGGTTCAAGGCCGGTTTCACTCAAGGCCAAGTTGCCCAGTGCGACACCTTCGCCGCGAAGAGTCTGTAATGCGCCGGGTACTGGTGCTGCTCACGTTATGGATGATCTGCGCCGGTGCGCAGGCAGCGGAAAATGGCGTCAAGACGATCAGCCCCGCGCGACTGAACCTCGAAGGCGGCGAACTGGCCATCGGCCTGAGCCAGGACTGGCAGCGGCCGCTGCCCGAGGTCCAGCGGGCGCTGATCATTGTCCACGGGCGTCTGCGTAACGCCCAGACCTACCTGCAAAGCGCCGAACAGGCCGCCAGCCAGGCCGGGCAAAGTGCGTCCACCCTGGTGGTCGCCCCGCAGTTTCTCAACCAGAGCGATATCGAGCGTCACCCACTACCCGGTTCACTGCTGCGCTGGCAGGGCAATGACTGGATGGCCGGCGAGCCGTCCAGCGGGCCCAGGGCGGTCAGTTCCTATGCGGTGCTGGACGCGATCATCACGCGGCTGAGCGATCGCCAGCAGTTCCCGGCCCTGACCGAGATCGTCATCGCCGGCCACTCCGGTGGCGCCCAAGTGGTGCAGCGTTTCGCCCTGCTCGGCCAGCACCATCCGGGCCTGGAGGATGACGGCATCAAGCTGCGCTACGTCATCGCCAACCCGTCGTCCTATGCCTATTTCGACGAGCAGCGCCCGGTGAAGGTCGATGCCGGCGCGTGCCCCGGCTTCAACCACTGGAAGTACGGCCTGCTCAAGCTGCCGGCCTACGCCGCCGGCCAGACCGCGCAGCAACTGGAGCAGAGCTACGTCAAGCGCGATATAACCTACCTGCTGGGCAAACAGGACACCGACCCGCACCACCCGGCGCTGGACACCAGCTGCGCCGCCGAGGCCCAGGGCGCCTACCGCTTGATTCGCGGGCACAACTATTTCAACTACCTGAAACAGCGTCATCCCCAGGGATTGCAACAGCAACTGATCGAAGTGCCCGGGGTCGGGCATGACGGCGACAAGATGTTCACTTCGCCCGAGGGGCAGAAGGCATTGTTCGGCCAATAAACAGAGTGAGATCAGCAAGAACGCTATCGCGGGCAAGCCTCGCTCCTACAGGTTCGTTGTCGTACCCGGCAGAGGGCTACAACGCAGATCCGTAGGAGCGAGGCTTGCCCGCGATGCTTTTTAAGCCAGCACCATCCGCCGCAGCGCGCTGCAATCCTCGGCATGCCAGTCGGCCAGCTGCGGCCACGGGTTATCCGGCAGGTTGACCAGCACCGTATGGGTGCCCGCCGCGCGACCGCAGTCGAGGTCGAAGCGGTAGTCGCCGACCATCACCATCTCGGCGGGCGCCACCGCCCAGGCCGCGGCCAGCTTCAGCAAGCCGCCCGGGTGAGGCTTGGGCGGCGCTTCGTCGCGCCCCAGCACGTCTTCGACGGCAAAGCAGTCGGCCAGGCCGATGGCCTCCAGGGTGATATGGGCCAGCTCCCGCGCATTGCGGGTCAGGATGCCCAGGCGATAGCCCCGCGCCGCCAGCTCCCGCACCAGTTCCACCGCCCCCGGCGCCGGGCGCGAACCCAAGGCCAGGTCGCGCTCGTGCTCCAGCAGCCAGGCGTGTTTCGCCGCGGCTTCAGCGGCGGGCAAGGCCGCGAGGTGGGTCAGGATGTCATGCTCCGGCGGGATCCCCAGCGCTTCGCGGATAGCCGCGAAATCATGCACGGCCACCGTCAGGGTGCCGTCCATGTCGAACACCCAATGCCGAACCTCGGCCAGGCTCATGCCCAGTCCTTGCGGTGGCGGATCAGGCCTTCCTGGGTCACCGACGCCACCAGCTGGCCGGCGCGGTTGAACACGCTGCCACGGGAGAAACCGCGGGAATTGCCGGCCCACGGGCTGTCCATGGCATACAGCAGCCAGTCGTCGGCGCGCAGGTCGGCATGGAACCACAGCGCGTGGTCGAGGCTGGCGACCTGCATGTCCTTCTGCCACACCGACTTGCCATGGGGCAGCATCGAGGTGGTCAGCAGGCCGAAGTCCGAGGCGTAAGCCAGCAGGTATTTATGCAGCGCGGGAATGTCCGGCAGGCTGCCGTCGGCGCGGAACCAGACGTATTTGATCGGGTCCGCCGGCTGCGGGTTGTAGGGGTCTTTCTCGGTGACCGGGCGCACTTCAATAGGCTTGGGGCACAGCAGTTTTTCGCGCATGTGCTCGGGGATCAGGTGCGCGCGCTGCTGGGTGATCTCCAGCTCCGACGGCAGGTTTTCCGGGCCGACCACCTGAGGCATCGTGTCCTGGTGCTCGAAGCCTTCCTCGTCGTACTGGAACGAGGCGCTGCAGGTGAAGATCGGGTTGCCCTTCTGGATCGCCGTCACCCGGCGGGTGCTGAAACTGCCGCCATCGCGTACCCGGTCGACCTGGTACACCACCGGCAACGCCGCGTCGCCCGGGCGCAGGAAATAACCGTGCAGCGAATGCACATGGCGGGCCTCTTCGACAGTCTGGCTGGCCGCGGACAGGGACTGACCCAACACCTGGCCGCCGAACAGCTGGCGGAAACCCAGGTCCTGGCTACGACCGCGAAACAGGTTTTCCTCGATCGGTTCCAGGGTCAACAGGTCGACCAGATCATCCAACACGTGGCTCATTCAGACTCTCCTCACACAGAGCAATGCCGCGCAGTCTTCGCTGCTGCGGTCGATTCAATCGGGTTCACACACATGGGCACACTCCAGATGCCCCCGACCTGCTATCCATGCAAGGTTTCCAACCATTGTTCGCGGTTGATGCGATACAGCACATGATGACGCAGCGGATGCTCGCTGCCGAGCTTTGGGTGATCGAAATCGTCGTGCGCAGCGTGTTGCATGCCGATGGCCTGCATGACTTTCTGCGACGGCAGGTTGCTGGTGGTGGTGAAGGCGACGATCTCCTTCAGGGCCAGGCGATCGAAGCCACAGCGCAACGCGGTCCAGGCCGCTTCGCTGGCATAGCCCAGGCCCCAGTGCTCGCGCGCCAGGCGCCAGCCGATTTCCACCGCCGGGGTGAACGGCGCCTCGAAGCCCACCACGCCCAGCCCGGTAAAACCGATAAAGGCCCCGGTATCCTTGCGCTCCAGCGCCCACGTGCCAAAACCGTGCTCGGCGAAATGCCCACGGATCCGACCGATCAGCGCAGCACTTTCCAGGCGGCTCAGGGGGGCCGGAAAGTAACGCATCACCTGCGGATCGGCACACATCGCCGCGAACGCCGGCAAATCCTCGTCGCGCCACTGGCGCAACAGCAGTCGAGCACTTTCGAGTTGCAGTATCGGCTCCATCGTCCCCTCCATTTCCATGCGTGCCAGTCTACATCGCTGGTAGGATCCTTTTCGGATTCCTACATGAAATTGCCATGCCACTGCCGCTGATCTACCACGAAGACTACAGCCCTGAGTTCCCGGCGGAGCACCGCTTCCCCATGGACAAGTTTCGCCTGCTGCGCGACCACCTGGTGGACAGTGGCCTGACCCGCGATGCCGACCTGCTGCGCCCGGAGCTGTGCCCCAGGGAAATTCTCGCCCTGGCCCACGACCCTGGGTATATCGAACGCTATATGGCCGGCGAGTTGTCGCGGGAAGACCAGCGGCGCCTCGGCCTGCCCTGGAACGAAGCCCTGGCCCGGCGCACCGTGCGCGCCGTCGGTGGCTCGTTGCTGGCCGCCGAACAGGCCCTGGAGCATGGCCTGGCCTGTCACCTGGCAGGTGGCACCCATCACGCCCACTACGACCACCCGGCGGGCTTCTGCATCTTCAACGACCTGGCGGTGATCAGCCATTACCTGCTGGAAGCCGGACGGGTCGGCCGGGTGCTGATCTTCGACTGCGACGTGCACCAGGGCGACGGCACCGCGCGGATTCTCGAACATACCCCGGATGCCGTGACTGTCTCGCTGCACTGCGAAAAAAACTTCCCGGCGCGCAAGGCCACCAGCGACTGGGACATCCCCCTGCCGATGGGCATGGGCGACGCCGACTACCTGAAGGTGGTCGACGATGCCCTCAATTACCTGCTGCCGCTGTACCAGCCGGACCTGGTGCTGTACGACGCCGGGGTGGATGTGCACCAGGACGATGCCCTGGGTTACCTGAAGCTGACCGACCAGGGCGTCGCCGCCCGCGACGAACAGGTGATGCGCCATTGCCTGGGCCGCGACATCCCGGTGCTCGGGGTGATCGGCGGCGGCTACAGCAAGGACCGCCAGGCCCTGGCCCGGCGCCACGGCATCCTCCACCACAGCGCGCAACGGGTGTGGACGTCATTGGGTTGCCATTGAAAAATGAGCGCCACCGCATCATCAGGTTGTCATCAAAAGGTGAGCGTCTTACCCCCAACCGCTGTGGAGCCGCTTGTGGATAACCTGCGCGTAAGCCGCTGCACGCCAGGCA
>NZ_JBWKVU010000016.1:0-59995 GCF_059421865.1 Pseudomonas sp. GW821-FHT02B10 | reverse complement strand
CGCGTCTTACCCCCAACCGCTGTGGAGCCGCTTGTGGATAACCTGCGCGTAAGCCGCTGCACGCCAGGCAGTACAAGCCTTCCAGCCCACTGCTCATTTTTCGACCAACACTTGTAGCCGCTGCCGCAGGCTACCATCGACCGGAACGCTCGCTGGCGTCGGCACTGGCGCTGGAGGTCCTGCGGACCTTGCGCAGCCTGCGGCAGCGGCTACAGAAATGGGGGCCTGTCGCGTCATCAGGTTGTCATCAAAAGATGGGCGTCTTACCCCCAACCGCTGTGGAGCCGCTTGTGGATAACCTGCGCGTAAGCCGCTGCACGCCAGGCAATACAAGCCCTCCAGCCAACTGCTCATTTTTCGACCAACACCTATGGCCGCTGCCACAGGCGGCGATCGGCCGGAACGCTCGCTGGCGTCGGCACTGGCGCTGGAGGTCCTGCGGACCTATCGCAGCCTGCGGCAGCGGCTACAAAAACCTTCATCAGGCGGTCATGAAATTGTGGGCGCCTTACCCCCAATCTCTGTGGAGCGGCTTGTGGATAACCTGAGCGCAAGCCTCTGCAGCCCATGGGATACAAGCCCTGCAGAGCACTGAACGTTTTTTGATCAAGCCCCTGCATAAGCCGCTGCGGGACGCATGGAGCATTGGCGACGGGCCGGCCTCGGGTAGAATGCCTGGCTTATTCCGCCACGCCGCCGCCCGCCATGACCTTATCCCGCACCACCCTGCCCCATCACGTCGCCATTATCGGTGGCGGCCCTGCCGGCCTGATGGCGGCCGAGGTGCTGAGTCTGGCGGGCCTGCGCGTCGATCTCTACGACGGCATGCCATCGGTAGGCCGCAAGTTCCTGCTGGCCGGGGTCGGCGGCATGAACATCACCCATTCCGAGGCCTACCCGGCCTTCCTCTCGCGTTATGCCGAACGGGCCCCACAGATGGCCCCGCTGTTGCGCGAGTTCGGCAGCGAGGCGTTGTGCCAATGGATTCACGGCCTGGGCATCGAGACGTTCGTCGGCAGCTCGGGCCGGGTGTTCCCCACCGACATGAAAGCCGCGCCGCTGCTGCGCGTCTGGCTCAAGCGCCTGCGCGATGCCGGCGTGGTTATCCACACCCGCCATCGCTGGCTCGGCTGGAATGTCGATGGCAGCCTGCGCATCCACAGTCCGGAAGGCGAAAAAACGGTTCAGGCCGACGCCGTGTTGCTGGCGCTGGGTGGCGGCAGCTGGTCGCGCCTGGGTTCGGATGGCGCCTGGATGCTGCCGCTGGAGCAGCGCGGCGTGCAACTGGCGCCCCTGCAACCGAGCAACTGCGGGTTTGAGGTGCAGGACTGGAGCGATCTGCTGCGCAGCAAGTTCGCCGGTGCCCCGCTGAAGAACGTGGCCATTGGCCTGAACGACGACATACCCCGCCTCGGCGAGTGCGTGATCACCACCACCGGGATCGAGGGCAGCCTGATCTACGCGCTGTCGGCGCCGATTCGCGAGGCAATCAACAAGCACGGCACCGCCACGGTGCATATCGACCTGTTGCCGGGCAAACCCCATGACCGGATCCAGGCCGCGCTGAGCAAGCCACGGGGCTCGCGCTCCATGGCCAAGCACCTGCACAACCAGGTGGGCATCGAGGGGTTAAAAGCCGCGCTTTTGCGTGAACTGACCAGCGCCGACTGCTTCGCCGACCCGGCGCTGCTGGCCAAGGCGATCAAGGCCCTGCCGCTGACCCTGGTGAAAACCCGGCCCCTGGACGAAGCCATCAGCAGCGCTGGCGGCGTGACGTTCGAGGCCATGGACCAACGCTTGATGCTCAAGCAATTGCCCGGCGTGTTCTGCGCCGGGGAGATGCTCGACTGGGAAGCACCCACCGGCGGCTACCTGCTCACCGCGTGTTTCGCCAGCGGGCGGGCAGCGGGGTTGGGGATGCTCGAGTGGTTGCGGGAAAAGGCCTGAACCCGGCGCAGGCCTTGTAGCCGCTGCCGAGCGAAGCGAGGCTGCGAACGGCCGCGCAGCGGCCGCCAAAGCAAACGACCCGGCTTCTCCAGGAGAACCGGGTCGTTTGGTTTTACGAGGACTGCGTCCTCGATCGCAGGCTGCGCCAGCGGCTACAGGGGCGGTGTTGGCCTCTGGCTTACGGCTTGCGCTTGCGCGGCCCGGTGTTGAACGCCGGCACCTTGCGCACCGGTTTCACCGCCGGGGCTTCGGCCACTTCGCCGCTGTCCACCCACTTGCCCAGGTTGCGCTTGCCGCCACCGCCGGAAGTCTTGGGTTTCTTCGGTTTTTTCGGTTTCTTGATCACCTGGCCGCTGGCGTCGGTTTCCGGCACCCGGTGCTCCGGAATGAAGTCCGGTTCGTCATGACGCTTGAGGGTCTGGCGGGTCAGCATCTCGATGGCCGACAGCAGGTTCACTTCATCGGCGCACACCAGCGAGATCGCCTCACCGGTGGAGCCGGCGCGGCCGGTGCGGCCGATGCGGTGGATGTAATCCTCGGCGACGATCGGCAGGTCGAAGTTGACCACCAGCGGCAAGTCCTCGATGTCCAGACCACGGGCCGCAACATCGGTGGCCACCAGGATCTGGATCTCGCTGGCCTTGAAGCGGTCCAGCGCCCGCTGGCGGGTAGCCTGGGGCTTGTCGCCATGGATGCCGTCGGCGTTCACGCCCTGGCCCTGCAGCCTTTCCACCAGCGCGTCCACGCCGTTGCGGGTCTTGGCGAACACCAGCACCTGCTTCCAGCGGTTCTTGCGCAGCAGGTGGCTGAACAGCTCCGGCTTGCGCTTCTTGTCCACCGTCACCACCCATTGCTTGACGGTGTTGGCGGCAACGTTGCGCGGGCTGACTTCGATGCTCAGCGGGTCGTTGAGCATCTGCCCGGCCAGCAGGCGGATGTCATCGGAGAAGGTCGCGGAGAACAGCAGGGTCTGACGCTTTTTCGGCAGGGCGCGATAAATGTTCGCCAGCTCTTCGGAAAAGCCCAGGTCGAGCATGCGGTCGGCTTCGTCCAGCACCAGGGTCTGCAACTGATTGAACTTCAGCGCGTTCTGGCGAAACAGATCGAGCAGGCGGCCCGGCGTGGCCACCAGCAGGTCAACGCCGCCGCGCAGCTTCATCATTTGCGGATTGATGCTGACGCCGCCGTACACCGCGTAAGTGCGCAGCGGCAGGTTCTCGGCGTACTGGCGCACCGCTTCGTGCACCTGTTCGGCCAGTTCGCGGGTCGGCACCAGAATCAGGGCGCGCACCGAGTTGGCGGAGACTTTCGGCCCTTCCATGGCCAGCAACTGCAACAGCGGCAAGGCGAAGCCGGCGGTCTTGCCGGTGCCGGTCTGGGCCGCGGCCATCAGGTCGCGACCGCCCAGCACCGCCGGAATGGCTTGCGCCTGCACCGGTGTCGGGGTCTGGTAGCCAAGCGTTTCGAGGGCGCGCAGCAAGGGTTCGATCAGGCCAAGAGTGGCGAATGTCATGGGGATACCGTAGGGAGATTGTCAGCGCAGGTGTGCAATGGGCGGCAGTTTACCCTAATTCAGGCGGGTTTCTTTGGGCTGACGAGTTGTCCCGCAACAGGTCGCCAGCTGGCGGGCATGAAGAATGCGGGTGGACGCGCCTTGAGGTACGGGAGGAGAATTCAGCCCCTTTTTCCCTATCGCACCTTTGAAGATCCAGGAGCCTGACCTGTATGGATACACCCAACCCCTTCCAGACACCGACCGCCGAATTGCAGACCCCGGCAGCGACTGCGCCATTGCGCCTGTACAGCATCAACGCTGTCGGCCTTGCCACCTTCCTCGGCACTTCCGTGGCGGGGTCCTACATGATCGCCGCCAACCTCAAGGCGCTCGGCCGTGAAAGCGAAGTGAAGAAGGCCTGGTACATCGGTATCGGCCTGCTCATCCTGATGATGGTGCTGGGCGCGGTGCTGCCGGAAAGCGTTCCAGCCGTGGTCTTCGTACTGCCACCGATTTTTGCGATGAACACCTACGCACGCCAGCTCTTCGGTCCGGTCGTCATCGAACACAAACTCAGCAAGGGGCCTTTCTTCTCGTTGTGGCGCGTCGCCGGGATCAGCCTGCTGTTCATGCTGGCCTTCGTCCTGGTGCTGCTAGCGCTGGTGATGCTGTCCAACCCGGACTGAGTACGACAGGCTGGAACAAAAAACGCCGGGCAATGCCCGGCGTTTTTGATCATGCGCCAACAGGCCATTTCAAGCGGTGGCTTCTTCCTGTATCGCGGTGGCTTTTGGCTTGCGCCACTGCGGCAGGCCGATCAACACCACGGCACTGATGATCACCACCATCGCCAGCGCCTCCTCCAGGCCGATGGTCTCGCCGACAAACACGATCCCCAGCAGCACCGCTACCGCCGGGTTGACGTAGGCATAGCTGGTGGCCGCCGCCGGACGCACATGCTTGAGCAAGTACATGTAGGCATTGAAGGCGATGATCGAGCCGAAACCGATCAGGTACGCCAGGGCTGCCCAGCCTTGGATCGGCGGAACGGCGACCAGTTGCTCGCCGCTCAACCAGCTGCCGATCAGCAGCACCACGCCGCCCACCAGCATCTCGACGGCACTGGCCATCGCCCCTTGCGGCAACGGCAGGTGCTTGCTCCACACCGAACCGAAGGCCCAGGCCGCCGCCGCGAACACCAGCAAGGCTGCGCCGGTCGGGCTCGACTGCAGGTTGGAACCAAGGTTGAGCATGGCGATGCCGATCAGCCCGAGGACGATCCCGGCCCATTCCAGGCGAGTGTTGCGCGCGCCCCAGAAGTAACCGCACAGCAGGGTGAACAGCGGCACCGTGGCCACCGCCAGGGCCGCCACTCCGGAAGCCACGCCCATGTGTTCGGCGACAGTGACCGCGCCATTACCGCAGCTCAACAGCAGGATGCCGATCACCCCCGCCGCCCGCCATTGCGCCCAGGTCGGCGCCGGCGCCCCGCGCCAACGCAGGAAGCCGTACATCAGGCTGCCGGCGATCACGAAACGGATGCCGGCGAGCATCAGCGGCGGCCAGTATTCGACACCGATACGGATCACCAGGTAGGTCGACCCCCAGATCACGTACAACGCAAAAAAGGCGGCAATCAGGGGCAAGGGAAAACGGCGTAGGCCAGGCATGGGAAGCTCGAAGACAGGACGAGGGAGAGGGTTATTCTAGAAAGCCGGCCGGCGGAACTTAAGTTACAAAACCTGTTTAAAGCATCGGTACACTTTTCAAAACATGGAGATTCTGGCTATAAACCATGCTTTCGAAAGTCGCTGAGTTTGAGAGCCTTATCATGGATAAATATGACCGCATGCTCCTCGCCGCCCTGCTGGAAAATGGCCGGGCGAGCTACGCCGAGCTGGCGCGCAAGGTGAACCTCTCCGCCCCGGCCGTGGCCGAACGGGTGGCCAAACTCGAAGCCAGCGGAGTGATCACCGGTTACCAGGCCAAGGTCGACCTGGCCAAGCTCGGGCTGCCGATCCAGTGCGTGATCGAACTGCGCATGGCCCAGCACGGTAATCAGAAGGCCTATGACGAACTGAGCCGGATCCCACAACTCACCGAATGCCAGCGGGTCACCGGCGATCCGTGCGTGATCATGCGCGCCGCCGTCGGCTCGATGCCGGAGCTGGAAGAGCTGATCAACCGGGTGGCGAAGTACGGGTTCAGCAAGACCTCGATCGTGCTCTCCAGCGCCATCGAACAGCGCGTGCCGCTGGGGCATCTGGAGAGCAACGGCAAGTGAACCCAGCCAGCGCCGACTGTGTAGCCGCTGCCGCAGGCTGCGATCGGCTCCGAAGGAGACGCGCTCTTGAGGGCCTCGGAAGGCTCTTCGAGCCTTATCGCAGCCTGCGGCAGCGGCTACAGGAGTCAGGTGTCGCGATGGCGCTTGAGGTGTTCGCCGATCTTGGCGGCCGGCACTTTCTGCAATTTGCACAGGAAATCGTGGGACAGCTCGCGCAGCCCGTGTTTCTGCCGCAGCTCCAGCGCCAGGTGGGCGGTGAGGTTGGCGGCCATTTCCGCATCGGCCATGGCCCGGTGAGCCTGGCCGGTATGGGGCAGGCTGGCGAAACTGGTGAGGGTGCCGAGCTTGTGGTTGGGCGCCGCCGGCATCAGCCGTCGGGCCAGCAACAGAGAACAGGCGAAGTTCTGCAAGCGGGTGCGCTTGATCCGGCCGAGTTCGTAGTCCCAGAACTTCTGGTCGAACGCAGCGTTGTGCGCCAGCAGCGGCGTGGTGCCGACGAACTCGTTGACCTCGTTCATCACCTGCTCGGCCGGCGGCGCGCCGCGCAGCATGGCGTTGCTGATGCCGGTCAGTTGTTCGATGAAGGCCGGCACCCGCACGCCGGCGTTCATCAGGCTCTGGTAACGCTCGACGATGCGCCCCTGCTCAAGGATCACCACGGCGATTTCCGTGGCCCGGCAACTGCTGCTCGGGGAGATCCCGGTGGTTTCAAAGTCGATGACTGCGATGCGTTCCAAACCTGTCCAGCTCCGTACAAAAAATAGTCAGCTCAGCTTTTGAGCAGTAGCGCGCCTTCGATCGGCACGTAGCGCGTGGCCGCGCGAATCAGCGAATTGGCGGTCAGCCCCGGCACGCCATAGGCCACCGCTTCGACCCCGTGCTTGCTGATGATGCGCTCGAGCAACAGGTCGAAATCGCCATCACCGGAAGCCAGCACCACTTTGTCGACATGGGCGGCGGCGTCCATGATGTCGATGGTGATACCCACGTCCCAGTCGCCCTTGGCCGAGCCGTCGCTGCGCTGGATATAGGGTTTGAGTTTTACCGTGAAGCCCAGGTTGCGCAGGATCTGCTGGAACTGCTGCTGCTTGCTGTCGCCCCGGTCGATCGCATAGGCGTAGGCCTCGACTATCTGCCCCTGCTGGCTGATATCGGCCCACAGGGCGGCATAGTTGAAGTGGCAGCCATAGGCCTGGCGCACGGTGTAATAGAGATTCTGGACATCGGCGAACACAGCGATTTTTTTCACCGCTTATCCTCATGGCGCTCACGCGCGCGAACTGGGCCGGGACTCAAACCCTGAAAAAGTCGCCCAGTATGCCAGCCAGAAGGAAGGTTCCGCGAATAATCGGTCCGGGACGCTGTTGCGTTCCGGACCGATGGCGGATCAGACGAAGGAATCGTCGTCGGAAAAGAACGAGCTGTCGTCGTTGCCGTAGTCGGCATCGCTGAAACCACCCTGGTCGTTGTTGCCCCAGGAGTCGTTGTTGGCCATGCGCTGCTCGTCATTGCCCCAGCCACCCGCGTTGTCGCTGGCGGGCGCCGGTTCTTCCTTGATCACTTCGACGATTTCCTGCGGCTGCTGGTTGCCATGGAACAGGCTGCTGAGACCTTGCGCCAGCATCACGCCACCCGCCACGCCGGCGGCAGTTTTCAGCGCGCCGCCGAGGAAGCTGCTGCCAGCCGCGGCCGGAGCCTGCTGGGGTGGCGCGGCATAGTTTTGCTGGGGATAGCTCTGTTGCGGGTAGTTCTGCTGCGGCTGCGGGTTGAACGCCGGCCGCGCCGGTTCGCGCCAGCCACCGCCGGACGAGGCCGGAGCGCTTTGCGTCGGCGCCGGCTGCGGATCGCGGGAACCGCCGAAGATGCTCGAAAGGAAGCCGCCACCGCTGCTGGGCGCCGGCGCCGCGGCCTGGGATCTGGCTTGCTGCAGCTCGGCCTGCAGTTGCTGGACTTGCTGGGTGAGTTGCTTGTTCTGCTCGTCGAGGCTCTTGATTGCCGCCTCTTGCACCAGAATCGCCTGGGTCATGAAATACCCGGCGGCAGGCTGCCGGGTCAGATGCTCCTTGATCCGCGCCTCGGCCTGGGCGTCGCGCGGGGCTGAATCCTTCTCGGCTTGCTGCAACCGTGAAAACAGTCCATCGATCAGGGTTTGCTCTTCGCTGTTCATGGCGACCTCTTTAGATTGCCGGTAAAAAACGGGGCCTTGTCCGTCATGCGCAAGGTGCAACCAGTAATGGGGCTGCCCAGCGAGCTTTCAATGGCCTTTACCTAACGTTTACGTTTGCTCGCCCCGGGGCTGCATCGGTTAAAGTGTCCAACCGCTTTTTGTGATCTGCGATAACCACTGATGAATCCGTTAACCGTTCTGCGCGACTCCCTGTACTTCTGCCAGCGCAACCTGGGCCGTATCGTCCAACTGTGCCTGCCGCTGGTGGTCCTCGAAGCGCTGCTGCAGCAGGCGGTCGACAGCTCGCTGGGCCCCGAGGCCTTTCCCGGCTACAGCGTGATCGTCGGCCTGCTGATCTACCCGCTCTACACCGGGGTACTGATCCTGTTTCTAGATGCCCGCAGCCGTGGCGAATCGCCATTGGCCCGCGACCTGCTCGCCGCGACCGTCAGCCTGTGGCCGCGCTTTGCCCTGCTGACCGCCATCAACACCCTGCTGATCCTGCTGGGCCTGTCGCTGTATTTCCTGCCCGGGCTGTGGCTGATGGTGACCCTGGCCTTCGCCGAATACCTGCTGGTGCTCAAGGGCCTGCAACCACTGGCCGCGATCAAGGAAAGCTTTCGCCTGACCCGCGGGCACTTCCTGCGGATCCTGGTCTGCATCCTGGCCGTAATGGCCCCGTTGTGGGTGCTCAAGGGCGCCAGCCTGGCGGCGTACCCCGAGCCGGGTCCGATGCTGTCGCTGCTGATCGAAAGCGCCCACAGCTTCCTGCAGTTGTTCACCAGCGTGGTGGTATTCCGCCTGTTCATGCTGATCGGCGACTCGCCTGACCAGCAATGACCCCGGGGGCCGACCGCTCTACCCCTTGGGCCGCGGTCCCGCTCTCGGTTATGCTCGGGCTCAATCCAGCAACGCCATAAGCCGAGCCGATGCCCCGCCTATTTCGCTTCATCCTCCTGGGCCTGCTGATCAGCGCAGGCCTGTTGTCAGCCCTGGTCTACAGCCTGACCTGGCGCCCCGACGCCAAGGAGTCGCTGCCGGTCGCCTGCACGGGCAAGGTGCCCAGCCTGGTGCCGGGCCAGGCGCTGAAGGTGATGACCTGGAACGTGCAGTACCTGGCGGGCAAGCGCTATGTGTTCTGGAACGACCAGGCCCAAGGGCCGGACGAGCGCCCGACCCCGGAAGACATGGCCTTCAGCCTGGACGAAGTGGCCCGGGTGATTCGCGATGAACAGCCGGACATCGTGCTGGTGCAGGAGCTGGACGACGGCGCCAAGGCCAGCGACTACCAGGACCAGCTCAAGCTGCTGCAGGAGCGCCTGACCGACCTGTATCCGTGCAGCACACAGGCCTTCGACTGGAAGGCCGACTTCGTACCCTCCCCGCACATTTTCGGCAGCGTTGGCCGGCAACTGGCGACCTTGAGCCGCTACAACATCGAACACGCCGAACGCCTGCAATTGCCGGTGCCCGAGGCCAATTTCATCAGCCGCCAGTTCCAGCCGAAAAACGCCGTGCTGGTGAGTTACCTGCCGTTAAGCGACGGCGGGCAGATGGCGGTGCTCAACACCCATCTGGACCGCGCGACGAAACCCGACGACACCCTGCAAGCCCAGGTGAACGCGGTCACCAGGATCCTCGACCGCTTCGAAGCCCGTGGTACGCCCTGGCTGATCGGCGGCGATTTCAGCCTGCTGCCCCTGGGCCAGTACCAGCGGCTCGCCCCCGAGCAACGCACGCCCTACTCCGCCGATAGCGCGCTGCACACGCTCTGGGACAAGTACCCGATGATTCCCACCAACAACGAAGCCAGCGGTATCGACCGCGCCCTGTGGCTGACCCACTACCCCAACGACCCGGCCCTGAGCGGCCCGGATCGCACCGTCGACTACCTGTTCCACAGCCCGCGGCTCAAGCGAGTCGAGGCCCAGGTCCGGCAGGACGACACCCTGCGCATCTCCGACCACCTGCCACTGATCGCCCGCTTCCTGCTGCCCGCCGCACCGTAGCCGCTGCCGCAGGCTGCGATCGGCTTGGGCGGCATTCCGATGCAGCGGACGCAAAACCTGAGTCCTGACATGAACCGGGATGGCGAGCGCTACGCGCTCGATCGCAGCCTGCGGCAGCGGCTACACACTGGTTACTTGCGCGGTTTGGCGCGGGCCGTGGCTTCGGCCACCAGCGGGTCGTCCGGCCAGTAGTGTTTCGGGTAACGGCCCTTGAGGTCCTTCTTCACCTCGGCGTAGGTGCTGCGCCAGAAGTTCGCCAGGTCCTGGGTGACCTGCACCGGCCGCCGCGCCGGGGACAGCAGATGCAGCTTGACCACCTGCCGGCCACCGGCGATCCGTGGTGTTTCTGCCAGGCCGAACAACTCCTGCAGGCGCACCGCGAGAATCGGCGGTTGTTCACTGTAATCAAGGCGGATCGACGAGCCGGACGGCACCGTCAGGTGGTGCGGCGCCAGCTCGTCCAGGCGCTGCGGCAACGGCCAGGGCAGCAGGCTGTGGACAATGCTGGCCAGTTCCAGGCTGGCGAAGTGGCTGAGGCGCGAAACCTTGCCCAGATACGGCAGCAGCCAGCTTTCCAGGCTCTTGAGCAGCGCCGCGTCACTGACATCCGGCCACTGGCTTTCGCCCTTGGCCTCTAGATCGAGCTGGCGCAACAAGGCCACCCGGGCCTGCCACTGGCGCAGCTCCGGGGTCCAGGGCAACAGTTCCAGGCCCTTGCGCCGCACCAGGTTGACCAGGGCCTGGCAGCGCGCCGCCTCGTCCAGGCCGGTCAGCGGCTCGCGGCTGAGCACCAGTTCGCCGACCTTGCGCTGGCGCTCGGCACGCAACAGCCCTTCGCGCTCGTCCCAATCAAGCTGATCGACGCAGCGCACCTGCTCGGCCAGGACCGAGTCGAACAGCGCCGGGTCGAAATCCGCCGCCAGGTAGATGCGCTCTTCCCGCTGCCCCTGGCGACTGCCCAGGTCGGCGATCACCAGCCAGGGTTGCTTCATCAGGCTGTCGGTCTCGCTGAACAGCGCCGCGCGGCCGTTGGCCAGCCGATATTCGGCGCCGCCGGGACGACGTTGCTGGGCGACCCGGTCCGGATAGGCCAGCGCCAGCAAGGCGCCCAGCCAGCGCGGGTGATCCGGGTCCGCCACCGCCTGGCTTGGTTGTCCGCGCAGATAACCACGGTATTGCCGGGCCAGTTGCCGAGCCCGCTGGACCCCGCCCTGGGCGCCACGGGCCGCGCGCTCTTCGCCGGACAGCAGCACCAGGCGGCTATGCAGGTCGGCACCGCCGCCACGCAGGATGTCGCGCTCGCCGAGCAAGGCGGCGACGTCGCAGGCCATGTTCGCCAGCCCCAGGGCCTGGCCCCGCAACAGCAGATGGGCAATGCGCGGATGGGCCGGCAACTCGGCCATTGCCTGGCCATGAGGTGTCAGCTTGCAGTCCTCGCCAGCCTTGGCCGTCAGCGCTCCGAGGCGCTCGAGCAAGTCCTGGGCCTGGGCATAGGCCGCACCGGGCGGCACATCCAGCCACACCAATTGCGCCGGTGTCACACCCCAGCGGGCCAGTTGCAGGGCCAGGCCCGCCAGGTCCGCCTGGAGAATCTCCGCGCTGCCATAGGCCGCCAGTTGTTCATGCTGGTCCTGGGACCACAGGCGATAGCACACACCCGGCTCCAGGCGCCCGGCCCGGCCGGCGCGCTGGGTGGCGCTGGCCCGGGAAATACGCTGGGTGTCGAGACGGGTCATGCCGCTGCCCGGGTCGAAACGCGGCACCCGCGCCAGCCCGGCATCGACCACCACGCGCACGCCGTCGATGGTCAGGCTGGTCTCGGCGATATTGGTCGCCAGCACCACTTTGCGCTTGCCGGGCGGGGCCGGCTCGATGGCCGCGCGCTGCGCCGCCAGGTCCAGTTCACCGTGCAGCGGACAAAGCAGAATCTCCAGGCGCTCGCCCAGGGCGTCGGCCAACTGCTGGTGCACCCGACGGATCTCGGCCTGCCCCGGCAAGAACACCAGGACGCTGCCGCTTTCATCGTTCAGCGCTTCAAGAAGGGTCTGCACCAGCCGCGGCTCGATGAACTCGCCCGGCTGGAAGGGCCGCCCCCAGCGCACATCGACCGGGAACATGCGGCCTTCGCTGCGCAGGATCGGTGCGTCGTCCAGCAGCCCGGCCAGGCGCTCGCCTTCCAGGGTCGCCGACATCAGGAGGATTTTCAGCGGCTGCTCGTCGCGAAACAGATCGCGGCCACTGAGGCTCAAGGCCAGGGCCAGGTCGGCGTCGAGACTGCGCTCGTGGAATTCGTCGAAGATCAGCAGGCCGACGCCTTCCAGCGCCGGATCGTCTTGCAGGCGGCGGGTCAGGATCCCCTCGGTAACCACCTCGATGCGGGTGTTCGGGCCGACCTTGCTATCCAGACGGATACGGTAGCCCACGGTTTCGCCGACCTTTTCCCCCAGTTCGCTGGCCAGTCGCTCGGCCGCCGCCCGCGCCGCCAGGCGCCGCGGTTCGAGCATGAGAATGCGTTGTCCGGCCAGCCAGGGTTCGTTCAACAGGGCCAAAGGCACACGGGTGGTCTTACCGGCGCCGGGCGGTGCTTCGAGCACGGCCTCGTGGCGTGTCGCCAGGGCTTCACGCAGGGCGGGTAAAACTTCATCAATTGGCAAAGAATTCATACTGGCTCCCAAACAGAGGCGCGAGTATAACGGCGAACTGCCTGGCGTTAATCACGGTCTGAATTCATACCGGCAACGCTTCAGCCTTGCTCTTTCGTGTCTGTTCAGGAGATTTACATGCGTATTCCTTTCCGCATCATCGGCGGCGTCCTGGTTGCCACCCTGCTGACTCAGCTCACCGCCTGCGGCTCGATCTTCTTCCCCGACCGGCGCGGCCAGATCGACGGCAAGATCGACCCGCTGGTAGCTGTGCTCGACGCCGTGGGCCTGCTGTTTTATGTGATCCCGGGGCTGATCGCCTTTGGCGTCGACTTCGCCACCGGCGCCATCTACCTGGAACCGGGCAAGACCGCGCAGGTCGACCCGCACAAGCTGCAGCAAGCCATAGGCGCCGACGGCCAGGTCGATAACCACAAGTTGCAGGCTATTCTCGAAAGCGAGCTGGGCCGCAGCTTCCCTCTGGACGATCCGCGCCTGATCCAGCACAAGGGCAGCGCGCAGCAACTGGCCCTGTACGGTCTGCAACCGGCAGCCTGATCCTCGCGTTTCTTGAAGGAACAAGCCTTGTATGAGCAGTAGCCCGGAACACGCACGCCTGTTGCGCCTGGCCACCCGCGCCTCGCTGGCGGTGGCCAGTATCCTGATCGTGGCCAAGGCCATCGCCTGGTGGCTGAGCGGCTCGGTCAGCCTGCTGGCCGGCCTCACCGACTCGCTGCTCGATGGCGCCGCGTCGTTCCTCAACCTGCTGGCCGTGCATTACGCCCTGCGCCCGGCCGACGAAGACCACCGCTACGGCCACGGCAAGGCCGAATCGCTGTCGGGCATGGCCCAGGCACTGTTCATCGCGGTGAGCGCGGTGCTGATCGGGGTACAGGCCGTCGAACGCCTGCAGAACCCCGAACCGCTGGGCGCGCCCTGGATCGGTATCGGCGTGATGCTGTTGTCGCTGGCGCTGACCGTGGCGCTGCTGATGGTGCAATACCGGGTGATCCGCGAAACCGGCTCCACCGCGGTACGCGCCGACTCGCTGCACTATCGCTCCGACCTGCTGCTCAATGGCAGCATCCTGCTGGCGCTGGTGCTGGCCAGTTTCGGCTGGCAGCAACTGGACGCTTGGTTCGGCCTGGCGATTGCCGTCTACATCCTGTGGAGCGCGATCCAGATCGCTCGGGAAAGCGTGGCGGTGCTGATGGATGAGGAACTGCCGCCCGAGGTCAGCCAGCACATGCTGGAACTGGTATGCGCCGTGCCCGGGGTACTCGGCGCCCATGACCTGCGCACACGGATTTCCGGCAACCACTGGTTCGTGCAACTGCATCTGGAATTACCGGGGGAACTGACCCTGTCGGTGGCCCACGGCATCAGCGATCAGGCCGCCGAGGCGATTCATGCGGCCTATCCGCGGGCCGAGGTGCTGGTGCACGCCGACCCGCAGGAAGCGGTGCTCGCCGCCCGGGCTCAGTAAGTCACCTGATAGCCGCGCGAGCTCAGGCAACCGCCCTGGGCCTGGCGGTAGGTCTGGACCACCTGCTGCGCCGGGGGATAGGTCATCGCCGCCGGGTCGAAGCCGCTCTGCTGCACCGCCCAGCGATAACAGTCGTAGCGGTCCTGATTGATCTGCTGCGGGCTCTGCCCACTGACCGGGTAGGCCAGCACGTTGTAATCATTGCCGGCCTGCGGCGGCGGGCTGGCCACCGGCGGCTCGACCACTACGTACTGCTGGGTACTGGCCTCGTAGATGTAGTAGGCGCCCGCGGCCAGGAAGAACAGCGCGCTGCCGATCCACACCTCGCGCGCGTAGTCCGGCAGGTAGGCCACGCGAATCCCGTAGGGTGGGCGCACCACAACGTAACGCGGCCCCTCTGGGCGGTACCAATAGCCACCGGAGAAGTAATAGTCCCGGCCGCGATAAGGCACACGGTAATGCCGGTCCGGAAAACGATCGATCACGTAACCCGGCCGATATTGCGGGCCCGGCCCCCAGCCATTGCCCCGACCCTCCGGACGGCCCGGCCAGCGATAGTCGTAGGGACGCGACCCCCCCCCGCCGGCCTGCCAATGCGGGTTGTAGTCGTTGCGGCGCGGGATGTCCTGGTAATAACCCTGGCGCGGTTCCTGGGTCTGGCGGACGGTATCGGGGCGACCCTGGATCGGCAGGTTGGCGGACGGCTGTGCCTGTCGTTCCCGCCCTTGATCATTCGGCCCGTGGTTCTGCCAACGCCCGTTCTCGACGTTGCGCTCGAACTGCTGGCTGTTGTCGCCGCGAATGATTTCAGTCTGCTGGCGCGACTGATGGCTTTCGCCTCGCCCCTGGCCGTTTCCCGGATACCCGTCGTCACTGCGCTGGCCGCCATTGGACCAACCACGGCCGTCATTGCGGTCATCGGCAAGCCCCTGCGCACTGACGCTCACACAGAGCAAACCAACACCTGCCAAACGCCAGATGCGCGATTTCATGCTATTCCTCACTACGGATGGGGGCCTGTAGATAAGACTGGAAAAGCCCAGGCCGGTTCTGCCACAGGTTATCAGTCGCAACACTTATTTATTGAGGCGCCACGGGATATTTCCTGGCGCGCAGGCAATAAAAAAGGGGGACCCGTCGGTCCCCCTTTGAGAATTTCGTCCGTGCTCGACGCTTATGGCGCCGGCTCACCTCACGCCGTCTTCTGGACAGTGTGTAGCCCGGGGGCCGGCTCAACCCTGTGGGATTGGCGGCCGCGGCAGGCCTGATTCGGCGGGCCGCAGTGGACTCTATGTCCGGGCAGTGATTCTGGTGATAAGAATAGGCCTGGCGCGCCGACAGAGGATTGCGAAGATTGCTCAAATAAACATGACTTGCGCAATTTTTAACCCAGGATAGATAATATCGCGCAATAGTTATTAAAAAGGCCTGTCCCATGAGCAAACTCGACCGATACGACCTCAGCATTTTGGCGGAATTGCAGCGCGACGCCCGCATCTCCAATCAGGAACTGGCCGAACGTATCGGCCTGTCGCCTTCGCCGTGTTCGCGTCGGGTCAAGCAACTGGAAGACGACGGCTACATTTCCCGCCAGGTCGCCCTGCTGGACCGCAAAATGCTCGGCCTGAGCCTGACCGCCTACGTGCTGATCGGCATGGACCGCCACACCCCCGAGCGTTTCGAGAACTTCGAGGCGGCGATCCGCAGCCTGCCGCAGGTCCTCGAATGCAGCCTGGTGACCGGGATGGACGCCGACTACCAGCTCAAGGTGGTGGTGCCGGACATGGATCACTACCAGAAACTGCTGCTCGGCCATCTGACCCGCATCGAAGGCGTGACCAGCGTACGCTCCAGCTTCGTGCTCAACCAGGTGCTCAACAGCACCGAACTGCCGCTGACTCACCTGCGCAACTGAGCGCTATCTCTTCTGTAGGAGCGAGCTTGCTCGCGATAGAAATGTCCGGCCGCAACCGATGTATGGCCTGGAATATTTATCGCGAGCAAGCTCGCTCCTACAAGGACATGCGGAGCCTGTGACGACGAAGCGCACCTGGATCAATGCCCGGTCGCGGCCCCTTGGCGTATACTCGCCCCCGCCTTTTAGCCTTGCCCGCGCTGGAGATGTTCGATGGATCCTGCAGTATTCGAAGAGTGGATGATGACCGGCCTGGTGACCATCCTGATCATTTTCATGGCCTTCATCGTCTGGGATCTGGCGAAGAAATCCAAGGCCGGACGCTTCGGCTCGTTCATCCTGTTCTTCGTCCTGGGCCTGGGCGTGGCCGCGTTCATTATCAAGAGCGTGGTGATCGGCCTGATCGAATCCGGCGCTTTATAAGCGCGCCGGAACCCCCTTCCACTGGCCCTGGTCGAGCCCATCGATCGTCCAGTCGCCGATCCTGACCCGCACCAGGCGCAATGTCGGCAACCCCACGGCCGCGGTCATGCGCCGCACCTGGCGATTGCGCCCTTCACGAATGATCAATTCCAGCCAACTGGTGGGCACGCTCTTGCGAAAGCGCACCGGCGGATTGCGCGGCCACAGTTGCGGCTCTTCCAACTGCCGGGCTTCGGCCGGCAGGGTCATGCCGTCATTCAATTCCACGCCATCACGCAGACGCTGCAATTGCTCGGCCGTGGGCTCTCCTTCTACCTGCACCCAATAGGTCTTGGCCAGTTTGTGCCTGGGGTCGGCGATGCGCGCCTGCAACTGGCCGTCGTTGGTCAGCAGCAGCAAGCCTTCGCTGTCGCGGTCCAGGCGCCCGGCCGGGTAGATACCGGGGATCGCGATGAAGTCCTTGAGGGTCGCCCGCCCTTCGCCGTCGCTGAACTGGGTCAGCACATCGAAGGGTTTGTTGAACAGGATCAGCTTCGGCTCGGCCGGTGGCGCCTTGGCAACTCGGCGCGGCGCGGAAGACGACGAAGGGCTCTTCACGCCAGGGCGGCGGGAAGCGGGACGAGGAGGACGAGACATGGCGAAAAGAACATCTAACGGTCAGGGCCGACCATGCTAGTGGCCCGACCGTTAAATGACCATCCCGCGATCAGCGGAACGGCGGTTCGTCGAAGCTGCGCAGCTTGCGCGAGTGCAGCGAGTTGAGCTCGGTGCGCAGCAGATCCACCGCGGCGATACCGATCTTCAGGTGCTGGCTGACCGCGCGCTCATAAAAGGCGTTGGCCGAACCCGGCAGCTTGATTTCGCTGTGCAGCGGCTTGTCCGAGACACACAGCAAGGTGCCGTATGGCACCCGCAGGCGATACCCCTGGGCGGCGATGGTGCCGCTTTCCATATCCACCGCCACGGCGCGGGACAGGTTGATCAGCGGACGCTCCTGGGCCCAGCGCAATTCCCAGTTACGGTCGTCGTAGGTCAGCACGGTGCCGGTGCGCAGACGTTTTTTCAGGTCGTCGCCCTTCTCGCCGGTGACGTTGGCGGCGGCCTGCTGCAACGCCAGCTGCACTTCGGCCAGGGCCGGAATCGGAATGTTCGGCGGCACCACGCGATCGAGAATGCCGTCGCGACGCATGTAGGCATGGGCCAGCACGTAGTCGCCGATGGTCTGCGACTGCCGCAGGCCGCCGCAGTGGCCGATCATCAGCCAGCAGTGCGGACGCAATACCGCCAAATGGTCAGTGATGTTCTTGGCGTTGGACGGACCGACGCCGATGTTCACCAGGGTCACGCCGTGGCCGTCGCTGGCCTGCAGGTGATAAGCCGGCATCTGGTAGCGGTGCCAGACCACCCCGGCGGCGATCGACGAGGCTTCGCCGTGATCCATGCCCTTCTCGATGATCACATTGCCCGGCAGGACCATGCGCACGAACCGCGGATCGCTGCGCAGCTGCTCCAGGCCGTGGGTGATGAACTGGTCGACATAGCGGTGGTAGTTGGTCAGCAGGATCCACGGCTGCACATGGCGCCAGTCGCTACCGGTGTAGTGCACCAGGCGGCGCAGGGAGAAATCCACGCGCGCGGCATCGAACAGCGCCAGGGGCAGCGGATGGGTGTTTTCCCAATCGTACAGCCCGTCGGCGATGCCATCGGTGGCGGCGGACAGGTCGGTGCTGGGGAACACCCGCGCCAGCACCGCGGCGGTGACGCCGGAACCGGCCAGTTCATCGCCCTGCTCGACCACGTACGGATACGGGATGTTCTGCTCGCTGACGCCCACTTCCACGGTCACGGTAAAGTCGTGCATCAATGGCACCAGCTGTTCCAGCAGGTACTTACGGAAGGCGGCGGGATGGGTGACCGTGACGCTGTAGGTGCCCGGCAACTGGACCTTGGCGTAGGCCCGGGTGGTCTGCGGGACTTCGCCCTGACAGAGATAAGTCAGGCGCAATTGCGGGTAACGAAACAGCGCGCGCTGTTCGGCGTCCGGTTCGACACGATCCTTGAGGTAACGCTTGAGCGCCTGGCTCAGCGACGTGGTGGCCCGCTCATGCAAAGCGGCAAGCCGGTCCACGGCTTGCTCGGCGGTTTGAACGACAATAAAAGCTTCGGTCACGGTAAGCATCCTGTGTTCTGATCTTGCAGGCCTTCATCTTGCCTGCAACGCCGTCTCACGGGAACAGCGGAATATGCGTAGGAGCGAGCTTGCTCGCGAAAGATCTTTCAGGCCCCAGCCGATCGGTAGCCTGGACTATTTATCGCGAGCAAGCTCGCCCCTACAACAAACCAGTCAGAAGCCTGTCGGGGTGGAGCGCGCGACTATCGCTTCCACATCCAGCCCTCGCGGCAAGGTGCCGTAGACCCTTCCTGCCGAACCCAGGCGACTGGCGATAAAGGCATCGCTGACCGCTGCGTTGCCGGCCTCCAGCAGCAGCCTGGCCTGCAGGCCCAAGGCGATGTCCTCGGTCAGCTGGCGGGCGCGGTACTGAATGTCGTCGGTGTCCTGGAAGGCGCCTTTCAGGTTGGTGATATGCGCGGCCAGGCGCCTGTCGCCATGGCCATCGCCCAGCTCGGCGAACAACGCATCGAGCACACCCGGCTCCTTGGACAAGGCGCGCAGCACATCCAGGCACTGCACGTTGCCGGAACCTTCCCAGGTCGAGTTGACCGGCGCTTCGCGGTACAGCCGCGGCAGAATGCTCTCCTCGACATAACCGGCGCCGCCCATGCACTCGGCGGCCTCGTTGATCATTGCCGGGGCCCGCTTGCAGATCCAGTACTTGCCCACCGCCGTCACCAGTCGCGAGAACATGGCTTCTTGCGGGTCATCCAGGTTGTCCAGCGCGCGGCCCATGCGCAGGCTCAAGGCCAGCGCCGCCTCGCTTTCCAGCGCCAGGTCGGCCAGTACGTTCTGCATCAAGGGTTGCTCGCTGAGTACACGCCCGCCCACCAGCCGATGGGCACAATGATGGGCGGCCTGGGTCAGGGCCTGGCGCATCAGCGAGCTGGAGCCGACCATGCAATCGAAGCGGGTCATGGCCACCATCTCGATGATGGTCGGCACACCGCGCCCTTCTTCACCGATCATCCACGCCAGGGCCCCACGGAACTCCACTTCGCTGGAGGCATTGGAGCAATTGCCGAGCTTGTTTTTCAGGCGCTGGATATAGAACTGGTTGCGGCTGTCATCCGGACGATGGCGAGGCAACAGGAAGCAGGTCAGGCCTTTTTCGGTCTGGGCCAGGGTCAGGAAGGCGTCGCACATCGGCGCCGAACAGAACCATTTGTGGCCCACCAGTTCATAAGCCTGCCCCGGCCCCGTAGCGCCCACCGGATACGCCTTGGTGGTGTTGGCGCGCACATCGGTGCCGCCTTGTTTCTCGGTCATCGCCATGCCGATGGTGACGCCGGCCTTGTGGGCCATGCCGACATTGCGCGGGTCATATTCGGTGGCGAGGACTTTCGGCAGCCACTGTTCGGCGAGATCCGGCTGCAGCTTCAGCGCCGGCACACAGGCGAAGGTCATGGTCAGCGGGCAACCGCTGCCGGCCTCGGCCTGGCTGTGCAGATAGGTCATGGCGGCGCGGGCGACATGGGCCCCGGATTGCGGATGAGCCCAGGGCAAGGACGTCAGGCCGTGCTCGATGGCGGTGCGCATCAGCTCGTGATACGCCGGATGAAACTCCACCAGGTCGAGGCGATGCCCGTAACGGTCATGGCTGGTGAACACCGGCTTGTTCTGGTTGGCCAGGAACCCCGCTTCCATCAGCGGCCCACCGGCCAGGGCACCGTAGGCGTCGATCCGCGATTCGGCCCAGCCGGCGCCGAAATGCCGTGCCCACTCCTGCAACGGCAGATCGATTCGATAGAGGTTAGTACCGTCCAGGGAAGGTGGCTGGTTGGTGACTTCGTGGGTCTCGGCGAACTGATGCAGGTTCATGTCGGGGCTCCTTGAGGGGTGTGCCAGAACCTCAGTTAAGCACCCCCTCCCCACCGAACAAAGTGGCATACCCGCCTAAATGCCGGCGCTTTCGCCCTGTTCCGAGGCCAGTACCCGACGCGCCAGAACGCTTTGCAACTCTTCGAATTTCACCGGCCAAGAGAGGTAATCGAGCAGGCAGCGCTCAGCATCCAGACCATGTGCCAAGGCCGACACCAGCAGCACCGGCAACCCGGCGCAACCCGGCATGCCATGCACCTGGTCGCACAGCTTGAGCGCCTCGGCCTGCTCGATCTGGCAATCGAGCAATACCGCATCCACCGATTCTCGGCGCAACAACGCCAGCGCCCCGCGAGCGTTCTCGGCCGTGCGTACCTGATAACCCAGCTTGAGCAACATGCCGCGGATCACCAGTTGATTGATGCTGTTGTCGTCCACCAGCAGCACGCTGCAATCCTGCGGCATGCGCCGGACGGCGCGGACCCGCAAGGCCGGCTGGGAGGCCATCGGCTGCTCGCCGTCCACATCGAAGGTCACCTCCAGGCGGAAACAGCTGCCACGCCCCGGCTCCGATTCATGGGTCAGCTGGCCACCCAACAGATCCACCAGTTGCCGACAGATCGCCAGCCCCACGCCCAGTCCGCCGTATTCACGGGTCATCGATCCATCGAGCTGGAAGAAGCGCTGGTACAACGAGGCCTCATCGAGATTGACGAAACCGATGCCGGTGTCGATCACCGCGAAGGTCATCGCCACCCGCCCGGTTGCCACTGGCTTGCCAGTCACTCGCAGGACCAGGCCACCCACCCGGGTGAACTTGATGGCATTGTCCAGCAGGCACTCCAGGCACTGGCTCAACTTGCCGCGATCGCCCAGCAGCCGATCGGGCAACCCGGCGGCCAGGTCGACATCGAAGCCCAGCCCCTTGGCCGAGGCGTTGGCGCAAAACTGGCCCAGCAAGGCATCGAGCAGCGAACGCAGGCTGAAAGTCTCGTGCTGGGCGCTGAGCTTGCCGGCCTGCAGCTCGGTCAAGGTCAGGATGCCATTGACCATACGCATCATGTCCCGGGCCGAACCGGCGGCAGTCTGCTGGTATTGCTCCAGCTCCGGATCGAGATCGACGGTCTGCATCAGCTCCAGGGAACCGATCACCCCATTCATCGGCGTGCGCAGTTCGTGGGTCAGGGTGGCGAGGAACTCATCCTTGAGCCGGTTGCTGTGGGCCAGCTGCTGGTTGAGCACTTCGAGCTTCTGCCCGGCATCGAACAGGGTCTGCGCCTGCTGCTCGCGCATCGAGTTGATGCGGTCGGCCAGGGCCAGCGACAACAGCGCCACCTCGATGGCCGAACCGATCTGGCTGGAATACATGGTCAGGAACATGTTCGGCAGATAACCCAGCACCATCAGGGTATTGATGATCCCACCCACCAGGAACGCCGACCAGGCGATGATGAAGTAGCGCGCCACGCGCATGCCGCGGCACCAGGCGACGATGCCGGAGACGAAGATCACCACGGTAAAGATCAGCGCCAGGGCCGTGGCCAGACGCAACGCCAGGGCGTAGCTGGTCATCAGCGACAGGGCCACCACCACGGCGCTGCACAGGATCAGCACCAGCAGCAGGCGATCGACCCAGCGGCTGTGGCTGGCGGTCTGCAGGAAACTGCGGGCGAACTGGCTGCCGAACAGGGCCGCCGCGCCGATGAAAAATGGCGTTGCCGCGTTGGCCCACCACGGGTTGCCCGGCCAGAAGTACTCCACCGCGGCGCCGTTCACCGACAGTTGGTACAGCCCGAACGAGGCGATGTAGAGGATGTAATAGAGGTAACTGGTGTCGCGCACGCTCAGGTAAATGAACAGGTTGTAGACCAGCATCCCCAGCAGCACGCCGTAGATCAGGCCGAGTACATACAGGCGCACCGGCTGCGCTTCCAGGTACGCCGTGCTGGACCAGAGCGTCACCGGCGCCTGGACCGAGCCCTGGCTCTGCAGGCGCAGGAACAGGGTCTTTTGCTCGTAGGGCGCGAAGCTCAGATCAAACAGGTAATTGTTCTGGCGGATCTGCCGGCTGTCGAACGGCAAGGCATCGCCGGTGCGCTGGGCCAGACGGTAGCCCCCGGTTTCATCGGGCACATACAGTTCCAGATGATCGAGCGGCGGATAGGCCAGCTCCAGCAGCCAGGTGTGTCGTATGGAAGGGTTGGCGGGACGGTAGCTGAGGTGGATTTTCAGCCAGAATGCCGAGCGGGAGTAACCGGCGTTGAGGGTGGCCTTGTCATGGGTCTTGAAACTACCGGCCATCGCCGCTGCGCTGACATCCGCGATCGTTGCCTGACCACTCGCGTCTTCAAACACCTGCATCACCCGACCCAAGGGCAGGCTCTGGGTGAACTCGTCGAACTCGACCGCGCCAGCCAGCATCGGCAAGCTCAACAGCAACATCAGCAAATAGCGCATAAAGCCCCAGCGTGGCCTGTCCGGTTGTGTCAGGAAGCCCCCCATTTCCCTTTGAGTAGACGTAAAACCGGCATGACCTGTTATTGGTTTGGATCCACTCTAGCATAGCCGTTGATGGCCAAAGAACACCATGAAAAGTTTTAGTTTAAAGGCTCTAGAACGGGCGTTTCAGCGCTATCCATTGATCTAGAGCTGTTGCCTCGGTCAACTTGTCGGCAAGGCGGAAAAACCAGCCCCGGCCGACACGCGAGGAGCCGTGCAAAAAAGACGTTTGGTGGTAAGCTCGCGCACCATGAATATCTACAGCTCTCGCCCCGTTGTCCTCTGTCTCTCCGGCCACGACCCCAGTGGTGGCGCCGGCCTGCAGGCAGATATCGAAGCCCTGCTCGCCCAGGGTTGTCATGCAGCTCCCACCGTGACCGCGCTGACCGTGCAGGATACGGTCAACGTCAGCGACTTCCGTGTGCTGGATCGCGAGTGGGTGCTGGCCCAGGCCAACGCCGTACTCAACGACTCCAGGGTCGCCGCGGTCAAGCTGGGCATGCTCGGCTCGCTGGAAATGGTCGACACCGTGGTCGAGCTGTTGCAGGCGTATCCGCCCCTGCCGATGGTCTGCGACCCGGTATTGCGCGCCGGCGGCGGCGGACGCCTGGGCAAGGACGAGGTCGGTTACGCCATGCGTGAACGCCTGCTGCCACTGGCGACCATCGCCACCCCGAACCTTCCGGAAGCACGAATCCTCGCCGAGTTGCCCGAAGGCACTGCGGACCAGTGCGCGGAAAAGCTCCTGCCGTTCGTCAAACACCTGCTGATCACCGGCGGCCATGGCGACGAGCATGAAGTGCATAATCGCCTGTACAGCCGCGACGGCAGCCGTCACACCTACACCTGCCAGCGGCTGCCGGGCAGTTATCACGGTTCCGGTTGCACCCTGGCCAGCGCCCTGGCCGGACGCCTGGCCCAGGGCGAAAACCTGGCCAGCGCCGTGAAGTCGGCCCTCGATTACACCTGGCGCACCCTGCGCGACGCCGAGCAACTGGGCCAAGGCCAGTTCGTACCGCGCCGCCTGCCGCTGGACTTCTGCTCGTAAGCCATGAGGCTCGCACGATGAAACTACGTGGTCTGTATGCCATTACCGACAGCCAACTGTTGGCCGGCAAATTCCTGCAGTATGTGGAGGCGGCGCTCGACGGTGGCGTGACCCTCCTGCAATACCGCGACAAGAGCAGCGACGAGGCCCGCCGCCTGCGCGAAGCCGAAGCCCTGCATAGCTTGTGCGAGCGCTACAAGACGCAACTGATCATCAACGACGACGCCGAGTTGGCCGCGCGCATCGGCGTCGGCGTACACCTGGGTCAGACCGACGGCCCGCTGACGCCGGCCCGTGCCCTGCTCGGCCGCCAGGCGATCATCGGCGCGACCTGCCACGCCCAGCTGGAACTGGCCGAGCAAGCCGCCAAGGAAGGCGCCAGCTATGTCGCCTTCGGTCGCTTCTTCAATTCCAACACCAAGCCCGGCGCGCCGACGGCCAACCTGGAGCTGCTGGGCCAGGCCCGCGCCCGGCTGCACCTGCCGATCTGCGCGATCGGCGGCATCACCCTGGAGAACGCCGCGCCGCTGGTCGCCCATGGCGTCGACCTGCTGGCCGTGGTCCATGGCCTGTTCGGCGCCGACAGCGCCCAGGAAGTGACCCGCCGTGCCCGCGCCTTCAACGCCCTCTTCTAACCGCTGATTTCCGAGAGTCCGATCATGTCTCGTTCCGAAACCCTGTTTGCCAATGCCCAGAAACACATCCCCGGTGGCGTGAACTCGCCCGTGCGTGCGTTCAAGAGCGTGGGCGGCACGCCGCTGTTCTTCAAACACGCCGAAGGCGCCTACGTCACCGACGAAGACGACAAGCGTTATGTGGACTACGTCGGTTCCTGGGGGCCGATGATCCTTGGCCACAGCCATCCGGATGTGCTGGACGCGGTGCGCAAGCAGCTGGAACACGGTCTGTCCTACGGTGCCCCGACCGCCATGGAAACTGAAATGGCCGACCTGGTCTGCTCCATCGTGCCGTCCATGGAAATGGTGCGCATGGTCAGCTCCGGCACCGAAGCGACCATGAGCGCGATCCGCCTGGCCCGTGGTTTCACCGGCCGCGACAGCATCATCAAGTTCGAAGGCTGCTACCACGGCCACTCCGACAGCCTGCTGGTCAAGGCTGGCTCCGGCGCGCTGACCCAGGGCGTGCCCAGCTCGGCCGGCGTACCGGCGGCCTTCGCCAAACACACCCTGACCCTGCCGTTCAACGACATCGACGCGGTCGAGAAGATGCTCGCCGAAGTCGGCCAGGAAGTGGCCTGCATCATCGTCGAGCCGGTGGCCGGCAACATGAACTGTGTGCCTCCGGCCCCGGGCTTCCTCGAAGGCTTGCGCAGCCTGTGCGACAAGCACGGCGTGGTGCTGATCTTCGACGAAGTGATGACCGGTTTCCGCGTCGCCCTGGGCGGTGCCCAGGCGCACTACGGGGTGACCCCGGACCTGTCCACCTTCGGCAAGATCATCGGCGGCGGCATGCCGGTGGGCTGCTTCGGCGGCAAACGCAAGATCATGGAACACATCGCGCCGCTGGGCCCGGTCTACCAGGCCGGCACCCTGTCGGGCAACCCGCTGGCCATGGCCGCCGGCCTGACCACCCTGCGCCTGATCAGCCGCCCGGGCTTCCACGCCGAGCTGAGCGACTACACCAGCCGCCTGCTCGACGGCCTGCAGCAACGCGCCGACGCCGCCGGCATCCCGTTCGTGACCACCCAGGCCGGCGGCATGTTCGGCCTGTATTTCAGCGGCGCCGACGATATCGTCACGTTCGATGATGTGATGGCCAGCGATGCCAACCTGTTCAAACGCTTCTTCCACCTGATGCTCGAAGGCGGTGTCTACCTGGCCCCGAGTGCCTTCGAAGCCGGCTTCACCTCGATCGCCCACGGCGACGCCGAGCTGAAACTGACCCTGGACGCGGCCGAACGCGCTTTCGCTGCCCTGAAGTAACCTTCCCCGCCAAACCGGCGCCACACTTGCTGGCGCCGGTTTTACGCTGCATTCGCGCCCCAACTCCCGAAACAGCCCCGAAAGCGGCGGATATCGCGCCCGCGCAGCAGAAAAACGAGTAAAGACTTTGTAAGGTTGGCCCTGCTTATTTCATAATGCGCGCTTATTGGATCCCTCGATGGGTCCGCGCGCCCTTCAGAGGTAAGTCGATTCCCATGAACCGCACCGGCCGCGCCCTTGCACTGGGCTGCCTGTTGCTCCTTCAGCCCCTGCTCGCGCACGCACAAGCAGGCGGCAACTCGTTGTTGATCCCAGCGATGGGTCGCTGCACCCTCAATACTCAGTCACAGGATCTGTCCGAGGCCCTGGCGGTCTGCCAGAAGGCGGCTGACGAAGGGGATGCGCAAGCGCAATACGAGTTGGGCGAGTTCTACTATGAAGGTAAAAATACCCCGCGCGATCTCAATCAGGCCCTGAGCTACTTTGAAAAGGCCTCGCTGCAAGGCCACGCCCAGGCGCAATTCAAACTCGGCACCATGTTCTTTCGCGGCGAAGGCGTACCGGCCAACAACGTTCAGGCCTATATCGTGCTGAAGATGGCGGCGGTCAACGGTGCCGAAGAGGCACTGGACACGGCTGACGAAGTGGCCGAGCACATGCAGCGCGATGAGCTGGAAGTCGCCACCCAGGTGCTGGGGCAGATTTTCCGCAAATACCTGATGGAATTGCAGAGCGCCGACGGGCGTTCGCCCTTCTCACCCCTGCCTTGAGTGCATCGCGAGCACACTTGCCCGCGATGGAATGCGACGCTCTTCTCGATACAGCCCTTATTTCTCAGGCATCGGCATCGGAAACGGCATGACGTTGCTCACGCCACGCGCCTCGCTGATCTTCGGCGTGCCCAGGCGCTCGACCTCGTCGATGCGCACGATCGAATGCATCGGCACAAAGCTGCGTACCACGCCTTCGAACTGGGCCTTGAGCTTCTCTTCGCTCGGATCGACGACCACTTGCGTGCGCTCGCCAAAGACGAACTCTTCCACCTCCAGGAAACCCCACAGATCACTTTGATAGATCTGCTTGGCGTACATTTCGAACACCTGTCCCTGGTTGAGGAAAATCACCTTGTAGATTGGAGCTTCACGTTTGGTCATGGTGGGCGGGTAACACATCGGGGGATATAAAAGAGGGCGCGAACTATAGCATAGCCACCGGACGCGCAGCGGTAGGAACCTCAGGCCATGTTCCCTATAATGCGCGGTTCTTTGAATCACGTGATGACTCCGTCCATGGCCAAGAAGCTCTACATAGAAACCCACGGTTGCCAGATGAACGAGTACGACAGCTCGCGCATGGTCGATCTGCTGGGTGAACACCAGGCCCTGGAAGTCACCGCCCGCGCCGAAGACGCGGACGTCATCCTGCTCAACACCTGCTCGATCCGCGAACGAGCCCAGGACCGGGTGTATTCCCAACTGGGTCGCTGGCGCGAGCTGAAGCTGGCCAACCCGGACATGGTCATCGCCGTCGGCGGTTGCGTGGCCAGCCAGGAAGGCGCGGCCATCCGCGATCGCGCGCCCTATGTCGACGTGGTCTTCGGCCCGCAGACCCTGCACCGCCTGCCGGAAATGATCGATGCCGCCCGCAGCAGCAAGCTGCCGCAGGTCGACGTCTCGTTCCCGGAAATCGAGAAATTCGACCACCTGCCAGAGCCGCGCATCGACGGCCCGAGTGCCTATGTCTCGGTGATGGAAGGCTGCAGCAAGTACTGCACCTTCTGCGTGGTGCCCTACACCCGTGGCGAGGAAGTCAGCCGGCCGTTCGACGACGTGATCTGCGAGATCATCCACCTGGCGGAAAACGGCGTGCGCGAAGTCACCCTGTTGGGGCAGAACGTCAACGGTTACCGTGGCCAGACCCACGACGGCCGCCTGGCCGACCTCGCCGAACTGATCCGTGTGGTCGCGGCGGTCGATGGCATCGAGCGCATCCGCTATACCACCTCCCATCCACTGGAATTCTCCGACAGCCTGATCCAGGCCCACGCCGAAGTGCCGGAACTGGTGAAACACCTGCACTTGCCGGTGCAATCGGGTTCCGACCGGATTCTCGCAGCCATGAAGCGCAACCATACGGCGCTGGAATACAAATCCAAGCTGCGCAAACTGCGCGCCGCCGTGCCGGGCATCTGCATCAGCTCGGACTTCATCGTCGGCTTCCCCGGCGAGACCGAAAAAGACTTCGAACAGACCATGAAGCTGATCGAAGACGTCGGCTTCGACTTCTCCTACTCGTTCGTCTACAGCCAGCGCCCGGGCACCCCGGCGGCCGACCTGGCGGACGACACCCCGGAAGAGTTGAAAAAGGAACGCCTGAACGCGCTGCAACATCGGCTGAATCAGCAAGGATTCGAAATCAGCCGACAGATGGTCGGCTCGATCCAGCGCATCCTGGTTACCGACTACTCGAAGAAAGACCCGGGCGAACTGCAAGGGCGGACCGAGAACAACCGCATTGTCAATTTCCGCTGCGATAACCCGACGCTGATCGGCCAGTTTGCCGATGTGCACATCGACTCGGCCCAGCCTCACTCGCTGCGCGGATCGCTGCTGCAATAATCTCCTGCCGATGCTGGCTGACCAGCGGTAGCGGCCTCGGGCCCGCCATCGCCGGGAAGCCGGCTTCCAAGGAAAATGTGGCGAAAGACATTGCTTTGTATAAGAGCTTTCGCACCCAGGCTGCTGGCGTTATCCTTGAATTCATCCCTTATTGCCGTTGGGCGGCTAAAAAACGACCTTGAACGCACCCATAGAACCACATCGTTTCATCCTCGAGCCCTTTGAGGCTCGCCGCTTCGCCAATCTGTGCGGGCAATTCGACGAGCATTTGCGCTTGATCGAGCAGCGCCTGACCATCGAGATCCGCAACCGCGGCAATCAGTTCGAACTGATCGGCGAACCCAAGCACACCACCTCCGCGGAAAACCTTCTGCGCCGCCTGTACCGGGAAACCAAGGGTACCGAGCTGTCGCCGGACATGGTGCACCTGTTCCTCCAGGAGTCCGCCGTCGAAGAACTGGACAATCACCCTGTCGCCGAAGCGGCCGTGGCCCTGCGCACCAAAAAAGGCATGATTCGCCCCCGCGGCTTGAATCAGCAGCGCTACGTCAAGGAAATCCTCGGCAACGACATCAACTTCGGCATCGGCCCGGCCGGTACCGGCAAGACCTACCTGGCCGTGGCCTGTGCGGTAGATGCACTGGAGCGTGAGCAGGTACGACGCATCCTGCTGGTGCGTCCGGCGGTCGAAGCCGGTGAGAAACTCGGCTTCCTGCCGGGCGACCTGGCCCAGAAGATCGACCCGTACCTGCGCCCGTTGTATGACGCACTGTATGAAATGCTCGGCTTCGAACACGTCGCCAAGCTGATCGAACGCCAGGTCATCGAGATTGCGCCGCTGGCCTACATGCGCGGCCGTACGCTGAACAACAGTTTCATCATTCTCGACGAAAGCCAGAACACCACCGTCGAGCAGATGAAGATGTTCCTGACCCGGATCGGCTTCGGCTCCACCGCCGTGATCACGGGCGACATCACCCAGGTCGACCTGCCCAAGGGCACCAAGTCCGGCCTGGCCCATGTGATCAACGTCCTCAAGGACGTCCCGGGCATCAGCTTCACCCACTTCATGCCCAAGGACGTGGTGCGCCATCCGCTGGTGCAACGCATCGTCGAAGCCTACGAGCGCTTCGAGCAGCGCGTGGCCGACGAGTCCGCCGCGGAAAAAGGCAATCGCCACGATGCTTGAGCTTGATCTGCAACTGGCAAGCGAAAAGCCTGCTCCCAGCGAAGCCCTGTTCCGCCAATGGTGTGAACTGGCCCTGCGCCAGCGCACCGCCGACTCGGAACTGACCATTCGCCTGGTGGACGAATCCGAAGGCCGCGAACTGAACCGCACCTGGCGGCAGAAGGACTACGCCACCAACGTCCTGTCGTTCCCCGCCGATGTGCCGGACGAGCTGCTGGACATTCCATTGCTCGGCGACCTGGTGATCTGCGTCGAAGTGGTCGAGCGCGAAGCCGCCGAACAAGGCAAGGACCTCCAGGCCCACTGGGCCCATCTGGTGATTCACGGCTGCTTGCATCTATTGGGTTACGACCATATAGATGACGACGAAGCCGAGGAAATGGAAGCACTGGAACGAACGTTGCTTGCAGAACTGGGTCATCCCGACCCTTATGCGGACGACGAAACCGAAGAACATCCATCTGTAACAACCAAGGATTTAGAGTAATCGCTATGAGCGAAGACCGATCGAGCAGCGGGCAAAAGTCGTGGCTGGGTAAACTGACCCAGGCTTTTGCCCATGAGCCGAAAAACCGCCAGGAGCTGCTGGAGCTGCTGCGCGAAGCCCATCAGAACAAGTTGCTGGACAGCGAAGCGCTGGCCATCGTCGAAGGCGCCATCCAGGTCGCTGACCTGCAGGTACGGGACATCATGGTTCCGCGCTCGCAGATGATCAGCATCAAGGCGACCCAGACTCCCCGCGAATTCCTGCCGTCCGTCCTCGATTCCGCGCACTCGCGTTATCCGGTGATCGGCGAAAGCCATGACGACGTCATGGGCGTCCTGCTGGCCAAGGACCTGCTGCCGCTGATCCTCAAGGAGAACGGCGACAGCTTCAACATCAAGGACCTGCTGCGTCCGGCGACCTTCGTTCCCGAATCCAAGCGCCTGAACGTACTGCTGCGTGAGTTCCGCGCCAACCACAATCACATGGCCATCGTCATCGACGAATACGGCGGCGTGGCAGGCCTGGTGACCATCGAGGACGTGCTGGAGCAGATCGTCGGCGACATCGAAGACGAGCACGACGTCGAGGAAGACAGCTACATCAAGCCCCTGCCAAGCGGCGATTTCCTGATCAAGGCGTTGACGCCGATCGAGAACTTCAACGAGTTCTTCGACAGCGAGTTCTCCGACGACGAGTTCGACACTGTCGGCGGCCTGGTGATGAGCGCGTTCGGGCACCTGCCTAAACGTAACGAAATCACCGAAATCGGCTCCTATCGCTTCCGTATCCTGAATGCCGACAGCCGTCGGATTCATCTGCTGCGACTAACGCCTATCCCCCGCTAAGGATCGACATGCTGCGCTTAACCCGCCCCGGCTGGCCCGGTAACCTGCTGGCCATGGCGGCTGGCGCAATCACCACCCTGGCCCTGGCGCCGTACGACATCTGGCCGCTGGCACTGCTGGCGGTCGGCTTCTTTTATGCCGGCCTGCGCGAGCTGAGCCCGCGCCAGGCGCTGTGGCGCGGCTGGTGTTTCGGCTTCGGCCTGTTTGCCGCCGGCACCAGCTGGATCTACGTCAGCATCCATACCTACGGCGGTGCCTCGGTGCTGCTGGCCGGTTTACTGATGCTGGCCTTCATTGCCGCCATCGCCTTCTTTTTCGCCCTGCCGGCCTGGCTCTGGGCGCGTTGGCTGCGTCGCAATGAAGCCCCTCTCGCCGATGCCCTGGCCTTCGCCGCCCTTTGGGTGGGCCAGGAAGCCTTCCGCGGCTGGTTCCTGACGGGCTTCCCCTGGCTCTATTCCGGCTACAGCCAACTCGACGGCCCGCTGGCCGGCCTGGCCCCTCTGGGCGGCATGTGGCTGATCTCCTTTGCCCTGGCGCTGACCGCCGCCCTGCTCTACAACCTGCCCGGCCTGATCCGTGCCGGGCGCAAGGGGTTTATCGCCGCCGGCCTGGTGCTGCTGGTCGCCCCCTGGGTGATCGGTATCGCGCTCAAGGGGCATGCCTGGACCAGCCCGTCGGGCGAGCCGCTGACCGTGGCGGCGATCCAGGGCAATATCGAACAGAGCCTGAAATGGGACCCCGCGCAACTCAACTCCCAGCTGGCGCTGTACCGCGACATGAGCTTCAGTTCCAAGCGCGTGGATCTGCTGGTGTGGCCGGAAACCGCTGTGCCCGTCCTCAAGGAGTCGGCCGAAGGTTATCTGAACATGATGGGCAACTTCGCCGCCGACCGGCATTCGGCGTTGATCACCGGCGTACCGATCCGCCAGGAAGTCCACCACCAGAAGCGCTACTTCAATGGCATTACCGTAGTCGGCGAAGGCGATGGCGAGTACCTCAAGCAGAAGCTCGTGCCATTCGGTGAGTACGTGCCCCTGCAGGACTTGCTGCGCGGCCTGATTGCGTTCTTCGACCTGCCCATGTCGGACTTCGCCCGCGGCCCCGCCGACCAGCCTTTACTGCAAGCCAAGGGTTACCAGATCGCGCCGTTCATCTGCTACGAGGTGGTTTACCCGGAATTCGCCGCCAGCCTGTCAGCCCGCAGCGACCTGCTGCTGACCATCAGCAACGACACCTGGTTCGGCACTTCGATCGGCCCGTTGCAGCACTTGCAGATGGCCCAGATGCGAGCTTTGGAAGCCGGCCGCTGGATGATCCGCGCCACCAACAACGGGGTGACCGGCCTGATCGATCCATTCGGCAAGATCACCGTGCAGATTCCGCAGTTCGAACGCGGCATTCTCTATGGCGAAGTGGTGCCGATGCACAACCTGACGCCTTACCTGCAGTGGCGCTCGTGGCCCCTGATCATCCTGAGCGTCCTGCTGTTCGGCTGGGCCCTGCTGGCCAGCCGGATCGCCAAGACCGTCTGACTTCATCGCGAGCCATCGAACGTCGAGCGGCTGCTCCTGGCGGGAATTTGCGATTCCAGCAGGAGCAGGCCGGCTCGAGATGAACCTAGTCCTCTCCACGATAAAACAGCTTGTAGCCCACCAGCCCCACCGCCTCGTTCAACAACTGGCCGCTCTGCCAGATCGACTTGAACTCCGGCATCCAGCCACCCAGCGGCCTGGCGTTATCCACCCCGAGGAACCCCACGGGCGCCGGCACCACGGTGAATCCTGCCTGTTCGAAACTCCAGACAGCCCGCTGCATATGCCAGGCCTGGGTGACCAGCACCACACGCTTGACGCCTTGCGGCTTAAGCACTTGCGCGGTGAATTGGGCGTTTTCCCAGGTCGTGCGGCTACGCCCTTCCTGCCAGCGCACCGTCACATCGAAGTCGTTCAGCAACGACTCGGCCATCAGCGCTGCTTCCGTTGGCGGCGTGCCGTAGTGCAGGCCACCGCTGGTCAGGATCGGCAGCCCGGAAGCCTTGGCCAGGCGCGCCGCATAGCGTTGGCGCTCCAGGCCAACACCGGTCGGCTGGTCGGAACCCCAGGCCGGATCGCCACGTTCACGCCCCGACCCCAGCACCACAATCGCATCGGCCTGTTTGGCCAGGGTCGACCACTGGCTTTGCGTCAGCGCCGGCTCACTTTCCAGGGCACTGGCGCCCCACTCCACCATCACAGGCAGGCTCATCAACCAGAACCCGCCCAGGCCGAGAGCAAAACACGCACCGGCCAGTCGCGGCCTCGAGCGGCGAAACCACCAGGCAAGCAGAAGCAGCAGCAACAGAAGACCTGGCGGCAGGAGTAGTTGTTTGACGAAATAACGAAAAGGCATCGAGCATCTCCAAAGATGCTCGAAGCCTAAGTGGGTAAAAGCAAAGCGACAACAGATACGAAACAGATTTCACGCACAAGGTACGCGGCGTTGACGCTGCGCAGATGCCCGCATGGGCTGCGCAGACTCACTTGAACTGCAGGGATCGGACCTTTACCGCATCCCGGGCGGGCACCTTGTCTTTCAACCAGATGACCTTGGCCGAATGTGGAGTCACTTCGTGCCTCAGGCATTCGAGCACGCTCAATTGCGTCTCACGCTCGCTACGATCCAAATAGGCTTTGATCACCTCGAGCTCGGCGTGACTCAGGCCCCGCAACTCCAACTCCGCAGGACGCTCATTACGCAAGCTCCCTGCTGTTTTCGCTGTATCCAAGGCCAAAGCCAGACGATCTATCAATCGTTCGTACAACTCGGGTTTTGTAACTTTTCGCTGCGACTCAACCATCCACTCACCTCATGAAAGTAAGAATCACTCCCCCTTTTTGAGCTTAGCCGCACTGCTGAAACCGGCAGGGTGCCGCGACCAACGGCCCACGGCGCGTAATCAGGGTTTCCCTCGGTAGAGCACGGTCATGTATGCTACGGCGCTTCCTGTAACTCCACTTCCAGCTCGACTGGGTAGCGAAAACGCCATATCTGGCGTCATCACCGCCCAACGTTGCATTGAAGAGGATTAGGCCACCCCTATTCAGTTCAAAAGTAGCCATGCACGAACACTATCAGCCCCGTGAAATCGAAGCCGCCGCCCAGTCGTTCTGGGATGAGCAAAAGTCCTTTGAAGTCAGTGAACAGCCAGGCAAGGAAACTTACTACTGCCTGTCGATGTTCCCTTACCCCAGCGGCAAGCTACACATGGGGCACGTGCGTAACTACACCATCGGCGACGTGATCTCCCGCTACCAGCGCATGCAAGGCAAGAACGTGCTGCAACCCATGGGTTGGGATGCCTTCGGCATGCCAGCGGAAAACGCCGCGATGAAGAACAATGTCGCACCGGCCAAGTGGACCTACGAAAACATCGCCTACATGAAGTCCCAACTGCGCAGCCTGGGCCTGGCGGTGGACTGGTCCCGCGAGGTCACTACCTGCAAGCCGGACTACTACCGCTGGGAACAGTGGCTGTTCACTCGCCTGTTCGAAAAAGGCGTGATCTACCGCAAGAACGGCACCGTGAACTGGGACCCGGTCGACCAGACCGTCCTGGCCAACGAACAGGTGATCGACGGTCGCGGCTGGCGTTCCGGCGCGCTGATCGAAAAACGCGAAATCCCGATGTACTACTTCAAGATCACCGCCTACGCGGATGAGCTGCTGGAGAGTCTCGACGAACTGCCGGGCTGGCCCGAGCAGGTCAAGACCATGCAACGCAACTGGATCGGCAAATCCCGTGGCATGGAAGTGCAATTCCCCTACGACCAGGTCTCTATCGGCGAAGCGGGCGCACTGAAAGTCTTCACCACCCGCCCTGACACCCTGATGGGCGCGACCTATGTCGCCGTGGCTGCCGAGCACCCGCTGGCCACCCTGGCGGCGCAGAACGACCCGGCGCTGCAAGCCTTTATCGCCGAGTGCAAGGGCGGCAGCGTCGCCGAAGCCGACATCGCCACTCAAGAGAAGAAAGGCCTGCCGACTTCGCTGTTCGTCGAACACCCGCTGACCGGTGAAAAACTCCCGGTATGGGTCGCCAACTATGTGCTGATGCACTACGGCGATGGCGCGGTGATGGCCGTTCCGGCACACGACGAGCGCGACTACGAATTCGCCACCAAGTACAACCTGCCGATCAAGAACGTGGTGCGCACCAGCGCTGGCGACGAAACGCCTGCGCCTTGGCAGGACGCCTACGGCGAGCACGGCGAACTGATCAACTCCGGCGAGTTCAACGGCCTGGATTTTGCCGGCGCCTTCGATGCCATCGAAGTTGCCCTGCTGAAGAAAAACCTCGGCCAATCCCGCACCCAGTTCCGCCTGCGCGACTGGGGCATCAGCCGCCAGCGCTACTGGGGCTGCCCGATCCCGATCATCCACTGCGACAGCTGTGGCGATGTGCCAGTACCGCAAGACCAACTGCCGGTAGTGCTGCCGGAAGACGTGGTGCCGGACGGCGCCGGTTCGCCACTGGCGCGCATGCCCGAGTTCTACGAATGCAGCTGCCCGAAATGCGGCAAGCCTGCCAAGCGTGAAACCGACACCATGGACACCTTCGTCGAGTCCTCCTGGTACTACGCCCGCTATGCCTCGCCAAAATACGAGGGCGGCCTGGTCGACCCGGCCGCGGCCAACCACTGGCTGCCGGTGGACCAGTACATCGGCGGTATCGAACACGCGATCCTGCACCTGCTCTACGCCCGCTTCTTCCACAAGCTGATGCGCGACGAGGGCCTGGTCAGTTCCAACGAGCCGTTCAAGAACCTGCTGACCCAAGGCATGGTGGTCGCCGAGACCTACTACCGCCGCGAAGCCAACGGTGCCTATACATGGTTCAACCCGGCGGACGTCGAACTCGAACGCGACAGCAAAGCCAAAGTAATTAGCGCCAAACTGATCGCAGATGGCTTGCCGGTGGAAATCGGCGGCACCGAGAAGATGGCCAAGTCAAAGAACAACGGCGTCGACCCACAGTCGATGATTGACCAGTTCGGCGCAGACACCTGCCGCCTGTTCATGATGTTCGCCTCGCCACCCGACATGAGCGCGGAATGGTCCGACTCCGGAGTGGAAGGTTCGCATCGCTTCCTCAAGCGCGTCTGGCGTCTGGCTCAAGCCCACGTCACTCAGGGCCTGCCGGGCAAACTGGACGTCGCCAGCCTGAACGACGAGCAGAAAGCTATTCGCCGCTCGATCCACCTGGCCATCAAGCAGGCCAGCCACGATGTCGGCCAGAACCACAAATTCAACACCGCCATCGCCCAGGTGATGACGCTGATGAACGTGCTGGAAAAAGCGGCGCAAGACACCGAGCAGGATCGCGCACTGGTTCACGAAGGCCTGGAAGCCGTGACGTTGCTGCTGGCTCCGATCACTCCGCACATCAGCCACGAGCTGTGGAATCAACTGGGTCACGCAGACCCGGTGATCGACGCCGGCTGGCCGGCAGTGGACGAAACCGCGCTGGTGCAGGACAGCCTGACGCTGGTCATCCAGGTCAACGGCAAGCTGCGTGGCCAGATCGAAATGCCGGCCAGCGCCAGCCGTGAAGAGATCGAAGCCGCCGCCCGGAGCAACGAGAACGTGCTGCGCTTCACCGAAGGCCTGACGATTCGTAAAGTGATCGTCGTGCCTGGCAAGCTGGTCAATATCGTCGCTAGCTAATTGGATCAGGCGTCAGCCCAAGGCTGACGCCGAATAAAACCTCCAGGGCCGCTCTGTCGGCCCATATGGTTTCAAGGGGAGCAACAAGATGATCAAACGCAACCTCCTGGTGATGGGCCTGGCCGTACTGCTGAGCGCCTGCGGCTTTCAGCTGCGCGGTACTGGCACCACCGAACTGGCGATCAAGGAACTCGACCTGAGCGCCCGTAACGCCTACGGCGAAACCGTGACCCAGCTGCGCCAGGTTCTGCAGAGCAGTGGCGTCAAGGTCTACGCCGGTGCGCCCTACAAGCTAGTGCTGACCCGCGAGCAGGAATCCCAGCGCAGCCTCAGCTACGCCGGTGCCGGTCGTTCAGCCGAGTATGAACTGACTACCGTGCTGAACTACGAAATCCAGGGCCAGAACAACCTGACCCTGCTCAGCGACAAGCTGCAAGTGCAGAAGGTCTACATCCACGACGGCAACAACCTGGTGGGTTCCGACCAGGAATCGCTGGAAGTGCGCAAGGAAATGCGTCGCGACCTGGTGCAGAACATGATGCTGCGCCTGCAACTGCTGACCCCGACCCAGCTGGATCAACTGCAGCAGACCGCGGATGCCCGCGCCAAGGCCGAAGCCGAGGCGCTGGAAGCCGCGCAGAAGGCTGAGGCGGAAACCCCGCAACAGTCGCCCATGCAGCTGCCGAACCAGTAAGTCTTGTGGGGCGCCCAGGCGCCCCGCTTGCCCCTCCTTATGAAACTCGCCCCCGCTCAGCTCGGCAAACACCTGCAAGGCACGCTCGCACCGGTCTATGTCATCAGTGGCGACGACCCGTTGCTGTGCCAGGAAGCCGCCGACGCCATTCGCACCGCCGCCCGCCAGCAAGGCTTCGATGAACGCCAAGTATTCAGCGCCGACGCCAATTTCGATTGGGGAACGCTGCTGCAAGCCGGCGCGAGCATGTCGTTGTTCGCCGAAAAACGCCTGCTGGAACTGCGCCTGCCTTCGGGCAAGCCGGGTGATAAAGGCGCCGCGGCCTTCATCGAATACTGCTCACGGCCGGCCGAAGATACCCTGCTGCTGATCAGCCTGCCCAAGCTCGATGGCAGTGCGCAAAAGACCAAATGGGGCAAGGCCCTGATCGATGGCGAGCAGACCCAGTTCATCCAGATCTGGCCGGTGGATGCCAACCAGTTGCCGCAGTGGATTCGCCAACGCCTGTCCCAGGCCGGGCTTTCCGCCAGCCAGGACGCCGTGGAACTCATTGCGGCCCGGGTAGAAGGCAATCTGCTGGCCGCGGCCCAGGAAATCGAAAAGCTCAAGCTGATGGCCGAGGGTGGCCAGATCACGGTGGAAACCGTGCAAGCGGCAGTCGCCGACAGTGCGCGCTTCGATGTTTTCGGGCTGGTGGACGCCATCCTCAATGGCGAGGCCGCGCATGCCCTGCGCATGCTCGAAGGCCTGCGCGGCGAAGGTGTCGAGCCGCCGGTGATTCTCTGGGCACTGTCCCGGGAGCTGCGGGCGCTGGCCAATATGTCGCTGCAGTACAGCCAGGGCACTCCGCTGGATAAAGTGTTCAGCCAGGCCCGTCCGCCCGTCTGGGACAAACGCAAGCCGTTGATGAGCAAGGCCCTGCAGCGCTATTCCGCGCCGCGCTGGGCGCAATTGCTGCTCGACGCCCAGCGTATCGATGCGCAGATCAAGGGGCAGGCCGCCGGTTCGCCCTGGAGCAGCCTGAGCCGCCTGTCGCTGTTGATGGCCGGGCAACGTCTGCCTCTCCCAGCCGAGTAACCCCAACGCCCTGCAGAAGCAAGCAAGCTCGTTCCTACAGGGAATGGGGGAATCCGTGAGGTTTGCTGAAAAACCCTATACATCACAGGGCTGGACAGCAGGGTCAAGCTGGCCGATCATCTGCCGCGCAAACCCACCTCAAGCGAGAACCGAAAATGAGCAAGCCATCCAAGCATGGCCCCAACAAGGCCAAATCCATCATCGCCCAGCCACTGTTCCGCAGCCGTCAGGAACGACCCGCCAAGGGCAAAGGCAGCTACCGCCGCGAAGCCTTCCAGTCTAAAAGCTGGGAGGCTTCTTACTTTCTGGCTGCATAAAGCGGAGAACCCCGCCGGCGTGATAAGGTCTGTATCTGATTCGTATTCTCTGGACCTGTGCATGCCCTTTTGTCTTTCCCGTCGTTGGCACCTGCGCCAACTGATCGCTGCCTCCAGCCTTGCCCTGCTCGTCGCCTGCGCGGAAAAACCCACCGCCGCCGATGCCCAGCCACTCCAAAGCATTCAAGCCGCCCCTCTCGCCGCGCCTGCAACCGTCGCTCCACTGGCCGTCGACAACCTGGACATCCAGCCAACCCAGACCTTTGCCCAATGGCAGGCAGGCTTCCGTGTCGAAGCCCTGAACGCCGGGATCCGCGCCGATCTTTTCGACCGTGCATTCGCCGGTATCACCCCGGACATGGGCGTGATCAAGGCCGACCGCAGCCAGCCGGAATTCACCCGGCCGGTGTGGGAATACCTCGACGGTGCTCTGTCACCGCTGCGCGTGCGCAAGGGCCAGGCACTGCTCAATCAGTACGCCGACATCCTGCAGCAGATCGAACAGCGTTATGGCGTCGATCGCCAGGCCCTGGTGGCGGTCTGGGGTATGGAAAGCAACTTCGGTGAGTTCCAGGGCAACAAATCGGTCATCCGCTCCCTCGCGACCCTGGCCTACGAAGGTCGCCGTCCGGCCTTTGCCAACAGCCAGCTGCTGGCCGCCCTGCAGATTCTCCAGCACGGCGACATCCAGCCCGAGAAGATGCTCGGCTCCTGGGCCGGCGCGATGGGGCAGACCCAGTTCATCCCGACCACCTACAACACCCATGCCGTGGACTTCGACGGCGATGGCCGCCGTGACATCTGGAACAGCCCGGCCGACGCCCTGGCCTCGACCGCGCACTATCTGCAAAGCTCCGGCTGGCAGAAAGGCCAGCCATGGGGTTTCGAAGTGCAACTGGCCAATGGCTTCGACTATGCGCTGGCGGATGGAGCGATCCGCAAACCGGTAGCCGAATGGCTGCGCCTGGGCATGCAGCTGCCTAACGGCGCCAGCGTTCCGGCCGGCGCCGAGCAGCTTTCGGCGGCCTTGCTGTTGCCGGCGGGTTATCGCGGTCCGGCGTTCCTGATCCTCGACAACTTCCGCGCCGTTCTGAAGTACAACAACTCCTCGTCCTATGCCCTGGCGGTAAACCTGCTGTCACAACGCTTCAACGGTTCAGGCCTGATCAACGGCGTCTGGCCGAAGGACGACATGCCCCTCAGCCGCTCCGAGCGCATCGAGCTGCAGAGCCTGCTCAGTGCCAACAATTACGATGCCGGCAACCCGGACGGCATTATCGGCGCCAATACCCGCAAGGCGATTCGCAACGCCCAACAATCGCTGGGCTGGCCTGCCGACGGCTATCCGACCCACAAGCTGCTGGAGAGCCTGCGCTCGCGTTGAGCCAGGCCTGCGCGCCGAATCATAGGGGCGCCATAGTTGAGCAAGCTCGCTCCCACAAGGGCAGCGAGCACGGGCTGATCAGCCGAATACCACATCCTGTTCCAGGATCAACTGCTTCTCCCCCGCATCCAGCCTGACCATCGCCCCCAGCGGCAGGGTCAGGTTCGGATCGCAGTGGCCACTGCGCCATCCAGCCAGAACAGGAATGCGCAAGGGTTCGAAGGTCTGCTTGAGCAATACGGCAAGCGCCTGGGGCTCTACTCCTGCCACATCTCCCACCAGCACCCCGCGAAGCCTGTCGAGCTTGCCAGCCAGACGCAGATGCGTCAGCAGACGGTCGATCCGGTACAGCGGCTCGTTGATGTCTTCGATAAACAGAATGATGCCGTCGCCATTGATCTCGTATGGCGTGCCCATGGTCGCGGCGATCAACGACAGGTTGCCCCCCAGCAACTGGCCGCAGGCGATGCCAGGCTCGACGGTGGTCAAGGGATAAGCCACCGGATGCGGCATCAGGCTGCCAGCCTTCAACTGCCCCCGGAGCAGGCTGAACAGCGAGGACTCGGTAGGTGGCTGTTTGTCACCCAACAAGTCGGCATTGAGCATCGGCCCATGAAAGGTCACGAAACCCGCATGACGATTGATGGCCAGATGCAGCGCGGTGATGTCGCTGTAGCCGACAAACGGCTTGGCATGGCGGCGTAGCAGGTCGTAATCGATCCGGTCGAGCAAGCGTGGGCTGCCATAGCCGCCCCGCAGGCACAGGATGGTATCGACATCGTCATCGGCGAAAGCGGCGTGCAGGTCGTTCAGGCGGACCTCGTCGCTACCGGCCAGATAGCCGTCCTTCTGTTGGACCCCAGGATAAATCCGCAGTGAATAACCTCGAGCGCGCATCCAGCGGGCGGCTTGCTCGGTATCCAGGGCCGCGGGCCCGGCGGGTGCAATCAAGCCGATCAGCCCTTGCGAAGGCAGCGCCGGCACTGGCCGTTGTGCACAAAGGACGTCAGTCGGTTGGAGGGTCATCCAATGGTTCTCCCTGTGTGGATTCTCTAGTGCACAGTAGACATGAAAGCGGACAAACAGAAGTGCCGAAACGCCACGGCGCTTGCAGGAAAAGTCTATGAAGGGAGGGAGACGCGAGCGTAACGGAAGATGACGCCCGCAAGGAAAAGACCTTGCGGGCGTATTACATCAGGAGACCAGGCCTTCTTTGGCCAGCTTCGCCTGCTCGTCGGCGTGGTAGGAGGAACGTACCAGCGGGCCTGAGGCGACGTTCTTGAAGCCCATCTTGTAACCTTCCTCGGCGAACCAGGCGAAGGTGTCCGGGTGCACGAAACGCTGCACCGGCAAGTGGCTGCGGGACGGTTGCAGGTACTGGCCGAGGGTCAGCATGTCGATGTCGTGCTCGCGCATGCGCTTCATGACCTCGATGACTTCGTCGTCGGTCTCGCCCAGGCCCAGCATCAGGCCGGACTTGGTCGGTACGTGCGGCACCAGCTGCTTGAACTTCTGCAGCAGGGTCAGCGACCACTGGTAGTCCGAACCCGGGCGCGCGGCCTTGTACAGGCGCGGCACGGTTTCCAGGTTGTGGTTGAACACATCCGGCGGCTCGGCAGCGGTGATTTCCAGCGCTACGTCCATGCGACCACGGTAGTCCGGGACCAGGGTTTCCAGTTGCACGTTCGGCGACAGCTTGCGGATTTCGCGGATGCAGTCGGCAAAGTGCTGGGCACCGCCGTCGCGCAGGTCGTCGCGGTCGACCGAAGTGATTACCACGTACTTCAGGCGCAGGTCGGCGATGGCCACTGCCAGGTTCATCGGCTCATCGACGTCCAGAGGCTTCGGACGGCCGTGACCGACGTCGCAGAACGGGCAGCGACGGGTGCAGATGTCGCCCATGATCATGAAGGTCGCAGTACCGCCGGAGAAGCACTCACCCAGGTTCGGGCAGGACGCTTCTTCGCAGACGCTGTGCAATTTGTGCTTGCGCAGCAATTGCTTGATCCGGTCGACTTCCGGGGAAACCGGAATACGCACGCGAATCCAGTCCGGTTTCTTCGGCAGTTCGGTGGTCGGGATGATCTTCACCGGGATACGCGCGACTTTCTCGGCACCGCGCAATTTAACGCCGGTTTCAACTTTCGCACGGGCCGGGCGCTCGGAAACATCCAGCGTCGGGATCAGGGTTTGCACAGCGTCTTGCGCAGTAGTCATATCAGTCGATTCCGCCCGTTAGGGTCGTCTGCTCAGCATAGTCGAGGTGTTTGACGAGCTGCGCACGCAGCCGGGCACTTACCTCGGCAAATTCAATCGGTCCTGTGTGGTCGCTCAGCTGGGTCATTGCCAGCCCGGCATAGCCACAGGGGTTAATCCGTCGAAACGGCTGCAGATCCATGTCCACGTTCAAGGCCAGGCCATGAAAGGAACAACCATGGCGGATCCGCAAGCCCAGGGAGGCGATTTTCGCGCCATCGACGTAAACGCCGGGGGCATCCGGCTTGGCCGCCGCGGCCACGCCGTAGCTGGCCAGCAGCTCGACCAGGGACTGCTCCATCCGGCTGACCAGGTCGCGCACGCCAAAACCCAGGCGGCGCACGTCCAGCAGCAGATAAGCCACCAGTTGGCCAGGACCGTGATAGGTCACCTGGCCACCCCGGTCGACCTGCACCACCGGGATATCCCCGGGAAGCAACAGGTGTTCGGCCTTGCCCGCCTGGCCCTGGGTAAAGACCGGCGGATGCTGCACCAGCCAGACTTCATCGGGAGCGTCGGTGCCGCGTTCGTTGGTAAAGCGTTGCATGGCCTGCCAGACCGGCTCGTAGGCCATCTGGCCGAGCTCGCGAAAGCCCAGCGTTTGAGGCATCACAGCACCATGTGCACGAAGCCGGTGGCCCGCAACTCGCTGTTGATGTCGTACAGCTGTTCTTGACCGGTGGCGACGATGTGCAACTGGATGGTCGTGTACTTGCCGTTGGTGCTCTGGCGCTCGGCCAGGGTCTTGTGGTCAACGGTCGCGTGTTTTTCAAGGATCGCGATGATCTTGTCCTTGAAACCCACGCCGGTGTCGCCGATCACCTTAATCGGGTAATCCGCGCAGGGGAATTCGATCTTTGGCGCCTTTACTTCGGTGTCTGTCATGGCGTAACGGCCTCGTAAGCCGTGGCGACGGACGCGGCCCCCGCTCTATTTCAGAGCGAGGGCCGCGCGGGTCGACAATATCAGTTGAACAAGCCGTAGAAGAATAGACGGATGCTATCCCACATGCGGCGGAAGATACCACCTTCGTCGACCGCGTCCAGAGCGATCAGATCGGCGCTGTGCACCACCTTGTCGTCCAGTTTCACTTCGACTTTACCGATCACGTCACCCTTGGCGATAGGCGCGATCAATTGTGGATTCATGGTCATGCTGGCAGCGAGCTTTTTCAGCTGGCCTTTTGGCATGGTCATGGTCAGGTCCTGGGCCAGGCCGGCCTTGATCTGGGAGGTGGTGCCTTTCCAGACAGGGGCCTGAGCCAGCTCGGTGCCCTTCTGGTAGAAGGTCTGGGTTTCGAAGAAGCGGAAACCGTAGGTCAGCAGCTTCTGGGTTTCGGCCGCGCGAGCCTGCTCGCTGTTGGTACCGAACACCACGGCGATCAGGCGCATGCCGTCACGCACGGCCGAGGACACCATGCAGTAGCCGGCTTCGTCGGTGTGACCGGTTTTCAGGCCGTCGACGGTCTTGTCGCGCCACAGCAACAGGTTGCGGTTAGGTTGCTTGATGCCGTTCCAGAAGAACTCTTTCTGCGAGTAGATCGCGTAGTGAGCCGGGTCTTCGTGAATGATGGCGCGAGCCAGTACCGCCATATCGTGCGCCGACGAGTAGTGCTCGGGGTTCGGCAGGCCGGTCGGGTTCATGAAGTGGCTGTTGCTCATGCCCAGGTCGCCGGCGGTCTTGTTCATCATGTCGGCAAAGGCATCTTCGCTGCCGGCAATGTGCTCGGCAACCGCGACGCTGGCGTCGTTACCCGACTGAATGATGATGCCGTGCAACAGGTCGCTGACAGTGACCTGCGAGCCGACCTTGATGAACATCCGCGAACCGCCGGTACGCCAGGCGTTCTCGCTGACGGTCACCGGGTCGTTCTCGCCGATCTGGCCGCGACGGATTTCCAGGGTCGCGATGTAGGCCGTCATCAGCTTGGTCAGGCTGGCTGGCGGCAGGCGCTGGTCACCATTGTTCTCCACCAGCACGTTACCGCTGCTGGCATCCATGAGCACATAGGACTTGGCGGCCAGCTGCGGTGGCGACGGCATCACTTCTACCGCCCAGGCGGCAGGCGTGATGATCAGCGGGACAAGCAGACACAGGCGTTTGGCAAAGGTGGTGATGTTCATCCGTCTCTCGAAATTGCTAATGGAAACTTGTCCTCGCGGACAAAACTATTCAGACAGCCTTCTAAAGGGCTGTCGCGTGTTCAGTTGTTCACTCACTGACCCTTGCCGGGCTTTTGTTGTACGACGAGCCAACAACCTGGGTTCACCCCCCAAATACCGCAGGCGAACCATGAATCAATGTCCGATTACTCGGCAGTTACCAGGCTCGGCTGCCCCAGATTGGCCAGCCGGACACTGTTCTGCACTTGCTGGATCTCACCCGGCGAGCCGATCGGCCCCAGGCGCACCCGGTGCAGAGTCTGTTGATTGCGCACGATCGAACTGATGAACACCGGAGCGCTCACCATCCCGCTCAGCTTCGAGCGCAGGAGCTCGGCAGCGTCCGGGTTGGCGAAGGCGCCCACCTGCAGATACTGGCCAGAGGCTTGCGCAGAAGCGTTTTTTTTTGCATCCAGTTGCACCGGCACAACGGCCGCGGCGTGCTGCTGCGCAGGTGGCGTCCATTGCTCGACGGTCCCCGTGGACGCCGTCATCACTGGCGCGGCTTTCGGCTCATTGAGCATCAAGGGTGCCGGCCGACCGCGCTGGGCCCACCATTCCTGCGGGTCGATGCCCTCGACCTTGACCCGGGCGGTGCCGATCTCGGCATAACCGAGCTTCTTGGCCGCGGCGTAGGACAAATCGATGATCCGGTCCGAATAGAACGGCCCACGGTCGTTGACCCGCAGGATCACGCTCTTGTGGTTATCCAGGTTGGTCACCCGGACATAACTCGGCAATGGCAGGGTCTTGTGCGCGGCACTCATGCCATACAGGTCATACACCTCGCCATTGGCGGTGTTCTGCCCGTGGAACTTGGTGCCGTACCAGGAAGCCGTGCCCGAAGCGACATAACGCTTGGATTCGGCCATCGGGAAATAGGTCTTGCCCAGCACCGTATAAGGGTTGGCCTTGTACGGGCCAGTGTGCAGGGTCGGCGTGGCGTCGGGGATGCGCGATACATCGACGTCCCACCAGGGCGCGCCGTCTTTGTGGGCACGGTTGATGTCCAGGCCCGGCGTCGAACGTACGGCCGTCGTCGGGCCTTTCTGTTTCGGCGCCTGGGTTGACGAACAACTGACCACCAGCAAGGACAACGCGGCAAGAGCCACCAGCTTCAGGGGTTTGCGGTTTGGCGATGCCAGCATTACTTGACGCCCCGTGCTTGGACCAGCTGTTCAGAGAGCTGATGTACGGCCATGGCGTACATCACGCTGCGGTTATAACGCGTGATCGCGTAGAAATTCTTCAGGCCCATCCAGTATTCGGGGCCATTGTCACCTTCCAGGCGGAAAGCCGTGACCGGCATATCATCGCGCAGCGCATCATGACTCGACCAGCCCAGCGCCCGCAACTCCCCGACGGTTTTCGTCGGCTCGATACCGGTGGTCAAACCTTCGTCGACCTGATCGCCACGCACTTCGGCCCGACTGACCACCGGCTGCCCGGCTTCCCAGCCGTGACGCTTGAAATAACTGGCGACGCTGCCGATGGCATCGTCCGGATTGGTCCAGATATTGATGTGGCCATCACCGTCGAAGTCCACAGCATAGGCGCGAAAACTGCTCGGCATGAACTGTGGCAAACCCATGGCACCCGCGTAGGAGCCTTTCAGGGTCAGCGGGTCGACCTGCTCTTCACGGGCCAGCAGCAGGAATTCGCGCAATTCCTTGCGGAAGAACTCGGCACGTGGCGGGTAATCGAAGCCCAAAGTCGACAGGGCATCGATCACCCGGTAATTGCCGGTGTTGCGCCCGAAGAAGGTTTCGACGCCGATGATCGACACGATCACCTGGGCCGGCACGCCGTATTCCTGCTCGGCACGGGCCAGTACCGCTTCGTGCTGGCGCCAGAAGTCCACACCGCGGGCGATACGCGCGTCGGTAATGAACATCGGCCGATATTCTTTCCACTGCTTGACCCGCTCGGCGGGCCGGGAAATGGCGTCGAGGATCGACTGCTTGCGCTCGGCCTCGCGAAACACGCCCATCAGCTGTTCGCCCGCGAAGCCATAGTCGCGAGTCATTTCGCCCACGAATTCGGCTACTTGGGGGGAACCTTCGTATTCGCCGCCGGCCAGCGCTTCCTGCGCCGCACCAAGGATGCCTACCAGACCGACCCACGGTGCATACCGAGCAGTCCAGCCACGCATTACTTGCATTGAATTCTTCACCTTATTCAAACCTGCGCGATCCACTTACGATGGGTATGGATCGACATCAAAACCCCAAACGCTGACAGCAGCGTCACCAGCGAAGTTCCTCCGTAGCTAATGAACGGCAACGGCACCCCCACGACCGGCAACAGGCCACTGACCATACCGATGTTGACGAAAACGTAAACAAAAAACGTCATGGTCAGGGCGCCGGCGAGCAATTTGCCGAACAGCGTCTGCGCTTGGGCGGTAATCACCAGCCCACGACCGATCAGCAGCAGATAGATCAGCAGCAGGGCGCAAATGCCCACCAGGCCGAACTCTTCACCCATGACCGCGATAATAAAGTCGGTGTGGCTCTCGGGCAAAAAGTCCAGGTGGGACTGGGTGCCGAGCAGCCAGCCCTTGCCGAAGACGCCGCCGGAGCCGATGGCCGCCTTGGACTGAATGATGTTCCAGCCAGTGCCCAATGGATCGCTTTCCGGGTCAAGGAAGGTCAGGATCCGCTGCTTCTGGTAGTCGTGCATGATGAAGAACCACATGGCGATCGCCACCGGTACCGCGGCAGCCAGCACGCTGAGAATCCAGCGCCAGCGCAGCCCGCCCATGAACAGCACGAAGGCGCCACCGGCGAGAATCAGCAGCGAGGTCCCGAGGTCCGGCTGGCGCACGATCAGAATGAACGGAATACCGATCAGGACCAGGCTGATGCCCACATGCTTGAGCTGCGGCGGCAAGGTGCGCTTGGCCAGGTACCAGGCGATGGTCGCCGGCATGATGATCTTCATGAATTCCGAGGGCTGGAAGCGAATCACCCCGGGGATGTTGATCCAGCGGGTGGCGCCCATGGCGTTGTGGCCCATGACATCCACCACCACCAGCAGTATCACGCCGAACACATAGGCTAGCGGCACCCAGCGTGCCATGAATCGGGGCTCGAGCTGGGCAATGACGATCATCGACACCAGGCCGATGCCGAACGACGTCGCCTGCTTGCCCAGCAGGTCCCAGCTCTTGCCGCTGGCCGAATACAGGACGAACAGGCTGCCGGCCGCCAGGGTCAGCAGCAGGATCAGCAATGGACCATCGATATGCATGCGCTGCAGCAACGTCGCCCGGCGACGCATCACATCCTCGCTGGACAGGATGCGATCGAAATTACTCTTCACGGGCCGTAGCCTCCGCACTGATAGGACCGGCAAACTCAGGCTTGAGCAGGCCATCCGGACCGAGGAGCCAGGCGTCCATCACCTGGCGCACCACCGGGGCCGCCACGCCGGAACCGGACTCGCCGTTCTCGACCATGACCGAGACCACGATTTTCGGGTTTTCCGCCGGCGCGAAGCCAACGAACAGGGCGTGGTCGCGATGGCGCTCCTGGACCTTGGAGCGGTCGTACTTCTCGCCCTGCTTGATCGCGACCACCTGGGCCGTACCACTCTTGCCGGCGATCCGGTATTGCGAGCCGATGGCCGCCTTGCGCGCCGTACCGCGGGCGCCGTGCATCACCTGCTGCATGCCGTGATTGACCTTCGTCCAGTCCGACGGATCGCGCAGGATGATGTCCGGCATCGGGTTTTCGTCCACCGGCTTTTCGCCCTCGATGGTCTTGGCCAGGTGCGGACGGTTCCATTTGCCCTTGTTCGCCACCAGCGCCGTGGCCTGGGCCAGCTGCAACGGGGTGGACTGCATGTAACCCTGGCCGATCCCGAGAATCAGCGTCTCGCCCGGGAACCAGGCCTGGCGACGGGTGGCACGCTTCCATTCCCGCGACGGCATCAGGCCCGGCGACTCCTCGAACATGTCCAGCGAGACCTTCTGGCCGATCCCGAACTTGTTCATGTAGGCCGACAACCGATCGATCCCCAGCTTGTGGGCTAGGTCATAGAAGTAGGTGTCGTTGGACCGCATGATCGCGGTGTCGAGGTCGACATAACCGTCACCGCTGCGGTTCCAGTTACGGTACTTGTGATCGTAGTTGGGCAGTTGGTAGTAGCCCGGGTCATAGACCCGCGTGGAGGCCGTCACCACCCCGGAATCAAGACCGGCGATGGCCACCGCCGGCTTGATGGTCGAGCCCGGCGGATACAGGCCGCGCAGTACCCGGTTGAACAGTGGACGGTCAATGGAGTCGCGCAGCTCGGCATAGGCCTTGAAGCTGATACCGGTGACGAACAGGTTCGGGTCGAAGCTCGGCTGGCTGACCATGGCCAGCACTTCCCCGGTGCGAGGGTCCAGCGCGACCACCGCGCCACGCCGGCCGCCCAATGCTGCCTCCGCAGCTTCCTGCAGCTTGATGTCCAGGCTCAGGACAATGTCCTTGCCGGGAATCGGGTCGGTACGCTTGAGCACCCGCAACACACGGCCGCGAGCGTTGGTCTCGACCTCTTCGTAACCCACCTGGCCGTGCAGCTCGGGCTCGTAGAAGCGCTCGATACCGGTCTTGCCGATGTGGTGGGTGCCGCTGTAGTTCACCGGGTCCAGGGTCTTCAGCTCTTTCTCGTTGATCCGCCCCATGTAGCCCACCGAGTGCGCGAAGTGCGCGCCCTGGGGGTAATGACGGACCAACTGCGCCACCACTTCCACCCCAGGCAGGCGGAACTGGTTGACCGCGATCCGGGCGATCTGCTCTTCGTTGAGCTCGAACAGGATCGGCACCGGCTCGAACGGCCGACGCCCCTGCTTCATGCGCTTCTCGAACAGGACCCGGTCTTCCGGCGTCAGCTCCAGCACCTCGACAATGACATCGAGCACCTGGCGCCAGTCGCCGGAACGCTCGCGGGTCATGCTCAGGCTGAAGCTCGGCCGGTTGTCGGCCACCACCACGCCATTACGGTCGAAGATCAGGCCGCGGGTCGGCGGAATCGGCTGGACATGAACCCGGTTGTTTTCCGACAGGGTCGAGTGATAGTCGTACTGGATCACCTGCAGGTAATACAGCCGCGCGATCAGCACCCCGATCAGGCAGACCACGGCAATAGCCCCGAACACGACCCGGCCACGCACCAGACGGGCGTCTTTTTCGTGGTCCTTGATACGGATCGGCTGGGACATTAGGGGCGCGGGCTATTTGTGATAAGGGTGCCCGGACAGGACTGTCCAGGCGCGATACAGCTGTTCACCGATCAGGATCCGTACCAGCGGGTGCGGCAAGGTCAGCGGCGACAGCGACCAGCGCTGATCCGCCCGCGCGCAGACTTCCGGCGCCAACCCCTCGGGGCCGCCGACCATGAAATTCACGGTACGCGAGTCGAGGCGCCAGCGATCCAGCTCCACCGCCAGTTGCTCGGTGCTCCAGGGCTTGCCGTGGACCTCAAGGGTGACGATCCGCTCGTTCGGACCGACCTTGGCCAGCATGGCTTCGCCCTCCTGACGGATGAAACGAGCCACATCGGCGTTCTTGCCACGGGTATTGAGCGGTATTTCCACCAGTTCCAGCGCCAGTTCGGATGGCAGACGCTTGGCATACTCGTGCCAACCCTCTTCCACCCACTTGGGCATGCGTGAACCGACAGCGATCAGACGCAGGCGCACAGCCGTCCCTTATTGCTGGTCTTTGTTGAGCTTGGTGAAGTGCTCATGGGTGTGCTCCGGGCTGTGGTGCTTGCCATCGGCCGCACGGCTCTGCTCGGCGCCCTGCCACAGACGTTCCAGGTCGTAGAACTGGCGCGCGGAGGCGGTCATCATGTGCACGATCACGTCGTCCAGGTCCAGCAGCACCCAGTCGCTGTCGCCCTTGCCTTCTTCACCCAGCGGCTTGACGCCCTGGGCCTTGACCATCTCGCGGACCTTTTCCAGCATCGCGCCGATCTGGCGGTTGGAAGTACCGGTGGCGATGATCATGTAGTCGGTGATGCTCTGCTTTTCGCGAACATCGATCACCAGGACGTCCTGGGCCTTGACGTCTTCCAGCGCGGCGACTGCCACCTTGACCAGATCTTCGCCTTTCATTACTTGGTTAGTCATATAAAACTCGTTCAGCTCGTATGTATGGCGCGTTGCACGGCATCAGCCGGCAGCGCGCCTTCAGTTCGGCCCACGGTAAAGACCGTGTGCATCGATATAGGCCAGGACCGCATCAGGCACCAGGAAACGTACCGACTTACCGCTGGCCAGCAGTTGACGGATCTGGGTGGCGGACACCGCGAGCGGTGTCTGCCAGACGAATGCAATGTGTCCTCCGGGCCCTTGCAGGGCCAGGGGATCGCTCACCGAGCGCGCCGCCAGCAGGTTGCGCAATGCATCCGGCGGCTCGCTGTCGGCATCCGGGCGTTGCAGCACCAGGATGTGGCAATGCTGGAGCAACTCTTCCCAGCGATGCCAGGTAGGCAGGCCGCAAAAAGCGTCCCAGCCCAGCAACAGGAACAACTGGTCATCCGCGGCCATCTCGGCCCGCATCTGTTCCAGGGTGTCTAGGGTGTAGGACGGCTTGTCCCGTTTCAGCTCACGGTCGTCCACCACCAGGGGGGAAACGCCCGCCACCGCACACTCGACCATCGCCAGACGGTCCAGCGCCGACACCTGCGGAGCATCGCGATGCGGCGGCCGCGCGCTGGGGGTCAGGCGCAGCTCATCGAGCCCCAGCGAATCGGCCACCTCCAGCGCACTGCGCAGGTGACCGATGTGCACGGGGTCGAAGGTACCGCCCAGCAGACCGATACGTTTGCTCATCAAGTGCGCACATGGCCGTCGCCGAAGACGACATATTTCTCGCTGGTCAGCCCTTCCAGGCCGACCGGACCACGGGCGTGCAGCTTGTCGGTGGAAATACCGATCTCCGCGCCCAGGCCATATTCGAAACCGTCGGCAAACCGGGTCGAGGCATTGACCATCACCGAGCTGGAGTCCACCTCGTTGAGGAAACGCCGGGCGTCGGTGAAGTTCTCGGTGACGATGGCGTCGGTGTGGTGCGAACCGTAGGTGTTGATGTGCTCGATGGCCACGTCCAGGCTGTCGACCACCAGGATCGACAGGATTGGCGCGGTGTATTCGGTGCTCCAGTCTTCTTCGGTGGCCTCGATCACATCGTCGCCCAGCAAGGCACGGGTACGCGGGCAACCGCGCAGCTCGACCTGTTTGTCGCGATAGATCGCCGCCAGCGGCGGCAGTACGCGCTCGGCAATACCGGCGTGGACCAGCAAGGTCTCCATGGTGTTGCAGGGCGCGTAGCGCTGGGTCTTGGCGTTGTCGGCGATGCGAATCGCCTTGTCCAGGTCGGCCGCCACGTCGATGAACACATGGCAGACGCCGTCCAGGTGCTTGATCACCGGCACCTTGGCGTCGCGGCTGACCCGCTCGATCAGGCTCTTGCCGCCACGCGGCACGATCACGTCGACGAATTCGGGCATGGTGATCAGCGCGCCAACGGCCGCGCGGTCGGTGGTTTCCACCACCTGCACCACTTGCGCCGGCAAACCGGCCACCGCCAGCCCTTGCTGAATGCAGGTGGCGATGGCACGGTTGGAATTGATCGCCTCGGAGCCGCCACGCAGGATAGTGGCGTTGCCGGACTTGAGGCACAGGCTGGCCGCATCGATGGTCACGTTGGGGCGCGACTCGTAGATGATGCCGATCACGCCCAGGGGCACGCGCATCTTGCCGACCTGGATGCCCGAAGGCAGGTAGCGCATATCGCGGATTTCACCGATGGGGTCAGGCAGCTTGGCCACCTGACGCAGGCCTTCGATCATTTCATCGATACGCACCGGAGTCAGCGCCAGACGATCGAGCAATGCCGGTTCCAGACCATTGGCCCGGCCGTTGGCCAGGTCCTGCTCATTGGCGGCGCTCAGCTCGGGGCGAGCAGCGTCCAATGCATCGGCAGCCGCCAGCAATGCGCGGTTTTTCTGCGCAGTGGTGGCACGGGCGATTACCCGCGAAGCTTCGCGGGCAGCGCGACCCAAACGGGTCATGTAGTCAAGAACGGACTCAGTCATGGTCTGCTGTGGTCTTGGCAAAGAGGAAAGCGGCTGATTATAGCTGTCGCGCCGGTCCACGGACAGCGGTCACGGGCGGATGGTCGAAATGGACGGCAAATACCTCTCGTTCAGCCTGAATTAAGCCTGGAATTGATATCATTCCGACCCAATTCCCGTCATCGCTCCTGGCCACCATGTCCATTCTGTCCACCCCGATGCTGCCCAAGGCCCTGCCCGACCGCTTTTTCGATCGTGATGCCCAGGCCCTGGCCCGTGAACTGCTCGGCAAAATCATCCGCCATCGGGTCGGCGATCTATGGTTGTCGGCGCGCATTATCGAAACAGAAGCCTATTACTGCGAGGAAAAAGGCAGCCATGCCTCCCTCGGCTACACAGAAAAGCGTAAGGCTTTGTTTCTGGACGGTGGCCACATCTATATGTACTACGCCCGTGGCGGCGATTCGCTGAACTTCAGCGCCCAGGGGCCAGGTAACGCGGTGCTGATCAAGTCGGCCTACCCTTGGGTCGACGAAGTCTCCGGCCCCGCCAGCCTGGCGCAGATGCTGCTGAACAATCCCGATGCCAGCGGTCGGCCGCGCCCCTCGCAAAAGCTCTGCGCCGGCCAGACCCTGCTGTGCAAGGCCCTGGGCCTGAAAGTCCCGGTATGGGATGCCAAGCGCTTCGACCATGAAGTGCTGTTCGTCGAGGATGTCGGCACGCCCGTCGCCAGCATCATCCAGACCACTCGCCTGGGCATTCCCCACGGCCGCGACGAACACTTGATGTACCGCTTTGTCGATGCCGCCTACGCCCCCTACTGCACCCGGAACCCGCTACGTCGCGGGCAGGTCGAAGGTCGCGACTATCTGTTGCTCGATTGATCCCTTTCGCAGGAGCCGGCGTGCCCGCGGATGGCCTGATCGCGAGCAAGCCCGTTTCTACAGTTGAACCACCGAATAACCGGAGTTGAAAACCTATGGGCCAATGGCTCGATGGAATAACCGGCTGGCTGACGATGAACCCCCAATGGCTCGCGGCAGCCGTGTTCATCGTCGCTTGCGTCGAATGCCTAGCGATTGCCGGCCTGATCGTACCCGGCACCGTGCTGCTGTTCGCCATTGCCGTGATGGCCGGCAGCGGCGCACTGTCCCTGGGTGAAACCCTGGCGCTGGGGTTCTTTGGCGGCTTGCTCGGGGACGTGGTGTCTTATCTGCTGGGCCGGCGTTTTCACCAGAATATCCGCCGCCTGCCGGGCCTGCGGCATCACCCGGAATGGATCAACGGCGCCGAAGCCTATTTCCAGCGGTATGGCATCGCCAGCCTGTTGGTCGGGCGCTTTATCGGTCCCTTGCGGCCCATGCTGCCAATGGTCGCCGGGATGTTCGACATGTCGTTCCCGCGCTTTTTCGCCGTCAGCCTGCTGGCCGCGGCCGGCTGGACAGTCGCCTACCTGCTGCCAGGCTGGGCCACGGGCGCGGCGATCCGCCTGCCCTTGCCTGAAGGTTTCTGGCCGCAGGCAGGAATAGTCGCCGCCAGCATCGCCGTGCTGCTGGGCCTGAGCATCAACAGTACCGTGCGCCGCCATCGCAAGGCCAGCCCGCTGGTGGCCGGCCTCAGTCTGGCGATCCTGGCAGGACTGTTCATCGGTTACCCCTACTTGAACCATTTCGACCAGGGCCTGATGGCGCTGGTCCAGGAGCACCGCAGCCCGGCAATGGACGAGGTGATGGTGGTGCTCACCCAGTTCGGCGAATTTCGCACCATGCTGTTCGCCAGCGCCCTGGTCACCCTGCTGTTGCTGATTGCCCGGCAATGGCGGCAGGCGATTTTTGCGGGCACCACGCTGCTGGGCACCGCATTGGCCAACACCGGCACCAAGCTGTTCTTCGCCCGGGTACGCCCGGAAGTCCTGACCGACCCACTGACCAGCTACAGCATGCCCAGCGGCCACAGCTCCGGTTCGTTCGCCCTGTTCCTGACCCTGGCGATACTCGCCGGTCGCGGCCAGCCGCCACGCATGCGCCTGACCTGGCTGCTGCTGGGTTGCCTGCCAGCGGCGGCGATTGCCGTGTCACGGATTTACCTGGGCGCGCATTGGCCCTCCGACATCCTCGCAGGCGCCATGCTTGCCGCCTGCGTGTGCGCCGCCAGCCTGTGGGTCGCCCAGCGCCAGACCCCGCTGGAACCCATGCCGGCCAAGATCTGGTGGCTGGTATTGCCGGCGCTGATCGCGTTGTTCGGCTTCGAAGCAGTCAGGCATCTACCGCACGCCATGCTGCGTTATGCCTACTAGATAGAGCGAACGCCCCTGTAGCCGCTGCCGCAGGCTGCGACAGGCCGAAGGCCTTCAGCGGTTTCGGAATCTGCGCCCACTGTGTGGGCGATCGCAACCTGCGGCAGCGGCTACAGGATCAGGATCAGGATCAGGATCAGGATCAGGATCAGGCGAACAGTTCGCCCTGCAACTCGTCCAGCAAGGCCTGGATCGCATCCAGGCGTTGCTGCGGATCATCCAGTTGCAGCAGGTCGATCTTGTCCAGTTCGGAGAATGGCAACAGATAAGCCAACTGGTTGGCCAGTGACTGCTGGCCGGTGGCTTCGGTGCCCATGTTCAGGGCTTCGACCATCGGGTGTTCGGCCAGCGCCTTGAGCAAGGCGATCAGGTCCCCGTCTTCATCCTGCAGCGGCCGCTCCGGCGCCTCGTCCAGCCACTCGACTTCAGCCACCCGCAACTGATCGCGCTGCACTTCGCTGCTCAGCACCCGAAAACGCCGCCCGCCCTTGACCCGAATCCCCAACAGGCCGTTGTCCTGCTGATGGAAGTCAGTGATCAGCGCTTCACAGCCCACCCGCGCAAAACCTTCCGGGGCGATGCCCACCTCTTCGCCTTCGAGGATGCACACCACGCCGAAGCCGCTGCCCTGTTTCATGCAGCGACCGATCATGTCCAGGTAGCGCGCCTCGAAAATCTGCAAGTCGAGAATGCAGTCGGGGAACAGCACCGTATTCAGCGGGAAAAGCGCCAGGCTCATACAGGTTTCCTTAAACCACCAACGACACCGCCAACGGCAGGAAGACCGCCGTGGCCACACCCATCAGACTCATCGCCAGCGCCGCGAAAGCACCGCACTCGTCACTTTCCTGCAAGGCCACCGAAGTGCCCACCGCGTGAGCCGTCATGCCCAGCGCCATGCCCCGGGCTTCCGGGCTATGCACCTGCAGGCGGTTGAGGATGGCCGGACCGAAAATCGCCCCGATCACTCCGGTGATCAATACGAATACCGCGGCCAGCGCTGCGACACCGCCAATCTGTTCGGCCACCAGCATGGCGATCGGCGAGGTCACCGATTTCGGCGCCATGGTCATCAGGATCATGTTCTCGGCACCGAACCACCATCCCAGCAGTACGCCCAGGCCGGTGGCGACCACCCCTCCAATCACCAGCGTAGTAAATATCGGCCAGAACAACTGTCGAATCCGCCGCAGGTTGAGGTACAGCGGTACGGCCAACGCCACCGTGGCCGGCCCCAGGAGAATGCTCAGGATCTCCGTGCTCTTGCGGTACTCGGCGTAGCTCAGGCCACAGCTCAGCAGCACGCCGATCACCAGCAACATGGAGACCAGCACCGGTTGCAGAAAGATCCAGCGGGTTTTCTCGAAGGCCGCGAGCACCAGTTGATAGGCGCCCAGGGTAATGCCGATGCCGAATAATGGATGGTGGATCACAGACGCCCAGGCGCCCTGCCAATCGAACATCATTGGCCGCCCTCCCGATGTCCGTGGCGCTTGACCAGCCGCTGCATCAGCACGCCGACGAAGGCCATGGAGATCACCAGCGACAACACAAGCGCGCCGACTATCGCCCAGAAGTCCGCGGCGATATCCGCCGCGTACACCATCACGCCCACCGCTGGCGGCACCAGCAACAGCGGCAGGTAACGCAGGAGGCTGGAGGCGGCCAGGTTCAGCGGCTCGCCCACCTCGCCGCGCGCCACCAGGAAGATCAGCAGCAACAGCAGGCCGACAATCGGCCCCGGCAGGATCGGCAGGAACAGATGATTGATCGCCGTGCCGAGCAATTGAAACAGCACCAGCCATGTCAGACCGCGTAACAACATCTCTCATCTCCCCCGAAAAAACGCCGGGCATTATAAGCACGCGAACGCTATGGGCCGGCATTCGCCAAAAGCATGGAAGGTTGACCGGAGCAAACCCCCATGATGATCTACAGTGGGTGGTCAGGGGGTACGGCCCCCGTCCGTTTAGAACGATAAAACCGATGAACCCAAGGAGAGTCTCAATGCCGTATGTTCCTGTTGCAGAGCTCAAAGATTATGTCGGAAAGGAACTAGGACGTTCCGAATGGCTCACCATCGATCAGCAGCGTATCAACCTGTTCGCCGAAGCCACGGGTGACTTCCAGTTCATCCACGTCGACCCGGTGAAAGCCGCCCAGACGCCGTTCGGCGGCACCATCGCCCACGGCTTCCTGTCGCTGTCGCTGATCCCGAAACTGATGGAAGACATCCTGATCCTGCCCGTGGGTCTGAAGATGGCGGTCAACTACGGCCTGGACAGCGTGCGCTTCATCCAGCCGGTCAAGGTCGATTCCAGGGTCCGCCTCAAGGTCGACCTGGTGGACGTCACCGAGAAGAAACCCGGCCAATGGCTGCTCAAGGCCACCGCCACACTGGAAATCGAAGGCCAGGAAAAACCAGCCTACATCGCCGAGCCCTTGTCCCTCTGCTTTGTCTGAAACCTTCCTGATGCGAAACAGCTCACGCTGTTTCGCGCAGCCTCTCTATATATAAGCCTCGTTGCTACGGCATACTCGGTCCCCTAATTATCCGGATCCCGCTATGCACCCACTTGTACCCCTGGCTCTGACCCTGTTGCTCACCGCATGTGGAGACGGCGAATCGCTGCTGCCTCCCGATGCCCGTCTGCCGGACGGTGGCCGCTACCGCGGCGATGTGGTCAACGGGTTGCTGCAAGGCCAGGGGCGCATCGACTACCCCAACGGCAGCTGGTATGCCGGCCAGTTCGACGCCGGCCAGTGGCACGGCCAGGGCGAATGGCACGGCAGCGACGGCGAGGTCTACCTCGGTCAATTCCAGCAGGGCCTGTTCCACGGCCAGGGCAGCCTGACCACCAAGGACAGCAGCTACACCGGCGGTTTTAAACTGGGCCGGCGCGACGGTGAAGGCACCCTCAAGGAACGCGGCATGACCTACCGCGGCGAATTCAAGTCCGACCTGTATTCCGGGCTCGGCCGTCTCGAACTGGAAGACGGCAGCCAGTACCAGGGCCAGTTCTCCCGCGGCAAACCCAACGGCGAAGGCCAGCGCAGCGATGCCAGCGGCAACCAGTTCAGCGGCCACTTCGTCGATGGCCAGCTGGAAGGCAACGGAACCTTCAGCAGCGCCGAGGGCGATCTTTACGTCGGCGGCTTCAAACAGAACCAGCTCAGCGGCAAGGGCCGCTACGAAAACGCCGACGGCGATGTCTGGATCGGCCAGTTCAAGGAAGGCGCCCTCAGCGGCAAGGGAGAGCTGATCGGCGTCGACGGCAGCCACTACATCGGCCGTTTCAGCGACTGGCGCTTCAGCGGCCAGGGCCGCCTGAACCTCAGCGACGGCAGCTTCTATATCGGCGGCTTCGAAGGCGACAACTACCAGGGCCACGGCGTGCTGGTGCTGCGCGATGGCACCGTGCAAAGCGGAGACTGGATCAATGGCCTGCGGGTTCGCGATGCCGACGGCCGACTGTTGCCCGACCCACTGGAGACCGGCCTGCTGGCCCAGGGCCGCCTGCTCGACGATGCCCTCAGCGCGGTGCCGGCGTCGACCCCCGCCATCGAGCTCTACAGCCTGACGCTGGCCGGCGATGGCAAGCAAAGCGTGTTTCTGCGCGAGGCCGACTATGTCAGCAACATGCTCGCCACCCGCTTCGGTGCCTACGGCCAGATCCGCCTGGTCAACCATCGCGACCGCCTCGACAGCCGGCCCATGGCCACCCGGGAAAACCTGCGGCGCGCGGTCCAGGTCCTGGCCGAACGCAGCGGCCCGGAAGACCTGTTGTTTATCTACCTGACCAGCCACGGCACCAGCGAACACGAGCTGGTGCTCGATCAGCCGCGCCTGGAGCTGGCCGACCTGCCGGCCGACGAATTGGCCGCGGTACTGGCGCCACTGAAAAACCGCGACAAGATCATCGTGATCTCGGCCTGTTATTCCGGCGGGTTCATTCCCGCGCTCAAGGATGAGCGGACCCTGATCATGACCGCTTCGCAGGCCGACCGCGTATCGTTCGGCTGCTCGGAAGAAGCCGACTTCACCTACTTCGGCGACGCCCTGTTCGCCCAGGCGCTGAACCAGACCGACGACCTGGAACAGGCCTTCAAGCTGGTCCGGGCGACCGTGGCCGAACGTGAACTGGCGGACAACTTCGAAGCCTCCGAACCGCAGATCTGGGCGCCCAAGGGGGTCTTGGCGCACTGGCAGCATCTGCGCAAGCAACAAGCACGAAAGGCGCTGCAAAGCGCCGCCAACGACAGCAAGGAAGCAAAGAGCAACTAAGCTGAAACAGTATCAAGGGGGAAACATTATGTACTTGACACCTCAGCATATCTTGCTCGCCGGCGCGACCGGCCTGACTGGCGAGCACTTGCTCGACCGCCTGCTCAACGAACCCACGGTAACCCGCGTACTGGCGCCCAGCCGGCGCCCCTTGAGCGAACATCCGCGCCTGGAAAACCCGGTCGGCGAGCCGGCGGTACTCCTGCCGCAACTCAGCGGCCGGGTCGACCTGGCGTTCTGCTGCCTGGGCACCACGATCAAGAAAGCCGGCTCCGAACAGGCGTTCCGCGCCGTCGACCTGGACCTGGTGGTGGCCTTCGGCAAACGCGCACGGGAGATGGGTGCGCGGCACCTGGTGGTGATCAGCGCCCTGGGCGCGGACGCGAAATCCTCGATTTTCTACAACCGGGTCAAAGGCGAAATGGAACAGGCGCTGAAGGCCCAGGACTGGCCGCAACTGACTATTTGCCGGCCGTCGCTGCTGCTTGGCGAACGCATCGAACCGCGTCTGGCCGAACAGCTGGCCGGCCCGCTGTCCAAGCTGATTCCCGGCAAATACCACGGCATCGAAGCCTGCCATCTGGCCCGGGCCATGTGGCGCCTGGCGCTGGAAGAGCAGGATGGCGTGCGGATCGTCGAGTCCGACGAATTGCGCAAGCTGGGCAAATAAACGCCATGGATCGCGCCTGTAGCCTGGAAACCAACCCCCAATACCGTCAGCACCGACAGCGGCAACAGCAGCGTGTCGAGCAAGGCGCTG
>NZ_JBWKVU010000015.1:0-171159 GCF_059421865.1 Pseudomonas sp. GW821-FHT02B10 | reverse complement strand
CCCCGGGCCGGTCAAGGAATCGGCGGCGGTTTCCGGCCTGGCCAGCCTCGGCAACCCGCCGCCGGAATACCCGTCCCTGGCCCTGCGCCGCAACTGGGAAGGCACGGTGGTGCTGCGCATCAAGGTGCTGCCCAACGGCCGCGCCGGCAGCGTGGAAGTCACCCGTTCCAGCGGCAAGCCGCAACTGGACGAGGCCGCCGTGGCCGCGGTGAAGAACTGGAAATTCATCCCGGCCAAGCGCGGCGACACGCCGATCGAAGGCTTCGCCACCCAGACCATCGATTTCAAATTGCCGCAATGACCGCGGCCTGACCTGAACTCACAACCTGTTTACGCATGCGAGGTGTAGCCATGAACGATTCCCTGACATCCCTGATTGTCCCCGGCGTGCTCTGGGCCCTGGTGCTGTTTTCCGTGGTCAGCTGGGCACTGCTGCTGGTCAAGTCGGCGCAGTACCTGCGGCAGAAGACCCAGAACCGGCAGTTCAGCAAGGCCTTCTGGAGCGCCCCGGACCTGCTCACCGCCGCCGAGCACGCCAGCCAGTACCCCGGCTCCCTGGCGCGCATCGCCAGCAGCGGTTTCGAGGCCCTGCTGGTGGAAGAGTCGCCGCGCACCACCCAGCAGTTGGCCCACACCATCAACCGCGCCGACCGCCTGGAGCGCAACCTGCGCCAACAGATCCAGAAGGAGCGCCGGGCCCTGGAAAGCGGCCAGGCGGTGCTCGCCAGTATCGGCAGCACCGCGCCCTTCATCGGCCTGTTCGGTACCGTCTGGGGGATCATGGAGGCCCTGCAGAGCATCGGCGCCAGCGGTTCGGCCAGCCTGGAAACCGTGGCCGGGCCGATCGGCCATGCGTTGATCGCCACCGGCGTGGGCATTGCCGTCGCCGTGCCGGCGGTGCTGATCTACAACTTCTTCCTGCGCCGCCTGAAGCTGGCCTCGGCCAGCATGGACGACTTCGCCCATGACTTCGACGCCCTGGCCCAGCGCAGCGCCTTCGCCATCAGCCGCCAGGCCATCGCCAGCAAGACCGCCCACGCCGTACGGGAGGCCAGCTGATGTCCTTCTCTACTCAAGACAGCGACGAAGTGCTCAGTGAAATGAACGTCACGCCACTGGTGGACGTGATGCTGGTGCTGCTGGTGGTGTTCATCGTCACCGCCCCGCTGATGACCAACGCGATCAAGGTCAACCTGCCGAAAACCGACGCCGTGGCCCCTGCCGAGAAGAAAGACCCGGTGGTGGTCAGCGTCGACCAGGACGGCAAGTTCTACCTGGCCAAGTCCGAAGTGGCCCCCGAGCTGCTGGAAAGCAGCCTCAAGGAGGTCAAGGCCAAGGACAGCGAGGTGCGCGTGCAATTGCAGGCCGACGCCGCCGTCAACTACGGCCAGGTGGCCAAGGCCATGGCCTCCATCGAACGTTCGGGAATCACCAGGATATCCGTGATGACCACCCGATGAAGGCAGTGCCTGGCGCCCCCTGAGGGACGCGCCAGGCACTGCCTCGAAAAATCCCGTCGCAATCGGCCGACCGCAAGACGCCACGCGCCTGCGGAGGGGATCGGCTTGCTTGAAGAAAGTGGTTTTCCGGGGCCGGTACAACCCAGCCGGAGCAATGAGGGCCCACAAGGCCATTTCGATAAACGTCTGAAAGAGTCGGAAGTAATCATGCTGATGAACATTCCACGTTTCACGCTCAAGCCACTGGTGACCACGCTGCAACGGCACCGTTTTGTCCCGCTGTACCTGATGGCCATGGGCCTGGGCGCCGGCACCACGCAAGCCGCGGAAGAGGACGCTGACAGCAGCGCCGCCGTCTCAGCCGCCAGTGCCGCGGCCGTGGCGCCCACCACCCAGCTGCAACGGGTCGAAGTGACAGGTTCGGCGATCCGCCGGGTCGATGCCGAAACCGCCGTGCCGATCACCATCCTGCGCGCCGAAGAGCTGCGCAAACAGGGGGTGAGCACCACCGCCGAACTGGTGCAGCGCATCACCGGCAGCCAGTCGATCAACAACAGCGCCGGCTCGGTGGGAGCCGCCACCGGCGGCGCCTCTTTCGCCGACATGCGCGGCATCGGCGCCAACAAGACCCTGGTGCTGCTCAACGGCCGGCGCCTGGCCAACAACGCGTTGTCGGGCACCAACTCGGCCGGCGGCGCGGTGGACCTGAACATGATCCCCTTCGCCGCCATCGACCGGGTCGAAGTGCTGCGCGACGGCGCCTCGGCCCTCTACGGCACCGACGCCATCGGCGGCGTGATCAACTTCATCACCAAAAAATCCATGACCGATGGCCAGTTGACTCTCGGTGGCGAAACCCCGACCCACAGCGGCGGCGGTGCGAGCAAGGACATGAGCGCCAGCTGGGGCTTCGGCGACCTGGAAGAAGACCGCTTCAACGTGCTCGGGGTGTTCAACTACAACAAGCAGCAGAACCTCGATGCCAACGACCGCTCCTTCGCCACCGACTACCGCCCCGGCCGCGGCCTCGACCAGACCTCGGGCACGGCCTTTCCGGGCAACTACACCCAGGGCGACAACGCCACCAACCCGCTGGCCGGCAGCAACTGCAACGGACCGAACCTGATTGCCCGCCAGGGCCTGTGCCGCTTCAGTACCCGCGAGTACATCGACCTGGTGCCGGAGACCGAAAAGACCTCGTTCTTCGGCAAGAGCACCGCCAAGCTGGCCGACGACCACAACGTCAACCTGGAGTACTTCTGGTCGCGCAACAACAACGCCACGGCGGTCGGCCCGGCCCCCCTCACCGGCCTGAGCCTGGACGCTTCCTCGCCCTACTACCCGGGCAACGGCATCACCCCGGCGCCGACCGGTTTCAGCCTCGACCCGAGCCAGCCGATCGGCGTGAACTGGCGCGAAACCGCCGCCGGTGCGCGGGAATCCAAGGACCAGAACACCAGCCAGCGCTTCGTCCTGAGTTTCGACGGCCTGGTGGCCGGCTGGGACTACAACCTCGGTGCCTCCTACAACCAGAACAAGGTGGTCTCCAGCGTCACCAACGGCTACGTCAGCGACCGCGCGATGATCGCCGGCCTGGCCAGCGGCCTGCTCAACCCGTTCGGCCCGCAGACCCAGGCCGGCCAGGACTACATCGAGCAGGCGGCCTACCACGGCGCCTACTCCACGGCTGTCGGCCGGGTCGTCGGTTTCGATGGGCGCGTCAGCCGCGAAATCGGCGACTGGTTCGGTGCCGGTCCCTCCGGCCTGGCCCTGGGCGGCGAGTACCGCAAGGAGAAATTCCACCAGGACTACGAAGAGTTCGCCGGTGACATCCAGAGCCTGGGCATCGACCCGTCCGGCAGCGTCGAGGGCAATCGCAGTGTCAGGGCGGCCTACGCCGAACTGAACGTACCGGTGCTCGACAGCCTGGAACTGTCCGTGGCCATCCGCCACGACAAATACAGCGACTTCGGCAGCACCACCAACCCGAAATACTCGTTCCGCTACCAGCCGCTCAAGGAACTGGTGGTGCGCGGTGCCTACAGTGAAGGTTTCCGCGCGCCGTCGCTGTACGAACTGTATGCGCCGCGCAGCATCACCTACACCCAGGGCTACTACAACGACCCGGTGCTCTGTACCGGCGGCGTGGTGCAACCCGGCGGCAACGGCGGGCGTGACTGCGGCCAGCAGTTCCTCAACCAGATCGGCGGCAACACCGACCTGGCCCCGGAAAAGGCCCGCAACGTGACCCTGGGCTTCGTCTATCAGCCGATCCGTGACCTGTCGGTGGGCCTGGACTTCTGGTGGATTCACATCTCCAACCAGATCCAACCGTTCCCCGAATCCACGGTATTCGACCAGTCCGGCGCCTATGCCGACCGCTTCGTGCGCAACGCCGACGGTTCGTTGAACTACATCGTCACCGGCAACGCCAACCTGGGCATAGTCGAAACCAATGGTGTCGACGTGTCCCTGGACTATCGTTTCCCCAATACCCCCTACGGCCAGTTCGGCCTCGGGCTGCAAGGCACCTACGTCAAGAGCTACGACTTCCAGAGCACCATCAAGGGGCCGTTCACCGACAAGGTCGGCGACTTCGAGGGCGATGGCGTGATCGCCCGCTGGAAACACAACCTCACCGGCACCTGGACCCTGGGCGCCGCGCGGGCCTCGCTGAGCAACCGCTTCACCACCGGCTACAACGACTACGACCGCAGCACCAACGCCCGCGTGGCCTCGTACTCGGTGTGGGACCTGGCGGCCGGCTACACCTTCGACAAGGTGCTGGACGTCGACGCCGGGGTGAAGAACGTCTTCGACCGCGACCCACCGTTCTCCAACCAGGCCTACAACTTCCAGAGCGGCTACGACCCTCGTTACACCGACCCGCTGGGCCGCACCCTGTTCGCGCGCATGACGTACCACTTCTGAGTCACCGCCGGGGCCGCGCAAGACTCCGGCCGGCCCCGGCCGCATTGCGAATTCGCGCCCCATGGCGGCCCGCCGCCGTGGGTCTTTTCGCCCTGCCGACCCAGGCTTTCCGGCATCACGAGGAACCTTTCGATCATGTCTGCACTGACCCGCACCCTGGCTGGGCTGGCGCTGGCCGCCGCGCTGCTTGGCGCCGCCGGCGGGGCCCTGGCCGCCGCCCATGGCAGCTATGCCATGACGGTCTATGGCGAACCGCCGAAGTACCCGCCGGGCTTCCAGCACTTCGACTACGTCAACCCCGATGCGCCCAAGGGCGGCTCCCTGAGCCGCGCCTCGATGGAGATCGGCCAGTTCAACTACATCACCCCCTATGCCGACCAGGGCATCGCGGTGGCCCAGGTCAACGACTGGGTGTATTCGCCCCTGGCCTTTCGCTCCCTGGACGAGCCCTACACCGTCTACGGGCTGGTGGCCGAACGCATGGAGCGCGACCCCGACGGCCTGTGGGTGCGCTTCTACCTCGACCCCAGGGCACGCTTCGCCGATGGCACGCCGATCACCGCGCAAGACGTGCGCTACACCTTCGACCTGCTGCTGAGCAAGGGCAGCCTGAGCTATCGCCAGCTGTACGGCGACGTGCGGGACGTGGTGATCGAAGGCCCCGGGCAGGTGCGCTTCGACTTCAAGAACAACCTCAACCGCACCCTGGCCCTGGACCTGGCGACCCTGCGCGTGCTGCCCGAACACTGGTGGAAGAGCCGCGACTTCGCCAACGGCGGCGGTTTCGAGCCGCCCCTGGGCAGCGGGCCATACAAGGTCGGCAAGGTCGACGCCGGGCGCAGCATCAGCTTCGAGCGCGACCCGAACTGGTGGGCCAGGGACCTGCCGGTCAGCCGCGGCCTGTACAACTTCGACCGCCTGACGGTGAATTTCTACGGCGACACCGACGTCGCGCGCCAGTTGCTGCAGGCCGGCGCCTTCGACTACAACCGCGAGTTTTCCTCGTCCGGTTACGTGGTCGGCTACGACAGCCCGGCCCTGCGCGACGGCCGCCTGCAACAGGCGATCCTCGCACCCGACAAGCCCACCGCCGCCCAGGGCTTTGTGTTCAACCTGCAGCAGCCGGTCTTCCACGACCGCCGGGTGCGCCAGGCGCTGACCCTGCTGTGGGATTTCGAGTGGACCAACAAGCAGATGATGCGCGGCTTCTACGTGCGCCAGCAGAGCTACTGGCCGAAAAGCGAGATGGCCGCCACCGCCCTGCCGGACGCCCGCGAACGGGAGATCCTCGAACCCCTGCGCGGACAGATCCCCGACGAAGTCTTCACCCAGGTCTACCGGGCCCCGCAGACCGACGGCAGCGGCCGCATCCGCGACAAGCAGCTGCAGGCCCTGCGCCTGCTGGCCGAGGCCGGCTGGACACCCCGGAACAACCGTTTGGTGAACGCCGCCGGCGAGCCACTGGAGTTCACCTTTCTCGATGGCCAGGGCGGCTTCGACCGCATGCTGCTGCCGTACAAACGCACCCTGGCGCAGATCGGCATCACCCTCAACCTGCGGCGCATCGATTCGGCGCAGTACATCAACCTGCTCAACGCCCGGGACTACGACATGATCGTCACCAGCTTCCCCCGCAGCGGCGACCCCATCGTCTCCCCGGGTCGCGAGCTGTACAGCCTGTACGGTTCGCAAAGCGCGACCCAGGTCGGTAGCTCCAACTCCATGGTGCTGGCCAACCCGGCAGTGGACCGCCTGATCGATGGCCTGGTCCAGGCCAATAGCCGCGACGAGATGGTGCATTACGCCCGGGCCCTGGACCGGGTGCTGCAATGGGGCCAATACATGATTCCCAATTACTACTCCAAGGGCACGCCCACGGTGTTCCAGAACCGCTTCGGTCGGCCGGCCATCGCGCCGATCTACGACGAGGGCCTGAACACCTGGTGGGAGGTCAGCCCCAAGGCCCTGACCAGCCGCCAGATGAGCACCCTGCGCGGCACCGTGGAGGCGCACTGACATGGGCCGTTACCTGAGTCGTCGCCTGCTGCTGATCATCCCCACCCTGCTGTGCATCCTGGTGGTCAACTTCCTGATCGTCCAGGCCGCGCCCGGCGGCCCGGTGGAACAGGCCATCGCCCGCCTGCAAGGCTTCGGCGGGCATGCCATGGGCGGTGGCGCCGAGGTCGCCGCGGTGGGTGGCGGCGGACGCAGCAGCCGTGGCCTGGACCCGGCGCTGATCGAGGAGATCAAGCACCACTACGGCTTCGACAAGCCAATGCACCAGCGCCTGTGGCTGATGCTGAAGAACTACGCGCAACTGGACTTCGGCAACAGCTTCTTCCGCGGGGCCAAGGTCACCGACCTGATCCTGCAGAAACTGCCGACCTCGCTGTCCCTGGGCCTGTGGGCGACCCTGATCACCTACCTGGTGTCGATTCCCCTGGGAGTGCGCAAGGCGATCCGCAATGGCAGCGCCTTCGATGCCTGGACCAGCAGCGCCATCGTCCTCGGCTACGCCATGCCGGCGTTCCTGTTCGCCATCCTGCTGATCGTGGTGTTCGCCGGCGGCAGCTACCTGGACTGGTTCCCGGTGCAGGGCCTGGTCTCGGACAACTTCGCCAGCCTCGGACCCCTGGCCAAGGTCGGCGACTACCTGTGGCACCTGGTGCTGCCGGTGTCGGCGCTGGTGATCGGCGGCTTCGCCACCCTGACCCTGCTGACCAAGAACAGCTTCCTCAACGAGATCAGCCGCCAGTACGTGGTCACCGCCCGGGCCAAGGGCCTGAGCGAGCGTCGGGTGCTCTACGGCCATGTGTTTCGCAACGCCATGCTGCTGGTGATCGCCGGCATTCCCACGGCGCTGATCGAGGTGTTCTTCGCCGGCTCGCTGCTGATCGAGACCCTCTTCAACCTCGACGGCCTCGGCCGCATGAGCTACGAGGCGGCGGTGTCGCGGGACTACCCGGTGGTGTTCGGCGCGCTGTTCCTGTTCACCCTGTTCGGCCTGCTGATCAAGCTGATCGGCGACCTGTGCTACAGCCTGGTCGATCCGCGCATCGACTTCTCGGCGAGGACTGCCTGATGTTCACACTCTCTCCCCTGGGCCGTCGTCGCATCGAGCACTTCAAGGCCAACCGCCGGGGTCGCTGGTCGCTGTGGCTGTTTATCGGCCTGTGCCTGGTCTGCCTGGGCGGCGAGCTGATCGCCAACGACAAGCCCCTGGTCATCCGCTATCACGGCGCCTGGTATTTCCCGATCCTCAGCGACTACGACGAAACCGAGTTCGGCGGCGAACTGCCGTTCCAGCCCGACTATTCCAGCAGCTACGTGCACGAACTGATCGAGGGCCAGGGCGGCTGGATGCTGTTCCCGCCGATCCCCTTCAGCTACGACACGGTCAACTACGACCTCAGCCTGCCGGCCCCCAGCCCGCCCTCGGCGCAGAACTGGCTGGGCACCGACGACCAGGCCCGGGACGTGCTGGCGCGGGTGATCTTCGGCACACGGGTGTCGATCCTGTTCGCCCTGGTGCTGACCGCCATCAGCGCGCTGATCGGCATCACCGCCGGCGCCCTGCAGGGTTATTACGGCGGCTGGGTCGACCTGTTCGGGCAGCGCCTGCTGGAAATCTGGTCGGGGCTGCCGGTGCTGTACCTGCTGATCATTCTCTCGGGGTTCGTCTCGCCGAGCTTCTGGTGGCTGCTGGGGATCATGGCGCTGTTCTCCTGGCTGGCCCTGGTGGACGTGGTGCGCGCCGAGTTCCTGCGCGGGCGCAACCTGGAGTACGTCAAGGCCGCCCGGGCCCTGGGCCTGAGCGACGGCGAGCTGATGCGCCGGCACATCCTGCCCAACGCCATGACCTCCACCCTGACCTACCTGCCGTTCATTCTCACCGGCGCCATCGCCACCCTCACCGCCCTGGATTTTCTCGGCTTCGGCATGCCCGCCGGCACCGCCTCCCTGGGCGAACTGATCGGCCAGGCCAAGCGCAATCTGCAAGCCCCCTGGCTGGGCCTGACGGCGTTTTTCGCCCTGGCGCTGATTCTCTCGTTGCTGGTGTTTATCGGCGAAGCCTGCCGCGACGCCTTCGATCCCCGGAGCTGACATGCACGACAACCTGATTGAAATCCGCAACCTCAAGGTGGCCTTCGCCGGCACCGAAGTGGTCCATGGCCTGGACCTGGATATCCGCCGTGGCGAATGCCTGGCCCTGGTGGGCGAGTCCGGCTCGGGCAAGTCGGTGACCGCCCACTCGATCCTGCGCCTGCTGCCGGCGCAGAAGGTGCAGACCCAGGGCAGCATCCGCTACGCCGGCCTGGACCTGGTGCAGGCCAGTGACGCCCAGTTGCGCACCCTGCGCGGCAACCGCATCGCGATGATCTTCCAGGAACCCATGACCTCGCTGAACCCGCTGCACACCGTGGAGAAACAGATCGGCGAAGTGCTGGACGTGCACAAGGGCCTGCGCGGTCGCGCGGCCCGGGCGCGGACCCTGGAACTGCTGGAGCTGGTGGGTATCGGCGAGCCACACAAACGCCTCAAGGCCTACCCGCACCAGTTGTCCGGCGGCCAGCGCCAGCGGGTGATGATCGCCATGGCCCTGGCCAACGAGCCGGAATTGTTGATCGCCGACGAGCCGACCACGGCGCTGGATGTGACGGTGCAGCGCAAGATCCTCGAACTGCTGATCGCGTTGCAGCAACGCCTGGGCATGTCGCTGCTGCTGATCAGCCACGACCTCAACCTGGTGCGGCGCATCGCCCAGCGGGTGTGCGTGATGCGCCAGGGCGAGATCGTCGAGCAGGCCGAGTGCGAGGCGCTGTTTAGCGCCCCACGGCATCCCTACAGTCGCTTGCTGATCGAAGCCGAGCCCAGCGGCGCCCCGGTGCCCAGCGCCTATTCGCACAATCTGCTGGAAGTGAGTGAACTCAAGGTCTGGTTTCCCCTGCCCAAGGGCCTGTTCAGCCGCCAGCGCGACTACATCAAGGCGGTGGACGGCGTCAGCCTGAGCCTGCACCGGGGCAAGACCCTGGGCATCGTCGGCGAGTCCGGCTCGGGCAAGTCCACCCTCGGCCAGGCGATCCTGCGGCTGGTGGAGTCCGAGGGTGGCGTCCGCTTCGGCAACAAGGAGCTGAGCATCCTCAACCAGCGCCTGATGCGCCCCTTGCGCCGGCAGTTGCAGGTGGTGTTCCAGGATCCGTTCGGCAGCCTCAGCCCGCGCATGTCGGTGCAACAGATCATCGCCGAAGGCCTGCTGACCCACGGTATCGGCACCGCCGAGGAACGCGAGGCGGCGGTGATCCGCGTGCTCGAGGAAGTCGGCCTCGACCCGCGGAGCCGCCACCGCTACCCCCACGAATTTTCCGGCGGCCAGCGCCAGCGCATCGCCATCGCCCGCGCCCTGGTGCTGGAGCCGGCGCTGATCCTGCTGGACGAACCCACCTCGGCCCTCGACCGCACCGTACAGAAGCAGGTGGTCCAGCTGCTGCGGGAGTTGCAGGTGCGCCACGGCCTGACCTACCTGTTTATCAGCCACGACCTGGCGGTGGTCCACGCCCTGGCCCACGACCTGATCGTGATCAAGGACGGCAAGGTGGTGGAACAAGGGCCGTCGCAGGCGATCTTCAGCGCGCCGCAACACCCCTATACCCGGGAGCTGTTGCAGGCTTCGGGGCTGCAATGGAGCCCGCCGCAGGCCTGCGAAGAACCGGCCTGAGGCTCTGTTCCGGGGGTTGGCGCAGCTATCATTGGCGTCGATGGTCACCATCGACCCAATGAAATTCTCAAAAAAAATCCGCCGCGTAACATCTGCTCCATACCAACCAAACAACACCCCGGAGCACACCACCATGAAACGCCAAATTCTTCTCAGCATCGCTTTCTCGGTTCTTGCAGCAAACGCTTTTGCCGCGTCCTCGGCCTACCCGGTGGTCGCCGAAGGTGGCTCGGATCGCCTGATTGAAAAACGTGTCGCCGAAGGTGGCGCCGATCGCTTGATCGAACGTCGCGTTGCCGAAGGTGGTTCCGACCGTCTGATCGAGCGTCGCGTTGCCGAAGGTGGCTCCGATCGCTTGATCGAACGTCGCGTTGCCGAAGGTGGCTCCGATCGTCTGATCGAGCGCCGTGTTGCCGAAGGTGGCTCCGATCGTCTGATCGAACGTCGCGTTGCCGAAGGTGGTTCCGACCGTCTGATCGAGCGTCGCGTTGCCGAAGGTGGTTCCGACCGTCTGATCGAGCGTCGCGTTGCCGAAGGTGGCTCCGATCGTCTGATCGAACGCCGTGTCGCTGAAGGTGGTGCTGATCGTCTGATCGAACGCCGCGTTGCCGAAGGTGGCTCCGACCGTCTGATCGAACGTCGTGTTGCCGAAGGTGGCTCCGACCGTCTGATCGAACGTCGCGTTGCCGAAGGTGGTTCCGACCGTCTGATCGAGCGTCGCGCCGTATGATTGCGCGGTCCGCAGTACTCGAAAAAAAGCCCGGCCTTATCAGCCGGGCTTTTTTCATTTCAGGGCATCGGGATTCCCCGATCGATCGCTTTCACCCTGCTCACTTCGCCATGCAGCGCTGATACCGCTCGTCCACCCGTTTGGCGAACCAGGCGGTGGTCAGTTTGCGGGTGATCTTCGGGCTCTTCAGCTGGATGCCCGGCAGGATCTGCCGCGGCAAAGCCTTGCCCTGGGCCTGATCGGCCAAGGCGAATACCCGCTTGTACAGCTTGGTGTCTTCGAACTCGAGGCTGTTGCCCTTCTCCAGCTGGTTGCGAATGGTCGGGTTGCGCATGTCCAGGGATTTGCCCAGGGCGCGCGCCGCCAGCTCGGTGCTGCCGGGCATGATCGAGTCGTAGCGGATCAGGTCGCCGTCCAGCGCCAGGGAAATCCCCGAGGCCACGCTCAGGGCGTTCTGGAACGCGGCATTGCGGCTGGCGTACCAGCCGGCGTTGAAATCGGCGAAGCGGTACAGCGGCTGCGGGTAATTCACCGGGTAACCGAGCAAGTGGGCGATGCCGAAATACATGCCGCCACGCCGGCTGAACACCTCGCGGCGGATCGAGCCGTCCACGCTGTAGGGGTAATTGCGTGCCTGCTGCTCGGCGAAGTCGATGCTGACCTGCATCGGCCCGCCGGTGTGCACCGGGTTAAAGCCGCCGAACAGGGTCTTGCCCATGGGCACGCTGCCGATGAAGTCGTCGAAGATCGTGCTCAGTTCCTTCTCCGTGCGCGCCCCGGCCAGGCGCTCGCTGTAGGACTTGCCGTTCGGCGAACGCACCTGTAACGCCGCGCTGACCAGCATCGACGGCACATGCACCTTGGCCGCGCGGCGGTCGATTTCGCTGCGGGCGATCTTGCCCAGCCCCGGCACCGGCGGGTCGACCTGATAGGTGGACTCCTGCTCGGCCACCGCCAGCACCGCGCAGAGGTTGCTCTTGCTCGGCTCGATGCCCTGGGCGGTAAAGGCCACCTGGATATCCCGGGCCCAGCCCTGGCGATCGGCGACCTTGGCCGGCAGCAGGCGCGCCACCTGGGCCTGGACCTGGGCCGGGCTGGGCGCCGGCGCCTTTGAACCGAACTGACCGGCACAGCCGGCCAGGGCCAGCGAGGCCGCGACAGCGGCCCAGCGAAGTGAATGCAGAGGTTTTATAGACATGGCTTCCCAGTAATTCCGAAGGTGGCCCGCGCTTGAGGTGCATGCGTCGCCGCGGATATCGACCCTCAAGGCGCCGCGCTGTTCCGTGCCAGCGACAGGCCATTTGAGCATTCCCCGTGACCGACGGCGAATTTCACCTAATCTGAAACCTCATCGCCCACAGAAAAACAACACAGGGGGCCTATCGTGAGCGTGCAACTCAACCACACCATCGTCTGGTGCCGCGACAAGCAACGGTCGACGGATTTTCTCGTGCAGGTGCTCGGCCTGCCGCCACCTGTGCCCTTCGGCCCGATGCTGGTGGTGCAACTGGATAACGGCGTGTCCCTGGATTACTACGACAACGACCCGCCCATCGCCTCCCAGCACTACGCCTTTCTGGTCGCCGCCGACGACTTCGAACCGATACTGCAACGCATTCGCCAGCGCGGCCTGGTGTTCTGGGCCGACCCGGGCAAGCAGCGCCCCAATGAAATCAACCGCCACGAAGGCGGACGCCGGGTGTATTTTGATGACCCCGACGGCCACCTGCTGGAAGTGTTCAGCCAGACCTGAGCGTCCTTTACCTGCCCTGGAGTCCCCTGCGCCATGCTCTCACTGGACTTTCTCATCACCTCGCTGATCGTCGTGCTGATCCCCGGCAGCGGCGTGATCCTGACCATTTCCACGGCACTGGTGGCCGGCAAGCGCGCCAGCCTGTTCACCGCCATCGGCTGCACCGCCGGGATAGTCCCGCACCTGCTGGCCTCGGTGCTGGGCCTGTCGGCCATCCTGCACACCAGCGCGCTGGCCTTCCAGGGCTTGAAGTTCGCCGGGGTCGCCTACCTGTTGTACCTGGCCTACGCCACCTGGCGCGACCGCTCGGCCTTCGCCGTGGACACCCACTTGCCCGCCACCAGCGCCGGCGGCCTGGTGCTCAAGGCCTGCCTGCTGAACATCCTCAACCCCAAGCTGACGATTTTCTTCCTGGCCTTCCTGCCGCAGTTCATCAGCCACGACGGCCCCTCGCCGGCCATGCAGATGCTCGGCCTGAGCGGTGTGTTCATGGCGATGACCTTCGCCGTATTCGTGATCTACGGCCTGCTGGCCAACCTGTTCCGCAAGGCAGTGATCGAATCGCCCCAGGTGCAGAACTGGCTGCGCCGCAGCTTTGCCGCGAGCTTCGCCGCCCTGGGCCTGAACCTGGCGTTCGCCCAGCGCTGAAACCTGCTACACGAAACCGGCATGACATTGATCTCTCGACGAGGGCAAGGACATGAACCGCAGCGACGTACTGATCATTGGCGCCGGCCCCACCGGCCTGGTTCTGGCGCTGTGGCTGAGCCGGCAAGGGGTCAAGGTGCGCATCCTCGACCAGACCGCCGGCCCCGGCACCACCTCCCGGGCCCTGGCGGTGCAGGCCCGGACCCTTGAGCTGTACCGCCAGCTGGACCTGACCCAGGCGATCCTCGACCAGGGTCACCGGGTGCCGGCCGCCAACCTCTGGGTCAAGGGCGAACAGGCCGCCCACCTGCCCCTGAGCAGCATCGGCGCCGACCTGACGCCCTACCCCTTCCTGGAAATCTACCCGCAGGACCAGCACGAACAACTGCTGATCGAGCGTCTGCAGCGTTTCGGCGTAACAGTCGAGCGCCAGACCGAACTGCTGGGCTTCATCGACCACGGCCACCTGGTCAGCGCCCAGCTGCGCGGCCCCGACGGCCAGGAGGAAACCTGCCAGGCCTTCTACCTGGCCGGCTGCGACGGCGCCCATTCGACAGTGCGCAAGACCCTGGGCATCGACTTTCCCGGCGGCACCTATCAGCAGGTGTTTTATGTGGCCGATGTCGACGCCCGCGGGCCGGCGCTCAATGGCGAGTTGCACGCGGACCTCGACGAGGCGGACTTCCTCGCGGTCTTTCCGCTGGCCGGCGAAGGCCGGGCACGGCTGATCGGCACGGTGCGCGACGAACGTGCCGAACAGGCGCAAACCCTCAGGTTCGAGGACGTCAGCCGGCGCGCCATGGACAACCTCAAGGTGCAGGTCGACAAGGTCAACTGGTTCTCCACCTACCGCGTGCATCACCGGGTGGCCGAGCGCTTCTTCAGCGGCCGCGCCTTCCTCCTCGGCGATGCCGCCCATGTGCACAGCCCGGCCGGCGGCCAGGGCATGAACACCGGGATCGGCGACGCCATTAACCTGGCCTGGAAACTCGCCGCGGTGCTCAACGGCAAGGCCGAGGAACACCTGCTGGCGACCTACGAGTTCGAACGCATCGAATTCGCCCGGCGCCTGGTGGCCACCACCGACCGGGTGTTCAGCTTCGTCACCGCCGACGGGCCGATCGCCAACCTGCTGCGCACCCGCCTGGCGCCGCTGCTGATCCCCAAGGTGACTGCGGTGGAAGCGGCGCGCGAGTTCCTGTTTCGCACGGTGTCGCAGATCACCCTCAACTACCGCGACATGCCCCTGAGCTGCGGCAGCGCCGGCCATGTCCACGGCGGCGATCGCCTGCCCTGGGCCCACGGCGCCGTCACCGACAATTTCGCCAGCCTCGACTACCTGGGGTGGCAGGTGCATGTGTACGGCGTCACCAGCGACGCCCTGCGCGCCTGGTGCGCCGAGCGGCAGATGCCGCTGACGGTGTTCGACTGGGAACCGGCGCACCAGGCCGCTGGCCTCGCGCGCAACGGCTTCTACCTGCTGCGGCCGGACACTTATGTGGCATTGGCGGAAAAATCGGCGGACCCGAAGGTGCTGGAACGCTATTTCGAGGAGCGCAAGATTACGCTGTGAGGGGGGGGGGTGGCAGGCGCGATAGTTGAACCGTGCCGGCTGACGTCATCGCCAGACTCGCTCCTGCACAGGACAGCGCCGACCCTGTAGGAGCGAGCTTGCTCGCGATAGAGCCCGCGAGGGCTCAGCCGGGATGCGTCAGATCCCGGCGAGCGCCAGGTCCATGGCGAAGTAGGTGAAGATCAGGTCGGCACCGGCGCGCTTGATCGAGCCCAGGCTTTCACGCACCACCCGCGCTTCGTCGATGGCCCCGGCCTGGGCGCCGAACTTGATCATCGCGTACTCGCCGCTGACCTGGTACGCCGTCACCGGCAGGCGCGAGGCTTCGCGGATGTCGCGGATGATGTCCAGGTAAGCGCCGGCCGGCTTGACCATCAGCGAGTCCGCGCCTTCCTGTTCGTCCAGCAAGGACTCGCGCACCGCTTCGCGGCGGTTCATCGGGTTCATCTGGTAGCTCTTGCGGTCGCCTTTCAAGGCGCTGCCGCCGGCCTCGCGGAACGGACCGTAGAGCGCCGAGGCAAACTTGGTGGAATAAGCCATGATCGCGGTCTGGCTGAAGCCGGCCTCGTCCAGGGCGCGGCGGATGGCCTGGACCTGCCCGTCCATGGCCGCCGACGGCGCGATCACATCGGCGCCGGCGCGGGCCGCGGCCACCGCCTGCTTGCCGAGGTTGACCAGGGTCTGGTCGTTGTCCACTTCATGGCCGTGCAGCACGCCGCAGTGGCCGTGATCGGTGTACTCGCAAAAGCAGGTGTCGGACATCACGATCATCTCCGGCACCGCGTCCTTGGCGATCCGCGACATGCGCGACACCAGGCCGTTGTCGTTCCAGGTGTCGCTGCCGTTGCTGTCCAGGTGGTGCGACACGCCGAAGGTCATCACCGACTTGATCCCGGCGCGGGCGTAACGCTCGATCTCCCCGGCCAGCTTCGATTCCGGAATGCGCATCACCCCCGGCATGCTCTTGATCGGCACGAAATCGTCGATCTCTTCCTCGACGAAAATCGGCAGCACCAGGTCGTTGAGGGTGAACTCGGTTTCCTGGAACAGGCTGCGCATCTGTTCGCTGCGGCGCAGGCGACGGGGACGGGCTTGGGGGAACTGGCTGGACATGGGACTTCCTCAGGGCAGGCCAAGTAAGACGAGGCTGGGCGCGAAAAGACCGCAGCCAAAAGAAGCGAAGCTTATGCCCCAAGCCCCGACCGGCACAAACACCGCGTCGCCAAAACTGTGTTTGCGCGTTGGTAACAATGCCGTGAAAGCAGGGGGTTACGCCTGTCAGACAAATGCTCCACGGCGAAACTGTCGCGTCGATTTTCGATCTAAATAAGACACGCAGAGCTGCGCAGGCCGGCCTTGAAGACCAGTGCCTGCGGCACTTGCTCGCCGCGTGTGCAGGACCTTGCGCCCGATAGAAGCGGGCCCGGGCGAATCATCTGCCGGGGACGACATCGATGACTCCAGTCGAGCTCCCTGGCAGCACGTTCGCGCGATGGCTGTCGCGGGCACAAGAACCGGGCTTGCAGGCAGTGAGCCCGGTTGTCGTTCTGTCGTGGCGGGTCGCCACAGGGACGTTCGCGGCCCGCCCCTTGACCCGGGAGGAGAAGCGAAAATGACCAACTCCGTGAAAAAAATGCCGATCCAGACTGAAGACAAGGCCACCCGGCGCTCGAGCATGAGCGACCTGTGGCAACCCCTGGAAAAACTGCGGCAACAGGTCGATCACCTGTTCGATGACTTCAATCGCGGCTCCGGCCTGTCACCCTTCAGCCGCGGGCTGTTCGATGTGGATCCGTTCTGGCGGCGCGAGCTGATCGGCCGCGGCATGCCTGCCGTCGACATCACCGAGAAAGACGAGAGCTTCGAAATCACTGCCGAATTACCCGGCATGGATCAGAAGAATATCGAGATCAAACTCTCCGACGGCAGCCTGATCATCAAGGGTGAAAAGCGCGAGGAGACCCAAGAAAACAGAAAGGGCTACCACCTGAGCGAACGTCATTACGGCTCCTTCGAGCGGGTGTTCAACCTGCCCAAGGGGGTCGATGCCGAAAAGATCGAGGCGAGCTTCAGCAAAGGCGTGCTGAGTATCTCGCTGCCGAAAAAACCCGCCGCCATGACAGCGGACAAGGTCGTGCAGATCAAAGGCGAATGAGCCAGGCCAGCCAGCCCCTTGCCGGGAAAACGGCAAGGGGCTTTTTTTGCCGGCCGGCACACCCGCTCAGCGCGTCGTATTGAGCGCCACGGCCGCCAGGATCAGCGCCTTCAAGGCGGCCTCGTCAATCTTGTCACCCTCATGCAGATCGATCGCCCGTCGGGTATTGCCCTCGAGGCTGGCATTGAACAGCCCTGCCGGGTCGTCCAGCGCGGCGCCCTTGGCGAAGGTCAGTTTCACCACGTTCTTGTAGGTCTCGCCGGTGCAGAGGATGCCGCCGTGGGACCACACCGGCACCCCGCGCCACTTCCACTCCTCGATCACCTGCGGGTCGGCCTAGCGGATCAACGCCCGGACCCGGGCCAGCGTCTCGCCGCGCCAATCGCCCAGTTCCTCGATGCGCCCGTCTATCCGTTGCGCGGCAGAGAGCCCCTCCTCCGCCGGTTTGCTGCCGGTGCCGTCCTTTTTCATCCTGGTCATCCTCTGGCTGAAGGGCGTTGCCCCGACACCTGAGTATCGCTGACCGGGCATTTCCCTCCAGCCAACCGACGAACAGTTCCAGGCCCTCGGACAAATGCAGCGGCTGCACAAATACCACGGCGCCAAGGCGCCCTGGGTGCTGGCGGCCTGGACCGAGACCTGGCTATCGGAGGCTTTCGCGCCCTGGCCCCTGGAAAGCAGCGCGGCCTCGATCGACTGCCCGCTGCTGGTGCTGCATGGCGCGGAAGACCAATACGGCTCGCTGCTGCATCCCGAACGGATCGCCAGGCTGGCGACGGCGCGCCAGCGCTGCCTGATCCTGGAGAACTGCCATCACGTGCCGCACCTCGAGGCGATGGAGGTGGTTCTCGATGCGGTGGATCAACACTTGCGGATCGATAACGCCTAGCTGTAACGGCTTGCAATCGAAAACGGCCGTGCTCGCAATCAACGCGTTTTTCGGCTCAGATTAATTGCGATTGACGGCCCCTTCTACTCACCTTAAATGCGAGTGAGCTTGCATTGCGCCGCACCGGCTTGCATTCCATTTCCGTTGGCTCACATGATTTGCATCTATCAGAAATGTCTAATACCGCTCAAAGCCTCATGTTGGTTAGATACAGGGTTTACGACCCAAACCATTAAAAGGATGTTCGTATATGCCTAACCACGGATACATGACCATCTCTGGTAAAGCTCAAGGCTTGATTTCAGCAGGCTGCTCAACCCAAGACTCTATCGGCAATAAGTGTCAGACGGGGCATACCGACGAAATCATGGTGCTGTCTTACAGCCACAACATGGTCAACATTGGAAATATTAATAAGCCCACACATAGCCCTATCATTATTACAAAAAGCGTTGATAAATCCTCGCCACTCCTCGCTCAAGCACTTTCAACCAGAGAGAAAATAAACTGCACAATTAGTTTTTATCGCGTGTCGTCCTTTGGCATGCAGGAAAAATTCTATTCAGTATCAATCAATGGCGGGATTATTGCTGATCTAACACTTGAAATGCCTCACGCTATTTTGCAGAACGACGCCGAATCGCAAGAACATGTAGCCATCCGTTACCGAGAGATCACTTGGACCCACCATGCCGCTGGCACCAGCGGATATACCACGTGGGGAAATAACGAATGAAACCGGAAAATGAAAGTTGCATGCCGGGTAGCTGTGATTACTGGATGGTCAGTGCCGCAGCTGGAAAACTTGGAAGCCAAGCCAGCACATTAGCCGTTAGACACATTAAAGACGGCACGCTGCGTTTGCAATTCAACCGCGAAGTCGCTTATTACGCCAAAAGCATTGTTAATGATGTCGCGCAGGGTAACAAAAGCCCTGAGCAGGGGCTGCAAGACCTCAGGAACGAACAGAATAGCCTGCTGAGCCAGTCATTGAAGGTTGCTCAAAAAGGCGTAGGAGTAATCGCCGGAGCATTTCAATTTGCAGCAGGCGCTGGGATTTGCTATGGCTCAGCCGGTACGCTGTGCTTATTCCCAGGCTCACTCATGATGGCCCATGGCGCCAATAACATGTATGAAAACGGACGTAACCTTTTAGAGAATAGCTCTGACACCCAAGGCCCCGTCAGGAAGGTTTATCAGGAGGTGGCTAAACTATTCGGCGGCGGCGCACTTGAAGGAGACATGGCTTATGGGACTGCTGACTTAGGACTCTCTGCATATGGCGTCGGAAAAATGGTATTAAAGCCAGATGCTTGGCGCCTATTCAGATATATCCGGACGGATTATGTTCGCGCCTATAAAGCCACAAGCAATTCAGCATTATCATTCGAAGTGCTATCTGATGGGGTAACTATAAATTCCATGTACCAAGAAGCTAAAGCCAGTGACAAATAATTCGATAATTGCGGCTACTCTGTACTTGTTTTTTTCCTTGACTGTCTTTTTGACGTTTCGCTACACCGTTAAAAAGAAATCAGGGAAAAATTTCAAGACTGGATGGTTCTGGCTTTTATTTTCATGTTCAATACTCTGGGGAATGATTCAGCTGAATGTAGCCAGATATGGCTATATATTATTTATCCCATCAACCAAAGATATAATTTCGACCAATTATTTAATTCGATGGATCGCATTTATAAGTGTGCTCTTTCAAACAATTTGCATTCCAATTAAAGATAAACCAAGACGCTGGTTTTCACGAAAATAACTCTGCAGAAACAGGTTCTCACCAGATAAACACAGCGTTTAAACCCGGCGACAAACACTCGCCTCGAGCCATGTTGGCTTTGGGTGGCCGAATAGATGCGGTCGCCTCATGGCGCTGAATGCGGGACGGAATTATCCGGGCGCAAGAGAGGGCGGGAATCGAGAGCCAGGTGCGCCCCGTGGGCGCACCTGGTTTTTTACAGCGGGGGGTGAATCAGTTCCACGGACGGTCGCCGTTCTCGTCCTTGACCCGGGTCGGCAGGCCCATCACGTCCAGCGCCTTGAGGAACGGCTCGGCCGGCAGCTCCTCGACGTTGACCATGCGCTGCACGTCCCATTCGCCACGGGCCACCAGCAGGGCCGCGGCCACCGGCGGTACGCCCGCGGTGTAGGAAATGCCCTGGCTGTCGGTTTCGGCAAAGGCTTCTTCGTGGCAGGCCACGTTGTAGATGAAGACTTCCCGCGGCTGGCCATCCTTGGTGCCCTTGACCAGGTCGCCGATGCAGGTCTTGCCGGTGTAGCCCGGCGCCAGCGAGGCGGGATCGGGCAGCACGGCCTTGACCACTTTCAGCGGCACCACTTCCAGGCCTTCGGCGGTCTTGACCGGTTGCTCGGAGAGCAGGCCGAGGTTCTTGAGCACGGTGAACACGTTGATGTAGTGCTCGCCGAAGCTCATCCAGAAGCGCACGTTGGGCACATCGAGGTTCTTCGACAGCGAGTGCACTTCATCGTGACCGGTCAGGTACAGGTTCTGCGAACCGACCACCGGCAGGTCGTCGGTACGCTTGACTTCGAACATGGTGTTGCTGGTCCACTGGCTGTCCTGCCAGCTCCACACCTGTCCGGTGAATTCGCGGAAATTGATTTCCGGATCGAAATTGGTGGCGAAATACTTGCCATGGGAACCGGCATTGACGTCGAGAATGTCGATCGAATCAATGCGGTCGAAATACTGTTGCTTGGCCAGGGCCGCATAGGCGTTGACCACGCCCGGATCGAAGCCCACGCCAAGAATGGCGGTGACGTTTTTCTGCTGGCACTCCTCGAGGTGTTTCCACTCGTAGTTGCCATACCAGGGCGGCGTCTCGCAGATCTTGCCCGGTTCTTCGTGAATGGCGGTGTCCAGGTAGGCCACGCCGGTATCGATGCAGGCACGCAGCACCGACATGTTGAGGAAGGCGGAGCCGACGTTGATGACGATCTGCGATTCGGTCTCGCGGATCAGCGCCTTGGTCGCCTCGATATCCAGCGCGTTGAGCGCATAGGCTTTGATTTCAGCGGGCTGTTTGAGGCTGCCCTTGGCCTTGACGCTGTCGATGATGGCCTGGCATTTGGAGATGTTGCGCGACGCGATAGCAATACGACCGAGTTCGTCGTTGTGCTGCGCGCACTTGTGGGCCACCACCTTGGCGACACCTCCTGCACCAATGATAAGAACGTTCTTCTTCAATTTCTTTATCTCTCCTTTCCGCCAGCTTACGAGAGGCTGGACAGGTAGTCTTCGAACCCAAATTCACGAACCACCTCGACACTACCGTCGAGTTGTTTCACTACGATGGACGGCATTTTCAGGCCGTTGAACCAGTTTTTCTTGACCATGGTGTAACCCGCCGCGTCAACGAACGACAGCCGATCGCCGATGGTCAGCGGACGATCGAATTGATACTCGCCGAAGATGTCTCCGGCCAGGCAAGACTTGCCGCACACAATGTAGGTGTGTTCGCCCGCGCTGGGCGCCAGCTTGGCGTTCAGGCGATAGATCAGCAGATCGAGCATGTGCGCCTCGATGGAGCTGTCGACCACCGCCAGATGCTTGCCGTTGTAGAGGGTGTCGAGCACGGTGACTTCCAGCGACGCGCTCTGGGTGATCGCCGCTTCGCCCGGCTCCAGGTAGACCTGCACGCCGTACTGCTCGGAGAACGCCTTGAGGCGCGCGCAGAAGGCGTCCAGGTCGTAGCCTTCGCCGGTGAAGTGGATGCCGCCGCCGAGGCTGACCCATTCGACCTTGTGCAGCAGGTGGCCGAAGCGTTCCTCGATGGTGCCCAGCATCTGGTCGAACAGGCCGAAGTCGGCGTTCTCGCAGTTGTTGTGGAACATGAAGCCGGATATCTGCTCGATGACCGCCTCGACCTTCACCGGGTCCCATTCGCCCAGGCGGCTGAACGGACGCGCCGGGTCGGCCAGCAGGTAATCGGAACTGCTCACCTGAGGGTTGACCCGCAGACCGCGGACCTTGCCCGCGGACGCCTCGGCGAAGCGCTGCAGCTGGCCGATAGAGTTGAAGATGATCTTGTCGCAGTTGTCGAGCATCTCTTCGATTTCGTCGTCGGCCCAGGCCACGCTGTAGGCATGGGTCTCGCCGGCGAACTTCTGCCGGCCGAGCTTGAGCTCGTACAACGACGACGAGGTGGTGCCGTCCATGTACTGCTGCATCAGGTCGAACACCGACCAGGTGGCGAAGCACTTGAGCGCCAGCAGGGCCTTGGCGCCGGACTGCTCGCGCACGTAGGCGATCTTCTGCATGTTGCCGAGCAGTTTCTGTTTGTCGATGAGGTAGTACGGCGTTTTGATCATTTCGAGGCCTCCGGCCAGGCCAGCCAAAAAAAGGATGCGCATTGTGCCTTCACTTGCTGCGTATCGAAAGGGCAGAAAGCACCGCTCGCCGGGTCAGTGCCTCGGCACTGTGTCCGGATCGGCGCCGTCGCAGGCAATGGGCCAGGACGCAAACCGCCTGGCAGCCCCTATCCTAGGGGCCCGCCATGACGTTCTGACGTGGCACGCCGCGGTGGCTGGCGCATCGCACCCGCCGCTCAATCATCCTCGTGCAATTTGATGCCCCGGGCGTGCAGCAGGTGGGGCACCACCAGCACCAGCAGGGTCAAGCCGAGGAAGGCCGCGGCGATGGGTTGGGTGACGAAGATCGACCAGTCGCCCTGGCTGATGGACAAGGCGTTGCGCAGTTGCTTTTCCGCCATCGGCCCCAGCAGCATGCCGACGATCACTGGCGCGACGGGGAAGTCGAAACGCCGCATCAGCACCCCGCCCCAACCGATCGCCAGCATCAGCAACAGGTCGAAGGACGAATGGCGCATGCCGTACACGCCGATGGAGGCGAACACCAGGATCCCGGCATTGAGGTACGGCCGCGGGATCTGCAGCAGTTTCACCCAGAGCCCGACCAACGGCAGGTTCAATACCAGCAGGATAACGTTACCGATATACAACGAGGCCACCAGGGTCCAGACCAGCTCACCGGAAGTCTGGAACAGCAGCGGCCCCGGCTGCAGGTTGTAGTTCTGGAACGCCGCCAACAGGATCGCCGCGGTGGCGGAGGTCGGAATGCCCAGGGTCAGCAGCGGCACCAGGGAACCGGTGGCGCTGGCGTTGTTGGCAGCTTCCGGGCCGGCCACCCCTTCGATGGCGCCCGGCCCTTTGCTGGCGGCAAAGTCCTGCGGATGCTTGCTTAGCTTGCGTTCGGTGGAATAGGACAGGAAGGTCGGGATTTCCGCGCCACCGGCCGGGATCGAGCCGAACGGAAAGCCGATCAGGGTGCCGCGCAGCCAGGCGGGAATCGAGCGTTTCCAGTCCTCGCGGGTCATCCACAAGGACGTCAGGCGATGCCGGCCGGACGCTTCCTCCTTCTGATACAGCAGGCTGTACAAGGCCTCCCCCACGGCAAACAGGCCGACCGCCACCAGCACCACTTCGATGCCATCGACCAGCTCGGGAACGCCCAGGGTGTAGCGGGCAATGCCCGAGGTCGAGTCGAGGCCGATCAGGCCAATGCCCAGGCCGATCCCCAGGGAAGCGAAACCGCGCAGCATGGACGCGCCGAGCACCGCCGACACCGTGGTGAAGGACAGCACCAGGATCGCGAAATACTCCGCGGGGCCGAACTTCAGCGCCAGCATGGCGACGATGGGGGCGAACAGGGTCAGCAGCACCGTGGCGATGGTCCCGGCGAAAAACGAGCCGATCGCCGCGGTGGCCAGGGCCGGCCCGGCGCGGCCGTTGCGGGCCATGAGATTGCCCTCCAGGGCGGTGACCATCGAGGACGACTCGCCCGGGGTATTGAGCAGGATCGAGGTGGTCGAACCACCGAACTGCGCCCCGTAATAGATGCCGGCGAACATGATCAGCGCGCCGGTGGGATCGACCTTGGCGGTGATCGGCAACAGCAGCGCCACGGTCAGCGCCGGGCCGATCCCCGGCAACACGCCGATCGCCGTGCCCAGCAGGCAGCCGATAAACCCCCAGAGCAGATTGATCGGCGCCAGCGCCGCGGAGAAACCTGTCGCCAGGCTCAAGAGAATGTCCACCGTGTGACCTCCTTCGGCCCGGTTCAGATCCAGGCGTTGACCAGGGGTGGCAGGGCCACGCCCAGCCCGGCGTTGAACAGCCAGTAGATCGGCAGGGTCAGGGCGATGCCGATAGCCAGGTCACGCAGCGGCCGCCGGCTGCCGAAACCCCGGGCCGAGCAGGCAAACAGCAAGCCGGCGGCCAGGACGAAACCGATCAGGTCGATCAGCACGGCAAGCGCCACCAGGCCGACGGTGACCCAGGCCACGCCCAGCCTGCCACCGGGCAGGGCCTGGGCGGTTTCGTCGTCGTGGACGGCCAGTTCGCGGAAGCCGCCGGTACAGGCCTGGTAGCTCAGCAACAGGCCCACGGCGCCGAGGAAGGCGGCGACCGCGCTGGGATAGACATGGGCACCGAGGATGACGAAGCCCATCTCGGGCGGAAAGCGCAAGGCGCCGATGACCAGCACCAGGCTGATGGCGATCAGCCCCAGGCCAATCGCCAGCTGCGACAGTACGACCCTGCTGCGCCCGACCATCTCAAAGCAGCCCGACCTTGACCAGCATCGCTCGCAGGCGCAGGTGTTCCTCGTCGACGAACTGGCCGAACTCGTCACCGGTGAGGACGCTCGGCGACCAGGCGTTGGCTTTCACATTGTCCTGCCAGACCTTGCTGTTGGTGGCGGCCAGCACTGCGTCGGTGACTTGCTTGCGCTGCTCGGCGCTGAGGTTGGCCGCGCCATAGACACCGCGCCAGTTGCCGATGATCACGTCGTAGCCCTTCTCCTTGAGGGTCGGCGCATCGATGCCGGGAACGCGCTCCGGAGCGCCGATGGCGAGCAGGCGGAACTGCTTGGACTGCACGTATTTGGCCAGCTCGGCATAACCGCCGGTGATCACCGTGATGTGGCCGCCCAGGGTCGCGGCCACCACTTCGCCGCCGCCGGCGTAGGCGACGTAGTTCACCTTGTTCACCGGCACGTCCATCTTGCTCGCCAGCTCGGCGATGCCGATATGGTCGATGGAACCCTTGGAGCCGCCGCCCCACTTGATGCTGGCCGGGTTGGCCTTGAAGTCCTTGAGCAGGTCTTCGAGGGTCTTGTAGGGCGAATCCTCACGCACCGCCAGCACGTTGTATTCGGTGAACAGCCGGGCGATCGGCGTCACGTCCTTGAGGCTGATCTGCGGCTTGTTCTGCTCCACCGCCGTGACCATGATCGCCCCCACCACCAGCAGCGCATTCGGGTCGCCCTTGGTGCTGTTGGCGAACTGCGCCAGCCCCAGGGTGCCGCCGGCTCCGCCCTTGTTCTCGAAGGTCACGGACTTGGCCGTGCCGGCCTCGAGCAAGGCCTTGCCCAAAACCCGCGCGGTCTGGTCATAACCGCCGCCCACGGAGCCCGGGGCCATGAACTTGACCGTATCCAGGGCAAACGCCGGGGTTGCGAGGGTGAGCGTGGCGAGGCTGGCGGCAAGGGCCATGCCGCGGCTGAATCGACGCAGTGCTGTAAACATCAGGTTTCTCCCGAGACTATTGTTTTTGTTGATACCGGTTGAATGCGCCCAGGGCTGCCGCCCTGTGTGGCCTGCGGATAAGTGTAGACGGCCGGCGCTTCGTGGCCGCCAGAGCAGCCTAGCTGAACAAAGCCCCCAGGGCCGGGCGCCGCCGCCAAGGGGCCGCCTGGGGAGGCTTGATTGGGAGGGGTTGGCCGGCATGAAGCCCGGCCGGCTGGAGGAAGGCCAGCCGCTTGTGCGGATAAAGCTAGGTAATCAGTTATTACATATCAGGCCATGCAGCACGCCGAAACGCAGCCCCGGTTCGGAAGGCGTCATATGGGTGACGCCAAACACCTTGAACGCCGCCAGCATCACCGCCAGGCCGCCGGGCAGGATGCCCAGGCGATGGGATTGCAGCCCGGCCAGCCGCAGACGCTTGACATGCCCGGCCTCCAGCAGGCGCAACGACAGGCGCAACAGCCCGCCGTAGGTGATGCCGTCCTGGCCATAGTCGTTCAGGCCGTTGGCCTTGAGCACCTTGGCCAGGAACCGGGCGGTGCCCGAGGAGCCTATGGCCTGCTGCCAACCGAGCTGGCGATAACGCCGGGCGACTTTCTCGAACTTCAGGCTGGCCAGGTGTTCGGCTTCCTGCAGGGCATGAGCCGAAACCGCGCCTCCCGGAAAGTAGCGCGCGCCGAAGCTCCCGCTGCCAATGGCGATGCTCTCGGTCAGCAAGGGCTGGGCGCCCTGCCCGAGGATCAACTCGGTGGAACCGCCGCCGATGTCCACCACCAGCCGCATGCTTTCGCTGCCCGGCACGGTATGGGCGACGCCGGCATACACCAGCCGCGCCTCCTCATGCCCGGAAATGACATCGATGCGAAACCCCAGGTGACGCTCCGCGCTGGCCAGGAACAGCGGCGCATTGTCGGCTTCGCGCACGGCGCTGGTGGCCACCGCCCGCACCCGACCGGCCTCGAAACCGCGCAGCTTCTTGCCAAAGCGCGCCAGTGCCTGCCAGCCCCGGTCCAGCGCCAGCTCGTCCAGGGTGCCCTCCTGAAAACCCTCCGCCAAGCGCACCGGCTCACGCAGGGTCTTCACTTCCTGGATCATGAACCCCTGGCTGCGCCGGACCGGCTGGCCGATCATCAGGCGAAACGCATTGGACCCAAGATCAATGGCTGCGAACAGAGAGGCGTCGCCTTTCATGGGGGGATTCCTGGCAGGTTCATCGACCGGCAGGCCGCGGCCTGTCGAGCACTCAAGACGGCTTGCGGCGATCTTGCCATGGCGTCGATGACGCCAAGATGACAGCCGCCCGCCTTGATCCGCCCGGCAACCCAACTGGCGCCCACCCGCGACGGCCCCTGCCGCAGCCCGGTAACGAAAGGCTTTTCGGCGGCAAGGGGACTGTCATCATTTGGTCATTTCCCGTGGCGATACTCGCGTTATCAGCAACGCGTGCTCTCCTTTAACGCTGCCATCTTGGGCGGCTTTTTTTTGCCCGAAAATCCTCGCGACCACCTTGCCGGATCGAGACAGCCTGCCTACCCATCAAGGGCTGCGACATCCACCGCCGCTGCTGCGACCGCGTCGGCACAAGGCTCGCCGCGATCGTCCAGGCGGCGGCGAGCGAACAGGGCCGCTGAACGCAGGGCTTGCCTGGCCGAACGCAAGTAGAACGCCTGCAACTGAAACACATGCCACCTCGCGGCATGCACTTCCAGGTGACAGGCCACGCCGCAGTGCAGCGCGTGCTCGGCCAGGCGTGTGGCGTCCGCCAGCAGCAGTTCCTGGTCGCCCACCTGGATCAGCATCGGCGGCAGCCCGCGCAAGTCGGCGCTCAATGGACTGTGCAACGGGCTCTGGGCAGGCGCTGCATAGGCGCGCAGCCCTTGCTCGAGCCAATCGCGCCGCAGCATGGGATCGGCGTACTGGCGGGTAATGAGGGTTGGCCCGCTCAACGTCGTATCCGTCACCGGGGACAACAACAGCAGGCCCGCGGCAAAGGGCTCGCCCCGCTGTTGCAGCGTCAGCGCCAGGGCCAGGACGAGAGAGCCACCCGCGGAGTCGCCGGCCAGCAGGATCTGCCGCGCCGGATAGCCTTGCGCCCGGATCGCCTGGTAGCAGGCCAACGCATCTTCCAGGGCCGCGGGAAACGGCTGTTCCGGCGCCAGCCGATAGTCCGGGACCCAGACGGCCATCCCCGCGTCCCGGGCCAGGCGGCTGGTAACGCTGCGGTGAGTGGCAGGACCGCCCAGGCAGAAGGCACCGCCATGCAGATAAAGAATCACCCCACCCGCCTCGGCATGGCCCGGGGTCAGGATTCGCAGCGGTACGCCCGAGACCTGCGCCCGTGCCTGGGTCACGCCAGCGCAGCCCGGCATCAACCAGGACAGGCCGTTGACGATACGCCGCTGGGTGGCAATGCTTCGCGGCGGACCGATCAGCGCCCGGAAGCTCACCCGCAAGAGTTGGCGCAACACGCCGGCACTGAGGACTTCGAGGCCATCGCGGGGCTCGGCAATCACCCGCCCGTAGACCTGCCCCGACTCACTGGCCAACGCCCTGGAAAAACCATAGGCGCGCAATGCCGAATAACGGGTCAGCCAGCGATAGGACAAGGTGAAGCCCGGCCAGTTGGTGCTGTTGTTGCCCGCTGCATCGACATACCAACTCTTGCAACCGCTCCACACGGAACCGGCCAGGCGGCGCTGTATCCGTTGATGAAAACGCTGCTCAGCCTGGTCATCGACCTCGACGGTGGTGGCCGCAGCCTTCTGCATCGCGCGCCAGCAGCGCATGACATGGGATATCTGGCTTTCCAGCATGTAGACGATCGAGTTGTGCCCCAGGTTGGTATTGGGGCCATACAACATGAAGAAGTTGGGAAAGCCCGGCACCGCCAGCCCCAGATATGCGCGTGCGCCCTGCTCCCAGGCATGCTGCAGCTCCACCCCGCCGCGCCCGACGATCGTCATCGGTGCAAGGAACTGCGTCGCCGCGAACCCCGTGCCGTAGATGATCGTATCGACCGGGTGATGTTGCCCGTCCAGCGTCTCGATGCCCTGCTCGGTGATGCGCCCGATACCCTCGGTGATCAACTGCACATTGGGCCGGGCCAGGGTCTTGAGGTAATCGCTGGACAGCAGGATGCGCTTGCAGCCGATGGGGTAATCCGGGATCAGTTGCCGGCGCAGCTGCGGGTCACTGACCGACTGGTTCAACAAGCGGCGAAACGGCAGGCCGACCGCCCACTTCATCAGCCCCTTGAAGCGGGTAAAACCCAGGGCCCTGGATTCGTAGCGCAGATAAATGGCGGCACGATGCAGCGCCATGCGCCACGGTCTACTGGCGAACAGCTGCTTTTCTTCGTCGCTGTAGGCGCGATCGGGCCGGGGCAAGATGTAGGCCGGCGAGCGCTGGAATACCTTGAGCTGCGCCACCGGGTCGGCGATGGCCGGCACGAACTGGATCGCCGAAGCGCCCGTCCCTATCACCGCCACCCGTTTTCCCGCCAACGAGTAGCCGTGATCCCAGCTTGCGGAATGGAACACATGCCCTTTGAACGCCTGCATGCCTTCGAGCGTCGGCAGCGCCGGCCGGCTGAGCTGGCCAGTGGCGCTGATCAGCAAAGCGGCGCGATGCTCCCGCCCACCGACTTCGGTGATGCACCACAGCGCGCTGGCCTCGTCGAATCGCGCCGCCCGCACTTCAGCGCCGAAGCGGATGTGCCGCTGCACCTCATACTTGCCTACGCAATGTTGCAGATACCCCTGTATTTCGGCTTGCGGGGCAAACATCCGCGTCCAGCCGGGGTTGGGTTCGAATGAAAACGAATACAGGTGCGACGGCACATCGCAGGCAGCGCCCGGGTAACTGTTGTCCCGCCAGACGCCGCCGACATCCTGCTGTTTTTCCAGAATGATGAAGTCCGTGACGCCGGCCTTGCGCAGTGCGATGGCCATGCCGATGCCGGCAAAACCGCTGCCGATGATCACGGCGGTGAGTGGCGCCGTCGATTGCAGGTCAGGTTCGAGTTGGGGCATGCAGCACCTCTTTTGTTGTTGTTTTCATGGGCAGGCACAGGTCTTCGCATGATCAGGTCCCAGGGCTTCCCGCTAATCCCGATCAGCGTAGCCTGCGCGCCCATGATGCTTGCCCGCCCTCGCCAGTCCCATGACGTAACGGGACAGATACTTTAGTATTCAGGCCAATTCCTTTCCCTGACCCGGGTAGCGAGCATGAACATGCTGGAGTTGTCGCGGGGACCGGCCAGTGCCCTGCTGATGGTGGATTTCGGTCGCGAAAGAGGCTTCTCGCCTGCGCAATTGCTGGCCGGTTCGGGCCTGTCGCTGGCCCGGCTGGCAGATCCCAACTTCGAGCTGTCATGCGCCCAGGAACTGCGCCTGATCCATAACCTGCTCAACCTGTCGGGACACCCGCAGGGGCTGGGCTATCAAGTGGGCGAGCGCTATCACTTCTCGACCTACGGGCTGTTCGGTTATGGCCTGATCAGCAGTGCGACCGCGGGTGACGCCTTGAAGCTGGCCCTGCGCTTCTTGCCGCTGACCTACGCGTTCACCCGGATCGCCTACCATGAGCAACCCCCGCTCGGCATCCTGACGTTCACCGAACCGGCGCTGGTGGACGAGTCGCTCAGAGACTTTGTGATCGAACGCGACATGGCCGCCGCCGCGGTGCTGCTCAAGGAAATAGCTGGCCGCGAGTTCTCGCTGGCGGTTTTTACCCTGAGGAAGAAACGCCCGGTCGATCAGGCGGCGGCCAGTGCCGGCAGTATTCTTGGCGTGCGCCCCACCTACCTCGCCGACCGCAACAGCCTGGCCTTCGATCGTTCGGTGCTGAGCCGCCCGCTCCCCCAGGCAAACACTGTCACCGTCGCGATGTGCGAGCAGATGTGCGCGCAATTGATGGAGCGCCGCAGCCCCCGCACGGGCACCGCCGAGCTGGTCCGCCAGTACCTGAACATCGCCCCCCTGGGCGTACCGCCAGACCTGCCGGGCATGGCCAGCCTGATCAATCTCAGCGAGCGGACCTTGAAACGACGCCTGCACGAGGAAGGCACCTGTTACCGGCACCTGCTGGAGCAGTCACGCAGCGCCGCGGCCCTGGAGTTGCTCGGCGACCCGACGCTGAAACTGACAGACATCGCCGAAAAGCTGGGCTACAGCGACCTGTCGAGTTTCTCCCAGACCTTCAAACGCTGGTACGGCGTATCCCCCAGAAGCTATCGCCACGCGTCCAAGGCCACTTAGGCAACAGACAGGTCGGACCTGACTGCAAAGCGCCCTCGCCTACAACCGCAGGCTGCCCTCGATACAGGTCACCGCCGAGCCGCCGATCCAGATTTCATCGCCGACCTGCTCGACCTGGATGCGCCCGGCCCGGCCCATGCTCAAACCCTGGCTGACCACGTAGGACGCCGGCGCCAACCCCGCGCCCAGCAGCCATTGGGCGATGCCGGCGTTGAGGCTGCCGGTGGCCGGGTCTTCCGGCATGCCATCGCCGGCGATAAAGGCCCGCACTTCGAACTGCGCCGCGTCGCCATCGTGCTCGGGGTTCCAGGGGGCGATCACTCCGACCGCAAGGCCCTTGAGCTGCGCATAGTCAGGTTGCAGGTCGAGCACCTGGCCGCGCTCGGCCAGCAGCACCGCCAGCCAGCCGGCACCGTTGTCCACCCATTGCGCGTCGACGATGGCATCGGGCGCCAGCCTCAGGCCCTGGCGCACCTGCTCCAGCAACCCGGCCTCCACCGGGCCGGACTTGAGCAGGGGCGGCGCGAGAAACGCCAGCTCGGCGCCGTTGCGGCGAATGCGCACCAGGCCGACCGCGCACTCCTGGACGATCTCCTCGCCCTTGGGCACGCCGCCGGCTTCCAGCCAGGCATGACAGCTACCGAGGGTCGGATGGCCGGCGAACGGCAGCTCCTGCAGGGTGGTGAAAATCCGCAGGCGATAGTCGGCCCGCGGGTCTTGGGGTTCGAGGATAAAGGTGGTTTCGCTGAGGTTGGTCCAGTTGGCGAACGCCGCCATGCGCGCGTCGCTCAACTCATCGGCGCCGAACACCACCGCCAGCGGGTTGCCCTTGAGCGGCTGATTGCTGAAGACATCCACCTGCTTGAAATCGAATCGGCTCATTGCGGGTCCTTGTCTGAATGAACGCGGCCAGGCCTGGAACCGGCCTGACCTGCAAAAAAACATACCTGTAGCCGCTGGCGAAGCCTGCGATCGATGACGCAGTCATCGCAAAAGGACCCACGCGTTATGCCAGACAGAACGCGTCGTCAGGTTCTACGACGACTTCGTCGCCGATCGCAGCCTGCGGCAGCGGCTACAGAGAGGGCAGTCAGACGGGCTTGGGAATTTCCAGGCCGCGGATCACCGCCGGGCGCGCGAGGAAACGCTCGAGCACGCGCTGCACATTGGGGAAGTCCTTGAAGCCCACCAGGTCGCCCGCTTCATAGAAGCCGATCAGGTTGCGCACCCAGGGGAAGGTGGCGATATCGGCGATGGTGTAGCGCTCGCCCATGATCCAGTCGCGGCCTTGCAGGCGGCCCTCGAGCACGCTCAGCAGGCGGCGGGATTCGGCGACGTAACGGTCGCGCGGACGCTTGTCCTCGTAGTCCTTGCCGGCGAATTTATTGAAGAAGCCCAGCTGGCCGAACATCGGGCCGATGCCGCCCATCTGGAACATCAGCCACTGGATCGTCTCGTAGCGCGCCGCGGATTCCTGGGCCAGCAGTTGCCCGCTCTTGTCCGCCAGGTAGATCAGGATCGCCCCCGACTCGAACAGTGCCAGCGGCTGGTCGCCCGGGCCGTGGGGGTCGAGGATCGCCGGGATCTTGTTGTTCGGGTTCAGCGAGAGGAACTCGGGGGACATCTGGTCGTTGGTTTCGAAACTGACGCGATGCGGCTCGTAGGGTAGCCCGATCTCTTCGAGCATGATCGAGACCTTGACGCCGTTGGGGGTCGGCAAGGAATACAGCTGAATCCAGTCGGCGTACTGCGCCGGCCATTTCTGGGTGATGGGGAATGCACAGAGATCGGTCATGACAGGCTTCCAATGACAGTCAGATGAAAGGCCGTGGCCCGGGGCCGGGCGCGACGGCGCTAGATTACAGGCATCGGTCCGCGGCGCGCATTCTTAAATTCGAAACATCCGGTGGTTAAGCTTCCCGGCAGCCAGACAGCGGTGCGGATAAAGTAACGGGCCCACGCTCGCAGCCCCACGCCCGGATCGAACCAAAAGGCGTCCTGGGACTCTGAGCACTACCTCCGGGTAGAACACTCGTTCAACGACAGGGAAAACCACGCGAAGCGGGAGCTCGCCGTGGAAAGGTTTGTCAGCCTTAACCGATTGCGCTGAAGTACCGACGATCCATGAAGAATCTGCTGAGTTTCACCCAACGCCTGCAACGCCGGTCCTACGTGTTCTTCCCGGCGCTGCTGCTGACCAGTGGGCTGCTGCTGTCGCTGGAGTCCAGCGAAAGTCGCGCCCAGCCGGTGGACGGCACCCAGACCCTGGTCTTTTTGCGCCACGCGGAAAAACCCGCCGGCGGCCTCGGCCAGCTCAACTGCCAGGGCCTGAACCGCGCCATCGACCTGGCGTCTTTGCTGCCGGAAAAATTCGGCAAGGCCAATTACGTGTTCGCCGCCAACCCGACGCGCAATGTCGAGGAAGGCGAGCTCGACAACTCCTACAGCTACATCCGCCCGCTGATGACCATCAGCCCCAGCGCCATCAAGCTCGGCCTGCCAGTGAACATCGAATTCTCGGCCAACGACACCAGCGAACTGGCCGACGAGCTGCTGCATGACCGCTACCACAACTCGATCATCTACACCGCCTGGTCCCACGGCTACCTGCCGGAATTGATCAACAAGGTGGCGCGCGAAGCCGTCGGCGAAAAACGCACCATCACCGACGACTGGGCCTCCAACGACTTCGACTCGCTCTACGTGCTGACCCTGACCTGGCACAACGGCAAGGCCACCCTCGACAGCCGCAGCTACAAGCAGGGCCTGGATAACGGCGAGGAAAACTGCCCGACCTGATGCGCCGCCCTCAGCGCAGGGCGTCCAGCAGGCGGTACCAGGCGATCCCCGCCCCCAGGTACAGACGCTGCAAGCCATGCAGCGGAATCGGCCGGATCGGCGTCACTGGAAACGGAAATTCACTGCTCGCCCCCGACAGCCGCGCCGCCAGGTGCTTGCCCAGGGCCGTGGACAAGGCGATGCCGCGACCGTTGTAGCCGAGCAGGATCGACAACCCCGGCTGTGGCTCATGCAGCTGCGGCAGGAAGCTCTGATTCAACGCCACTCGCCCGCTCCAGCGATACTCGATGGGCGTGCCCGCCAACTGCGGAAACAAGCCCAGCAACGAACGCTCCAGATGGTGCCAGTCGCCGCTGTGGCTCGGCTCGGAAAACGGCCCGCGGCCCCCCAGCAACAAGCGCCCCTGGGCATCCTGCTTGAAATACAGCAGCAGGCGCCGGGCGTCGGAACAGACCTCGCCATTGGGCAGGATGCCCTGGCGCAGCTCGGCCGACAGCGGGCGGGTGGCGATGATGAAGCTGTTGGCGGCGATCACCGTCTGCCGCAGCCGTGGCCACAGGTCGTCGGTGTAGCCATTGGTCGCCAGCACCACGCGCTGGGCCTGGACCCGATGGCCCTGGGCGGTGCGCAGCTGCCACTGCCCGCCTTCGCGCTGCAAAGCCTCGACCCGAGTCTGCCCATGGATCCGCACGCCCTGTTGCTGCGCCACCCGGGCCAGGCCGCGCGCATAGTTCAGCGGGTGCAAGCTGCCGGCGCGCGGATCGACCCAGCCGCCGAGGTAGTTCTGGCTGCCGATGCGCCGACCGACAGCGGCGCGATCGAGCAACTCCACCGCCACCCCGCGCCGACGCCACTGCTCGGCGCGCTGTTCGATGGCCTGCAGGGAACTGGCGGAAAACGCCGGCTGAATCCAACCCTTGCGCGTCGCATCGCAAGCGATGCGATGCTGATCGATCAGGGCGAACACTTCGTCGGCCGCCGAGCCGGCCGCCTCCAGCATGGCCTCGGCGCGGGCCGCGCCGAACTTGGCCAGCAACTGATCCGGGTCGTATTTGAGCCCGGGAATCACCTGCCCGCCGTTGCGTCCGGAGGCACCCCAACCCGGCTCCCCGGCGTCCAGCACACAGACGCTGACCCCGGCCTCGGCCAGGCGCAGCGCGGTCACCAGCCCGGTGTAGCCGGCGCCGACTATGGCCACGTCGGCCCGCAAGTCTTCGGCCAGCGCCGGGGTATCGACCGCCGCAGTCGCCGTGGCGGCCCACAGGGAGGGCGGCAGGCGCAAGGTTTCGGCGGCCTTCATGCCTGCACCTCCGTGCCCTGGTTGAGCAGGCGCTTGAGGAAGTCCTGGGTGCGCGGATGGCGCGGCGTGCTCAGCACCTGCTTCGCCGGCCCGGCCTCGACGATCTTGCCGCTGTGGAGGAAACACACCTTGTCCGCCACGTCCTGGGCAAAGCCCATTTCGTGGGTGACGACGATCATGGTCATGCCTTCGTCGGCGAGCTTGCGCATCACCGCCAGCACCTCGCCCACCAGCTCCGGGTCCAGCGCCGAGGTCGGCTCGTCGAACAGGATCGCCTGCGGGTCCATGGCCAGGGCCCGGGCGATCGCCACCCGCTGCTGCTGGCCGCCGGACAGCTCGTCCGGATAGGCGTGCATGCGATGGGCCAGGCCGACTTTTTCCAGCAGCGCCTCGGCCCGCTCCCGGGCCTGCTGCGGGTTCTGCTTCTTCACGTAGATCGGCCCTTCGGTGACGTTCTGCAACGCGGTGCGATGGGGGAACAGGTTGAAGCGCTGGAACACCATGGCCACCTGGGTGCGCAGCTGGTGAATGGTCTTGCCATGGCGGTCGACCCGCTCGCCGCTGACCAGGATGTCGCCCTGCTCGTAGCTTTCCAGGCCGTTGATGCAGCGCAGCAGGGTCGACTTGCCGGACCCCGAGGGGCCGATCAGGCACACCACTTCACCGCTCTGCACGCTCAGGTCAATGCCTTCGAGCACCGCCACGTTGCCGAAACTCTTGTGTACGCCCTTGATCTCGATCATGACTTTCTCCGGGTGCTGAAGCGCGCCTCCAGGCGACGCAGGGCAAAGGACAACGGCAGGCTCAGGGCCAGGTAGAGCAAGGCCACCAGGGTGTAGACGGTCATGTTCTCGAAGGTCGAGGACGCGATGAGCTGACCGGCGCGGGTCATCTCGGCCACGGTGATGGTGGACACCAGCGAGGAGTCCTTGAGCATCATCACCAGGGTGTTGCCATAGGGCGGCAAGGCAATGCGAAAGGCCTGGGGCAGGACCACCCGGCGCATGATCATGCCGCCGCGCATGCCGATGGATTCGGCCGCCTCGATCTGCCCCTGGTGAATGGCCTGGATGCCGGCGCGGAAGTTCTCCGCCTGGTACGCCGAGTAGGCGATGCCCAGGCCAATCACCCCGGCCTGCATGGCCGTGAGCTGGATGCCGAAATCCGGCAGCACGAAGTAGATGTAGAACAGCTGCACGATGATCGGCAGGCCGCGAATGACGTTGACCACGCCAATCGCGAACAGGGAGATCGAGCGCACCTTGGACACCATCATCAAGGCGAATACCAGGCCGATCAGCGAGCTGAGCACAAAGGAGCCGGCCGTGACCTGCAAGGTGACCACCGCCCCTTTCAGCAGAATGGGAAGGAAGTCCAGAGCGTTCTGGAGAAACATAGGAGGACCTGCGCAATCAGGAGTGAAGCGACCCCGCCGGACGGCCGGGCCGCGGGGTGGTCAGTTGAGCTTCCACTTCTCGATGATCCGCTCCAGGGAACCGTCGGCCTTGATCGCCGCGATGCCGCGGTTGACCTCGTCCAGGGTCTGCGCATCGCCCTTGCGCACGATCAGGCAGACATCGCCCATCACCACCGGTTGGTAGCTTTTCACCAGTTGCACTTTGTTCTGGGTGCCCTGGGCCAGTTGGTAGGCGACGATCGGCCGATCGGCGAAACCGGCCTTGATCCGCCCCAGCGCCAGGTCGCGCAGCAGGTCGGGGATCGAGTCGTAGCCGCGCACTTCCTTGAAGATCCCGCGCTTGTTCAACTCATCGATGAACACCGTGCCGACCTGGGCGCCGACCACCTGGTCCTTGAAGTCCTCCATGCGGATGTAGGCGGTGTTGTCGTCGGCGCGCACGATCAGCCCCTCGCCGTAGCTGAACACCGGGTTGGAGTACTGCACCACCTTCTCCCGCGCCGGGGTGCGCAGCATGGCGGCGGAGATGATGTCGATCTTGTTCGAGGTCAGCGAAGGGATCAGCGCGGCGAAGGTGGTCTGCTGGATATCCACCTCGAAGCCGCCGGCCTGGCCCACCGCCCGGGCGGCGTCGATCATCATGCCTTCGATGCTCTGGCTCTTGACGTCGAGAAAGGTGAAGGGAATGCCGGTGGCGGTGGCGCCGACCTTGTACACCGGCGCGGCGCCGGCACTGACGGAACCGACGAGGCCGGCGGTGAGTGCGCAGCACAATGCAAGGACACGAAAACGCTTTTGCATGGCGAATCTCCCATTGGACGATTTTATTGTTTGAAGTCCGTGATGGTTGGCCTCTGATAGTGGGGCAGGAGGCATGGACCGACTATAAACAATTTACAAAAATCGTAAAGAGATTTATAAATATCGAATATCGATATTTAAAACACAAAAAACCAAAGGAACCGCCATGAGCGACACCCCCAATAGCCTGTTCAATCAGTCGCTGGAAAAAGGCCTGGCGGTCCTGCGCGCCTTCAACGCCGCCCAACGGACCATGAACCTGGCGGAAATCGCCGAGGCCGCCGAGATCAACAAAAGCTCGGCGCAACGCATGATCCACACCCTGGAGCAGCTCGGTTACGTGCGTAAGCACCCGCAGACCAAACGCTTCCAGCTGACCCCGCGGGTGATGGAGATCGGCTACAACTACCTCGCCGCCGACACCTTGGTGGACGTGGCCAACCCGTTCCTTGCCGAACTGGCCCAGGTCACCGGCGAAACCACCAACCTCACCGAGCCCGACGGCCTGGACATGGTCTATGTCGCGCGCTTCGTGGCGCCCAAGTTCATTCCGATCCACATGCCCATCGGCAGCCGCATCCCGATGTACTGCACCGGTTCCGGCCGCGCCTACCTCAGCGCCCTGCCCGACCAGGAAGCCCTGGCGATGCTCCAGGCCAGCGACCGCCAGGCCCATACCCGGCACACCCTGACCGGGATCGACGCGATCCATGGGGAAATCGTCACCACCCGCCAGCGCGGTTACGCCCTGAACCAGGAAGAACTGTTTCTCGGCGACATGAGCATCGCCGCGCCGATCATCGGCAGCCAGGGCTTGCCGGTGGCCGCCGTGCACGTGGTGATCCCCAGCAGCCGCTGGACCCTGGAAGAAGCCGAACGCAAGCTGGCGCCTTCGGTGATCGAGTGCGCCCGGGCGATTCGCACCTCGATTCGTACCCTCTGAGCGCCCATGACCCTTTTGTAGTCGCCGGCGATCGACTGCGCAGCAGTCGCAGGCATGGGTTCCGGGATTTGGCCCGGCACTCAGCGTTGCGAGGTTTTACCACCGCTGCGCGGTCGATCGCAGCCTTCGGCAGCGGCTACACAGGCGCGCAAGGTGCGCGAGTAGGCTAAGATTCGCGACCTAACGTCATTGCCCGGAATCACTGTTCATGTCCAGCCTTGCCCCTGCCAGCCCCGTCCGGGGCTGGTCGTTCTGGTGGAAACCCGCCCTGTTCGTCCTGGTGGCGTGTGTCGGCCTCTACTTCGTCAAGTGGTCGCCCTACTACGCCAAGGCCTTTATCGCCGCCGACAGCCACAGCATCGGCGCCTCGATCATCAACGATCAGCCCTCCTCGCCTCTGAACGCCGCCCTGGCCTACGCCCAGGTGTATTTCCTGGCGATCTGGAAGGCCGCGGTGCTGGCGGTGATCCTCGGTTCGCTGCTGCAAGTGCTGATCCCGCGGGACTGGCTGCTGCGCCTGTTCGGCCGCGCCGGTTTCGGCTCGACCTTGCGCGGCGGCCTGTTCGCCCTGCCCGGCATGATGTGTTCCTGCTGCGCCGCGCCCGTGGCGGCGAGCATGCGCCGGCAGAATGTCTCGGTGGGCGCGGCGCTGGCCTTCTGGATCGCCAACCCGGTGCTCAACCCGGCGACCCTGGTGTTCATGGGTTTTGTCCTGGGCTGGGGTTTCACCGCGCTGCGGCTGGTGGCGGGCATCGTGCTGGTGCTGGGAGTGTCGCTGGTGGCCCAGCGCATCGCCCGTCCCGAACAACTGCCGGAAGCGGCGGTGGAGGCCGTGGTCGAGGCCAGCACGGGCAATGAAGGTGCGTTCTTCAGCCGCTGGGCACGCAGCCTGTGGCAACTGTTCTGGAGCACCATTCCGATCTATGTGCTGGCGGTGCTGGTGCTGGGCGCGGCGCGGGTCTGGCTGTTCCCCCATGTCGAGGGCGCGATTGGCGACAGCCTTTTGTGGCTGGTGCCGCTGGCGATTGTCGGCACGCTGTTCGTGATTCCCACCGCCGCGGAAATCCCTATCGTGCAGACCATGATGACCCTGGGCATGGGCACCGGCCCGGCGGTGGCCTTGCTGATGACCCTGCCGAGCATCAGCCTGCCGTCGCTTTTGATGCTGCGCAAGGATTTCGACGCGCGGGTGCTGATGACCGTCGCCGGCCTGACCATGCTGATTGGCGTGGTGTGCGGGTTGATTGGCGCGGCGCTGTTGTAACCAGAAGTTCGATGGCGTCCGCCCGGACGCCATCGCGAGCAAGCTTCGCTCCTACAGAAGCATCTGCAGGAGCGGCCGGTCGATTGCCCGCGATGGGGCCAAAGGCCCCGCCCTTCTACCGACTCAACCGCGCTGACGAGCCCGTTCGCGCAAATACTCCAGCACCGCCGCCTGCTCGCCGACGAACTCGATGCGCGCGCCCTTGCTTTCGCGCTGGAAGGCATACATCGGGTCGTAATATTCCTTGAGCAAGCCTTCGATCCAGGCCCGGTGCAGGTCCACGCTGCCGCTGCGGGCCTGCTCGGCCAGGGCGGCCTCCAGCAGCTGGTACAGGCGCTGGTGACGCTCGCCCCCCAGGCGTTTGCGGATGTTGTTCAGGCTTTCCAGCAGGCGCTCGGAAAACCGCGCGAAACCGTCCTCGCCATGCACCGCGACGAACTCCGCGCACAGGTCGATCACGTAGTCGCGCAGGATCCGCTCGACTCGCCCCTCCAGGCCATCCTCCAGCCAGACCATGGGGAAGCGCTGCATGCCCTGGTACAGCGGCAACGGCAAGGCGCAGCTGCCGATCATGCGGTTCTCGTCTTCCAGCACGAACCCGCCGATGCCGCGCTCGCGCTTTTTCAGGATGTCCACCGCCAGGCGGTTCTCGAAGTCGATGTTCGACGGCTGGCCGCTGGCGCGCTTGCCGAAACTGGAGCCGCGATGGTTGGCGTGGCCTTCCAGGTCCAGGCCGTTGGCCAGTTGGTTGAGCACTTCGGTCTTGCCGATGCCGGTCATGCCGCCGAGCAGGACAAAATCACACTCGGCCACCGCTCCTTCGAGGGTGTCGAGCAGGAAGGTACGCATGGCCTTGTAGCCGCCGCCGACCCGCGGGTAGTCGATGCCGGCCTCGTCCTTGAGCCACTGCTGGACGATCTGCGAACGCAGGCCGCCGCGGAAGCAGTACAGGTAGCCATCGGGGTGGGCCCGGGCGAAGTCGGCCCAGGCCTGGATGCGCTCGGCCTTGATCGCCCCGGACACCAGCTGGTGCCCGAGGACGATCGCCGCCTGCTGGCCCTGCTGCTTGTAGCAGGTGCCGACCCGCTGCCGTTCGTGGTCGGTCATCAGCGGCAGGTTGACCACGCCGGGAAAGGCGCCCTTGCTGAATTCGACCGGCGCGCGGGTATCCATCATCGGCCGGTCGTTGAGGAAGATTTCGCGGTAGTCGGTGATATCGATGGGCATCAGATCACCTCGACCGCGTTGCTCTGTCGTTCCACCAGCTCACCGATCGGCGCCAGTTCCAGGCCCAGTTCGGCGGCCAGCGCCAGAAAGGCCGCATTGCCTTCCGGGGTGACGGCGATCAACAGCCCGCCGCTGGTCTGCGGGTCGCACAGCACCAGCTTGTGCAGGGCCTGGATACGCCCGAGCTTGTCGGCGTAGCTGTCGAAATTGCGCTGGGTGCCGCCCGGTATGCAGCCCTGGTCCAGGTAGTACTCGACCCCGGGCAGGCGCGGCACGCGATCGTAGTGAATACGCGCGGTCAGGCCGCTGCCGTCGGCCATTTCCACCAGGTGCCCGAGCAGGCCGAAACCGGTGACGTCGGTCATCGCGGTCACGCCGTCGAGCTTGCCGAAGCGGCTGCCGGGCTTGTTCAGGGTGCACATCCAGTCGCGGGCCAGGCCGACGTCGGCGCTGCGCAACTTGCCCTTCTTCTCGGCGGTGGTCAGCACGCCGATGCCCAGGGGCTTGGTCAGGTACAGCAGGCAACCGGCGGTGGCGGTGTCGTTGCGCTTCATATGGCGCTTTTCCACCAGGCCGGTGACGGCCAGGCCGAAGATCGGTTCCGGAGCGTCGATCGAATGGCCGCCGGCCAGGGGGATGCCGGCCGCGTCGCACATCGCGCGGCCGCCGCGAATCACCTCGCGGGCGATTTCCGGCGCCAGCACGTTCACCGGCCAGCCAAGGATGGCGATGGCCATCAACGGGTCGCCGCCCATGGCGTAGATGTCGCTGATGGCATTGGTCGCGGCGATGCGCCCGAAGTCGAACGGGTCGTCGACGATCGGCATGAAAAAGTCGGTGGTCGAGACCACGCCGCGCTCTTCGTCGATGGCGTACACCGCCGCGTCGTCGCGCGAGGCGTTGCCGACCCAGAGTTTCGGGTCGAGGTTCTGCGCGCCGCTGCCGGCCAGAATCACCTCCAGGACCTGGGGAGAAATCTTGCAACCGCAACCCGCGCCGTGGCTGTACTGGGTCAGGCGAATCGGCTCGCTCATGGGGCACCTCTGGAAGTCGTGGAGCGGCGATTCTAGCAGAGCGACCCGAGCAGAACGTCAAGCACCCTTTCCCTGCACTGCAGAACCAGCATCGAACGAACGCAGCCAGATAGTCAGCGAATACTCGACCCGAGGCCGCGAAGGTCGTTGGTTGCCATCACCTCGATGATTGAACGAGGGCGCATCAGCCCTGTGCCAGGCGCCAGCGCCTTCGCCCTTTCTTCGCGCACAACGCCCAGGCGCTGTGCAACGTCCTGACCGAAAAGACAGCTTATGGGTAGGTTTCACCTTTATTTCAATCAGATACTTCAAGTTGGTACAGCATATGCAAACGTTTGCGAGGTCAGCCTTCGAGAGCTTTCGCCGCCAGTTCGGCCAGGCCGGGCTACTCGGGCTTCAGAACCGCACGAACAGGGATTTTCAATGCACGTACCTTTCACCCCCTCCGCGTCCCGCCACACCTTGGTTGTTTCCTTGCTACTAAGCGCCGTTACAGGACTACTCAGCGCTACCGCCCAGGCCGAGGAAAAAACCCTCGACGACTCGGCCCAGGGCGAGAGCCTGAGCCCCGCCGCCGCGCCAGCGAAACCAGGCCCCTACCTGTCGGACTGGTACAACCAGGACCTGACCCTGATCGGCAGCAAGGACATCAGTTTCGGCCCGCAGCCGGCCGACGATATCTACCTGGAGTACGAGTACTTCGGTCGCAAGGGGCCGTTCGAGCTGTACGGCTACATCGACATCCCGAAGATCTTCAACATCGGCAACAGCCACGACAAAGGCGTGTGGGACCACGGCTCGCCGGTGTTCATGGAGCACGAGCCGCGGATCTCCATCGACTACCTGGCCGGACGCAGCCTGGCCATCGGCCCGTTCAAGGAGTGGTATGTGGCCTTCGACTGGATCTACGACCACGGCAGCAACAGCGCCAACCGCGCCAATACCCTGTACAGCGGCCTGGGCACCGACATCGACACCCATTCGCGGGTCAACCTGTCGGCCAACTTCTACGGGCGCTACCAGTGGGAAAACTACGGCGCCAGCAATGAATATTCCTGGGACGGCTACCGCGCCCAGCTCAAGTACATCGTGCCCATCAGCAAGTTCGGCAACGGCGCGTCGCTGACCTATATCGGCTTCACCAACTTCGATTTCGGCTCTGACCTGCACAAGGACAACCCGGCCCGCACGGCCAACGCCACGGTGGCCACCAACGTATTGCTGTATTCCTTTACCCACCTGCGGTTCACCCTGGTCGGCCGTTACTTCCACAATGGCGGCAACTGGCAGGACGGCAGCGAGTTGAATTTCGGCGATGGCGATTTCCGCGCCCGGTCCAATGGCTGGGGTTACTACGCCGGCATCGGTTACCAGTTCTGATCACTCAAGCAATGGAGGCTTTCATGCACGCGATGACCCGTCTTTCCCTTTCCGTGGGCCTGGCCTGCGGCGCCCTGCTCGCTTCGACGGCCTGGGCCGCCGAGGCCCCGGCGACCCCGATCAAACCCAAGGTGATGCTGATCACCATGTTCGCCCCCGAGGCCCAGCACTGGATCGAGCGCCTGGAGCTGAAGCAGGAAGTGCGCGTACCCGGCCTGTCAGCGGAGTACCCGGCGATCCGTTGCAATACCAGGGACGTCTGCCTGCTGGTCACCGGCATGGGCCAGACCAACGCCGCGGCCTCGACCCTGGCACTGGCGCTGTCGCCGAAATTCGACCTGCGCAAAAGCTACTTCCTGGTCGCCGGGATCGCCGGCATCAGCCCTAAACACGGGACCATCGGCACCACCGCCTGGGCGCATTACCTGGTGGAATTCGGTACCCAGTGGGAACTGGATTCGCGGGACGCGCCCAAGGACTGGCCGACCGGCTACCTGGGCATCAATACCAAAGGCCCGAACGAGAAACCGCCGTTGGACTACAAGACCGAAGTCTTCGAACTCAACCCGAAACTCCAGGCCAAGGCCTTCGCCCTGTCGCGTCGGGTAAGCCTGAGCGAAAGCAAGGAATCGGCGGCCTGGCGCCTCAAGTACCCGGCGGCCCCGGCCAACCAGCCGCCGGTGGTGACCCAGTGCGACACCCTGGCGGGCAATACCTGGTTCTCCGGCACGCGCCTGAGCGAGCGGGCCGAGGTCTGGACCCGCCTGCTGACCGACAACAAGGGCGAGTACTGCACCACCCAGCAGGAAGACAACTCGACCTACGAGGCCCTGCTGCGCGCCAGCCGCGAAGGCCGGGTGGACGTGCAGCGGTTGGCGGTGGTCCGCGCCGGCTCCGACTTCGACCGCCCCGAGCCGGGCGGCAGCGAGGTCGACAACCTGCTCAAGTACGCCGACCAGGGCGGTTTTGTCCCGGCCCTGGAAAACCTCTATCGCACCGGCAACCCGCTGGTGCAGGACATCCTGAAGAACTGGTCGGCGTGGGAGAAAGGCGTGCCGGGGGCGTAAACCAACCTGTAGCCGCTGCCGCAGGCTGCGATCGACCCGAAGGGGCGTGGCGATCTTGCGATTGCCGAGGTCCTGCGGACCTATCGCAGCCTTCGGCAGCGGCTACATAAAGCCGTGCCAGCCTGCCGATTCAGGCAGGTTGGCCACCCTTACGGCAGCAGAATCACCTTCTCGCCGCTGCCCTTGTTCACCTCGTGATAACGCTCGACGCCCTGCGCCAGCGGCGATTCGAACAGCCCCTGCGGCAATGGCAACAGCCCCTCATCGAAGAACCGGCCGAACTGCTCGAGCATGGCCGCACAGGCCTGCACGCCGTACAGCAACGAGTTGATCCCGACCACCGAACCGCCCTTGCGATACAGGCCCAGGGCCGGCAGTTGCACATGACCGTCCACCGGCGCGGCGATGATGGCGATCCGGCCGAACGGCGCCAGGGCCGCGACCGAGGCCGGCAGCCAGAAACCGGTGGTGTCGAAGATCACCTCGGCGCCGCCGGCGAACACCTCGTTGACCTGCGCCCCGAGGTCTTCCGGCTGGTCCAGTTGCAAGGTCTGGAACCCTTGCGCCTGCAAGGCCTTGACCTGTTCCGGGCGCCGCGCGGCGGCCAGCACCCTGGCCCCGCGAACCTTCGCCAGGGCCAGAGCGGCGCTGCCCACCGCCCCACCGCCAATCACCAGCAACGTGGTGCCGGCGCTTACCCCGCTGCGTTCCAGGGCATCCCAGGCGGTGGTGTAAGGCACGCCCAGGCTGGCGGCCTGGGCGAAGCTCAGCTGCGCCGGCTTGTGCGCCACGCCCTTGGCCGACAGCGCCACGTACTGGGCATGGGAGCCGTCCGCGTAGAACCCCAGCTCCTTGCCGGTGCCCCAGACCTCCTGTCCCACCCACTCCTGCGGCCCGTCCACCACCACTCCGGCAAAGTCCCGCCCGGGAATGCGCGGCAAGGTGGTGTAGGGAAAACGCCCGAGCACATTTTTCACATCGCTGGGGTTGAGGCCCGCAGCCTTGATCCGCACCAGTACCTGATCGGCGGCCGGCACCGGGGTCGGCACCTCGACGTAGTGCAGCGACGAGAGATCGCCGGTCTTGGAAAATTGCAGGGCGTGCATAAGCACCTCCATAAACAGGAATACATAAAAGAATCGAAAGGCCTCAGGACAACCAGTTGCTCACCAGCTGCCGACCCATGGGCCACAGCTGTTCGCCGGCGAGCATGCCGAGCAGCCCGACCAGGGCGATGGCCGGCGGCGCCGGCGAGCGAAAATTCAAGGCGCCGTAGAGCAATCCGACGCCGAGGCCGATGGCCAGGGAGATGAGGTAATGCATGACGAACTCCAGGCAGTGCGCCGCGCCAGAGCGGCGACGATTGGGCATGCCGGGAGTCTAGGGAACGCCGAACCGGGCAACCGGCCAAGCACTTCAGGATTTCGGCCAATCTGTGGGTATGAACGAGTAAGAGCGAAGCCTGGCTGCGATGGCCCCGACGTGGAATGTCTGGCATACCGCGTTATCGTTCATCGCGAGCAAGCTTCGCTCCTACGGGATTGCAGCGCCCACACACAATGGATGCCTGTACGCAAAGCCCCGTAGCCGCTGCCGAGCCGCGCGAGGCTGCGATCGACTGCGCAGCAGGCGCAAAGCCTGAGAATGCAGTGGGTCTGGATAAACGCGGTGGCCCGGTCGCAGCCTCGCAGAGCTCGGCAGCGGCTACAGGGATGACAGGCACTCAGGTGCTGGCTTCCCCGGCCGCGTATTGCGACGGGGCCAGCCCCAGCTCGCGGCGGAACATGTCGCTGAAGCTGCCGGGGGAATACCCCAGCTCACGGGCGATGGTGCCGACCGGCACGCCCTGGATCAGCTCGGCGGCGGCCGTGGCCAGCTGCACCTGGCGGCGCCACTCGGCGAAGCCCATGCCCAAACTGTCCTTGAACAGCCGCGCCAGGGTGCGCACGCTGGCGCCCGCCGCCTCGGCGTGGCGTTCGAAGGGAATGTCCAGGGAAGGCGCGGCCATCACCGCCTGGCAGAGGCTGATCAGGCGCCGGTCGGAACTGTCCGGCAGGACGATCTTCAGCTGCGAGCGCCGGGCGCGCTTGAGCTCCAGCAGGGCCAGGCCCACCAGCGCGTCGTAGTACTCCGGCTGCGGCGCGCCGTCATGCTCCACCAGGCGCACGATCAGCTCGCGCAGCAGGTTGTCCACCTGCAACACCTGCACCTGGCTGTCGAGGGTCGCCGCCAGGCACGGGCGCAGATAGATATTGCGCATCTGCAGGTCGGTGACCACACGGATCCCGTGGGGCACGCCCGGCGGCAGCCACACCGCCCGTTGCGGCGGCACCACCAGCGCCTCGTTCGGCGTCTCGACCCACATCACCCCGCTCATGGCGTACAGCAGCTGCCCCCAGGCGTGTTCGTGGGGCTCGATGAACAGGCCACGCGGATAGGTGCGCGCCAGGGGTTGCACCGGTACGTCGGTGTCGCTGAGGTCGGGAGGTGCGGCAAGGGCCATGGCCGGGCATCGTCGTCAAGCAAGGGGGGGGCCATGGTAACCCCGCCGATCCGCCTGGAAAACCGCGAGAAAGCATCCGAACGGGCGCCGCAGCGACAGGCAATAAGCCGTTCGAATGCTTGCCCGACCACTGCCCGACCACTGCCCGACCGCTGATACCCTTGCTCGACAATCCGAGTGAATTTTTCCCTGCCCGCGCGGGTCACTAAACCATCACAGGGAGGATTGATAGCTTTATGAACAACGCAAAACTTTTCGTCATCGAATACACCCTGCACGGCACCCCCAAGTCCTTCATCATCCGCTCGGAGAAGATGGACAACGCCGAGGCGTGGCACTGGGCAAGCTGCGACGCCGGTGTCGGCCGCATCGGCCGCTTTGGCCTGGAACGGGTGAAAAAGACCAGCAAGCCCCTGGCGGAAAAATTCGGTATCGAAAACGTCACCTGGCGACCGTCGACCTGAGCCAAGCGAGGTCGATGCCTTGCGGCGTGCGCTGCCAAAGCCGCCGGCCAGCCGCCTTGCCAGCGAAACCGGTACCTGCACCTGCGCAATTGAAAGTGGAGCCACGACAGGCTCCACTGTTTTTTTCGCCCCGCCACTGTTGCAGCACGTCAGTGATGCGCGCCCTTGGCGCAATCGCAGCCTTCGGTGGAGGCGCAGGGTTCGCCGTTGGCGTGGTGGCTGGCGCAGGCCTGGCAGCAGTAGTGCTTGCCGTGACGCACGATGGCATGGGCGCCGACCTTGCAGGTGCAGCCCGGACAGGCACAAGTCTCATTGGACATAAGGTGACTCCTTGGTGGTGGTCGTCGACGACGCGGATGTTGCCGCGTCTCTAGCAGTGTAGTAACTGCCCATCGCCGCCATTGGCCCCTGGTCGCGGCGGCTTCAGTTCCAGCCTTCCAGGCGCAAGGTCGCCCGCACCAGGCGCTGCTCTTCGTTTTCGATCTCCCGCAGGTTGTCGCAGAGGCCCTGGATATGCGCGATGGCGGCCTTGCGCGCCTGCTCCGGCAGGCGTCCGGTGACGGCGTTGTAGAGCCGCGCGTGCTGGCGGTCGATCTGGCGCTTCTGCGCCTGGCGGTGGTAGAGGTTGTTGACCGAGGCGAACACCGAATTGAGCAGCAGGTCGGTCAGCGAGCGCAGGGTCTGCACCAGCACCGGGTTGTGCGAAGCCTCGCAGATCGCCAGGTGGAAAGCGTGATCCAGGCGCGCGTGGGTCGAGGCATCAAGGGCCTGGTCGTGGGCGTCCAGCAGCGCCTGGTAAGCACGGCCGATCAGCACAAAATCGGCCTCGGTGCCGCGCAACGCCGCCAGCCGCGCCGACTCGCCTTCCAGCAGGCTGCGCACTTCGAACAGGTCGTAGAGGGTGCGCGGCTGGGAGCTGAACAGATGCATCAGCGCCGAGGTCGCGCCCTGCCCCGACAGTTGGGCGACAAACGAGCCCTTGCCCTGTTCGGTTTCGATGATACCCCGCGCCCGCAGCAGCTTCAGGCCCTCGCGCAACGCCGTGCGCGATACGCCGAGTTTTTCCGTGAGGCGCCGCTCCGAGGGCAGCAGTTGGCCGGTCTTGAGTACGCCGTCGACGATCAGGCGCTCGATGCGTTCACACACCACATCCGCCACCTGGTGCCGGCCCGAATCGCTCCTGTGCATGCGCCCTCCACTGGTATGACCAGCTGTGAAGAAAAAACCCGATCAAACGGACCGCCAGGCCATCCTGCTGATATACCTGGCTTTTTATAAAAAACCCGGCATCGACGACAAAACAAACTGGTTCGACCAGCGTTCGGCCCCGTGGACAGTAAGGCCAGCCGGGCCAATGATGCAACTGAGCGGCCTGCCCCTGCCGGCCGCCTAATAAAAACAACTCAGGGTCGTCAGCCACCCATGAATATCCTCTACGACGAACGCGTCGACGGCGCGCTGCCCAGCGTCGATAAAGCGGCATTGCTCCAAGCGCTGCACCAGCGCCTGCCCGACCTCGACCTGCTGCACCAGACGGAAGACCTCAAGCCCTACGAATGCGACGGCCTCTCGGCCTATCGCACCACGCCGATGCTGGTGGCCCTGCCGCGGCATATCGAGCAGGTGCAGGAACTGCTGCGGATCTGCCATGAACGGCGCGTGCCGGTGGTCGCCCGCGGTGCCGGCACCGGCCTCTCCGGTGGCGCCCTGCCCCTGGAACAAGGCGTGCTGCTGGTGATGGCGCGCTTCAACCAGATCCTGCATATCGACCCCGCCGCCCGCAGCGCGCGGGTCCAGCCCGGGGTGCGCAACCTGGCGATCTCCCAGGCCGCCGCGCCGTTCGGCCTGTACTACGCCCCCGACCCGTCCTCGCAGATCGCCTGCTCGATCGGCGGCAACGTCGCGGAAAACGCCGGCGGCGTGCACTGCCTGAAATACGGCCTGACCGTGCACAACCTGCTCAAGGTGGAGATCCTCAGCGTCGAAGGCGAACGCCTGACCCTGGGCAGCGACGCCCTGGACGCGCCGGGCTTCGACCTGCTGGCGCTGTTCACCGGCTCCGAAGGCCTGCTCGGGATCATCACCGAAGTCACGGTCAAGCTGCTGCCCAAGCCGCAACTGGCCAAGGTGCTGCTGGCGGCCTTCGACTCGGTGGAAAAAGCCGGCCGCGCGGTGGCCGATATCATCGCCGCCGGCATCATCCCCGGCGGCCTGGAAATGATGGACAACCTGGCGCTCCGCGCCGCCGAGGACTTCATTCACGCCGGTTACCCGGTGGACGCCGAGGCCATCCTGCTGTGCGAGCTGGACGGTGTCGAAGCCGATGTCCACGACGACTGCGACCGGGTCCGCGCGGTGCTCGAACGGGCCGGCGCCACCGAGGTCCGCCAGGCCCGCGACGAAGCCGAACGGGTGCGTTTCTGGGCCGGGCGCAAGAACGCCTTCCCGGCGGTGGGCCGGCTGTCGCCGGACTATTACTGCATGGACGGCACCATTCCGCGCCGCGCACTGCCGGGGGTGCTCAAGGCCATCGCCGCGCTGGCCGCCGAATACCAGCTGCGGGTGGCCAATGTGTTTCATGCCGGCGACGGCAACATGCACCCGTTGATCCTGTTCGACGCCAACCAGCCCGGCGAACTGGACCGCGCCGAAGCCCTGGGCGGCAGGATCCTCGAGCTGTGCGTGGCGGTCGGCGGCAGCATCACCGGCGAACACGGGGTCGGCCGGGAGAAAATCAACCAGATGTGCGCCCAGTTCAACAGCGACGAGTTGACCCTGTTCCACGCGGTCAAGGCGGCCTTCGACCCCGGTGGCCTGCTCAACCCCGGCAAGAACATCCCGACCCTGCACCGCTGCGCCGAATTCGGCGCCATGCATGTGCACGCCGGGCAATTGCCCTTCCCCGAGCTGGAGCGTTTCTGATGACGGCACACGCGGATAACGACGCCAGCGGCGAACTGCTGGAACAGGTCGGGCAGGCGCTGGCCGGCAATACCCCGCTGCTGATCCAGGGCGGCAACAGCAAGGCCTTTCTCGGGCGGATGAGCGCTGGAGAAGTGCTCGACACCCGCGCCCATCGCGGCATCGTCAGCTACGACCCCACCGAGCTGGTGGTGACCGTCCGCGCCGGCACGCCGCTTGCGGAACTGCTGGCCACGCTGGACGCCGCCGGGCAAATGCTGGCCTGCGAACCGCCGGCCTTCGGCGACGGCGCCACCGTCGGCGGCATGGTCGCCACCGGTTTGTCCGGCCCGCGGCGGCCCTGGGCCGGCTCGGTGCGCGACTTCGTCCTCGGCAGCCGGGTGATCACCGGCACCGGCAAGCTTCTGCGCTTTGGCGGCGAGGTGATGAAAAACGTCGCCGGCTACGACCTCTCGCGCTTGCTGGTGGGCAGTTACGGTTGCCTTGGGGTGCTCACCGAGGTGTCACTCAAGGTCCTGCCCAAACCGCGCCAGTGCCTCAGCCTGAGCCTGGAAATGGACAGCGCCAAGGCCCTGGCCCGGCTCGCCGACTGGGGCCAGCAACCGCTGCCCATCAGCGCCGCCAGCCATGACGGCCAGCGCCTGCACCTGCGCCTGGAGGGCGGCGAAGGCTCGGTGGCCGCGGCCCGCGACCGCCTGGGTGGCGAGCCGTTGGCGGCCGATTACTGGGCCAACCTCAACGAACAACGCCTGGCATTCTTCGACGAAGGCCTGCCGCTGTGGCGCCTGTCGCTGCCCAACAATACGGGGCCCCTGGAGCTGCCCGGCCAGCAGTTAATAGATTGGGCCGGCGCCCAGCGCTGGTTGAAATCCGCGGCGCCCGCGGAGCGCATCCGCAGCCTGGTGGAGCGCGTCGGCGGCCATGCCACCTGCTACAGCCACGGCCTGGTGGACAGCCCGTTCCAGCCGCTGCCGGCGGTGCTGCTGCGCTACCACCGCCAGCTCAAGGCGCAACTGGACCCGCAAGGGATCTTCAACCCCGGCCGGCTCTACGCCGAGCTCTGAACGCAGACCCCAAGCATGCAAACCACCTTGAGCGAACAAGCGCGCCAGCTGCCCCGCGCCGCGGAGGCCGAGAGCATCCTGCGCACCTGTGTGCACTGCGGTTTCTGCAACGCCACCTGCCCCACCTATCAGTTGCTGGGCGATGAGCTGGACGGACCGCGGGGGCGCATCTACCTGATCAAGCAGGTGCTGGAAGGTCACGAGGCCACGGCCAAGACCCAGCTGCACCTGGACCGCTGCCTGTCGTGCCGCAACTGCGAAACCACCTGCCCGTCCGGGGTGGATTACCACAACCTGCTGGACATCGGCCGCGCCGTGGTCGATGCCGCCGTGCCCCGGCCCCTCGGCCAGCGCCTGCTGCGCCAGGGCCTGCGTGCCCTGGCGCCGAACCCGGCGCTGTTCAAGGCACTGCTCGGCACCGGCGCCACCTTGCGTCCGTGGCTGCCCGAGACCGTGCAAGGCAAGCTGCCGCGCCAGGTGCCGCCGGCCAAGGCGCGTCCGACCACGGCCCACGTGCGGCGTGTCTTGCTGCTGGAAGGCTGCGTGCAGGCGAGCCTGTCACCCAACACCAATGCGGCGACGGCGCGAGTCCTCGACCGCCTGGGCATCGCCGTGCAAGCCGTGAGCGAAGCCGGCTGCTGTGGCGCCGTGGATTACCACCTGGACGCCCAGGAGGCCGGCCTGGAGCGGGCCCGGCGCAATATCGACGCCTGGTGGCCGCACCTGGAAAACGGCGCCGAAGCCCTGGTGCAGACCGCCAGCGGCTGCGGCGCCTTTATCAAGGATTACGGCCACCTGCTGGCCCACGACCCGCGTTATGCCGCCCGCGCCGAGCGGGTCAGCGCCCTGGCCAGGGACCTGGTGGAAGTGCTGCGCGACGAACCGCTGGAACAGTTGCACGCCCACAGCGACCAGCGCCTGGCCTTCCACTGCCCGTGCAGCCTGCAGCACGCGCAGAAACTCGGCGGCGCGGTGGAGGCAGTGCTCAAGCGCCTGGGTTTCGAACTCACCGAGGTGCCCGACAGCCACCTGTGCTGCGGTTCGGCGGGCACCTACTCGCTGACCCAGCCCGAGCTGGCGCGGCAACTGCGCGACAACAAGCTCAATGCCCTGGAAAGCGGCCGGCCCGAGGTCATAGCCACCGCCAATATCGGCTGCCAGACCCACCTCGACGGCGCCGGGCGCACCCCGGTGCGGCACTGGATCGAGCTGGTCGAGGCCGCCCTGCCGCCCCTGAATGCTTCCCATCAATCAGCTACGCCCTGAAAGGAGCACGCCATGCACAGCAAAGCCGTACTGGGTCAGCGCGAAGTCCAGCGCATTCTGATCGCCGCGCGGGACGAGGCCGAGCGCAACCAATGGGCGGTGAGCATCGCCATCGTCGACGACGGCGGCCATCCGCTGGCCCTCGAACGCCTGGACGGCTGCGCGCCGGTCAGCGCCTACATCGCCATGGAAAAAGCCCGCACCGCGGCCCTCGGCCGACGCGAGTCCAAGGGTTATGAAGAGATGGTCAATGGCGGGCGCACCGCGTTTCTCTCCGCGCCCCTGCTGACCTCGCTGGAAGGCGGCGTGCCCGTGGTGTTCGACGGCCAGGTGATCGGCGCGGTCGGGGTGTCCGGGGTCAAGTCCGGGGAGGATGCCCTGGTGGCGCGGTTCGCCGCCCAGGCGTTGGATTGAAGCTTGGGCCGGTCAGCCTGGGTTTGAGGACCGCTGCGCGGTCCATCGCGAGCAAGCTTCGCTCCTACAGAAGCAGGAGCGGGCCGGCCAATCCTTCGGCTCACACCACCAACTGCGCAATCAGCCAGGCATTGGCGCCGCTGATAACGGCGAACAGGCTCCAGGCGAGGATGCGGGTCGGCCAGCGGTTGACGAACACGCCCATCAACCGCGGGTCGCTGGTCATGCGGATCAGCGGGTAGAGGGCGAACGGCAGTTGCAGGCTGAGCACCACCTGGCTCAGCACCAGCAGTTGGCCGACCGCGCCGTCGCCCATCAGCCACACGCCGACGAACGCCGGCACCAGCGCCAGGCCGCGGGTGATCAGGCGCCTCTGCCAGCACGGCAGGCGCAGGTTCAGGTAGCCCTCCATGATCACCTGGCCGGCGATGGTGCCGGTGAAGGTCGAGCTCTGCCCCGAGGCCAGCAAGGCCACGCCGAACAGCACGCTGGCCAGCGCCCCGCCCACCAGCGGATCGAGCAGGTGATAGGCGTCCTGCAACTCCACCACCTCGGTGTGCCCGGTGCCGTGGAAGGCCGCGGCGGCGAGGATCAGGATCGCCGCGTTGACCAGCAGCGCCAGGGCCAGGGAGCCGATGGTATCGATGCGCGCCAGCTTGATCGCATCCCGCCGGCTGGCCTCGTCCCGGCCCACCAGGCGGGTCTGCACGATGGAGGTGTGCAGGTACAGGTTATGCGGCATCACGGTGGCGCCGAGGATGCCGATCGCCAGGTACAGCGGCGCGGCTTCACTGATTGCCGCCAGCGACGGCGTGAAGCCCCGCGCCACGTCCGGCCAGTAGGGCTTGATCAACAGCAACTCGACGAAAAAGCACAGGCCGATGGTGCCCACCAGCACCAGCATGATCGCCTCCAGGCGGCGGAAGCCGCGGTTCTGCAGGGCGAGAATCAACAGGGTGTCGAAGGCGGTGATGACAATCCCGGTGGTCAGCGAAACGCCGAGCAACAGGTGGAACGCCAGGGCGCACCCCAGGACCTCGGCCAGGTCGGTGGCGATGATCGACACCTCCGCCAGCAGCCACTGGGTGCGCGCCGTGCGGGTGCTGTAGCGTTGCCGGCAAAGCTGCGCCAGGTCGCGCCCGGTGGCGATGCCCAGGCGCGAACACAGGCACTGCACGGCCATGCCCGCAAGGCTCGCCAGCAGCACCACGAACAGCAGGTTGTAGCCATAGCGCGAACCGGCCTCGATGGCGGTGGCCCAGTTGCCCGGGTCCATGTAGCCGATGGAAATCAGCAGGCCGGGGCCGGCGAAGCGCAGGATGCGCTTGAACAGTGGTGCCTTGGGATCGACGACGATGGTGCCGGCGACTTCCGGCGGGCAAAAGGGGGCGGTACCGACTTTGGGGAGAGTGAATTTCACGCGGGCATCCGGAAGGCTGGAACGGTGGCCCAGCTTAGACGTTTCAGCGAACCGGCCCAAGCCTTGATAGCGCCCTGCCCCGGCCTTTTGCAGCCTGCCTCTGTAGGAGCGAAGCTGGCTCGCGATAGCGGCATATCAGTCACCACCACAGATGAGCCGCCCCCTTTTCCCAAACCACCCTGCACCGACCGGCCGCTCCTACAGCGCCCGTATTTTCAGGCATGATGCGGGGCAGCCATCCGCGGAGCAGCGCCATGAACACTCCAGCCCAACCCACTGTCGCCCTGGCGATGCGTTCGTATTCCGGGCAGGTCGAGCTGCACCATCACGATTTTCCGCAGATCGTGCTGCCGCAGTCGGGGGCGATGGAAATCGAGGTGGACGGCCGTGGCGGCAAGGTCGATGCCAGCCAGGGCGTGGTGATTGCGCCGGGAGCCCGGCATAGCTTCCTGGCCGAGCGCCGTAACACCTTTCTGGTGCTCGACCTGGATAGCCCCGGCAACGAGGCGCCTCTGGCCGATAGCCGCTTCTTCGCCATCGACCCGCAGATCCGCCACCTGCTCGGCTATGCCAGCCACAGCGGCGCGTTGCTCAGCTCCTCCAGCCCGGTCGCCAGCGCCTGGAGCGCCCTGCTGCTGGCCTGCCTGGCCCGCCCGACGCCAAGCGCGCCGCAACGCCAGACGCTGGTGCGGGCCCTGACCTACATCGAGCAGCACCTGGGCAGCCCGCTGAGCGCCCGCGCCATCGCCCAGGCCGCGGGGGTCAGCGAGCGCAGCCTGTACCTGCTGTTCGAGCGGGACATGCACAGCACGCCTTTCGCCTACATTTCGACCCTGCGCCTGGACCGCGCCATCGACCTGCTCGGCCGTACCCTGCTGCCCATCAGCGAGATCGCCCAGCGGGTCGGCTACGCCGATCAGAGTGCCCTGACCCACGCCTTGAAGAAGGCGCGCAACCAGACCCCGGCCGCCCTGCGCAAGGCCGCTCGCGACGCCCAGGCGCAGGCTGCGACAAGAGTTCGGCAGGCCTGATCAATACCGCCGTCGCGGCGGCTTCTATGCTGGCCACACCGCCCTTGCCTCGGTGTGTCTATGACCGCAATCCACTCAACCCGCCTTGCCCCCTCCCGCAGCGGCGCCGCCACCGCCATCGGCGTGATCGCGGTGTTCCTCTGGTCATGCCTGGCGCTGCTGACCACCCTCACCGCCGGCATTCCCCCCTTCCAGTTGCTAGCCCTGAGCTTTGCCGTGGCCTGCGGCGCCAGCCTGGTATTGCTCGGCTTGCGGGGGCGCGCCGGTTTTCGTGGCTGGCGCCAGCCCTGGCCGGTCTGGGCCCTGGGGTTCGGCGGGATCTTTGCCTACCACGCGCTGTATTTCTTCGCCCTGAAAGCCGCGCCGGCCGCCGAGGCCAGCCTGATCGCCTACCTCTGGCCGTTGCTGATCGTGTTACTGGCGGCCCGGGCCGGCGGCGAACCGCTGCGCGGCCGGCAACTGACCGGTGCCTTGCTGGGGCTGGCCGGCACCGCGTTCATCATGCAGCAGCGCGCTTCCAGCCAGGTCGGCGCGATGCCGGTGGCGGGTTACCTGGCGGCGTTCGGCTGCGCCCTGGTGTGGTCCGGCTACTCGGTGCTCAACCGCCGTTTCAGCAGCGTGCCCAGCAGCCTGATCGGCGGCATCTGCGGGCTGGTGGCGCTGGCCGGGCTGCTCTGCCACCTGATGTTCGAAAGCGCGGTGCAACCGGACCTCAAGCAATGGCTGGCGATCCTCGGCCTGGGGCTGGGCCCGGTCGGCCTGGCCTTCTTCGCCTGGGACCACGCCACCAAACACGGCAACCTGGCCACGCTCGGCGCGCTGTCGTACCTGGCGCCGTTGATCTCCACCCTGCTGCTGATCGTCATCGGGCAAAGCCCGGCCAGTGCATGGCTGCTGGTGCCGGCGCTGCTGATCATCGCCGGGGCGGTGCTGGCGACTTCGGGGGCCCGTTCTGCCCAGGGCGATGAGCAAAAACTGTCACACCGATAAGCGCCGCGAAGGCCGCTCCCGCGCCCTTTTATCCGAAATTTCGCGCCACCGCATATCCCGCTGGAGTGCCCCGCGACAGCCGTGGGAAGATGCGCGCCCCAACGCGCTCACTCTGGAGAATCTGCATGTCCCTGTTCGGTAAACACGCCGCGGTCCTGGTCCTGGCGGCGCTGGCCGGCTTCAGTGCCCTGGAGGTGTCCGCGGCCCAGCCGACGAACAACAAGGCCAAGGTCGAGACCGTCTCGATGCTCGGCGGCAAGTTCAAGTTCAGCCTGCCCAAGGGTTTCATCGCCAACCCGCTGCCGGCCGGCGACGAAGCCAGCGGCACCGCCGGCGCCACCGGCACTATGTACACCAACGCCAGCACCAAGACCGTGGTCATCGCCGCGCAGAACCTGATCCCCGATGCGGTGCAGGCCAAGGACAACGACGCACAGTTCCTCGACAGCGCGGTGTCGGGTTTCCTCTCGCAACAGGCGGCGGCCCTGCCGGACTTCAGCAAGCAGAGCGAAAAAAGCATGACCCGCGGCGGCCTCGGCCTGCGCCAGATCGACAGCACCGCGACCCAGGGCGGCGGCATGACCCAGAGCTCCACCCTGCTGGCCGGCTCGGGTAACCGCATGGCGGTGGTGCAGGTGATTTCGCGGATCGGCGACAAGACCAATCACGACAAGCTGGTCAGCCAGATCGTCGGCAAGTAAGCGCAGCGGCACAGCGGCCGCGGCGGGTTCACGGCTTCAAGGGTTGAGGCTGAGCAACCAGCGGTTCAGGTCCTGGAGCTCGGTGTCGCTGATGGTATGGCCGATGCCCGGGTAGGCATGGAATTGCGGAGCCAGGCCCAGGCCGCGCAACAGGCTGTCGGCGTCGGAGCCGTCGCTGTAAGGCAGGCGCATGTCCGCGGTGCCATGGGCGATGAAGATCGCCAGCCGCTCCAGGCCCGCGCCGCTCTTGAGCTGCGAGCGCAGCACCGGCAGGATCTTCCCGCTCAGGGCGGCGATCCCGCGGACCGCCTGGGGATGGCGCAGGCCCAGCTCGTAGGCCATGATCGCGCCCTGGCTGAAGCCCACCAGGAACACTCGGTCGGCGCGGGTGTGGTACTTGGCGAGCGCCTGCCGCACGAACTCGTCGATCAGCTTGGCACTGTCGGCCAGCTCGGCGGTCACGCCGTCGTAAGCGCCTTCGCCCTGCTTGTGAAACCACTGGTAACTGCCCTCTTCCACGGTCTGCGGTGCCCGTACCGAGAGGTAGGTGTAATCCGCCGGCAACCCATCCTTGAGGCCGAACAGGTCCTCTTCGTTGCTGCCGTAGCCATGGAGAAAAATCACCAAAGGCCGGTCGCGGGAATCGGCCGGGGCCTGTTCCAGGTAGAGCAGCGGCAGGTCGTCGTGCAGCACCGTCTGCGCCTGGGCAGTGGCGCAAACACTTAGCAGCAACAGGGCCAGGAACTTGAACATGGGACGTCCTTGCGGGTGAGAGGGGCTCGCGGTCACCAAGGGCAAAAGCGTTGCCTGATGGTCTGGCCGCGGAGCGGCCATCGCGAGCCAGCTCGCTCCTACAGTGAAGAGCAGTGAGGAGCGGTTCGCTCAATCGTTGGTCAGCTTGCCGCTACGGATCGGCTCGCGGCCGGCGACCTTGGCCTGCCAGATGCCCGGCTCGGTGTAGCGGCTGCGGTCCAGGGCAAACAGCACGCCACTGGTGGCGGCGCGTACCACGCTGACGATGTCGTTCAGCGGGTCGACCACCTCGAAGATCGCATCGCCCTGCTCCACCCATTCGCCAGCCTCGCGCAGGAAGCTGACCACCCCATGGTGCGGGGCGAACAGGTATTGGGTGCCTTCGAACGGCATGCCCTCGCAGCAGGCATCCGGGGTCGCCGGCCATTGGCCGTCGATAAACCCCTGCTCGGCGAGAAAACCGAGGATCGCTTCACAATTGGCCTGGGCCTGTTCGACCCGGGTGTCGCCCATGCTGCCCAGCTCCAGGGTGGTGGCGAGGTTGGCCGGGGGAATCGCCGCCCGCGGGAAGTCGCGGGCCAGGCGCAGCCACGGCGTGGAGCAGGATTCGTCGAACGAGCTGCCGCCGGAGTCTTCGCAGAGCAGCGCCACCCCGGCCTTCAGCCGCGCGGCCAGGGATTGCCAGCGTGGCCAGTGCTGGGGCAGTGCGTAGAGGTGGATCGCCGCTTCGAAATCACAGTGCAGGTCGAGGGTGATCTCGGCGTCGCAGGCATGGCGCAGCAGCAGGCGTTGCAGGGCCTGGAGTTGCGAGGTCGGGGCCGGCAGAGCGTCGAGGACGTCGCCCATGGTCTGGCGGATCAAGGCGACGTTGGCCGCCGCATCGCTGCCCAGGCGGTCACCGATCAGGTCGCCCACCGGGCCGCTGAGTTCGACGAAGGCACGGTTGAAGTTCTTCCCGCTGCCGCTTTCGAAACGTCCCAGGTGGCTGCTTTGCAGGTGCTGGTCGAGGCCGATGGGGTTGGCCACCGGCACCAGCTCGATCACGCCCTTGAGTTGCCCCTGGGCTTCCAGTTCGCTCAGGCGTTTTTTCAGTTCCCAGGCGGTGCGCATGCCCGGCAATTCGTCGGCGTGCAGGCTGGCCTGGATATAGACCTTGCGGCTGCCGCCGCCAAAACGGAACACGCTGAGCTGGCGCTGGGTGCCCAGGTGGCTCCAGGGCAGGGAATGGTCGATGCGTTGCATGAAGGGCTCCGGAAGAAAAATGGAGTTCGGCGGGGGCCGTAGCCTGAGGCATTTGCGCGGCCGTGAAAAGGTCGTCGTCCGCTGCCGGGTGGCGCGGGCTTCTGTAGCCGCTGCCGCAGGCTGCGATAAGGCCGAAGGCCTTCAGCGATCTCAAGGTCCCTGCGCCCCCTGCGGGGTCGATCGCAGCCTCGCGGGCTCGGCAGCGGCTACAGGAGTGCCCCATCGCACGGGGTAAATAGCACTCATGAAAAAGGCGGCCCCGGTAAACGGTAGCCGCCTTTTTCAGCCCGGCGAATTACTCGCCGTAGACGTCGAACTTGAAGTACTTGTCCTGCACGGCCTTGTACTTGCCGTTGGCGCGGATCTCAGTAATGGCGGTGTTGAACTTCTCGGCCAGGGCGGTATCGCCCTTGCGCACGGCGATGCCGGCGCCACCACCGAAGTACTTCGGATCGTTGTACTCGGGACCGACGAAGGCGAAGCCCTTGCCGGCGTCGGTTTTCAGGAAGCCGTCGTCGAGGTTGACCGAGTCGGCCAGCAGCGCGTCGATGCGACCGGACACCATGTCCAGGTTGGCTTCCTGCTGGGAGCCGTAACGCACCAGGTTGATCCCGGCCGGCACCAGCACCTCGGTGGCGAAACGGTCATGGGTACTGGCGCGCAGCACCCCGACTTTCTTGCCCTTGAGCTCGGTCAGCGGGTCCTTGACCTCGGTGCCTTCCTTCATCACGAAGCGGGCCGGGGTGTGGTAGTACTTGATGGTGAAGTCGACGTTTTTCTTGCGATCGTCAGTGATGGTCATGGACGACAGGATGGCGTCGATCTTGCGCACTTTCAGCGCCGGGATCAGGCCGTCGAATTCCTGCTCGACCCAGGTGCATTTGACGTTCATCTGCTCGCACAGCGCGTCGCCGATATCCACGTCGAAACCGATGAGCTTGCCGTCGGGGGTTTTCATCGAGAATGGCGGGTAGCCGGCTTCGATACCGATGCGGATCGGCTTGGCATCGTCAGCCACGGCGTTCAGGGACAGCATGGACAGTGCCAGGGCACCGAACAGTACAAGCTTCTTCATTTATAACTCCCGTAGACGGAGGCTCTTATTGGCAGAAAGGTTCGATTGGGGGAAATCGAAGTGGCCAGCAGTCTAGAGCGGCGCCCGGGAGGCAAATTGTGTTTATGCGACAAATACTTATATAAAATCCACACCTGCATTCAGGCGTCGGGCAAGCCGCCCTGCTGCCGCCGTCGGCGTATCGCGAACGGTTCGGACGTGGGGAGAAGGTGGTCGCCGAGTGATGGGCCGGGCGGGAGAACGTCATCGCGGGCAAGTCGGATCGCCGCCCGCTCGCTCCTGCAGAAGCAGCTTCCCGCTTTCCTCAATCCTCGGGCTTGCGCAGCAGGTAGGTGTCCATGATCCAGCCATTGGCCTGCCGCGCCGCCTTGCGCACTTGCTGGATCTGCCCCGCGACCTCCTTGAGCCGGCCGGCGATCAGGATTTCCTCCGGCGTGCCGAGGTAGGCGCCCCAGTAGATCTCCAGGTCCTGGTCCACCACCTGGCGATAGGAGTCCTCGGCGTCGAGCATCACCACCAGGCTGTCGGCATCGCTCACCTGCCCCGCCGCCAGTCGCCGGCCGGTGGTGATCTCCACCGAGCGGCCAATACGGTTCAACGGCACCTTGTGCTGCGCCGCCAGGGCCTGGACGCTGGTGATGCCGGGGATCACCTCGAACTCGAACGCGCAGCGGCCGCTGGCCAGGATCGCCTGCAGGATGCGAATGGTGCTGTCGTACAGCGCCGGATCGCCCCAGGCCAGGAAAGCCCCGGTTTCGCCGTCCGTCAGTTCCTCGTCGATCAGCCGCTCGAAAGTGCGCTGCTTGTCGCGGTTCAGCTCGGCGACGCTGGCCTGGTAATCCACCTCGGCGCCGCGCAGCCGCTCCGGGCTTTGCGCTTCGACAAAACGGTAGCCGGGCCGCTCGATGTAGCGCTCGCAGATTTCCCGGCGCAGGTCGATCAGCGCGTCCTTGCTCTGGCCCTTGTCCATCAGGAAGAACACGTCGGTGCGATTGAGCGCCTTGACCGCCTGCAGGGTGATGTAGTCGGGGTTGCCGGCGCCGATGCCGATGATCAGGAGGGTTTTCACGTGGGGCAGGTCTCGATGGCGAATCGGAAATGGAGTATGGCCGGGTTGTCGCGGCGCGTCACAAAGCGGCCGCCGGGCGGCCTATCGCGAGCAAGCTCGCTCCTACAATGATTTGCGCCACCCCTGTAGGAGCGAGCTTGCTCGCGAAAAAATCCCCAGGCCACGCCGAGCCAAGCCCGCTAATCGCGCTGGTCCAGGCGCAAGCGCCAGCGCCCGTTGAAGCGCAGTTCGACCTGGGCCAGCGGCTCGACATCGATGGCATTGAAACTGGCCAGCGGGCACTGCATGACGTGCACCAGCGCCGCGCGGATGACCAGCGGATGGGTCACCGCCAGCACATGCCCGGGCTGCTCGCACAGCGACGCCAGCCACGCCGCGACCCGCTCGCACAGCTGCGCCACCGACTCGCCGCCATGGGGCGCCAACTGGCTGTCTGCCAGCCAGGCTTGCACGGCCTCGGGCTGCTCGCGCTGCAGAGAGCCAATGGACAGGCCCTGCCAGCGTCCCATGTCACAGTCGCGCAACGCTGCCACCGTCTCCACGGCGGTGCCATACAGGGCGGCGGTCTGCCGCGCCCGTTGCTCAGGAGCACTGAGCAGCCGCGGCGCACCCTTGAACACGCCGGCCCGCGAGCCCGCAAGCGCCTGCCAGTCCATCTCCAGCGGTTCGTCCAGCGGGAAACGCGCCAGCTTCTGGGCGACGGTCCGGGCATGGCAGATCAGGGTCAAGCGGGTGGCCGGCACGGGAAATCTCTCGACGTTGAATGGACGCAGCGGGCAATGTGGCTGCGTTTGTATCATGGGCCGCCGAGGGATTCCCAACTTGTCGCAGCCGAACCTAGGCGCTGGCGATCCCCGGCCGGGCCAGGTACAGCACCTCATAGCGTTCGGCGCCACGCGCGCTGTCGGGCGCGCTGGCCGACAGGGTGAAGCGCACCAGCTCCCAGGCCGGCAGGTCGAGGGCGACGAACACGGCGAAGGTGTCCGGGTCATCGGCTAGCCGCTGGTTGTGTTCGACCTGCTCGGCCAGCAACCTGGCGCGATCCACCAGCGGATCGATCGCCAGCGCCTCGCGATAGAGCGTCCGTGCCTGGTTGGCGCGCCCGCGACGCCAGTCCAGGGGCAACCAGGACTCGATGTGCGGGCGGCCGAAGGAGTCGATCACGCTGTCGAAACCGCTGCCCATGAGAAACCGGGCGGCGCCCGCCGGGTCGACCCAGAGGTAGATCGAGGCGTACAGGTTATGCCGCGCGCCATGCACGCCCCGCTCCTGCCCGGCGAAGACCTTGAACAGCAGCCCGTCGACCTCGTCCCACAAGGGCCCGCGATCCGCGGCGCGGTGGCGGATCACGCCCATGTCGTAATCGGCGGGCAAGCGGTGTGAATACTGTTTGGCCAACATGGCGGTGCTCCTGTGCTTGAGGGTGTGACCAGCTTGCGCAGGGCCAGCCATTACAAAAAGATATCGGCACATATATCTGCGATAAGCATTCGATATGAGCGAACCCGTCAAGCCGCTGGACATCGACACCGTGCACGCCTTCGTGCTGATCGCCGACTTCGGCAGTTTCACCCGCGCCGCCCAGGCGCTGGACACCTCCCAGGCCGCCATCAGCCTCAAGCTCAAGCGCCTGGAGGAACGCCTCGGCTATCGCCTGCTGGAGCGCACGCCCCGGCATGTGCGCCTGACGCCGGTCGGCGAGCAGTTCATGCAGGCCGCCCGCGACCTGCTGCGCGCCCATGAGCGGGCCCTGGGCGACATGCAGGCGGCGCCGGCGCGACGGCTGATCATCGGCATCAGCGACCACGTGGCCGGCGCGGAACTGCCGCACCTGCTGAGCCGCATCGCCGCCTACGATCCGCTGCTGATCATCGAGGTGCGCATCGCCTCCTCCCGGGACCTGACGGCGGCCTTCGACCGCGAGGAACTGGACGCGGTCATCGTGCGCAACGAAGGCGCGCGCCAGGACGGCGAAGTGCTGGTGGCCGAGCGCTTCGGCTGGTTCGCCGCGCCGGCCTGGCAGCAGGCGCCGGGCACCCCGCTGCGGCTGGCAACCATGGCCGCGCCCTGTGGCGTGCGGCATGTCGCCGTGCGTGTGCTGGACGACGCCGGCATTGCCTGGACCGAAGTCTTTATCGGCGGCGGCGTGATGGCCGTGTGCGCCGCGGTCAGCGCCGGGCTCGGGGTCGCGGCGCTGGCCCATCGGGTGGCGCCGGCCGGCGCGGTGGAAGTCGGTGAACGCCTCGGGCTGCCGGTGCTGCCGGTCAGTGAGATCATCTTGCTTGCGCGGCCCACCGACGCCCGCTCCGAGGAAACCCTGCGCGCCCTCAGTGCCGCCTTTCGCGGCACCCTGCCGCGCTGACGGCGCGCCCCAAAAAACCTCGAACACCCGATAAACCCGGGCTTTCACGCCCCCTTTTGGCGCATTTCAGGGCGCCTTTATTTTTCACTGGACATGTAGCGTAAATTACATAAATACTGTTTTCACTTTCAGTGAAACAAAAACGACATCCACTTGCGAAGGCGTTTTTATGCCGTCTCTCAGAGACCAGATCACCGACCCGGCCCTCGACCTCACGCCTTCGGAGCGCAAGGTCATCCGTGCCCTGCTCGACCATTACCCGCGCAACGGCCTGGGGCCCATGTCGCGGCTGGCCGAACACGCCGGCGTCAGCGACCCGACCATCGTGCGGCTGGTGAAAAAACTCGGTTTCGGCGGTTATGCGCAGTTCCAGGAAGCGCTGCTCAGCGACATGGACGCTCGCCTGCGCTCGCCCAGCACCCTGTTGCAACCGCGGGCCCAGGTGCCCCGGGACGATGCCTGGAGCCATTACCTGCAAGGCAGCCTGCGCAGCCTGGAACAGACCCAGGCCCTGACCCAGCCCGAAGACGTGCGCATCCTGGTCGACTGGCTGCTGGACAGCCGGCACGCGCTGTACTGCTACGGCGGGCGCTTCAGCAACTTTCTCGCCAGCTACCTGCTCAATCACCTGCGCCTGATGCGCCCCGGCTGCGTGGCCCTGGACGACAACGCGCAACTGCCCGACCGCCTGTATGACGTGCAGCGCCAGGACATCGTCCTGCTGTTCGACTACCGCCGCTACCAGAGCCAGGCCCTGCGCGTGGCCAGTGCGGCCAAGGCGCGGCACGCGCGGGTGGTGCTGTTCACCGACATCTACGCCTCGCCCCTGCGGGAGCTGGCGGACCTGATCATCAGTGCCCCGGTGGAGTCGGCCTCAGCCTTCGACACCCTGGTGCCGGCGCTGGCCCAGGTCGAGGCGCTGGTCGCCAGCCTGACCCTGCGCAGCACCGACCTGGACCGACGCCTGGAGGGCATCGACGCCCTGCGCAACGAATTCGCCACTCACCTGCTGGAGGACAAATAAGGATGGTCTGCCTTCCCCACCAATCGCCTCGCGACCTGCCATTCACTCTCGATCGCACCGCCCTGCTGCTGGTGGACATGCAGCGGGCCTGGCTCGAGCCGCAGCTGGATCCACATTTGCAGGTGCCGGACGCCGAGTACTTCCTCAAGCGCACCCGCGAGCAGGTGATCCCCAACCAGCAGAAGCTCCTGGCGGCCATGCGCGGCGCCCGGCAGAACGTGCTGCACACCATTATCGAAAGCCTGACCGCCGATGGCCGCGACCGCTCGCTGGACCACAAGCTGTCGGACATGCACCTGCCCAAGGGCAGCCCGCAGGCGGCGATCATCGATCCGCTCGCGGCGCGGGAGAACGAAATCGTCCTGCCCAAGACCTCCTCCGGGGTCTTCAACTCGACCAACATCGACTACGTGCTGCGCAACCTGCAGACCCGCCACCTGATCGTCGCCGGCATCGTCACCGACCAGTGCGTCGACATGGCGGTGCGCGACGCCGCCGACCGCGGTTACCTGGTGACCCTGGTGGAAGACGCCTGCGCCACCTACACCGATGCCCGGCACCAGGCCTGCCTGAACGCGATCAAGGGCTACTGCTGGATCACCGACACCCAGACCGTGCTCGACCGCCTGCGGGAGATGCAGGCATGAGCCGCAACAGCGAGCCGTTGCGGCCGGTGGCCATGACCACCCTGCTCACCACCGACCTGATCGGCGTCAGCCGTGGCCGCTCGTTCCCCAGCGACGAACTGGACAGCTACACCAGCGCCGGCTGCGGCTGGGTGCCGGCCAACAGCGCGCTGACCCCGCAGGACATCATTGCCGAACCCAACCCCTGGGGCGCCCGTGGCGACCTGCGGCTGATCCCCGACCTGGCCAGCCGAGTCCAGGTCGGCAACGGCCCGGACGCCAGCGCCTCGCCGCTGGACTTCATCCACGCCGACATCTGCGAGACCGACGGCCAGCCCTGGGCCGCCTGCCCGCGCACCCTGCTGCGCAACGAGGTGCAGCGCTACGCCAGCGAGCTGGGGCTGCAGGTCACCGCCGCCTTCGAGCACGAATTCAACCTGCGCGGCGCCACCGCGCAACCGGAGCGCCTGGCCTTCTCCCTGCAGGCCCAGCGCCAGGGCGCGGACTTCGGCGGCTGGCTGCTCAGCGCCTTGCGCGCCGCGGGCGTCGAGCCGGAAATGTTCCTGCCCGAATACGGCAAGCACCAATATGAAATCACCTGCCGCCCGACCCAGGGCGTGGCCGCCGCCGACCGCGCGGTGAACGTGCGCGAGATCACCCGCGAGATCGCCCGGCAACTCGGCCATGGCCTGAGCTTCGCGCCCAAGACCGCGGAGCACGCAGTGTGCAATGGCGTGCACCTGCACCTGAGCCTGCAGGACCTGGACGGCGCGCCGGTGCTGTACGACCCACAGAGCACCAATGGCCTGTCGTACCTCGGCGAGTGCTGGGCCGCCGGGGTGCTCAAGTACCTGCCGGCGCTCTGCGCCTTTACCGCACCGACGCCGATTTCCTACGCGCGCTTGCAGCCCCATCACTGGAGCGCCTCCTACGCCTGCCTGGGCCAGCGCAACCGCGAAGCCTCGCTGCGCATCTGCCCCACCGTGAGCCTCGGCGGCAAGCCGGTGGCGCCGCAGTACAACCTGGAATTTCGCGCGCTGGACGCCACCGCCTCGCCGCACCTGGCCATGGCCGCGGTGCTGATCGCCGGGCGCCTGGGCATCGAACAGAAGTTGCCACTGCGCGCCGTGACCGACGAAGTGCCGGACGAACTGAGCGCACAGCAGCGCCAGGACCGCGGCATCGTCGCCCTTCCAGCTTCGTTGCCGCAGGCGCTGGACTGCCTGCGCAACTGTCCGGAACTGCTGCAAGCACTGCCAGCCCCGCTGCTGGACACCTATTTCGCCGTCAAACACAAGGAAGTAGAACTGACCGAGCACCTGACCCCTGCCCAACTCTGTGAGCACTATGCACACCTGTACTGAAACCGCTGAACTGGGGCTGTACACCCAACCGGCCTACCGGCTGCTGCGGGAAGATTCCGCGCACCCGCTGATCCTCGTCTGCGAACACGCCAGCCGTTATATCCCGGCGGCGCTCAACGACCTCGGCCTGGACCCGGAAGCGGCGCGTGAACACATCGCCTGGGACCCCGGCGCCCTGGAGCTGGCGCAAAGCCTGTCGCAGACCCTCGGCGCCACCCTGCTGACGGCCAATTATTCGCGGCTGCTGATCGACCTCAACCGCCCGTGCCAGGCCCACGACAGCATTCCGTTGCAGAGCGAGATCTACCAGATCCCGGGCAACCAGCACCTCGACGAAGCCACCCGCGAGTACCGCCGCAAGCAGCTGTTCAGGCCCTTTCATGCACGCCTGAGCGGGCTGATCGACGCACGCCTGGCCGCGGGCCGGCCGGTGCGGGTGGTGGGCATCCACAGTTTTACCCCGCTGTACTACGGCCAGCGCCGCACGCTGGAGATGGGCGTGCTGTTCGACCGCGCCGAGGGTTATGCCCGGCGCCTGCTGGAAGGCATGTCGGTCCACGACGTGAAGATCGCCGGCAACGAGCCGTACAAGATCGACGCCCTGGGCGACATGACCGTGCCGGCCCACGGCGATGCCCGCGGGCTGGATTCGGTATTGATCGAGGTGCGCAACGACCTGCTGCGCACCCCGCAGGCCATACAGTGCTGGACGGATTATCTGGCGCCGCTGTTGTAAAAAAAGCTGTACATCAGGATGGAGCTGTCGTTGTAAAAAAGCTGTTTGCTGTACCGGTACAACAACTATAAAAAACCGCCGTGGCGTGTCTTTAAACCTGCCAGGTTCAAATACATTGCTTGCCTCTGCAGGTCGTCCTTCGACCTCAGCGACAGGCTCCCGCCCCCCCTTTGGCTGACAAGGAGAACCTCTTCATGGAGATTGAAGAATTCGGCTACAAACAGGAACTCAAGCGCGGCCTGACGCTGCGCGACCTGGTGGTCTACGGGATGATTTTCATGATCCCCATCGCCCCGTTCGGGGTCTACGGCTATGTGAACCAGGAAGCACCGGGCATGGTGCCGCTGGCCTACATCATCGGCATGCTGGCGATGCTCTTCACCGCCCTCAGCTACGGCAGCATGGCCCGCGCCTTTCCCATCGCCGGCTCGGTCTATTCCTACGCCCAGCGCGGGCTCAACCCCCATGTCGGCTTCATCGCCGGCTGGCTGATGCTGCTCGACTACCTGCTGATTCCGCCGTTGCTGTACGTCTACGCGGCCATGGCGCTGAACCACCTGTACCCGGACATTCCCAAGGTCGGCTTCATCCTCGCGTTCCTGGTCAGCGCCACCTTCGTCAACCTGCGCGGCATCACCTTCACCGCGCGGATGAACATCGTGTTCCTCCTGGCGCAACTGGTGGTGCTGGGGATCTTCCTGCTCTACGCCTGGAATGCCCTGCACGGTGGCGCCGGTAACGGCCAACTGACCCTGGCACCGCTGTACAGCCCGGAGAATTTCCACTTCGGCATGCTGATGCAGGGCGTGTCGATCGCCGTGCTGTCGTTCCTCGGTTTCGATGCCATTTCCACCCTGGCCGAAGAGATCAAGAGCGAGCCGGGCAAGAGCGTCGGCCGCGCCGCGCTGATCACCCTGCTGGTGATGGGCGCGATCTTTGTGGTGCAGACCTGGATCGCCACCGACCTGGCCGCCGGCATGGGCTTCAAGTCGGCGGACACCGCCTTCTACGAGATCGCCGAAATCGCCGGCGGCAGCTGGCTGGCGACCCTGACCGCGGTGGCCACCGCGCTGGCCTGGGGCGTGGCGGTGGCCATCACCTCGCAAGCGGCCGTGTCGCGCCTGCTGTTCGGCATGGCCCGCGACGGCAAGCTGCCGAAAATCCTGGCCAAGGTCCATCCCAGGCACAACACGCCACACGTCAGCATCTACCTGGTGGCCGTGCTGTCGCTGCTGATCTGCTACCTGTTCATCAACTCGGTGGACACCCTCACCTCCCTGGTGAACTTCGGCGCCCTCAGCGGTTTCATGCTGTTGCACCTGACCGTGATCAATCACTACTGGCGTCGCAACCAGTCGGCCCAGGTACTGCGGCATCTGATTTGTCCGGTGATCGGCTTTCTAATTGTCTGCGCGATCATGTACAACATGGGGGTCGATGCGCAGAAACTCGGTTGCATCTGGATCGCCATCGGCCTGGTCTACCTGTTTTTCCTCAACAAGCTGGGCGCCAATACGGCGCTGGCCGATCCACTTTAATCAACACCCCCGGCCGCCGCGGCACCATGAAGGTGCTCCGGCGAATCCGAGTGGGCGCCGACAGGTGCCTGCGTGCCACCGTCCGCCCATGCGGGCAGTGGCAGTAATGCGTGGAAACCGACAGTGATTGTCAGGTTCGGCGCCCCGGGTTTCGCGACCAGGCGTCGATCATTTTGATACAGGAGTGCATCCATGCTGGTCTTACGCCCAGTTGCGCCAGACGATTTGCCGGAGTTGCAACGGCTGGCCCGTGAAAGCCTGGTGGGGGTGACGTCCCTGCCGGACGATCGACAACACCTTTTGGACAAGATTCTCGACTCCTGCGCCTCCTTCGCCGCCAACGTGCAGGCGCCGGGGCCGGAGAACTATTTTTTTGTCCTGCACGACCCCGCCAGCGGCCAGTTGCGCGGCTGTTCGGAAATCCTCGCCATGGCCGGGTTTTGCGCGCCCTTCTACAGCCTGCGCAACCGGCCCTTCGTCAGCAGCTCGCGGGAGCTGAACGTGCAGCACGGCGTGCCGACCCTGTCGCTGTGCCAGGACCTGAGCAACCACAGCCTGCTGCGCGGCTTTCATATCGACCCGGACCTGGTGGGCACACCGATGGCGGAGCTGCTTTCCAGGGCCCGCCTGCTGTTCATCGCCGCCCATGGCTCGCGCTTCGCCGACACCAGCATCACCGAGATCGTCGGCTACAGCAGCGACGACGGCCATTCGCCGTTCTGGGATGCCCTGGGCAAACACTTCTTCGACCTGCCCTATGTCGAGGCCGAACGCCTGTGCGGCCTGCAAAGCCGCAGCTTCCTCGCCGACCTGATGCCGCAGTACCCGATCTACATCCCGATGCTGCCCAAGGCGGCCCAGGACTGTATCGGCCAGGTCCACCCGCAGGGTCGCGAGGCCTACGAGATCCTGCTGCGCGAGGGGTTCGAAGCCAACCACTATGTCGACCTGTTCGACGGCGGCCCGACGCTGTACGCCCGCCACAACGGCGTTCGCTCCATCCGCCAGAGCCTTATCGCCAACGCCTGTCCGGGCCAGCATAGCGGCAGCGGCCGGGCCTGGCTGGCGAGCAACGAGCGGCTGGGGCAATACCGGGCCGCCCTGGTGCACCTGGACGAAGCCCCCGGCGACCTGGTCAACCTTGACCCGCAAACCTTCCAGGCCCTGCACCTGCAAACCGGCGACCCGGTACGGCTGGTCGCCCTATGAAGAACCCCGGACACGTTTGCATTCGCCGCCTGAACAGGCGCGCAGAAGGAGCTGCATCATGATCGTTCGCCCGGTACGCGTGACCGACCTGCCCGCGTTGATGGCCCTGGCCCGGCGCGCAGGCCTGGGGCTGACCAGCCTGCCGGCCAACCAGGAGCGCCTGACCCACCGGATTCGCTGGGCCCAGCGGACCTTTGCCGAACAGGTGGAACGGGCCGACGCCGACTACCTGTTCGTGCTCGAGGACGACGACCAGCAAGTGATCGGCATCAGCGCCCTGACCGGCGCGGTGGGCCTGCGCGAACCCTGGTACAGCTACCGGGTCGGCATGACCGTCAATTCGGCGCCGCGCCTGGGCATCCGGCGGCAGATCCCGACCCTGTTCCTGAACAACGAGATGACCGGCCAATCGGAACTCTGCTCGCTGTTCCTGCGCCCCGACCAGCGCCGTGACACCAACGGCCGCCTGCTGTCCCTGGCACGCCTGCTGTTCGTCGCCGAGTTCCCGCACCTGTTCGGCGACAAGCTGATCGCCGAGCTGCGCGGCAAGGGCGACGAGAACGGCTGCTCGCCGTTCTGGAACAGCCTGGGCCGACACTTTCTGCAGATGGATTTCGTCCAGGCCGACCACCTGTCCAGCCTCGGCCACAAACCCTTTATCGCCGAACTGCTGCCGCGCCAGCCGCTGTACACCTGCCTGCTCAGCGAACCGGCCCAGGCCGCGATCGGCCAGGCCCACGAAAACGCCGAGGCGGCGCTGGCCATCCTGCGCCACGAAGGTTTTGCCCATCAGGGCCATATCGACATCTTCGACGGCGGGCCGGTGATCGAGGCCGAGCTGAGTAAAGTCCGCGCGGTGCGCGAAAGCCAGGTGTTGCCGCTGCTGGTCGGCACCCCGGACGACGACGCGCCGACCTGGCTGATCCACAACCGCCGGCTGGAAAGCTGCCGCGTCACCCGCGCCCGAGCTCGCCTGGTGTCCGGCTGCCTGCTGGTGGATCGCCTCAGCGCCAAGCGCCTGCAAGTGCAGCCCGGCGACCTGGTGCGCGCCGTGCCGCTGCTGGCCACCCAGGCCAAGGCGGCCGCGGCCGAAAGCCCAAGGACGGCGCTGGCCGATGCCTGAGCGGCGCCACGGGCCGCATCGGACTCATTCGAGCTTGAATCCGTTATCCAGCGGCACCCGGTAGCCGTTGGCCAGGCGATTGGTTTCGTTGGCCATGCCGACCACCGCCTGCAATTCACCGAACATCGCCTCCGTCATCCCCGCCTTGCGCGCCGCGGCGGTGTGCGAAGCGATGCAATACGGACAGTTGTTGGTGACGCTGACCGCGACGTAGATCAGCTCCTTGGTCAGCGGATCGAGCGCCCCCGGCGCCATGATCTCCTTGAGGCTGTCCCAGGTACGACGCAAGGTCGGCGGATGGGCCGCCAGGCATTTCCAGAAGTTGTTCACCTGGTCGACCCGGCGGGTGCGCATGATGTCGTCGAACACCGCCCGCACTTCCGGGCTGGCGTCGACGTATTCGGTGAGGTGGCTGCTCATTGAAGGCTCCGCTGTGGGGGACGAGGCTTTCGAGTATAGGCAGAGGGATCGCAGGCGCCTGCAGCCATTCCCTTGTAGCCGCTGCCGAGCCTGCGAGGCTGCGATAGGACTGCAGCTCCTCCAGCGGTCTCGAGATCCTTGCGCCTGCTGCGCAGTCGATCGCAGCCTCGCGGGCTCGGCAGCGGCTACAGGGTCCGGCCATGCAGAAAATGCAGTGCGTCTGTTCCTGCAATCAATGCTTGGCCGACAGCTCCATGATCATCCGCGCCAGCAGATAGATCCGTGGTGCCACGCTCTCGACTTCGGCGTATTCCTCGGGGGTGTGGATATTGCCACCGACGATACCGAAGCCATCCAGGGTCGGCGTGCCGACGCCGGCCGACAGGCTGGAGTCCGCCGCCCCGCCGCTGCCCTCGATGGTCAGCTTGCGCCCCAGTTCGCCGTAGATGCCCTGGGCCATGGCCACTAGCGCATCGGACTTCTCGGTCTGCGGCATCGGCGGCAAACCGCGCTGCAAGGTGGTCTTGACTTCGGTGTCGGCGATCAGCTTGTTGGCCGAGACCCGCGCCAGATCCTTCTCGATGCGGTCGAACTCCTCCGGCACCGCCGCCCGCACATCCGCCTTGGCGGTGGCCTGGTCGGGAATCACATTGGTCCGGTCGCCGGCCTTGAGCACGGTGAAGTTGATGGTGGTTTTCTTCTCTTCATCCCCCAGCTTGCCCAGTTGCAGGATCTGGTGCGCCGCTTCCATCGCCGCGTTGCGCCCCAGCTCCGGCGCGACGCCGGCGTGAGCGGCCTTGCCCTTGACCTCCACCAGCGCCGTGGCGCTGCCCTTGCGCCACACCACCAGGCCATCGGCCGGGCGCCCCGGCTCCAGGTTCAAGGTCACGTCGTGGGCCTTGGCGGTTTTCTTGATCAGCTCGGTGGCGATTTCCGAACCGGTTTCCTCGCTGGCATCGAGCAGGAAGGTGATCTGTGCATAGTCCTTGAACTTGAGGTTATCCAGGACCTTCAGCGCGTAGATCCCGGCGACGATGCCGCCCTTGTCGTCCATCACTCCCGGGCCATAGGCGCGGCCATCCTGGATGCGGAACGGGCGCTCGGCCGCGGTGCCTTCCTTGAACACCGTGTCCATGTGCGCCATCAGCAGGATCCTGGCCTTGCCGGTGCCCTTGAGCGTGGCCAGCACATGGCTGCCGCCGGCCGTGCCGTTGGGGACTTTTTCGATGCTGGCGCCAAGCTTCTTCAGCTCGGCGATGGCGATGTCGCTCACCTGGTCCAGCCCCGCCTCGTAGCCGGAGCCCGAGTCGATATTCACCAGGCGCTCCAACAGTTTCAGGGCGTCGCCCTGGTATTGCTGCGCATCGTTCTGCACTTGTGGGTGGGGGGCGGCGCTGGCGTGGGTGGCCAGCAGGCCAAGGGCGAGGGTCAGGCCGATACGGGCGGCCAGCAATGAGCGAGGGGAAGTCTGCGTCATGAATCGGTCCTTGTTTCGTGTCGGAAGGTGCCCGCCCACCCTACCTGACAAATTCGCCCCCCTCCATGCTGGCGCAATGCTCTGCGAACGGCCTTACAAGGAGTTCAGCAGGACCTTCGACGAGCAGCCGCCGCGGCGGCAGCTGACCTTGTTGCGGCCGGTGGTCTTCGCCTCGTACAAGGCCTGGTCGGCATCGTTCAACCAGTCCAGGGCATCGCTGTGGTCCGGGGAATAGGCGGCCAGGCCGATGCTCAGGCTGACCTCCAGGGCCGGGCTCTGCTCATAGCCCAATCCACCGAAACGGCAACGCAAGGCCTCCATCAGTTCGGCGGCATGCTCCAGCGGCACGTCCGGCAGGATCACACAGAACTCGTCGCCGCCATAACGCCCGGCCAGGTCGCTGATCCGCAGGTTCTGCTTGAGCAGCTTGCTCAGCTGGCGCAACACGATGTCGCCGGCGACATGGCCGTAGGTGTCGTTGATGGCCTTGAAATGGTCGATGTCGATCAGCGCGATGGCGCCGCCCTGGTTCGGGTTCGTCCCCTGGCGCCGGCAACGCTGGAACTCGATTTCCAGCTGGTCCTTCCAGGCCCCGTGGTTGAGCAGGCCCGACAGGCTGTCGGTGCGGCTCAGGGCCAGCAATTCGCGCTTGTGCCGGGACAGGACATTGGCCTGCTGGTAGCAGATAAACCCCAGGGCCAGCGGATACAGGGTCAGCATCGGCAGGCAGGCATAGAGTTGCAGCGCACTGCTCTGGGCCACGAACCCGACGCCGAACAGCAGCAGCCCGACAGCGATCCCCAGCGCCTGCGCCAGGCAACCGGCCAGGAAAAAGGGCACGCCACCCAGGGCGATATTGTTCATCGCCATCAACGACAGGGTGGTGGTGGTCGGCAGCGGATTGAAGTGCATGGCCGCCACCCAGAACCCGCCGAGGAAGGCATCCACCAGCAGGTTGCGATGCTCGCCGCGAAACGGCACTGGCGAGCAGCGCGCCCACTGATACGCCAGGTGCGGCCAGATGAAAGCGTTGAACGACATGAACGCCCAGACCCAGGGCGATGGATGCAGCGGGTACATGCCCGCGGACACGCAAAGGAAACCGAGGGCCAGCCCCAGAATTCGCGTCTTGTATAGCCTCCTGGCCAGTGAAAGTCCCTTTCCTCCATTGTGCGGCGTCAAGGCCAAGTCGCCTCCGTTGAACGGTACGCAAGCCATGGGATGCGGTGGTGTTCAGAAGTCTATCAGCGCAACGGCAAATAGCCATCACCGCTCGGCCGCCGGAAAGCGCTGCGGGTTGCCTGAGTGAAAACCAGCGGATGCCATCGGTCCAGCTGCACGTAGCCACCCTGCCCGCCTGCATTCATTTGCAGAATGAAGTCCGGAAGAAACTTCGTTTGTCAGCACACCCCGCGCCAACCAGAATCAGGCCCAGCCAACACCGCTACCCTCTTTGTCTCACTACGCCGGGAATCCTTGTTTATGAGCCTGCAGAGCTTCGTCAGCCCAGACCTGATCCGCCAACGTTTTTCACGGGCGATGTCGGACATGTACCGCGAGGAAGTGCCGCTGTACGGTGCCCTGATGGAGCTGGTGGCCCAGGTCAACGCCGGGGTCCTGGGCAGCGACGAGAGGATCGCCCGCCAGCTGCGCAGCACCGGCGAAATCCAGCGCCTGGACCTGGAGCGCCACGGCGCCATCCGCGTCGGCACCGCCACCGAACTGGAGACCCTGGGCCGCCTGTTCGCGGTCATGGGCATGCAGCCGGTGGGTTACTACGACCTCACCCCGGCCGGGGTGCCGGTGCATTCCACGGCCTTTCGCGCGGTGCATGAAAGCGCCTTGCAGGTCAGCCCGTTCCGGGTCTTCACCTCGCTGTTGCGCCTGGAACTGATCGACAACCCGCAGTTGCGTAGCTTCGCCGAATCGGTGCTGGCGCGCCGGAGCATTTTCACCCCGCGCGCCCTGGCCCTGATCGAACAGGCCGAAACCCAGGGCGGCCTCGACGACCGCGCCGCCGGGGAATTCGTCGAGCAGGCCCTGGAAACCTTCCGCTGGCACCACAGCGCCACGGTCACGGCCGGGCAGTACCAGCAACTGAGCGCCCAGCACCGGTTGATCGCCGACGTGGTGGCGTTCAAGGGGCCGCACATCAACCACCTGACGCCGCGCACCCTGGACATCGACCAGGTGCAAGCGCTGATGCCGGCCCACGGCATCACGCCCAAGGCGGTGATCGAAGGCCCGCCGCGCCGGGAATGCCCGATCCTCTTGCGCCAGACCAGCTTCAAGGCGCTGGAGGAAGCCGTGGCCTTCACCGACCAGCCCGACAGCCGCGGCAGCCACAGCGCGCGCTTCGGCGAGATCGAACAGCGCGGCGCCGCCCTCACCCCCAAGGGTCGGGCGCTGTACGACCAGCTGTTGAACGCCGCCCGCGACGCCCTGGGGGACTTTCCCAACGAAGCCAATGCCCAGCGCTACAACACCCTGATGGCCGAACACTTCCGCGCCTTTCCCGATGACCACGAGGCCATGCGCGAACAGGGCCTGGCGTACTTCCGCTACTTCGCCAGCGAACAAGGCCTGGCCGCGCGCCAACAGGCGGATCGACCGACGAACCTGGAGGCGCTGATCCATGCCGGGCATGTGCGGGCCGAGCCGCTGGTGTACGAGGACTTCCTGCCGGTCAGCGCCGCCGGGATCTTCCAGTCCAACCTGGGCGACGATGCGCAAAGCCATTACGCCGGCCACTCCAACCGGCAGGCTTTCGAGCGGGCCCTGGGGCGCCCGACCATCGATGAACTGCAGCTGTACGCCGACACCCAACAGCGCTCGCTCCAGGCATGCGCCACGGCGCTGGGCCTGCCCGCTCTCTGATTTTGCGTCCCACAGCATCAGCCAGAATGGCTGATGCTGGCCCTTTCCAGCAGCCACCACAGGGCAATGGCTACAGGGTGTTTCGGCAACCCTGATCGACAACATGCCGATACGAAACAGCCCGCCTCGCCCACTCCCCTCCTGCTTACCTTCCCATGACGTCTTCAGGTGCACCGTCAGTCGCCTGGGGGTCATTACACCTTTTTATTTTGTCTCTATATGGATACAGTTCTCATGAATTACGAGATCCTGCAGACGACCGTCTTTGCCCGATGGCACACCACACTACGGGACCTGCGCGCCAGGATAGCCATCGCTCGGCGTATCGAGCGGGCTTCGGCGGGCAACCTGGGCGATGTGAAAAACCTCGGCGGCGGTCTCTCGGAAATGCGCGTGAATATGGGCGCCGGCTACCGCCTCTATTTCACGGTTCGCGGCAATACGCTGATCGTCCTGCTGCTGGGCGGCGACAAGTCCACCCAGCCTGCCGATATCTGCCAGGCCCGTTCCCTGGCCAAGGAGTTCTGATATGTCCGACACACTGCTTGCCTTCGACATCGCCACCCTGCTCGACAGCGACCAGGCGATCAGCGAATACCTGTCCCAGGTCCTGGCCGATGGCGATACCGATGAACTGATCCGCGCCCTGGGCCATGTCGCCAGGGCGCGGGGCATGACGCAGATTGCCAAGGCCACCGGCCAGGGCCGGGCCAGCCTCTACAAGGCTTTTGCCCCGGGCGCCAAGCCGCGCTTCGATACCGTGGTCAAGGTCATGCGTGCGCTGGGCCTGCAACTGTGCACCACCGTGTCCCGAGGCTGAAGCCGACCCGGGCGGCAGGCAATGAAACAACAGGCTGTGTCGGTAAAGAGTCTTGCTGGAGAGAGCCGAGAGTGCTTGGCAACCGCTGGCAACAAGCGTCGAACCTGCGCAAGTCGCATGAACGCAATGGCGGAAATGGTGGGGCGGAAACCCCGAAGAGGGTGTTCGCCCAGTGCTCTGGCCTGGCAATCCATGCACCGGTAAAGAGCCCTTGCACCGGGCGAACGAGAACTATTTTAATCGAACAGGAAAAGAAAGTCCGTGCACATATTCTGAAGAATTCTGAACACAAAGCTGGCGGAATTTTTTTTATTTCGCTCACCTTCGTTCAACTCCCCGCACGGACCTCCCGAGATCCGCGCGCCGGCCGCCACAACGACCAGCGCCCGCTCTCAATCAACCTTCGTGCTGCGTCGTAACTTGCAACACGTCGGTGTAGGTCACCACCACGCTCTGGCCGACCTTGAGGTCTTTCAGCCGGGCCTGGACTTCCGGTTTTTCCACGGCCAGGACCTTCTTGTTACCCGCCGGTCCCTGGAAGGTCAGCTGGTTGTTCTTCAGGTCGATGTCGGTGATCTTCAGTTGCACCTGCACCTGGCGATAGGCTTCACCGCCCGGGTTGGGGTTGTCCTTGGTGGCGCGAATCACCCCGGTGCGTTCAGCGGAATCCGGCAGGCCTTTTTCCACATTGGTGTCCAGCACCGCCACTACCGCGTGAGTGACCCGCACATTGACCTGGTCGCCCACCTTCAAATGCCCCAGGTCCTTGGCCTGATCGCTGAGTTGCACATGCACCGGTTGGCCCTGCGCGCCTTCCAGCACCACACGATGCTTGGCGGCATCCACGGAGAGCACCTTGGTCACCAGTTCATCGGCCTCCACGGTACCGGCCAACGGAATGTCGGCGGCATGGGCATGCAGGCTGGCAGCAGACAACAGAGTGGCCAAGGCAACGGCTTTGGCCAGAGAGTGAAGCGGCTTCATAGACATTCATCCCTGTAATTGAAGACAAGACCCGCGCCGTTCAGGTGCGCGGTGCCGCTTGAGCATAGACGCTGTAAATGCCTACGCCGCCGCGAACCACAGATTCGTTGCTCCCCGTTCAACCACCGAGCGCCCGCACCAGCACAGCCTGGTTCTGCAATTGCGCGGTCTTGATCCGCGACAGCGCGTTCTGCGCCGTGAGCTCGACGCGCTGGGCCTGCAGCACATCGAGAAACGGCGCCTCACCGGCGGCCCAGGAACGCTGGATCTGCTGCGCCGCCGAACTGGCCTGCGCCGCGGCACTGGCCAGATGCTGCTGGCTCTCGGCATTGCGCCGGGCTGCGGCGAGGGCCGACTCGACTTCCGCCACCGCGCCGAGCACGGTACGGCGATAGCCGAGCAAGGCCTGGCGCCCCTCGGCATCGCGCAGCTCCACCACCGCGCGCCGGCGTCCGCCGTCCAGCAGCGGCACGCTGGCATTGATACCGGCCAGCCAGAAGGTCGAGCTGGCCAGGTTCGCGGCACTGACACCGTCGACCAGCGAGCCCAGGGCCGCCGACAGGCTCAGGCGCGGCAGCAGGTCGGCCTTGGCCACCCCGACCCGTGCGTAGGCAGCGATCAGCCGGGCCTCGGCGGCGCGGATGTCGGGACGCCGACGCAGCAGGTCGGCCGGGGTGCCGGCATCCACCAGATCCACCTCGCTCAGTTGCGCCGGGCTGGCGGCGAACTGTTGGTACAGCGCCTCGCTCGGCTGCGCCAGCAACACTGCCAGACGGTGCAGCGAGCGCTGCCACTCCAGTTGCAGGGCCGGCACCTGGGCCGCGGTGGACTCCGACTGGGAACGGGCCCGCAGCAGATCGGCCTGCGGGCTGCTGCCTGCCGCATACAGCTGCTCGGTCAGTTGCAGGGTGCGGCTCTGGCTCTCGGCGTTCTGCCGCACGATGCTCAGGCGCTCTTCCAGCCCCCGCGCCTGGGCATAGGCCTGCACCACCTCGGTGACCAGCGCCACCTTGACCCCACGCGCCTCTTCCGCGCTGGCCTGCAGGTCGGCACCGGCGGCCCGCACACCTTCGCGAATCCGCCCGAACAGGTCGATCTCCCAGGAGGCGTCGAGACCCAGGCTCAGCGGCTCGGTCATCAAGGGTTCGCTGAACCCGGCCTGGTCCGCCGAGATCCGTTGCCGGGCGGCGCTGGCCCCCAGGTTCAGCTCGGGGCTCGCGCCGGCGGCCGCGACGCCGCGCAAGGCACGACTGGCATCGATCCGCGCCAGGGCGATCTGCAGGTCGAGGTTTTCCTCCAGTGCCCGCGCCACCAGGCGGTCGAGCAAGGGGTCGTGGTACAGCGTCCACCATTGCTCGGCAATGCCCGCCGCCGGTATTTGCGGCGCATTGACGAAACGCCCGGCGGGCGCCTCGACAGCCGGTGGCAAAGTCGGCGCGGCGCAGGCCGCAAGCAGCGCCGCGGTAAAGGCCAGGGCGGGAAAACGCAGCAGGTTATTCATGGACCACTCCCGAAGCAGAGACGCTGGATGGGGCCTGCAACCGCCGCTCGCCCCCGGCGAGACGGCGGATCAGGACGTAGAAGATCGGGGTGAACAGCAGGCCGAATAGGGTCACGCCGATCATGCCGAAGAACACCGCCGAACCGACCGCCTGGCGCATTTCCGAACCGGCGCCCTCGGACAGCACCAGCGGCAGCACACCGAGGATGAAGGCCAGGGAGGTCATCAGGATCGGTCGCAGGCGCAGGCGACAAGCCTCCACCACGGCATCGACGATGCCCTGCCCGTCCTGTTCCTGCTGGCGCGCCACCTCGACGATCAGGATGGCGTTTTTCGCCGCCAGCCCCACCAGCACGATGAAACCGATCTGGGTCAGGATGTTGATGTCCAGGCCCATCAGGCGCACGCCACCGGCGGCGGCCAGCAGACACATGGGCACGATCAGCAGGATCGCCAGCGGCAGGCTCCAACTGCCGTACTGCGCCGCCAGCACCAGGTAGACGAAGATCACACAGAGCGGGAATACCAGCAGGCCCATGTTGCCGGCGGTGGCCTGCTGGTAGCTCAGGTCGGTCCACTGGTAGGTGATGCCCGGTGGCAGGGTCTGCCCGGCCAGGCGCTCCATGGTTTGCAGGGCGAAGTCGGAGCCCAGCCCGGGCAAGGTGTCGCCGTTGATTTCCGCGGTCGGGAACAGGTTGTAGCGTGGGAAACGCTCGACCCCCAGCGACTCGTGCAACCGCGTGACGCTGGCGATCGGCACCATGTCGCCGGCCTCGTTGCGCACCTTGACCCGCGCCAGGTCCTCTGGCGTGACCCGGTACGGCAAGTCCGCCTGGGCCGTCACCCGATAGGTGCGCCCCACCAGGTTGAAGTCGTTGATGTAGGTCGAGCCGAAATAGGTCTCGATGGCCTGGTTGATCTGGCTGCTGGGCACCCCGAGCATCTCGGCGCGCTCACGGTCCAGCTCGACGAACACCTGCGGCGTACGGGCCGAGAACGGCGAGTAGACACCGGTCATGCCCTGGGTCGCATTGGCCGCGGCGATCAGTTGCTCGGTGGCCTTGGCCAGGGCCTGGCTGCCCAGGCCGGCACGGTCCTGCAGGCGCATGGAGAAGCCGCCAGTGCTGCCCAGGCCCTGGACCGGAGGCGGCGTGGCGACAATCACCGACGCGCCGCTGACCACTTTCAGGCGCTCACGCAGGTCGGCGGCGATCTTGTCCGAGGTCAGGCCGCGCAGCTTGCGCTTGGACCAGGGTTCGAACACCGGCGCCAGGCCGGACGAGTTGGAAGAACTGGTGCCGGTGACCATGGAGAACCCGGAGAATGTCGGCACCCGGTCGACACCCGGCACTTGCAGGGCGATGGCTTCGATCTGCCGGGAAATCTCGTTGGTGCGCTCCAACGCAGCGCCTTCCGGCAGTTGCACGATCACCACCAGGTAACCGCGGTCCTGGGCCGGAATGAAGCCCTTGGGCGTGGACACCAACAGGTAGGCGGTGGCCGCGATCAATACCGCGTAGATCGCCAGCATCAATGGAGTCCGCGCCACCAGGGCCCGCACGCTGCCGGCATAGCCCACCGAAAGCTTGAGGAAGCCGCGGTTGAAGCCCTCCGCTGCGCGCTTGAGCAGGCCGGCCACACCGCGCCGTGGCGTTTGATGCGCCTTGGGGTCGTGGCGTCGCAGAATCATCGCCGCCAGCGCCGGCGACAGGGTTACCGAGTTGAACAGCGAGATCGCCGTGGCCACCGCGATGGTGATGCCGAACTGGCGGAAGAACTCACCGGAGATCCCCGGAATGAACGCCGTGGGAATGAACACCGCGCAGAGCACCAGGGTGATCGCCACCAGCGCGCCACCAATTTCCTGCATGGTGATCAGCGTGGCCTGCAACGGGCTCTTGCCTTCGGCCAGATGGCGCTCGACGTTTTCCACCACGACGATGGCGTTGTCGACCACGATGCCCACCGCCAGCACCAGGCCGAACAGGGTCAGATTGTTGATCGAGTAACCGAGCATGGCCATGACCGCGAAGGTGCCCACCAGCGACACCGGAATCGCCAGGATCGGAATGATCGACGGACGCCAGCCTTGCAGGAATACCAGGATCACCAGCACCACCAGGATCACCGCCTCGTAGATGGTCTTGCCCAGCTCGCCGATGCTGTCGGCGATGAACGCGGTGGGGTTGTAGCCAATGCTGTATTCGATGCCTTCGGGGAATTCCTTGCTCAGGTCCTGCATGGTCTGCTCGACCACCTTCATGGTGGCCAGGGCATTGGCGCCGGGACGTTGCAGCACCTGCAAGCCGATGGCCGGGTGGCGCAGGTAATAGGTGTTGTTGACGTAGGCCAGGCCAGCGATTTCGGTGCGCGCCACATCCTTCAGGCGCACCAGGCGCCCGGCGCTGCCGGACTTGATGACGATGTTGTCGAAGTCCGCCGGCTCTTTCAGGCGGCCTTCGAAAATCAGGTTCGGCTGGAAGGCCTGGGACGCCACCGGCGGTTGCGCGATCACCCCTCCCGCCACCTGGGTGTTCTGCGCGCGCACCGCGGCAATGATGTCCGCCGGCGTCAGGTTGAAGGACGCCACGCGCTCCGGGTCGAGCCAGATGCGCATGGAGTATTCACGGGCGCCCAGCGGATTGATGTCGCCCACACCGTCGATGCGCTTGAGGGTATCGGCGACGGTCCGGATGGCGAAGTTGGAAACGTAGAGCTGGTCGTAGGTGCCCTTGGGCGAGGAAATGAAGATGGTCGACAGCTGGGTCGGCGACGATTTGCGCACCGACACGCCGCTGCGCTGTACCGGCTCCGGCAGACGCGGCGTGGCCAGGGCCACGCGGTTCTGCACCAGCACCTGGGCCTTGTCGACATCGGTGCCGCTCTTGAACGTCACGGTCAGGTTGAGGCTGCCATCGGAGGTCGCCTGGCTGTACATGTAGAGCATGTCCTCGACGCCGTTGACCTCCTGTTCGAGGGGGATCGCCAGGGTCTCGGCCACGGTCTGCGCCGACGCGCCCGGGTAGGTCGCCTGCACCACCACGGTGGGCGGCGCGATGTCCGGGTATTCGGACGTCGGCAGGATCAGATAGGCCAGGCCGCCGACGATCATCAGCACGATGGACAGCACGATCGCCAGCACCGGCTGTTCGACGGAGATTTTCCCCAGGTTCATAGCGGCGCTCCTTCGCTGGCCGAGGCCTTCGGCGCCAGCGCCAGGGTCTGCTCGCTGGCGGTCGCGGTCTCGCCGACGCGCACCCGCTGGATGCCGTCGACTATTACCCGGTCCTCGGGCCGCAGGCCGCTGGCGACTTCACGCAGGCCGTCATGCAGCTTGCCCAACTGCACCGGACGCAGTTCCACCTGGTTCTGCGCATTGAGCACATAGACCACCTTGCGCGTGGCATCGACGCTGATCGCCGTGTCCGGCAGCAACAGCGCCTGATAGCTCGGGCGCCCGGAAAACTGCACACGCCCGAACTGCCCAGGGCTCAGGCGCAGGTCCGGGTTGGCCACCCGGGCGCGCTGGCGCAGGGTGCCGGTGGACGGGTCGAGGCGGTTGTCGATGAAGTCCATGCGCCCGCTCAGGGTCGGCTCGCTCTGCCCCGGCAAGGCGATGCGCACCAGGTTCTGGCCCGCGGCGCCCTGCTCCTGGCGGCGGTACTTGAGGTAGCTCTGCTCATCGATATCGAAGTAGATGTCGATGGGGTCCAGGGACACGATGGTGGTCAGCAGGGTCGCATTGTTGTTGCCGCCGTTGACCAGGTTGCCTTCGCTGATCAGCTTGCGGCTGATCCGCCCGCTCATGGGCGCGGTGATGCGCGTGAACTCCAGGTCGAGCCGGGCATTGCTCAAGGCGCCTTCGGCGCTCAGGACTTCGGCCTGGGCCGCCTGCCGCGCCTGCAAGCGCTGGTCATACAGGCTGCGGGCAATGGTCTTCGATTCGATCAGCACCTTGGCCCGGGCATACTCCTGCTCGGCCAGGGCCAGCTGCGAACGTACCTGGGCCAGCTTGCCCTGGGCCTGGACCACCGCGGCCTGGAAGGAGCGCGAATCGATGACGAACAGCAGGTCGCCCTTCTTGACGATGGCGCCGTCGGTGAAGGCGACCTTTTCCAGGTAGCCGCTGACCCGCGAACGCACTTCCACCGAATCGGTAGCCTCGAAACGTCCGGTGAAACTGTCCCAATCGATGATCTGCCGGTTTACCGGCTGGCTCACCGAAACCGTCGGCGGCGCGGGCGGGGCCAGTACCTGATCCGGACCGCAGCCGGACAACGCCGACAGCAGCGCCAGGCCGATGGCCGACAACGCGGCAAACTTCAAGGGTTTGGACTTTATCGCGGATAATCCTGGTTTCATAACTTTCTCCGGGGTTGGCGAACAACTTTGCAACCCAGTTTTCAGCCACACAAAAGAGTCGGCCGCCTACTTTCCAGCAGCGGCCACTTGAACTTTAAACTTCAGTTTTGTGCCGAGCCCGCGCTCAATGCGCGGTTTCTTTCGACAAAGGCGCCGGACTCCTCGGCCTGCACGCCGACCACGGAAGACAAGGCCAGCAAGGCAAGGAACAGGGCTGCGGATTTTTTCAGGCTGAACATGGCGGAGAACCTCAGTGATATTTAAGTTGAGCGAATTCTCCGTCTTTGCGAAAAAAGATAAATGCTGCGCCGGGGAAAAGAATATTGAGTCGAAATCATGAATCGACACTTTATTAGTTCAACAGAAAACCATTCACAGTTTGACGCGAGAGATAAATGAATATTGGGCAAATAACTAATGACCTGCACTCACGAATACCTCGTTAATAGCCGGTCATCTCCAGATAACCGCTGCCGGTATGGCTGCCGCTCAATTGCACCGGCCCTTCCCAATAAGGAATGCGCAGGTTCATCCAGGCCTTGGGGTTGAGCGCCTCGGCATTGATATCCAGGCCGTGGCCGGGAATGCGCAGACGCCAGCGGGTGGGCAACGTGCGCCCCGCCACCTTGGAGTCCTCCAGCGGGGTGAGCTGGATATCGTCCTTGTGCAGGGTCTGGGTGCGGCCGTCGGGTTCGATCCAGGTGCCAGTGATGTAGGGCGGTTTGTGGTTTTCCCGCACGCGGAACAGCATCAGCCGCTCGCCGCTGTCCAGGTGCAGGGAGAACCAGTCCCACCCGCTCTGCCCGGCCGCCAGGGGCTGGCTGCTCCATTCGCGGTCGAGCCAGGCCGGGCCGCTGACCTGATAGGTCTGGCCGTCGATCTGCAGGCTGCCCTCGGCCTGGAAAAACGGCTGGCTGTAGTAATAGGACGCCTGGCCCTGCTCGGACTTGCGGCTGTAGCCCGCCTCGCCCTGGAGCACCAGGGGCCGGTCGCTGCGCAGCTGCAAGCGGTAGGCGAAACCCGCGCCGCTGGCTTGCAGTTGCATGTGCGCCAGAGGGTCGGCGTTGGCGTCGGCGGACTGGCTGCTGAAACTCCAATCGTCGATCCAGGCCTTGAACGGCTGCGCGGTCACCCCGGCCTGCCCCACCCCGCCGCGGGCGTAACGTTCGGCGGCGTGATGGGCAGTGGCCGAAGTCGCCGCGGCGTGGCCCAGCCAGACATTCGGCGCCTGCCAGCCGGGCTGGTCGGGTTCGGCGCGCAAGGCGCTGCGAAACAGCGTCCACTGCACGCCGAAGCGCTGGCCGTCGCTGGCCCTGAGGTCGGCGGTGAGGTACCACCACTCGATGCGAAAACCGTCATGCACGCCATGATCAGCAGGGAAGCTGAACACCCGCCCCGGCACCACCTGGGTGAACGCCGCGGCATCCTCGCCCAAGCCGGCGAAACCTTGCGCCGGCTCGTCGCCTTTATCGCAACCGCACAGGGCCAACGCCAGCAACAGGCCAGGCAGCCGTTCAATCTTCATGGGCAAAGGTCCTGAGCAGGTCCGCCGGTTGGCTGCGATACAAGCGGAGCAACGGCCAGGCCGATGCGAGCAAGGTGGCCAGCACCGCCAGGGCCAGCAGCTGTACCAGTTGCAACGGAAACACCCGCAACGGCAGGCGCCAACCGAAGGCCTGGACGTTGATCACCGTGTCCAGGCACCAGGCCAGGGCGATGCCCAACGGCAGCGCCAGGAGCAAGGTCAGCAGCGCCAGCAGCCAGGTCTGCCCGAGGTTGAGCAGCATCAGCTGGCGCCGGCTTACCCCCAGCGCCCACAGCGGCGCGAGTTGGCCCAGGCGGCTCTGGCTCTGGGTCAGCAGGCTGATAAACAGCGCCACGCCGGCCACCCCCAGGGTCAGGCTGTTGAGCGCGGCGGTGGCGGCGAAGGTGCGTTCGAATACCTGGCTCGACCAACCCTTGAGCTGCGCCTGCTCGACCATGCGGCTGTCGTCGAGACCGAAGCGTTGCCGCAAGGTGCTGACCAGCGGCGCCACGGCGGCTGGCTCGAGGCGCAGATTAAAGCGGTTGGGCGTCAACTGCGGCCAATGCGCCAGCAAGTGCTCGGCATTCACCAGCAGATGGCCCCTGGGGTTGCCATAGTCGGCATAGATCGCCACCACTTGCGGCGCCCACTGCCCCGCCGGCACGGGAATCTCCAGCCGATCGCCCAGCCGCACCTTGAGCCGGCGCGCCGTCTGCTCGCTGAGCATCAAGGCGTCGGCGCTGGCCAGCTGGGTCCAGGGCTGCTCGCCCAGGGCTTCGAGCAAGGGCCAGTGCTGGCGGTAGCTGGCATGCTCGATCACCCCATACAGGTCCGCCGGCCAGCCTTGCAGTTGCAGCGCCACCTGCCAGACCGGCAGCACCGCGGCAACGGCAGGCTGCTCGGGCAGCCAGCCTTGCAGCTCCCGCGCCTGCGCCGGGGTCTGCGGGTTGATGTACAGCTCGGCGCTCAGGCGCTGGTCGAGCCAGTCGGCGAAGGTCTGGCGAAAACCGGCGGTCATGCTGCCGGCGCCGATATTGGCGGCCAGGGCCAGCAGCAGCGCCATCAACGCCAGGCTCAGGGCCGGCAACTGCTGCCGGCAATCGGCGAGAAACCACTGCCCGAGCACCGAACGGCTGCGCCCGAGCAGCACACTGAGCAACCCATTGAGCAATACCGGCAGGCCCAGGGCCGCGCCCAGCAGCAAGCCGGCCATCAGCACGAAACCGCTGCCCAGGCTGTCGCCCCAGGTCCAGGCCGCGCCCGCCAGCGCTATCAGGGCCGTGGCGACCCAGGCCTGACGCCGCAGCCAACGCGCATGCGCCTGATGCCAGGCCTGGGGATCGGCCAGCGCCAGCAACGGCAGGCGCGCCGCCCGCAGCAGACTGTTGGCGCCCGCCAGCAAGGCGCCGAGCAGGCTCAGGCCTATCCCGCTCAACCACCACCCGGGGCTCAGGCTCAACCGCCCCGCCACCTCGGCGCCATACAGGCCGCGCAGGCTGGCGGCGACATCCGGCAGCAGCACGCTGGCCAGCAGGTACCCGCTAAGCACCCCGGCCAGCCCACCGAGCAAGGCCAGGCCACCGAGTTCGACACACAGGCAGGCGATCAGCATCCGCGCGCTGACCCCGCAGGCGCGCAGGGTGCGCAGCAGGCCACGCCGCTGCTCCAGGGCCAGGCCGATGGCGGCGTGGACGATAAACAGGCCGACCAGGAACGACAGGAACCCCAGGGCATCGAGGTTCAGGTGAAAGCTCTCGGTCAGGCGCGCCAGATCGTTTTCCTCACTACCGCGCTTGAGCACCAGCAGGCCCTTGAACGCATCGGGCAAAGTCGGCGCGCTGGCGGCGAAATCCGCCGGCAACAGCAGGCGCGAGATCTGCTGCGGCAAGCCCAGCAGCGGCTGGGCAAAACCGATATCCACCAGCAGCAACCCCGGGGCCATGTCCGCCTGGCTGTGCAGCGGCGGCAGTGGCTGGCCGCTCGCGGTCACCGGCCGATCGCCTTCGCGGTAGCCGAGGGCTTCCAGGGTTTGCGGGGCGATCCAGGTGCTGCCCGGCGGGCTGACGAATTCGACCATGCGCGCGGAATCCAGCACCTGGCCGGCGACCGCCGCACCGGCCGGCAACGACAGCGGCTCGATCCCGAGCAATTGCAGGCGCTGCTGTGCATGGTCCTTGAGCGTCAGCCGGCCTTGCACCACCGGCGACACCGGCCAGCCGGCCCGGCGCAGGCTGACGAACAGGTCCTGGGAAAACGGCGCACCATTGGCCGTGGCCAGGCTGGCCTGGGGCGCGCCGCCGATCAACTGGCTGGCCTTGGCGTAACTGTCTCGTGCCTGGCTGTTGAGCGCCTGCACCCCGGTCAACAGGCTGGTGGCCAGCCACAGCCCGGTCAGCACACTGAAGAACTGCACCGGGTGCCGCCGCCAATGGCTGAGCAGCGCCCGCAGGCTGTGCCAGAACACCCGCACCTCAGTGCTCGCCCGCGCCGGCCAGACGCCCGCCATGCAGCAGCGCGATCCGCCCCAGGCGACTGGCGACGCGCTGGCTGTGGGTGACCATCAACAGGCTGGTGGGGGTCTCGGCCAATAGCTCCAGCAACAGCTGCAGCACATCGTCGCTGGTGGCTTCGTCGAGGCTGCCGGTGGGTTCGTCGGCCAGCAACAGCCGCGGTTTGCCGGCCAGGGCGCGACCCAGGGCCACCCGCTGTTGCTGGCCGCCGGACAGTTGTTCCGGGTAGCGCCGCAGCAGATCCCCCAGGCCCAAACGCTCCACCAACTGCGCCTGCCAACGCCCATCGAAACGCCCGGCCAGCCGCGCCTGGAACCCCAGGTTGTCCTCCACCCGCAGGCTGCCGATCAGGTTGAACTGCTGGAACACCAGCCCGACTTCGGTGCGCCGCCAGTTGGCCAGCTGGTTCTCGTTCATCCGCTCCAACTGCTGCCCGCCGATGCGGATGCTGCCGCCATCGACCTTGTCCAGGCCAGCGATCAGATGCAGCAAGGTGCTCTTGCCACTACCCGACTCGCCCATCAGCGCCAGGCTGCCGCCCTGCTCCAGGTGCAGGTCAACCCCCTGCAACACCGGCAACGGGCCCTGGGGCGTGGTGTAGCTTTTGCGGACGGCGTGTACATCGAGCATGGGTGGGCTCTGGCAACGGAAGGAAGGCTCAAGGATAGCGCTTGTCAGAGCACGAGGGTTCGCGGCAGCAACTCCGCCCACGGCTCAACCTACGCTCAGACAACCCGGCAAGGACTCAATGACCTCGTATCTGACCACTATGCGGTTCTTGTACAGACACTCCTGATACACCCGCTTTGCCCGCAGCGCCCACTCATCAGCATTGGCCCCCCCTCAGCAGCATTTGAGGGGCTGATACTCGTCGTTTTCGGGCGCCTTCAGGCCGCAACGCTGCTCAGTGGCATTGGCAAAGCGACGTAGTAGTTCGATGGCACCGTTGCGCACCTCTGTCGAGAGGTCGCTCGAAAGATGACGGGCCTCTCCCACCAGATCCGATCGAATCCTTTCATACACAGCCAAGCCTTCTGGCGTTGCGCTGATCGCCACCGCCCGGCCATCGGTCACGTCCTGGATACGATGCACCAACCCCTGCTTGCCCAGCGAGTCGACCAGCCGGCTCGCGTTGCTTTTGTCGAGGAAAAGCTCACTGGCCAGAGACTGAACACGAACGGGCCCGGCCTTGATCACATGCTCAAGCGCATAGCATTGAGTGACGGAGAGGCCTTCGCAGCAACTGCGATCCCTGTCACGGAACTGGTAGACCCGAACCAGGTGACTGAGTGCCTCATAAAGCGCCTCTGCATCCTGGTCGATCTGGTCAATTTTTGGCATAGCGGACGACTCGAAATTTCGGGAACTCAGGCAGATAGCACCTTAGCAGGCAGGGCGACAATCATTTTGGATATAAGCATGTCACAAAATTGTTTCTTGATTTTAGTTGCGGGTCGCAACGTATTTTGCCACTGTAGGTTCCCGGAAAGGCCATGAGGCCGCTCAGTTACATGCTCCGGTAACCGCTAGGGGGTGCAGGGATGTTGACGCAAGCGCTCAGGATTAAAACGGGGCCCTGGTTACGAAGCCTATGGAATAGCGCTTCCATTCCTCTGCCGGTCGCCATGCTGCTGGGTGCGATTTTGCTCCCCTTGCTCGGAGGCGCAAGCAGTAGCAGCGTCTTTGAAACGCTCAGCAAAGGCTTCGGCAATAACCTTGGCTATTTCGCCATGGTCATTCTGAGTGCGTTCTTCATTTCAGGCTGGATAGCGGCGCGAGGCAGCGCCTCGTTTGGCAAATTTGGCGTATCGCTTTCACCATTGCTTGGCGCCGGGATGGTTTGTCCCGACACGGCCTACGCCTCCCTGGCCCCGATTGCCGGAAACCACAAGAAGTACATTGCGATCGGGTGCTATTCGGGATTCAAGCTGCTGATGCCTGCCGGCCCGCTGATCATCGGCATCGGATTAGGGGCGAACACCCATGACCCGAGATTCCTCTACCAGGGACTGCTGCTCACAGTCATCACTTGGATAGCCGGGGCGGCCTGGACCTATTGGACGACCCGGACGGACTTGCCAACGACCAATCATGCAACTGACGCTGCTACGCCTCAGGACTCGGTTGCCAAAGTGATCATGCCTCTGGCGGTATTCTTCATACTCCTGATCACGGGATATGTGATTGCGAAGAACCAGCATCCGGTGGTCGAGTTCTGCACGACACCTGCCGGTGCACTGATTGTCACCTCGCTGCTGATTGCGTTGAACAGCAAGCCTGGCGAGGTTCAGGATCTTCTGTCCAAGGCCATGCGCAGGACCAGCTCGCTGCTATTCACCATCGGCTGTGCATCTGCATTGGGTCTGGCACTGGGCAAGGTGCTTCCAAAGGAACTGCTTGAACACACGCTCACCCCTTCAGGCAGCACCACGCATATTCTCGTAGGCGTGTTCGTGTTGGCTGCCATTTTCAAAACGTTGAATGGCTCCTCGCTTGCAACTTTTGCTGCAATTCCACCTGTTCTTACTCCCCTCTTGGCATCCAGTGGAGTGGACTTGATGAGCATTACCTTTGCAGTTTGCCTCGGGTCCTTCATCGCCATTCTCCCCAACGACAGTTACTACTGGTTGGTGAAGTCAGACGCCTTTCCTGAATACCCCACGGGAAGATACATGCGTCTGATTACAGCGGGTTCAGCCCTGCAAGCATTGGCGGGCCTCGCCGTCCTGTTGCTGGTATCGCCTTAACTTCGAATCCAACTTCGAATTCTTGCAACACCCACAGTGGCTCTCGCCACCGAATCGTCGCGCCTGAACTCAAGGAGAAAGAGAATGAAATACTTGGTCGCCAGTACATTTGAAGGGGGATATCAGCCGCTTAATGCGATATCTGCAACCACTGCTCTACTTGATGCAGATATTGATGCGCAGTTGATCGATATCTATGTAGAGGGCCTCTGCGTTGAGCGGTTCGGCGGCGCCGATCTCGTCTTCATCTGCGTGCCGCTTTTTGACTCGCTGACAGCCGGCACCCAGTTGGCGAAGACGCTGAAAGAAGCACATCCAGACCAGAAGATCTGCTTCTTCGGGCAGTACGCGACCATCAATGCAAAGAGCCTGGCTGCCAAGTACGGTGATTACGCGATCGCGGGTGAGTGGGAAAAACCCATCGTCAGCCTGGCAAAGCACCTGAATGGCGAGCAAGAGCAAGACTTGCGTGGAGTCATCGATCGGCCCCGTGGCCTTTCCAGTGAGATCGTCGTACCCCAGTTGATTCGCGATGGATTCCGCCTGCCGAGGCGAGACCTGGCACCTCCCCTTCACAAATATCCGCAGCCCCAGTTGGAAAAGCTGCTGGGTAGAAAGGCCATCGTGGGTGGGGTCGAGGGCTCCCGCGGCTGCCACCACAAGTGCTCTTACTGCTCGGTGTATGCAGCCTATGACGGCAAGGTCCTGCTGGTCTCTGATGATCTTGTTGAGCGGGATGTAGCCAACCTCGTCGCACAAGGAATGACTCACCTGACATTCACCGATGCTGACTTCTTCAATGCCAAGACGCACGGTCTGAAAATCATCCGCAAGCTGCATTCGCTGTTTCCCGAACTGACGTACGACTTCACCACTCGGGTGGACCACATCCTGGAGAACAAGGAAGCGATCAAGGAAATGGGCCAGCTAGGACTGGCCTTCATCACCACCGCCCTGGAGTTCCCCAAGCAGGAGGTCCTCGATCAGGTCTTCAAGGAGATGGATGTGCCGATGATCGAGGAGGCTTTGGCGTTCTTGAAAGAGGCTGGGGTCAAGGTCAACCCGACCTTCATCACGTTCAACCCTTGGGTAAGCCTCGAAGACATGGCCGAACTCCATGACTTCATCGCCCGGAACGAGTTGGAGAACATCGTCGACCCGATCCAGTTCGAGACCCGGCTGCACCTGTACAAAGGCTCACCACTGCTCGACAACGCCTCGGTCAAGGAGCTGAAGCTGGAAGAGCACGAGTTTCACTTCGACTGGCAGCATTCGGATTCTCGCCTGGACAAGCTCTTCATGGACTCGGTCACGCCGCCGGAAGAAGGTGTGTTCAAACGCTGCTGCCTGAAGTGCTAAGGAGATAACCATGTCTTCACTTTCCCTGCTACAAGCGGCCCTCAGACTGGCCAATCAGACAGAGGGGTTCCAGGCGCCAGCGCACATTGCCTGGCGGACTCACACGGAGTCCATGAAGAGCATCCTGGCGGACGACAAAAACACCCTCTTCATCTGCCCTGAAAGTCGTCGTCACGAGTTCACGGCGCAGTATGGCCAAGCTCAGGGTCGTGCCTTCAGCCCAAGCGTAAATAGCACTCAGGGCAGGCCAAGCGGAACCGACGACCCATCTTCCACGTTCTCGACCATCTACTGGGAAGGGTTCAATGCTGAACCCGCTTTCAGCCACTACGCACAGTCGATCTATGAACGTCTGGAGCGACAGGGTCGCCTGGTATTTCCCGCCATTCTGGCGGATGAGGAAGCCGACGCTGTCCGTCCTTTTGTCGTCGAGGGCCTGGAGTGTCGGACGGCGATAACCGAGCCCCTTGTTGCCGAGAAACTCTGCGAAGCCGGCTTCCATGGCATCACCTACGCCTTGGCGTCTGAAGTGCCCGTCTGTATTCAGGACGGTATCGAATACCGTCTGTTTACTATCAGTGCCTACAAGGGCAAAGCCGGTGTATGTCTCGACCAGGGGCATGCTGTTATCTACAAAGGTCCCTGGAAGCATACGGTCGACGACGATGGCCATACCTACCATCGTGGTGTGCGTACCGCAGTGTGCGAGAAGACCTTCAATCTGCTGATGAGCCAGCCCTATCAGGGACAGTTCATTCCAGTGCGTTGCTACGTTGAGCCGCCGTTGGAAAAGAGTGGTTTCTTTGACTGCAACACACCCTCCATCCGGGACCCCAAAGTCACCAAGGGGCTTCTTCCTATCGCTGGTTCTGCCGAGGAATCGTGCTGTGCCGACGGTAGTTCGTGCTGCTAAACGGGAGATATGAATAATGGCTTCTGCACTTGAAAACGAAATCATCGCGGACTACACCGAGGCGCTTCGTCAGGGCAACGTCGTACTCGAATCGCAGCTCAACGAGAGCTGTTGCAGCGAGGCTTACGGCGCCCAGTACCTGAAGAACATTCCAAAGCGGATCACCGAGGCCAACTTCGGATGCGGCAACCCGACCCAGTATGTGCGCGAAGGCGATGTGGTCCTGGACCTGGGGTCGGGAGCCGGCCTCAATTGCTACGTTGCAGCGCAGATCGCGGGCAGCAAGGGCGCCGTTATCGGTATAGATATCAATCCGAGTATGTTGCAGATTGCCCGCGGCGAGGCGGCTGCCTTTCAAGAGGCCACCGGCAGTGCTCCGTTGCGGTTCCACAGGGCATCGGCCAGCAATCTGAAGATTGACCAGGATCTTGCCGAAGAGCGCCTGCGCACCGAGCCCTGCACTGACTGGGCATCGTGGAAAAACTTCGAACAGTTCGTCAGCGACAGCGCCCAGACCCATCCACTGGTGGAGGACCAGTCTATCGACCTGGTGATCTCGAACTGTGTGATCAACCTGGTCGGAGAAACTGAAAAGCAGAACGTCTTCGCAGAGATCTACCGGGTCCTGAAACCGGGTGGACGCTTTGCAATTTCCGACAATGTTTCGAACGTCGCCATACCTGACGAGCTGAAGCAGGACACCAAGCTGTGGTCAGCCTGCTATTCGGGTGTGCTACAGGAACAGGCGTTTTACCAGCAGCTTCAAGATGCCGGTTTGACGGGGATAAATATCGAAGCGAGGAACGACGCGTCGACCAAGCGGATCGGCTCCGTTCAGTTCTACTCCGTCACGGTCACTGGCACCAAGCCACAGGTTCGCAAGGGTCATCCTTTGACCGTGATCTACCGCGGGCCTGCTCGCGAACTCACCGGTGATAGCGGCAAAACCTATAAGCGTGGAGTGCCCACCGAACTGGCTTGCGAGGATGCCTACCTTTCTTCGCAGAGCTCGGTGTTTGTCGTGGAAGGCAATCAGCCCGAGCAGATCAGACCCAAGTCCTGCTGCTCGTAACGCTGTCTGCGGCTACTGCTAGCTGTAGCCGCTTCCCTCAATCGCTTACCTTCTCAGAGCCTTCCAGATGAGTACTTCACGGAAAATTTTGGCTGAAACGCTCGGTGCCGCCATTCTGCTCTGCACCGTTGTAGGGTCCGGAATCATGGCGCAACGCCTGGCTAACGGTAACGATGCGCTCGCGCTCCTTGCCAATGCTTTGGCAACGGGGGCCAGCTTGTACGTACTGATCGTTTGCTTCGCCACCTTTTCGGGAGCGCACTTCAATCCCGTGGTGTCGGTTGTCGACTACCTGCGCGGAGGGCTGAGCGCCAAGCTTCTAGGCCCCTATATCGCGGCACAGACGGTGGGGGCGATCCTGGGGGTCTTCGCTGCACACCTGATGTTCGAACTGCCGGTGGTGGAGTTCTCCCAGCATGTCCGCACCGGGCCTTCGCAATGGTTCAGCGAGTACCTGGCAACCTCTGGATTGCTCCTCACCATCCTACTGTGCGACAAGTACCACAAGGCGAAGGTGCCACAGGCGGTGGCCGCCTACGTGGTGGCCGCTTACTGGTTCACCTCCTCCACAAGCTTTGCGAACCCTGCGGTAACCCTTGCCCGATCGTTCACCGATACGTTCTCAGGGATTCGCCTATCGGACGCGGCGCCTTTCATCATTTCGCAGTTCTTCGGTGGTCTTACGGCGCTCTTTCTGGCGAGATTTCTCACTGGAAACACTACTGCCCTGGAGACCTCCCAACCTGTGCTTGACGACCAGAAACTACCAAGCCGATAAGGCTTTTCACTGTGGCCTGTCAGCCCGCGCTCCCCGCTCGCGGGCTGACTTCATCCAGGCCTACAGCTCTACGTATCCTCTCGCCTCGCTGAACGCGACGATTTCTCTCGGCGGCGTCACTGTATTCAGCGACTTGCGCCAGTAACCGACACTATGCCATTGCCCATGCTTGAAGCCCACTTCGGGATAGGTGCCGATATGGGTGAAGCCCAGGGCTTCATGGAGCCCAACGCTAGCAGCGTTGGGCTGGGCAATGCCGGCGTAAGCGGCATGGAAGCCTTGTCGCTCGAGGATCGGCAGGAGCCGCTGGTAGAGTGCGCGGCCGATGCCACGACGGTGTGCCGCGGGGTCGATATAGACCGTGACATCCACCGACCAGCGATAAGCCTCCCTGGCGCGATGCTGACTGGCATAGGCATAACCAACGACCGCGCCGTCCAACTCCGCTACCAGATAGGGATAGGTCGCCAGTGTCGCCTCGATCCGGCTCGCCATCTCCTCGATCGTTGGCGGGATGAGCTCGAACGAGATGACCGTATCCGACACCATAGGTGCATAGATCGCCTGAATGGCCGGAGCATCGGCCGGCGTTGCTATCCTGATCTTGCCCATCCTGTTTTCTCCTTGCCGTTACTCGCCATGTACCGCGTGAACAGGCGGATCTTATCGGTTTCAGGTCCGATGCAGAGCATGGGGATGGACAATCCAAAACGACTTGCTTTGCACGGACCCAGGACGACGGCGTTATAGAGATCAGCAGTCGCCAGGACTCAGCCGAGCTTACTGCACCGGCCAAAAATTCATCAGCAATAAACGCTGGGCATAGTTCAGGCCAATACGCCGGTAGCGTTCATCGAGCATCAGCGTCAACAGATTCAGCTGCGTCCAGGGTTCGACCCGCGCTCAGCGGTATCGATAGGCAACACGGACCGTTCGAGGCGGGGATGGGCAGTGGCTGCCCATCCTGGCTAAAAGCCCCCCATGGAGCTGCCTGACGGTGACGGCGGCGCCGAGCCGACTGAACCCTGACATCCGGCGCAGCGTCGTTTCCGCAGGCCTGCTCCGTGAGCAAGCCCTTGTCGGGCGTCGTTACTTCGGTTGCTCCACGGTACGCAGATAGGGTTTCAACGTCTTGAAGCCTTGCGGGTATTTCTTCCGGGCGTCCTCGTCGGATACCGAGGTAGGAATGATCACGTCCTCGCCCGGGCGCCAGTTCACCGGGGTGGCGACGGTGTGCTTGGCATTCAGTTGCAGGGCATCGAGCAGGCGCAGCACCTCATCGAAATTGCGCCCGGCGCTCATCGGGTACACCAGCATGGCCTTGACCTTCTTGTCCGGGCCGATGATGAACACCGAACGCACGGTGGCGTTGTCCACGGCAGTGCGCGCGCCACCACTGGCATTGGGGTGGATCATGTCGTAGAGCTTGGCCACCACCAGGTTTTCGTCACCGATCATCGGGTAGTTGACCGCATGCCCCTGGGTTTCCTGGATGTCGCCGACCCAGGCCTTATGGTCGCTGACCGGGTCGATGCTGAGCCCGACAATCCGGGTATTACGTTTGTCGAACTCCGGCTTGAGCCTGGCCATATAACCGAGCTCGGTGGTGCACACCGGGGTGAAGTCCTTCGGGTGGGAGAACAGGATTGCCCACTTATCGCCGATCCACTCGTGGAAATGCAGCGGACCTTCGGTCGTGTCGGCAGTGAAATCGGGTGCTTCGTCGCCAATGCGGATTGCCATGGTTGGTCTCCTTGCAGTGACTGGGAGGGGTAGTTGTCAGGGAACTGACGGCTGTTGCGGCGGCGTTCGGGTACGGCGCGCGAATCAGTATAGGAGACGTGCCAGGGCAAGGTGGGCGTAGACAAAAAAGCCCGGCAGTGTTGCGCTGCCGGGCTTTGGTCTCAGGTTCGCCTTCAGAATCGAGAGTTGGCGCTCAGCTGGGTCGGCAGGTCGAGGCCCGCGGCGATGTTGCCGAACGCCATGGCGAAGCTCGGGTTGCTGGCCTGTTCCAGATGCAGATAGACGCCCTGCAACACCCTCAAGGGGCCTGGGGGGTAGGTTTTGAAGACGCCTTGCACGTGCGGCATGGGTGGGCTCGTCAAACGAAGATGGGGCTCAAAAATAGCGTGTGTCACAGCCGTGCCGGCTTAAGCCTTCGAGGCGCCAAGGCCGCCTCTGAACGAACCGACCTCGACGCTGTGCCCGGAGAGGGATAGTGAGATGATGGTCGAGCTGGTGGGCAGCGGCGTGAGCATGCAGTGCGCGACCGCCGGAGGCGTTTTTTTGGGGCGCCGAAGAGTTCGAGGGCAAAGGCATTTCATGTGCAGATTGTGCGTTTGATTAACACGCCAAGCCGGCACGGGAGCAAGACCACAAAATGGTCCATATGCGGCAATGATGACAACCGGCGGCAAACGGCCAAAAGGAGCCCGTCAGTTGTATCGGTGAAGTCAGGGCAAATTAACGCTCCGCTAGATACTTTGCGTACTTATGTAATGAGTGAACGCGTCGATACCGTATGGGACAGCTGTAAAAGGCTACTACTCCCACGTCACAGATGTGAGCTTATGAAAACAGTTATTTCCTCTCTTGAGTCCACTGCTGAAAGTCTTTTGAAGCTCACCGGTGCTGCACTCAAATTCTGTATCGCCTTGGGCAGTGCCTGCGTGATCATCTATGCACTACGGGTTGGCCATTTCCCCCAGGGTCTAACGCTGGGGGACGGGCTACTGTTCCTACTGGCCGCGAGTTGTTTTGGTGTTGTGTACGCTATGTTCGTCGGTTGCCTGGTGTCGCTCGGCATTTGCTTGTCGGTTGTGACGCGACCTATTTTCAACTTCGTATTTAAGCGTATACAAAGGAAAATTAATCCGAAAAAAGAAATAGCGTATGAAATGGCGCCATTTCATTGGGGGGCAATTCCTTTCGCTCTGGTGGCTATAGTGCTTATCTGGGCATTTGGACAACGTGACATCATGGCCTACTGGAATTTGCCCTTGATCTCGATAGCGCTCTACATCTTCTATTCGATAGCGAAGTCAGCAGGAGCCCAGTACCGTCGTCATGAGTGGTTGCTCAACTCTGTTATCGTAACTCCTGAGAGGGATGAACTTCAGAGCTCTGGGGCAGCCGGAAAACAGAAAAGTGCATACTTGGTAAGCATCACCATCGTCATGCTGCTGCCATTGGTGTTGGGTGGTGTTTCAGGTCTACTCATGGATGGAGCAATGCGTATGGCTCAGGTTCGCATTGAACATGCCGCCGTGTACGTAAAAGCACCTTATAACGCTTTAATGCCAGATGCGCTGGTAGCCAAAGAAATTAAGGCCCCAGAAGGCTACAAGGCTTATGCCGGGGTAACCGTGCAATTCAAGGGTTTTGGCAATACGACCGTTATTGCTTTCAAGGATGACGGACGTCAACGTCAGTTGGATGTTCCAAATGATCAAATTATTGTGGAGAAGAAGACGAGTGAATGAATCGCGCCTAGTTTTGTAGGCGCTGAGCAATTGATCTTGGCTGAAAGCCTTCGTAAGTTAGCGGAAGCTATCGGGCAAAAGCGGGCAATCAGCCGAGGTTCGCCTTCGGCTGTGACCATTATCCTATTCGGCATGAGCGCATTGCAAATTATCCCTAAGTCAAAAAATTTATAGTTTCTTGTATTTCAAACGAGAGCTTTTCATTTTTCTCATCATCCTCCCGCCATTCATTAATGAGCGAGTTGAGCAATCTAATGGTGAGGATTTTATACTCTGGGAAGTGACGGAGCTCATATATGAACGCTCGCTGACTAACTAATTTAAACTGGCCGTCGCCATCTGCTCCATTGCTAATATTTCGTAGCAAGAGGTGATATCTTTCATATCGTTGGTTTTTCAGTTCATCTCTTCTCAAAGATACGTATCTATAAGAAGAAAATGCAAGTGCAGCTAGAGAAATAACGAGCGCAAGCACCGTCGCTATAGACCCTACTTCATTTATATGCTTGACCAACCATTCACTCATATAGACTCCTCAGAGATATTCAAGTGATAGAAATTAAAAATCCAGAAATAGAACTAAACGGAAAGCAATTAAACAATCAACCATAAGCTTTTTTTCAATCACATCAGGATAAAAGGAAGTTCGCGACGTAACACTGCTACTAATTCGTGGCCTGGAAACTTATTTGCTGCAATCTTCCAAACTCGACTCGCCTGCTCCCGCTCCCCAGCATTCCAGTAAACTCCCCCCATATTGAACCAGGCCAGTTCATAATCAGGATTCAATGCAATGGCTTTCATATATGCACAGATTGACTCGCGGACATTTTGTAATTTTTCGTAAGCAACTGCGACTTGAAACCAACTCATGTCGTCCTGCTGAATTTCTTCAGCTTGTGATAGAAGAATCGGTAAGCTTTCTTTAGGTCGGTTCAGAAAGTTTAGCGCAGTACCGAGGCAGTAACCATAATGTCCACCCGCAAGATCGTATGCGACACGATAGCAGCGCTCAGCTTCCTCCCAATCATCTTCCTCCTGAGCCCAATGCCCCAGACGATCCCATAGATAGGCGACGGGCTCGCCACTTACATGACAGATAGAAGTCTCGAACTCGCGCTTGAATAAGATATAGTTCATATCTGCATCGGGGTCTTCCGATTGTAAATATAACCTAGTCATCAACCGTTCTCGTACGCCGCTGGAACAGTTTGGTTTCGCAATTAGATATCTATCCCAAAATGGTATGCTGAGCTTTGCGTTTTCAAGTGAGCAGCGACCAAAGCTCGCAACTTGTTGACTACACCATGGCCAAATCCAAGATTCATTTCCCGCATCACTCAGTAGCGTGTTGATCTCGCGAAACGCAGCCCTTCCATCACTGAGATTAAAGAGCGCATTTATACGCCAACCTGAAACCGAAGATCGTTTACCCAATGCATTCTCGGCGAAAACGACGTTATCAAAATGTTCAAGAGCCTCTTTATTCTCACCTTTTCGCAGACAGTAGAGTCCTAAGGCGTAGTGCGCCTCTGGAAGCTGAGGATTGTGACGTAGTGCTTCGCGATAAAATCCAGCTGCTTTCTCCTCGTCGCCTAATCTTTCGTAGCTGGTGCCGAGGTTCTTATAGCATTCCGCGAATAGTGGGGTGCCATCATTGGCAACCATATGGCAAAGAGCGGCTTCATATTGGTTCGCAGCCTCGTCTTCGCGCCCTAGTGCCGATAGCGCATTACCTATTGAGTAGTGAAGACTTCCAACATCAATACGACCTTCGTTAATTTTTGAGGTGAGATAGGAAATTCCATCCGTCAGACGTGCGGAATTTTTATTCCGTTTCGCCATACCAAGATTAATCTCCGCCATATAGCAGAAGATAATTGCGTCATGATTCACAGGCAGGACGGACAGGAACCTATCAAACGCAGCACTTATTATTTCGTCTTCACCACTATCATACAAATTAGAAAGAATTCTTGACGCCTGAGTTTCATCATCTGGCACATACAGATCCGGACGGGATCTTTTTAGAATTCCTGGTAGATCTTCAGGGCGAGCAATTGTTTGTGTGATTCTCACATCGCGCAGTGACAACGCACCGGCTTTCGCCAAAGCCGCGAAGGATTTCAGATGCATCTCAGTAAGAACTTCTGAAAACTTTACAGTAATAGTTTGTTGCTGCGTCCAATTTTGCCCGCTATGTTCGTACCTTCTCATCACCGTGTCGGCGGAACAAAAACGTAGAGTGGCGGTTGGGACGTGGTAGCAAACGAATAAGGAGTGGGGTTGCATCAGCAGATAGTTTAGATTGGATCTTCTTATCTCTACACTGATCGACCCATCCGAGTTCACGTTTCCTTCCGTACCTTTCAGTTGAACGTGGATTCTAACGTTGGTCGCACTTTCGTGATCAATTACCTCAATCTGACAGTCGGTTCCATAATCCTTTCGATCCTGCGCCTGCAGGACAAAGTCTTCTGAAATTGATAGAAAATTCTGAAAAGCAGCTTCGGCTTTACTTTCCGTGACATGGTTTTTATGACGCGTGGGTAGATTATTGAAGTGATCCATCTTCTAGCTTCCAGGTACTGCACACTGACTTATGGTGTGTCTGAGAGAATAGTAGCAGGCCTCTTAAAGCCTGTATTCCTAGCTCCTCTGTAGGTTGGTCGAACGTCTGCTTTGGCCGAAAACGGTCTTTCACATATATCTCCAAAACCAAGACCGGTTCAGTTTCTGTCACTTCGCGCAGAAGGCCTTCAAGTTCTGGATGGCTAGCCCCCACGTAACCGGTTAGTGAAGCCAGTGCAACTACGTCCCACCACCATCGCTGCCAACGCTCCGACACAACCACTCAAACATCCCCTCCAATGCACGGTTGCGCCGCTCAAGCGCGGCCCCTATAGTTCGCGCTCGCGGCAAAATCCGCGAACGACCTTGGCCGGTCGAGCATAGGAACGCATCAGCGTCCAAACACCATTGCAGGCGCTTTTTTTGTGCCTGCGATTTTGTGTCATGGCGGCTGTGCGTGGGACACCTTCGGGTGTGCCGGTGTCCTATGCCCGGTCGGCCAACCCGCGTACAGCCGCCACCCTAATTCGCTTGGCCGCGAAAGGTGGCTGCTCTATTCATAGGAGCTGCACCGATGATTGACCATCAAACTTCCCGCTTCACCCCCGTCGATACCCACGACGCCGACGCTCCCGTTTTCTACCTCGATAGCAGTGCGCCCTTGAGCGATCTGGCGGCTTGTGCAGCCCATCGTTTCACCGTGGTGCGCGACCTGATGGACAGCCTGTCCACGCTTAACCTGAAAGACATTTCCGACTGCGATCTGGCGCGGGTGACCCGAGGGGTGCATTTGCTGACCCGGGAAGGGTGTGCGGTGTTGGAGGTGATTCAGTGGCGCACGGCGCAGGAGGCCTGAGCGCTATTGAGCCAGGGAGGCTGTTTGTAGCCGCTGCCGAAGGCTGCGATCGGCTGCGTAGCAGACGCACATTCTGCCTCCCGGATTTATCTGTTGCACCGCGTCGCCCGGTTTGGCGGGCGCTTCGTCGGAATGCCGCCCAACCCGATCGCAGCCTCATTCTTCGGCAGCGGCTACAGGGAGCGTCAACCCCAAGCCGCCGACTCAGCCTTCGCACCTTATGAGGAGATCCCCGTGCACTATCCCATCTGCATCGAGTGGGGCGACGAGCACACGGCTACCGGCATCCAGATTCCCGACATTCCTGGCGCGGTAACCGCCGGCGATACCTTCGAGACCGCGTATAGCGCCGCCATCGAAATCGCCCACGTCATGCTCGAAGAACTGGCCCGTGAGGGGCAAGCCATCCCCCTGCCCTCGCCCACCGGCACACACCGCGCCAACCCCGACTTCGAGGGGATGGGCTGGGGCATGCTGGATATCGATATCACGCCTTACCTGGGCAAAACCGAAAAGGTCAATGTGACCCTGCCGGGTTACGTGATTCAACGCATCGACCGCTTTGTACGGGAGCACAACATCAAGAGCCGTTCATCTTTCCTGGCGGATGCCGCGATGGAAAAGCTGGGGCGTTAAACACCGAAAAGCTCCCTACACAACTCCATCAAGGCCGGCCGGCAGGCCGCCGTCTTGCTTTTGATCTGAACGCCCCGTTAACCACGATGGCCGAACGCAGGCATTGAGCCGTGGGTAACCCGGCAGGGATGCCGGGTTAGCCGCCCCAGGCCATGGATGGCCTGTGGCGGCGGCCCACGGATCAATGCCTTCGTTCGGGCATGCCGAGCCTAGGCGAGGCACCAAGTGGTGGGACAAAGCGTTTTGGTTACTTTGGCGCTTTTCCAAAGTGACCCGCTGTAAGAGCGGAACCATAAGCCGCCGTTACCGCAGGAACGGATATACACCCCGTCCAACATCACCAGCGAAACCACTACCGCTATCGCGAGCAAGCTTCGCTCCTACAAAAGCCCATGCAGCAACAGATATGTACCCAAGAAGATCACGGACGACAGCGCCCTACTGCACCGGCAGAAAATTCATCAGCAGCAAACTCTGCGCATAATTCAACCCAATCCGCCGATAACGCTCATCCAGCATCTGCGTCAACAAATCCAACCGCGCCACAATCTTCCCAAACTCCACAGCAAAACTCAGATTGCTGCCCTCCTCCGAAATCTCATTGGAAAACAGCAACAACTCCCCATTGGCCCCCTGCCGCTGGCTGAGCATCCAGGTAGCCTTTTCAATATTGCGCGCCGCGTTACTGACAAACTGCGGATCGATAGTGTCGGTCATGAAAAACTCGGTACGCCCACCGTGGGCGGTGACCAGCATGCTGCCAATGGCATAGATGAAAGCCCCAACCCGGTCGCCACGAAACTCCGGGCTCAGGGCATAACTCAACGCGGCCAGGTCGCGGCGGTTGCCCAGGGCCGGCAAGGCCTTCTGCTGCTCGATAGCCTGACGGATATCCCGCGCGGCGCTGGTAGCGTCGGTATACCCCCACTCGCGCCACTGGTTGGGGTTGCGCAGGTAGAGCTTGTTCATCAGCAGGTAAAGGCTTTGCAGGTTGTCGCGCATGCTCAGGGTGGCCATGCGGTCGACGCTGGTCTGGAAGAACTCCTGGGGTTTGCCATTGCTGAACTGGTGGACCATGTCACGCCCCTGCTGCTGGCTGCAGCCCGTGGCACAGAGCATCAAGGCACCCACCAGCCACAGCGGCTGGCGCAACACAGGCGCGAACAACACACGCAGGTAAAGAGAAAGCGGATAAACCATCGGCACCATTCTGGACTCTGGCCGCGCGGGGAATCGGCGCGGCCTGGCCCTGAATAGAACCGCAAAAACGCAAAAAGTGCGGTGGCCGCAGCCTCAGCGCAATTGCAGCGGGTCCACCAGCCCGACGGCGATGGCCATGCCCACCAGTTCCGGCAGGTGCTCGGCCTGCATGCGCTTCATCACCCGCGAGCGATACAGGTCGATGGTCTTGACGCTGACCCCCAGTTGCTCGGCGATCTCGCGATTGCTGTAGCCCTGCACCAACGGCAGCAGCACGTCCTTCTCCCGCGGCGTGAGGCTCTCCAGGCGCGCTTCGACCCGGGCCTGCCCGGCGTTGCGGCTGTGGCGGTCGTCGGCGCGGCTCAGGGCCTGCTGCACACTGTCCAGCAGTAGCTGTTCGTTGTATGGCTTCTCGATAAAGTCCACGGCGCCGGCCTTGAACGCCCGCACCACGATGGGCACATCGGCGTGGCCGCTGACAAAGATCAGCGGCAGGTGGATATCCCGCTGGCGTAGCTCTTCCTGGACATTCAGCCCGCCCATGCCGGGCATGCGCACATCCAGCAGCACGCAGGCGTCGAGGCTGGGGTCGCAGTGTTCGAGGAACTCCCGGCCGCTGGTGAAGGGCACGGCCTTGAGGCCCACCGATTCCAGCAGCCAGACGGTGGAGTCGAGCATGCCCGGGTCGTCGTCGACCACATACACCAGCTGCTGCGCCGCACTCGTCATTGCCTTGCTCCTGTTATCGGTTGGGTGGGTGAATCGGCTTGCGCCGGGGCCGTCGCCGGCAAGTGGCAGCACATCTTCAAGCCGCGGCTCTGGGGCTGGGCCTGCAAGTCGCCGCCGAAGCCTTCGACGATGCTGCGGCTCATGGACAGCCCGAGCCCCAGGCCGTTGGCCTTGCTGGTGTAGAACGGGGTGAACAGCTGCGCCAGCTGCTCGGCGGAGACGCCCGGGCCCTGGTCGCTGACGCTGACCTCGACCCCGCCTTCGCTACTGGCCCGGGCACCGAGGACGATCTGCGAGCCCTGCTGCGGATGCACCTCGCGATTGGCCTCGATGGCGTTGCGCAGCAGATTCAACAGCACCTGCTCGAGCAAGATCCGGTCGGCGTACACCGGCGGCAGATTATCCGCCAGGCGCAGTTCGATCGTCACCTGGCAGGCCTGCGCCTCCCAGGCGCACAGGCGCACCGTTTCCCGGGCCACCTCGGCCAGGTCCAGGGCCTGGACCCGGCGCCCGCCCTTGCGCAGGAAGGCCCGCAGACGCTTGATCACTTCGGCGGCGTGGGTGGCCTGTTCGGCGATCCGCTCCAGGCCCTGGGCGACCTTGCGGGCGGCCTCGGGCTGAGTGTCGAGGGCTTGCAGATAACGTTGGCTGGCGTTGGCGTAATTGACCACCGCCGCCAGGGGCTGATTGATCTCATGGGCAATGCCCGAGGCCAGTTCGCCCAGGGTCACCAGGCGCGCGGTGTGGGCCAGTTCGTCCTGGTGATGGCGCTGCTGGGCCTCGCGCAATTCCCGTTCGCTCTGGTCGTGGGCCACCAGGGAATAGAAGCGCTCGCCACTGGCCGCGCGATGGGCCAGCAACATCAGCGACACCGGCACCGACGCGCCGCCGGCCGGCGGTTGCAGGCGCGCCTCGATGCTCCAGCGGCCTGTGTGTTCGGCGCGGTGCCAGCCTTCGCGTTGCAGGCTGTCCAGCACTTCCTGGGTGAGGATGCTTGCCAGGTCCGGCATCGGCTGCCCGGCCTCCAGGCCCAGGGTGCGTCGGGCCGCAGGGTTGAGGTAGGTCACCGCGCCGCCGGGCTGGATGAACAGCACCGGGTCGGGGTTGGCCTCCACCACTTCCGCCAGGCGCCGCTTGTTCTCTTCGGCCTGGACCCGGGAGGTGATGTCCCGCGACACCGCCACCACTTCCACCACCGCCCCGGTGTAGGTTTCGCGGATCGCCCGGCAGGCGGTCTCGAACCACAGGTAATGGCCGTCGCGATGGCGGATGCGGTAGGTCATGGTGTGGTAGCCGTCCTGCTCCAGGGCGTCCCGGGTGCGCTGCGTCAGCCCGGCCAGGTCCTGGCTGTGGAACAGGCTGCGGGCCAGGCGCCCGCGCAGTGCTTCGGGCCAGTAGCCAAGCAGGGTCCAGGACGCCGGTGAAGCGTCGAGAAAGGTGCCGTCCGGGGTATGCCGGGAAATCAGGTCGGTGGTGTTCTCGGTGATCAGCCGGTACAGGCGCCGGGCCGTGGCCGACTCGCGCTCGGCGAGGATCTGCGCCGTGGCTTCGCGGCACCGGGCCAGGACCCGTTGCCTGTGCGGGTCGGGGATAAAGCTCCAGAGCAGCACCCGCTCGCCCCACTGGGCCTCGACCTCTTCGATGGCCCGCTGTTGCTCCAGGCAGGCCCGGACCAGGGCCGGGTGATTGACCGGCAGCAGCGCCGCGACCTCGCTCGACGCCTCGCTATCCAGCCATTGCAAGAGCGCCGGGTTCAGGTCCACGGGCCGCGCCTCGGCGTCCAGCAGCAGGCTGGGTTGCGGGTCATGGCCCAGCCAGGGCGAGTCCGGCAGCCGGCCTTCACGCTGCAGGCGCAGCCAGCGGTTCAAGTGGGTGGAGGTGGGCATCGTCGATAAACCTGCGGGCTGGATCAGCGAATTATTAATATAGTATAAATACTATACAACTCAGGTAGTACTTCCATATCCATTGCCAAGCAGTATATAAAAGCTCCCGGATAAGTCACCGAGTGCCGCAAAAATGGCCTCGGCCAATAGAGCTAACAATCAGCCACCGGGTACCCGAACCATGTCCATCTACGAGCAAGGCCTCGCGCCGACGGCCGTCAACCATATCGCCCTGTCCCCCTTGAGCTTCATCGAGCGCACCGCCGCCGTTTACCCCGATTACCCGGCGGTGATCCACGGTTCGATCCGCCGCACCTGGGCCCAGACCTACAGCCGCTGCCGGCGCCTGGCCTCGGCCCTGGCCGGGCGCGGAATCGGCAAGAACGACACAGTGGCGGTGATGCTGCCGAATATCCCGGCCATGCTCGAAGCCCACTTTGGCGTGCCGATGATCGGCGCCGTGCTCAATGCCCTCAACGTGCGCCTGGACGCCGAGGCCATCGCCTTCATGCTGGCCCACGGCGAGGCCAAGGTATTGATCGCCGACCGCGAGTTCCATGAGGTGATCCACGCCGCCGTGGCCATGCTCGACCAGCCGCCTTTGGTGATCGACCTCGACGACCCCGAGTACGGCGAGGGCCAGCCGGTCAGCGAGCTGGACTACGAGGCCTTCCTCGCCGAGGGCGACCCGGAATTCGCCTGGCAGTGGCCGGATGACGAATGGCAGGCCATCGCCCTGAACTACACCTCGGGCACCACCGGCAACCCCAAGGGCGTGGTCTATCACCACCGCGGCGCCTACCTCAATGCCCTGGGCAACCAGATGACCTGGGCCATGGGCAACCACCCGGTGTACCTGTGGACCCTGCCGATGTTCCACTGCAACGGCTGGTGCTACCCCTGGACCGTCACCGCCCTGGCCGGGGTCCATGTGTTCCTGCGCCGGGTCGACCCGCAGAAGATCCTCAACCTGATCCGCGAGCACCAGGTCACGCACCTGTGCGGCGCGCCCATCGTGCTCAATGCCCTGGTGAACATGCCGGACTCGGCCAAGGCCGCCATCGATCACCCGGTCGACGCCATGGTCGCCGGGGCCGCGCCACCGGCCAAGGTGATTGGCGCGGTGGAAGAAATGGGCATCAAGGTGACCCACGTCTACGGCCTGACCGAGGTCTACGGGCCGGTGACCCTGTGCGCCTGGCACGCGGCCTGGGACGAGTTGCCCCTGGAACAGCGGGCGCAGATCAAGTCGCGCCAGGGCGTGCGTTACCCGACCCTGGAAGGGGTGATGGTGGCCGACCCGAAAACCCTCGAACCCACGCCCCGCGACGGCCAGACCATCGGCGAGATCTTCATGCGCGGCAACACGGTGATGAAGGGCTACCTGAAGAACCCCAGCGCCACCGCCGAGGCCTTCGAGGGCGGCTGGTTCCACACCGGCGACCTGGGGGTGACCCACCCGGACGGTTATGTGGAGATCCGCGACCGGCTCAAGGACATCATCATTTCCGGCGGCGAGAATATTTCCACCATCGAGCTGGAAGGCGTGCTCTATCGTCACCCGGCAGTGCTGGAAGCCGCGGTGGTGGCCCGCCCCGACGAGAAATGGGGCGAGACGCCCTGCGCCTTCATCACCCTCAAGGCCGACCACCAGCAGGTCAGCGAGGCGCAGATCATTGCCTTCTGTCGGGAACACCTGGCGGGCTTCAAGGTGCCGCGCACCGTGGTGTTCAGCCAGTTGCCCAAGACCTCCACCGGCAAGATCCAGAAGTTCGTCCTGCGCGACATGGCGAAAAACCTCTAGCTTGAATAGACAGAAACCCCGTGCATGTCGTTGCCCTGCAGGGAGTCGGCATGGCGGGGCCTAGCCTTTTTGAATCACCCGGCCCCGGCCGTTCAACCGCCACTCTTGCCCGAGGTTTGTTGCGATGCCTGAATTCAACGCCCCCCTGCGTGACATGCGCTTTGTCCTGCATGAAGTGTTCAACGCGCCCAGGCTCTGGGCCCGGCTGCCGGCCCTGGCGGAGACGGTGGATGCCGATACCGCCGATGCGATTCTCGAAGAAGCGGCCAAGGTCACCGGCCAGCTGATCGCCCCGCTCAACCGCAGCGGCGACGAGGAAGGCGCCACCTGGGACAACGGCCGGGTGCGCACCCCCGCCGGTTTCAAGGAGGCCTACGCCACCTATATCCAGGGCGGCTGGGTGGGCCTAAGCGGTAACCCGGCCTACGGCGGCATGGGCATGCCGAAGATGCTCGCGGTGCAGTTCGAAGAAATGCTCTACGCCGCCAATTCCAGCTTCGCCCTGTATTCGGCCCTGAGTTCCGGCGCCTGCCTGGCCATCGACGCCCACGCCAGCGAGGCGCTCAAGGCGCTGTACCTGCCGCCCATGTACGAAGGTCGCTGGGCCGGCTCCATGTGCCTGACCGAGGCCCATGCCGGCACTGACCTGGGGATCATCCGCACCCGCGCCGAACCCCAGGCCGACGGCAGCTACCGGATCAGCGGCAGCAAGATTTTCATCACCGGCGGCGAGCAGGACCTGACCGAAAATATCATCCACCTGGTCCTGGCCAAGCTGCCGGACGCCCCGGCCGGGCCCAAGGGCATCTCGCTGTTCCTGGTGCCGAAGATCCAGGTCGACGCCCAGGGCAACCTCGGCCAGGCCAACGCGGTGAGCTGCGGCTCCATCGAGCACAAGATGGGGATCAAGGCCTCGGCCACCTGCGTGCTGAACTTCGACGGCGCCAGCGGCTGGCTGATCGGCGAGGCCAACAAGGGCCTGGCAGCGATGTTCACCATGATGAACTACGAGCGCCTGTCCATCGGCATCCAGGGCATCGGTTGCGCCGAGAACGCCTACCAGAACGCCCGCACCTACGCCCGCGAGCGCATCCAGAGCCGCTCGCCCGCAGGCCCGGTGGCCAAGGACAAGATCGCCGATCCGATCATCGTCCACCCCGATGTGCGGCGCATGCTGCTGTCCATGAAAGCCATGACCGAGGGCGGCCGGGCCTTCGCCAGTTACGTCGGCCAGCAGCTGGACCTGGCCAAGTTCGCCGACCAGCCCCATGAGCGGCACAACGCCGAGGCCCTGGTGGCGCTGCTGACCCCAGTGGCCAAGGCGTTCTTCACCGACACCGGGCTGGACAGTTGCATCCTCGGCCAGCAGGTCTTCGGCGGCCACGGCTATATCCGCGAATGGGGCCAGGAGCAACTGGTGCGGGATGTGCGCATCGCGCAGATCTATGAAGGCACCAATGGCATCCAGGCCCTCGACCTGCTGGGCCGCAAGGTAGTGGGCAACGGCGGTGTGGCCCTGCGCCTGTTCACCGGCGAGATCCACGACTACGCCTACCTGCCCGGCGCCGCCTACGCCGCCGAGCTGCTGGACGCCGTGCAGCGCCTGGAAGACCTCAGCGACTGGCTGCGCGAACAGGCGGTGCAGAACCCCAACGCCGTGGGCAGCGCCTGCGTCGAATACCTGCACCTGTTCGGCTACGTGGCCTACGCCTACCTGTGGGCGCGCATGGCCCAAGTGGCCGAGCACAAGCACGCCGAGGACGAGCGTTTCTACGGCGCCAAGCTGGCCACCGCGCGTTTCTACTTCAGCCGCCTGCTGCCGCGCATCCTCAGCCTGGAGCAAAGCATCCGCGCCGGCAGTTCCTCGCTGTTCGGCCTCGAAGCGGAGCAGTTCTAACCCCCCTCGGGCGGGGTCTCTGTGCCCCGCCCTGCTGCACGGCGGCTGATGCAAAACCGGCGGCGGCCTTGCATACTGCGCGCCCCGAACACCGCCCAAGGAAGAAACGTGTTGGCGCCCGCCCCCTCTTTGCCGAACCCTCTTATCCGTCGCCTGTTCACCCTGTGGACCTGGCTCTACCACCTGTTGAGCTGGATCGCCGTAGCGGCCCCGCTGTCCCTGATGGTCTTCGCCGACCTGCAACTGATCATCCCCCGCGACGTCAGCGGCACCCTGTTCGGCGGCGCCATGGGCTTCCAGTTGTTCCTCGGCCTGTGGCTCGTCTGCGCCCTCGGCCTGGCCCTCGCCCTGCTCACCCGTATGCCCGGCGCCCGCCTGGCCTGGCTCGTCGCCGGCCTGGTGCCGCTGCTGCTCGGTGCCTGGTGGCGGATCAATTACCCGGACGATGCCGACGGCAACCTGATCTTCAGCCCGCAGTCCTGGGAGCTGGACTACGCGATGGCGATCGGCTGCGGCCTGGTCTTCAGCGGGCTGTACTGGTATCGACGCGGACGCCTCAAGCCCCGGCCAGCCGCCACCAGCGCGGAAGAACTGTTCCGCCGGACCGTGGGGGCGCTGATCCTGGCCGGCGTGTTTATCCTGCCGGCGTTGAGTTTTATCAAGGAGCGGGCTTTGCCTCATTGTGCGTTCAACAAGGCTGGGCAACAGCTGAGCGTGTGTTTGGGGGATGACCCGAATGAACGGGTGATTGTTGATTGATGGGTGGGGCTTGGAAGAAGCGGAGGCTGCTGCCGGCCAGAAGCGCTCACTGGGGTGCGCCTAGAAAACAAGTCGATTCAATGGGCATCAGAAATGGCTGTGTGTGCCGACGCGAGGGCTGATATGTTTCCCGCGCACCTGATCGCGTCCCATCGACGCCGATCCCATCAAGGAAGATGAAAACAATGAAAACAGTGCTTGGCGCCCTGCTCCTTATCTGCCTGAACATACATGCATTCGCTGGCGACAACCCCATCGGCTTCCGGGCCTCGACGTTGCCAGACAAGCAAAACGACCGTCCGCTGGAGTTGGTCGTTTGGTACCCGAGCGCAACCACTGCCACACCGCAGTTGATCGCCGATACTCCGGTGTTTGTCGGTGCCCTGGCCGTCCGCGATGCTCCTCCGGCCGCAGGCGCGCATCCACTGGTGGTGCTCTCCCACGGCTTTCGCGGTAATTGGGAGAACCAATCATGGCTGGCCAGTGCGCTGGTCCGTCAGGGTTACATCGTGGCGGCGGTCAACCACCCCGGCACCACCACCCGCGATCGCAACCCTAAAGCCGCGGCACAGTTGTGGCAGCGTCCCGTCGACCTGCAGCGGACCATCAATGCGGTCATGGCCCAGCCGGAACACTTCGGGTTAGTGGCGAAGCAGAAAATTGCAGTGGTAGGTCATTCCCTTGGCGGCTGGACAGCCCTGGAAATCGCCGGTGCTCGATTCGATCCCGACCGTTTTGTCCAGGACTGCATCACCCATCCGCAACTGGCCAGTTGCAGCGTTTACAAACAGATCAACCCCGACAGCACCCCGGCATCGAAAGCCCGGCTGGTCGCCGACCTGAGCGACAAACGTGTCACCGCCATCGTTTCCCTGGACCTGGGCCTGTCACGCGGCCTGACCGATGAAAGCCTGGCGACGCTGCCGGTGCCGACACTGGTGATCGCAGCGGGCGTGCCCTCTGAAGACCTTCCCGCGCGGTTGGAGTCCGCCGACCTGAGCAAGCGCTTGCCCCCTGCGACGAATCGCTACGTCGAGATCGAGGACGCCAGCCACTTCAGCTTTTTGTCGCTGTGCAAACCTGGCGCGCTGGCGTTGCTCGAAGAAGAGGCACCAGGCGATGGCGTCATTTGCCGGGATGGCGACAACGCTCGACCGCGGGCGTTGATCCAGCAGCAGATTGCGTCGCTGATCACCGAGTTTCTGGCGCAGTCATTTCACAACTCAAAATGGGTGATTCCATTAACGGCCAGTACTTGGTGCGCTGCCTGCGTATAGATCGGGTGGGCGCGCCTCACGAAGCATGACAATGGCTCTACGCGAAATCGACTCAACCACTGCCGAATGGCAACCTGTACCTGACGCTAGCCGTATTACAAATGTGTCATTCGATCTGGAGTTCTTGAAACGCTCTGGCTGAATTGGCTAAAAAATCAATACAAGTGCAGGCGGCTCTTCACATTTAGCAGCAATCAGCTGCGATCGTGACAGGCAAATAATGGCCGATTCTGTTGAAAAAGTCGGCTTCGGTTTCCACGGCAGAAAAATACGCGCCTGAGATTGAAATCTGTGTTTTTGGCAGAAGGTTCAGGACTCGGATTTCACGTAGCAGCGTGCAAAAGAGGTGTTTTCACCCATCAATGTTCGAGCGTTTTAGGAAAACCGACTTTTTCAACAGAATCGGCCAAAAGGAGTCAGCCAAATGTGATTATGCAAAGTGTGGTTCACCTCATAGGTTGAGATCTGATTTTAGATAACTCAGAATGGTTTTTCTCGGTTAATAGAATAAGGTAGAAAAATGGATTTTTTTATACTAGGGCGCAATGACAAAATTCCTTCCTCGACCGCAAACACAGTCTTTCTAAGGTACGACAATTGGAATGATTACTCGTACGTCACAATGTTTTATGTGACGCTGTGCGATAGAAATGGTAATCAACACGACTTGGGGAATGTTAAAGTTGGATTTAAAGGTCAGACTACATCCGTATCAACTTACTCCAGACTAACTTCACCATTCAAGTTTCTACCAGAGGGCTTCTTCTCTCTTGGCACAGAGCTGGAATACTACGAAAAGCTAGCTAAAATCGAAAGCGAAGACACAAGAAATGACTATCTAAAATCCTTGTGCGACATTGTGTGGAATGAAAAGCATCTAGATGCAGCGATGGGGGAGGACGTATTTAGTACTTCCTTGCTAAGGGGTGTTAGTCTCACAGCGATTAAGGAACAGTTCAAGAGGGTTTTAAATGGGGGAGTAGTTAGAACAAACTTCTCCTTTTCATACTTAAGACTTGCAACTGAGAGACAGGCAGGCATAGAACTTAGCTTCGATGTGAAATCAGAGTCAAAACCAAGTACAAACATCCATGCCCTTATTGGTCGCAACGGGGTTGGAAAAACAACAATATTAAACGGAATGATTCAAGCAGTAACGGGTGGACTAGGGTGTGACGAGGGCTTCTTTAAAGATGGGCTTTTTGAAAAAGCCCAAATAGGCGCTGATTATTTTAGTAGCTTAGTGTCTGTCTCGTTTAGCGCTTTTGATCCATTTACACCGCCTCCTGAACAGTCTGATCCTGCTAAGGGCACATGTTACTACTATGTAGGCTTAAAGAAAGTTTCTTCCAAAAACTCAGAACTGAAAACCTTAGAGGAAATTCATCAGGAGTACTTGAAAAGCTTGGCTCTGTGTATGAGTCAGCCAGGTAAGAAATTGCGCTGGCTAAGTGCAATTGAAAATCTAGAGTCTGACGAAAATTTTGCTGACATGGAATTACCTAGATTGATGGGTTTGACGGGGCAAGATTTTAACGCTAAGGCATTGGAGCTGATTGTTAGGATGAGCTCGGGGCACGCAATAGTACTTTTGACAATTACCAAACTTGTGGCAACTGTAGAAGAGAAGACTCTAGTTGTAATTGATGAACCTGAAAGCCACCTTCATCCTCCTCTGCTATCAGCTTTTATAAGGGCTTTAAGTGAGCTTCTCCTCGACAGAAATGGTGTAGCTATTATTGCTACGCACTCCCCTGTTGTTTTGCAGGAGATCCCGACTTCTTGTTCGTGGAAAATCAATAGATCTAGATTAGTAATAGGAACTGAAAGGCCTGAAGTTCAAACGTTTGGAGAGAATGTTGGCGTATTGACGCGTGAAGCTTTTGGCTTAGAGGTGAGAAAGTCAGGCTTTCACAAAATGCTTAAACTTTCAGTCGACGCCGGCGGAACTTTCGAGCAAGTACTACTTGAATACGGTGGACAGCTGGGCTTTGAAGCCCAAGCAATAGTTAGAGCACTGATTGCTAGTCGTGATTTAGGAGGCAGCAAATGAGGCGCCTCAACCTACCTGAATGCACTGCGATGCAATCATATAATTTATGCCTAGCTTCTGTTTTTGACTTGAGTTTGAAAGAGCGTTTGAATGGTGTTTCGGACTTTATTGAGAGGGCGTCGAATACGTATATCGACCAAGCGCGAGTTGGTAGTGTTTATTCTATTCCACCGCTAATACATCCAAAAGGCGAAGACCCAATTGTCATTGCTGACGTAAGGAAGAGTGAGCTTATCAAGCTGTATGGATACCACATGGTCAATAGGCAGCCTGGTAGAGGGTTATATGATGTGATTTTAGTGGCCGCTAACGAGCAGTGTCCTTTTTGTGGTGGGATAGGCAGGCCTAAAAGTCTGGATCACTATCTACCTAAAGCTAATTACCCTCAATATGCCGTGCTTCCACAAAACTTGGTACCTTGCTGTAGAGATTGTAATACCGAGAAGAGCAATGCCCTCGCGACTGCAGAAGGCGAGCAAGCTATTCATCCGTATTTTGATGATAATAAATTTTTTTTAGAGCAATGGGTGTTCGCAAAAGTAAACCTTACACACCCCTGCAGCTTAGAGTATTTTTCTGAACCACCCAATGAATGGAGTGATATTGAAAAAAACAGAGCATCAAATCATTTCAGAGATTTTAATATTGGAACTCGTTACAGCGTACAGGCCGCCGATGAACTAAGCGCTCTTGTTGATTTGCGTCGCGGCTATTTGTCTGACATTTCGCCCGAGGAGTTTTCAAGATACCTGACATCAGTATCTAACTCGACATCATATTTTTCTAATCATTGGAAAAAAGTGATGTACCAGGCATTAGCGCAAGATAGGGGTTTTTATGGCGCACCCTTATAGCTTTTGACGCACAGGCAGTTTAGTAGGCGCTTTGAATTCTGCTTTTGGCCGAAAGTAGCCCTTTATGAGCGGTTGCTTTCGGCCAAAAGCGGTATGCCATGTGTACTACAAAGGCAAGGTCAATTCAGTTTCTGAGCTACATAGTCATAAACATCAGTCGAAGCAGAGCGCCTTGACTGGCAGTAGCCACAACTTGAACTCCGCTCCGGAAGTAATCAGCCGGCCTCCAAAGGGGCTTGCCGTCAACAACCAATAGAATTAACAAACTGCCCATTAAGCGGATCCCAAAGCCTTGTTTCGGTCACTTTGTGCAGCAGCCCCTCAAGCTCAGGCTGGATAGGTCCCATGCAAACGGATAGCCAGCTCAGAGCAGTTACACATCTGCTGCAATTTCCATCGACCCCATGACACAACCACTCAAACATCCACCGCCTACGTGCAGTTGCGCCGCTCAAGCGCCGCCCCTATAGTTCGCCCTCGCGGCAAAATCCGCGAACGACCTTGGCCGGTCGAATTACAACGACGCATCAGCGTCCAAAACACCATTGCAGACGCTTTTTTTGTGCCTGCGATTCTGTGTTATGGCGGCTGTGTGCGGGACACCTTCGGGTGTGCCGGTGTCGTTGTAAACCGGTCGGCCAACCCTCACACAGCTGCCACCCTCAATTTGCTTGGCCGCAAATGGTGGAAGCTCTACAACGAGTAACGACCATGGACGATCAATCGATTTCTCGCTTCACCCCCGTCGATACCCACGACTCCGACCAAGCGGTTTTCTACCTCGACACCCAAACCTCCCTGAGCGATCTGGCCAGCAGCGCGGCCCATCGTTTCACTGTGGTGCGCGACCTGATGGACACGCTGTCCACGCTTAACCTGAAAGACATTTCCGACTGCGACCTGACGCGGGTGACCCGAGGGGTGCATCTGCTGACCCGGGAAGGGTGTGCGGTGTTGGAGGTGATTCAATGGCGCACGGCGCGGGAGTCCTGAGCGCTATTGGGGCTGGGGGGCTTTGTAGCTGCTGCCGAAGGCAGTGATCGGGTGCGTCGCAGACGCAAATCCTGATTCGCGGATTTATCTGTTGCACCGCGTTGTCAGGTTTGGCGGGCGCTTCGCACCCGGTCGCAGCCTCGCAAGCTCGGCAGCGGCTACAGGAATTGCGTTCAGCCTCAGGTCGGCCGGTAGGCCGCCGTTTGGCTTTTGCTTTGGCTTTTGATCTGAAGGCCCCGTTAACCACGATGGCCGAACGCAGGCATTGAGCCGTGGGTAACCCGGCAGGACGCCGGGTTAGCCGCACGGGGCCAGGGATGGCCCCTTGCGGCGGCCCACGGATCAATGCCGGAGTGAGGGTATGCCGAGCCTAGGCGAGGCAACGAGTGGTGGGGCAAAGCGTTTTGGTTACTTTGGCGCTTTTCCAAAGTGACCCGCTGTAAAAGCGGAACCGTAAGTGGCCGTGACCGCAGGAATGGATATGTACCCAGTCCAAAAAATGCAGCGCCAGAGCCGACGCCATCGCGAGCAAGCTTCGCTCCTACAGATACAGAAGCCCACAACATAACCGCCAGTGGCCGTGACTGCAGGAATGGATATGTACACCATCCAAAAATGCAGCAGCAGAGTGTCGACGGATAAAAGGATGACGCTAGCCCTGCCCCCAAAAGCCCCGACGCCCCCGCATACCGACACGCCAGCAAATTGCATTGCGCCGCCTGCCGTCGCAGGATGTCGCCCTGACCCACAACCGCTCAAAAGGACGTGCTGATGACAATTCGTGCTGTGGTTTTCGATTTTGGTGGCGTGCTGTTCGACTGGAGCCCGCACCACCTGTACCGCCAACTGATCCCCGACGATGCCCGCCGCCAATGGTTCCTCGAGACCATTTGCACCCAGGCCTGGAATACCCAGCAGGACGCCGGGCGGCCCCTGGCCGAAGCGACCCGCAGCCTGGTGGCCGAACACCCGGAGCATGCGCCGCTGATCGAGGCCTATTACGGGCGCTGGCCGGAAATGCTCCGCGGCCAGCTGGATGACGGCGTGGCCTTGCTGGAAGAACTGCACCAGGCGCAGATGCCGCTGTTCGGGCTGACCAACTGGTCCCAGGAGACCTTCCCCTACGCCTGGGACAACTATCCGTTCCTCCAGCGTTTTCGCGACATCGTGGTGTCCGGGCAGGAGCGGCAGATCAAGCCTGACGCCGAGATCTACCACACCGCCCTGCAGCGCATTCGCGCGCACCTGCCGGAGGTGGCGCCGCAGGAGTTGGTGTTCATCGACGACCACGCGCCGAATATCGTCGCCGCCAAGGCCCTGGGCTGGAATGCGATTGAGCACCGGTCGGCGGCAGAGACGCGACGGCAGTTGCAGGTCTTGGGGTTGGCGGTTTGAACTGACGCCGGCGCGCCAGCCCGTCAGGTCATCGGCTGGTAGCGCGCGCGATAGCGCCCGGGACTTTCGCCGGTCCATTTCTTGAACGCGCGGTGGAAGGCGCTGGGCTCCTGGAAGCCGGTGCGCTCGGCGATTTCGCCGATGCTCGCGCGGCTCTGGCGCAGCAGTTCGACGGCCATGGCGCGGCGCACTTCGTCCTTGATCTCCTGGTACGACACGCCTTCGCGCTCCAGGCGCCGACGCAGGGTGCTGGGGCTGACCTGCACCTCGCCGGCGAAGGCTTCCAGGGTCGGCCACTGGCTGTAGTGACTGCGGCGCAGGCGTTGATAGACCTGGGTCGCCAGGCCGTGCTGGTTGCGAAAACGGATCACCAGCCACTGCGGCGCGCTGCGCAGAAAGACCTTGAGCGAGGCCAGGTCCTGGACCACCGGCAGGCGCAGGAAACGGCTGGCGAATTCGATTTCGGTGCGCTCGGCGCCGAAGGTCAGGTTCGGCCCCCAGAGCAAGGCATCGTCGCTCAGGGACAGGCGCGGATAACGAAAGTCGGCGCGGTCGATGGGAATGCGCCGCCCGCCGAGCCAGCACAGCAGGCTGATCATCAGCACCAGGAAGGTCTCTTCGCCAAAACGCCCGGCGGCGTCATCGCAAGGCTGGCTGTCGAGGCTCAGCACCGCGCGCTTGCCGCGCACGCTGAGGCTGCCACGGAAGTCGCGCAGGAACAGGCCGAAATTGGCCAGGCATTGGCGCAAGGCCTTTTCCAGGGTCGGCTCCTGGATCAGCCCGCGGCAGATCAGGGCGAACGCCCCCGGCGGCAGGCCGTGGGAATCGAGCTGGAAAAACTCGTCGCCCAGCTCGCGGATCTGGATCAGCCACAGGGCCGCGAACGCGCTGGCCGGCACCCGCGCCTCGGGCTGGCCGAGCAAGGCCGGATCGATGCCCGCTTCGGCCAGCACCGCGGCCAGGCGCTCGGGCCGCTCACGCAAGGCGTGGACCATCACCTGCACGAAGTAGACCGCGACCGAATCCTTTTCCCGCATGGAATGACTGCTCTCTGTGGCTGTGGACATGGCAAAAAACGCCAGCGCGGCTGAGCGCTTTTGGCATAGGCCGGGGTCGGCGCGGGCACTAGACTCGCGCCTCGAAGGTTGCATTGCAAGACGCGCTCGCGCTGCGCTGCGACACCTCCGGACGAAGAAAGAGAAGCCAAGATGAATCTGCAGAATATCGGTGTGATCGGCGCCGGCACCATGGGTAACGGTATCGCTCAGGTCTGTGCCCAGGCCGGGTTCGAAGTGACCTTGCTGGACATCAGCGACAGCGCCCTGCAAAAGGCCGTGGCCACCGTGGCCAAGAACCTCGACCGGCAGATTGCCAAGGGCAGCCTGGACGAAGCACAGAAACAGGCGACCCTGGGGCGCATCCGCACCAGCACCGACTATGCCAGCCTGGTCGACGCACAACTGGTGATCGAAGCGGCCACGGAAAACCTCGAGCTGAAACGGCGGGTGCTGCAACAGATCGCCGCCCAGGTTTCCAGCACCTGTGTCATCGCCTCCAACACCTCGTCGCTGTCGATCACCCAGCTCGCCGCCAGCGTCAGCGCGCCCGAGCGCTTTATCGGCCTGCACTTCTTCAACCCGGTGCCGGTGATGGGGCTGATCGAAGTGATCCGCGGCCTGCAGACCAGCGACGCGACCCACACCCTGGCCCTGGACATGGCCACCCGCCTGGGCAAGGTCGCGATCACCGCCGGCAACCGCCCGGGCTTCGTGGTCAACCGGATCCTGGTGCCGATGATCAACGAGGCGATCCTGGTATTGCAGGAAGGCCTGGCCAGCGCCGAGGACATCGACGCCGGCATGCGCCTGGGCTGCAACCAGCCGATCGGCCCGCTGGCCCTGGCCGACCTGATCGGCCTGGACACCCTGCTGGCGATCCTTGAGGCCCTCTACGATGGCTTCAACGACAGCAAATACCGGCCCGCGCCGCTACTCAAGGAAATGGTCGCCGCCGGTTACCTGGGGCGCAAGACCGAACGCGGCTTCCACCGCTATGGCTGAGCGTTGCTCGCGTTTTGCCGAAAGCCGCGACAAGGCCCTGGAGCTGTTCGCCAGCAAGGGTTTCGGCCAGGTCGGCATGCGCGAGCTGGCGAGCCACCTGGGGCTGACCCCGGGCTCGCTGTATCACCATTACCCGAGCAAACAGCACCTGCTGCTGGACCTGATCGAAGAGTTCTACGACGAACTGCTCGGCACCCTGGGGCGCATCGAACGGCGGCGCAAGGCGCCGGACGATCGCCTGCGCACCCTGATCCGCGCCCACCTGAAACTGCATCGGGAACTGCCTCGGCATTTCCGTCTGGTGGAGCGCGACAGCGGTTGCCTGAATCAGGACCAGCAGCAGCGCGTGCGTCAGCTGCGCGAGCAATATGAACGCCGCCTGCTGATGCTCCTCGGCCCGCTGCCACGGCTCGGCGACGCGGCGCTGCTGGCCACCGGGCATGCCATCGCCAGCCTGCTCAACAGCGCGCCCGGCTGGCTGGACGAACAGCCACTGACCGAGCACGAGCGCGAAACCCTGCTGGAACACCTGCTCAGCGGCGCCCTGGAACGGCTGTTGAACAGCGCGCCGCAGAGCGCCGTGGCCTGAACCGCGGCGCAACGGCAATTGCCGACCACCCCGCCAAATCACCGCACCTGCGACCATCGACTGCCGACCGCATTCCCACAGACAACAACCGCCCCTGTAGCCGCTGCGCATTCCCTCTGGCAAAAAATGACCTCCTGTAGCCGCTGCCGCAGGCTGCGTGAAGGCCCGCAGGGGCTTCGGCGTCCGTGAGTTCGCCGCGAGCCTGCGGCTCGATCGCAGCCTTCGGCAGCGGCTACAGGTAAGGTGGATGGCGGGGCATGTTAAGTGGCGGCGCCGGCTTGTATTCATTCCTTGTAAGCGGTGGGTCGCTGATTGCCAAACGCGCTATAGGGCCGCGCCAGTTCCTTGTCCTGCCTGGATATATTTTTTCCCGATAACGGCTATTCAAAGTTATTTGTTCACCCTCGCGTTTGCCCCGTGCCCGGCCTGCTTAACTGCAAAAGCTGCCGGATAGCGCAGTCTCTACAATCTCCCACGGAAGGCAACGCCATGAGTTCATCCTCGCTCCACCCCATCACGCCTTATGGCGTGGCGATTCAAGAAGCAATCTCCCTCGGCAACCTGCCGCAGATGAAGTCCCTGCTCAAACAACGCGATACATCCCAGAAAGAATCCAAGGATCTGAGCAGCGCTTACGAGCAGTTGGCACAGGAAGTCGCCCGTCTGGAACGGCGCTAAGGTCGTTCCATTTTCTAATGCACTGGAGGCAATCATGTCCGGTTCCACTTCGTCCAATCTTGGCTTGTTTCCCCTCAGCTACCGGATCGGCACTTCGATCCCCGGCGCGCCGAGCCTCACCCTTGACCTGCTGGTCTACACCCCCGAGCAGACCGTGCGCGGCACCTCGCTGGTGACCCAGGCCACCAACCCGCCGCTGGAGCTGCAGTCCGATGTGTGGGGGCAATACACCTACCTGACCGTCATGCCACCCAGCACCAGCAAGATCCTGGTCACCGCCCAGGGTAATCAGGGCGGGCCGGGCTCGAACTCGATCATCACTTTCAAGATTCAACTGGTGGTGGATCACGACTGGAAGAACGGCATCGCCAACTACCAGTACTACAACGGCCAGCGCTGGGTATCGGTGGAGAACGTTCCCGCCCACCTCGTCGAGTCGGTGCCCTCCTACGCCTTCTCAGCCTTGCCGATACCGCTGGAGCCCGGCCCGGTCCTGCTGCCCTATCCACCGATCACCCCGCTGTATGCCGCGCCGATTCATGGCGCCATCGCCAGCGGCGACCTGGCCCAGATGAAGAGCCTGGCCAGCCTGGCCCAGCAGCAACTGGAGCAATTGCCCCAGCTGCGCAGCGCGCTGGACGCGGCCAAGGACGAGATCGGCAGGCTCGAGCGACGCTGACCATGGCGCGCCAACCCATCCGGCTTCCCTGAACAAGAACAAGGAGTTGCACCATGCAAACTGGACTGTTCCATACCCGCATCCAAGCCACCACGGGGCTGTTGGGTGCCCCGGTTCTGACCCTCGACCTGTTGGTCAACACCGTGCAGAAAAAAGTCAGCGGCGTGGCCCGAGTGTTCAAGAGCACCTACCCGCCGGTGAACTTCTTCGCCGACGTGTGGGGCGATTACTCCCAGTTACAGCTGCACCCGTCGACCGAAGGCCACATCATCCTGAGCCTGACCGGCAACCCCAGCGGTCCGACCAGCCAGATCGCCGCGACCTTCCAACTGCACGGGATTCTCGGGCTCGACTGGGCCAGTGGTTTCGCCAGCTACAAATACTGCTACCAGGGCAACTGGCAGGACGTGCAGCACGCCACGGTCAGCCAGGCATCGATCCCGCACCCCGAGCCCGTGCCTCATCACCCCGTGCCGCTGTATGCGGTGGCGGTGCAGCAGGCACAAAGCAGCGGTGACCTGGCGCAGCTCAAGGCGGTCGTCCGCCAGGGCGAGCAGCAACTGGCCAGCGGCGATGCGCTGCGCAGCGCCTTGCAGCAGCTGAACGCCGAGATCGCCCGCCTCGAAGCTCGCTGAAAGGTGGCGTCCGGGCCTGGCCTTCCCCAGGGCCAGGCCCGGGTCCCCACTGGCAAACCCTTTGTCCGCCCGGGCCGGCATCGCCAGGGACGGCGCGGACATCCGCCAGGTTCGTGCCGCGCGCCTGTGTGCGCGCAAAGGACTGTCCATGTCAGCCAATCGCCCCGCCCGCTACCTCAGCGAAACCGACCTCAAGCGTTACGTACCGGTGCATGTGGTCTGGGAAATCACCCTCGCCTGCGACCTCAAATGCCTGCATTGCGGCTCGCGCGCCGGCCACCGACGCCCCAATGAATTGAACACCCAGGAATGCCTCGACGTGATCGACGCCCTCGCCGCCCTCGGCACGCGGGAGGTCACCCTGATCGGCGGCGAAGCCTATTTGCGCAAGGACTGGACCCGCCTGATCCAGGCCATCCACGACCACGGCATCTACTGCGCGATCCAGACCGGCGGGCGCAACCTGACCCCGGCGAAAATGCAGGCCGCGGTGGAGGCCGGGCTCAACGGCGTGGGGGTTTCGCTGGACGGCCTAGCGCCCTTGCACGACGCCGTGCGCAATGTCCCAGGCTCCTTCGACAAGGCCGTGGACACCCTGCGCCGGGCCAAGCAGGCCGGGCTCGCGGTCAGCGTCAACACACAGATCGGCGCGGCCACCCTGCCCGACTTGCCGGAGCTGATGAACCAGATCATCGAACTGGGCGCCACCCATTGGCAGATCCAGCTGACGGTGGCCATGGGCAACGCGGTGGACCACCCGGAACTGCTGCTGCAACCCTATCAACTGCTGGAAGTGATGCCGCTGCTCGCGCGCCTCTACCGCGAAGGCCAGGAACGCGGCCTGCTGATGAACGTGGGCAACAACATCGGTTACTACGGCCCTTACGAGCATATGTGGCGCGGCTTCGGCGACGAGCGCGTGCACTGGAGCGGCTGCGCCGCCGGGCAAACGGTGCTGGCCCTGGAAGCCGACGGCACGGTCAAGGGCTGCCCTTCGCTGGCGACGGTGGGGTTTTCCGGCGGCAATGTGCGCGACATGAACCTGCACGACATCTGGCACTACAGCGAGGGCATGCATTTTGGCCGCCTGCGTTCGGTCGACGACCTCTGGGGTTATTGCCGCACCTGCTACTACAACGACGTGTGCCGCGGCGGCTGCACCTGGACCTCGCACTCGCTGCTGGGCAAGCCCGGCAACAATCCGTACTGCCACTACCGCGCCCTGGACCTGCAGAAAAAGGGCCTGCGCGAACGCATCGTCAAACTCGAGGACGCCGCCCAGGCGTCGTTCGCGGTCGGTCGCTTCGACCTGATCACCGAACGCATCGACACCGGCGAGACGGTCAGCAGCGTCAGCGACAGCGGCCAGGTGATCAAGCTGGCGTGGATCAACCAGGGGCAGAAATCCCCCGAGGAAGGACGCCTGCCCACCCAGCTGGCGCTGTGCCGCGGCTGCTGGCAGTACATCCATGCCCACGAAACCACCTGCCCGCACTGCTCGGCCGATGTGGCCAGCGCCGAGGCCGACTACCTGGCCGACCGCGCCCGGCAACAGGCGATCATGGATCGCCTGACTGGCCTGCTGGGTATGCCCCAGACGCGTCTGGTATAGCCAACCTAGGCCCGCCGCCAACCGGGCGGCGGGCCGTGCCCCAAGGGTGATAACCCGCCACGGGGCCATGAGAAATCCGTCTAAAAACAAGCCCATTGCCACACAGGTTTAGGCTTTGCTAGTGAAGGCCTCACCCCATCAGCTTTTGCCAGCGGGCTGGCTCACCCGGCGCGCCCGCGGCCCCTGCCATCCGGGAGTCCCAGCATGAAAATCAATCCCTATCTGATCTTCAACGGCGATTGCGCCGCCGCCTTCAAGTTCTACGCCCAGTGCCTGCAAGGCACCCTCGAAGTGATGATGACCTTCGGCGAAAGCCCCGCCCGCGACCATGTTCCCGCCGAGTGTCACGACCGGGTCATCCACACCCGCCTGCTGGTGGGCGACCAGGCCATTATGGGCTCGGACAGCACGCCCGACCGGCCATATTCGGGTATCCACGGCTGCTCGATATCACTGAATGTCGACAGCATCGCCGAGGCCGAGCGGGTGTTCGCCGCGTTGGCGGACCAGGGCACTGTGCAGATGCCGTTGGAGGCCACCTTCTGGGCGGCGCGCTTCGGCATGCTGGTCGACCGCTTCGGCGCCTCGTGGATGGTCAACTGCGAAAAGGACCAGTGACAAGCGCCTGTCGTTAAGCCAGGGGGGCCGCGGCGATCCGCGGCCCCTTCAGGCCTCGCCCTCGGCCTCCATCGCCCGCAGCCCCTCCAGCCGCTGACGTATGCCTTCGCTGGCCATCGGCCCGGCCTGGACCGTGCACGCCTCCAGCGGCACCGGGCGGCCATCGGCCAGGTCGGCCATCATCGGCCGCACCGGCCTGCCGGTGGCGCGCTCGACGATCTGCACGCTTTCCCCTTCCGGCGCGTAATGGCGATTGCCCCAGGCGACGAACGCCATCAGCACCACACGAAAATCCTCGCCCCGGGCCGTCGGCACATATTGGTAGCGCAGCGGCCGCTGGCTGTAGGCCTGACGCTCCAGCAAGCCGTCCTCGACCAGCGAATTCAAACGCCGGGTGAGCATGTTGGGGGCGATCTGCAGGCTGCGGGAAAACTCCTCGAAACGCCGCAGGCCATGCAGGGCATCGCGCATGATCAGGATGCTCCACCACTCGCCCACCCGTTCCAGACTGCGGGCAATCGGGCATTCGTCGTGAAGGAGGGTCTTGCGTTGCATGGCGGTTCCTCGGATTTCGCAGTTGCGTATTTGTGGTTCGGGCATGTTACTTTCATGATGATAGTGACGTCCATAGAGCGACACACCCCACACGAGATGAAGGAGCACAAAGGTCATGAACAAACGCATTGTCGTCACCGGCATGGGCGCATTGACCCCGCTGGGCTGCGGCGTCGAACAGGTCTGGCAACGCCTGCTGGCCGGGCAGTCGGGTATCCGCCGGCTACCGGAAGCATTGATCGGCGACCTGCCGATCAGCATCGGCGGCCAGGTTCCCGACCGCATCCAGGACCCGCAGGCCGGCTTCGATCCGGACGCGCTGCTGGCGCCCAAGGAACAGCGCAAGATGGACCGCTTCATCCTGTTAGCCCTCGCCGCCGCCCAAGAGGCGCTGGCCCAGGCCGGCTGGGCGCCGCAGACGGCAGAGGCGCAGGAACGTACCGCCACCATCATCGCGTCGGGCGTGGGCGGTTTCCCGGCCATCGCCGACGCCGTGCGCACCACCGACAGCAAGGGGCCGCGCCGTCTTTCGCCGTTCACCATTCCGTCCTTCCTCAGCAATATGGCCGCCGGTCATGTGTCGATCCAGCATGGCCTGAAGGGGCCGCTGGGCACGCCGGTGACGGCCTGCGCCGCGGGCGTCCAGGCCATCGGCGACGCCGCGCGGATGATTCGCGCCGGGGAGATCGACGTCGCGGTCTGCGGTGGCACGGAAGCCACGATTCACCGGGTCAGCCTGGCCGGTTTCGCGGCCGCGCGCGCCCTGTCGAGCGACTTCAACGACACGCCGGAACGCGCATCGCGGCCCTTCGACCAGGCGCGCGACGGCTTCGTGATGGGCGAAGGCGCCGGGCTGCTGGTGATCGAGGAGCTGGAACACGCCCTGGCAAGGGGAGCCACGCCGATCGCCGAACTGGTGGGCTACGGCACCAGCGCCGACGCCTATCACATGACCGCCGGGCCGGAGGACGGCGACGGTGCCCGCCGCGCCATGCAGCAGGCGTTGCGTCAGGCCGGCGTCGAGCCGTCCCAGATCCAGCACCTGAACGCCCACGCGACCTCGACCCCGGTGGGCGACAAAGGCGAGCTGGCGGCGATCAAGAGCGTGTTTGGCAACCACAGCGACCTGGCCATCGCCTCGACCAAGTCGGCCACCGGCCACCTGCTGGGCGCCGCCGGCGGGATTGAAGCGATCTTCACCATCCTGGCGCTGCGCGACCAGATCGCCCCCGCCACCCTCAACCTGGAAAACCCGGATGCCGGCGCCGAAGGCCTCAACCTGATTCGTGGCCAGGCCCAGCCTCTGGCGATGGAATACGCCATGTCCAACGGCTTCGGGTTTGGCGGGGTGAATGCCAGCGTGCTGTTCCGGCGCTGGGGGTAAGGCCGGGATTGTTCGCCGGGCACAGGGCGGTTTCAGTGCGGCTTCGCTGAAACCTCGACGTGCCCGGCCAGCCTTGTGCAACGGGGTATTTTCAGTTGGTTGTCGACACGTCCGGCACCTTCGCCAGGTTGGCGTGCATGCGCATCAGCATGGCTTTGAGCTGCTCCACTTCCGCCTCGCTGAAACCCTGGATGGCCACCTCCTCCCAATACATCGCCCGTGGTACCAGCGACTCCACCAGGGCCAACCCCGCGGGCGTCAGGCTGATGCAGACCTGACGGCCATTGGCGTCCTGCCGCTCGCGCAGGATCAACCCCAGCTTCTGCATGTTGGTCACTTGCCGCGACAAGGTGGAGATCTCCGCCGAAACCCGTCCGCCCAGCTCGCCAAGGCTGAGCCCACCCTGTTCCCGAAGCACCGCAAGCACTCGGTACATGACCAGCGTCAGGCCATGCTCGCCAAGCTCCTGGGAAAAGCACTCGCCCATGCGCACCCCGACACGAGTGACCAGGTAAGGGACGGCGGTGGAAAAACAGTAACTGTTCAAAGGTTCAGACCTCGGTATCCATTGCTGAGACGGCTCTGCGCGGGGGCATGTTACGTCGTTGAGCTGATCCGGTGAAATGCGCCTGTCCCTTTCATTCGACACTGCCCGAATGGAGATGGTGGAAAACATGCACTTACAACTATTGCAAATACAACACTTGCAAATACAAATATCTGTTGAAATACTCCTTCCGCGATCGCCCTCGACCCAAGGCCGCCATCGCGTTCCGAGCCAAGGAGGCGACACCCGGTTGACTCAACCGACGGCAACCCGGAGTCCTTCCACCGTTCACAACGGCAGATTGTCCCTATGAATGCTTCCTCTTCCTACAGTCTGGCAGCACGGCTTTTCCACTGGAGCATGGCGCTGATCATCATCGGCGCCTGGCTGATCGGTTTTTACTCCGCCAACCTGCGTGGCGATGTGCCCAGGGGCGGCCCGGCGGTCTTCGTGCACAAGGCGATTGCCAGCACCGTGCTGTTCCTGCTGCTTGCCCGGCTCTGCTATCGCTTGACCCACCGCTACCCGGCCATGCCCAGCAGCGTCTCCAGGGCGATGTCCGGTATCGCCCATATCGCCCACGCCCTGCTCTACCTGATCGCCATGTTGGCCGTGCCGCTTTCGGGCTGGTACTGGAGTTCGGTCGCCGGTCACCCGATACCGCTGCTGGGTCTGTTCAACCTGCCGCCCATAGCGCCGGTGGATCAGTCCCGCTACGACCTGGCCATGTGGATACATCGCCTGCTGTCCTGGGGCGCCGGCGCCTTGATCCTGGTCCACGTGCTGGCGGCGTTCAAGCATCACTTCTTCGACAAGGACGACATTCTTGCGCGCATGTTGCTCAGGGTTCGCCGCCGCGGCTGACGCCCGGGCTGGAAGGTAGAGAGGATGGGCGGCTGCAAGCCACCCTCGAGCTAACCAAACTGTAATGACGCCGGATTTATAGCGGCTGGATCGGGCTTTTACTAGGACGATCGTGCCAATGCCCCCCTTGCCTGGCCCACACCCTCCAAATGAATGAGTAGCTTGGGCGCAGATTCCGGAGCGCGCAGTCACCAGGCTCTGAAATCCGAGCGAAGAAGAACAAGAAGACTTCAGCTCTTGTTTTTGTTCATGACTTTTTAGTTTGTGAGGGAAAACGAACCATGGCGATATTCGACTACAAGGGCCAAGACGGCCGCGTGCTGATTTCAGATGCCTGGAACCTGGCCACCTACACCAGCGGCGTAGCGACGGTAGGCGCGCTCTATCACTTGCCCGGGGCGGTCCTGGGCGAAGGCAACACCTTTGTCCTGCCCAAGGGCTGGCGCGAGATCAGCGCCAGCGACCTGGGCATCGACGGCAGCCACCTCGACCTGACAGGCAGCTTCAAGGGCGAAAACGTATCCGGCTCCCAGGCCAAGGTATTCGGCCAATACGACGAGAGCGGCAAGCTGGTGAAAATGGGCTTTTCGATTGCCGGCACCAACTCGCCGATGGACTTGCTGGGATACCCGGCAATGATCGACAACTCCTATATCCACGGCTACGACTACCTGCTCGACTCGATCAAGAACTACGCCACCAGCCATAACCTGACGGGCAAGGATGTGCTGGTCACCGGCTACAGCCAGGGCGGCTCCGTGACCAACAGCATGTACCTGGGCAGGGAAAACCTGGCCGACGGCTTTTTCAAGGATTCGGACTACTTCGGCATGGCGTCGCCAAAGGCCAGCAACAGCGACGGAATCTTCAACTTCGGCTTCGAAAACGACATCGTGCACCGGCTGATCGGCGAACAGACCGACCTGAGCGGCGCCATTCTCGCGGCCCTCAAAGGCAGTGACGCCAGCTACACCTCGACCACCGACAACATCGTGCTGTTCGACACGGTCTACGCTTTGCCCACCTGGCCCAACGGCCCCTTCTCCGTGATCAATCCCAACGGTTGGGTGGCGCACCTGGAAGGCGTTTTCATCAACCCCATCCAGCGCATCGGCCAGTCGACGTTCTACGACTACATCGAGCGTGACAGCACCATCGTCATCAGCAACCTCGACCCGGTCAGCCGCAGCTTTACCTGGGTCAGCGACAAATACTCCCCCACCTCCAACCACTTCGGCACACCGGCCTTTCTCCTCGGCACGGACAGCGCGGACAAGCTGCAGGACGGCAGGAACGACGATTTCCTCGACGGCTTCGCCGGCAACGACAGCTTCAGGGTCAGCACCGGCACCGACATCGTCGCCGGCGGTGTGGGCGACGACAAAGTCTTCCTGCAGGGTACGGTCACCAGTTACGAAGCCGTGCGCCTGAGCGATGGCAGCCTGTTTCTCAACGACACCAATGGGCGTTACGGCCTCAAGGAGCTGCACGACGTCGAGCATGTCGAGTTCGAAGGCCTCCTGGGCCAGGCCTTGACCCCGGCCTTTACCGTGACCGGCAGCAAGCTCGATTTCGAAGGCCTGTTCGGGTCGGACAAGAGCTACGCCAAGGCCACCGAAGGCACGCAGTTGGCAGACCTGCTGAAAGGTACCGCCTCCCGCGACCTGATCTTCGGCCAGGGCGGCGACGATCTTATCGAAGGTGGCGCGGGCAATGACCTGCTGCACGGTGGAAACGGCAACGACACCCTGCTCGGCGGCAGTGGCAATGACGCACTCTACGGCGGCGCGCACAACGACATTCTGGTGGGTGGCCTGGGCAACGACACCCTCAGCGGCGGAGTGGGCAGCGATCTGTTTGTCTTCGACGTGGGCGGCTTCGGCCATGACGTGATCAGCGATTTCAACGTTCACCAGAATGGCTTCGATCAGTTGGTGTTTTCCAAGTCCTTGTTCGCCTCCACGGCCGCCGTCCTCAGCGCCACCAGCCAGCAAGGCAGCGACAGCCTGATCGTGGCGGGAGACAGCAGCATCACCCTGGTCGGCTTCAACCCCGCGCAACTGAGTGCGGACATGATCAGCCTGGTCTGATGCTCGATGGGCACACCCTCCGTTCAGATGAGGGTGCTGCCCGATCAACCTTGGCCATTACAGAAACGAACAGGGCCCACCTTACGGTGGGCCCTTCTTTATTCTCTCGATCCTTCACGTCCCCCCACCTGACCGGTCTCCCATGCGGGTAATCCATCGGCTATCAGCGTCTCAACCTCGCCTGGGGGAAAGACCGGGATGAAAAAGCCCGGCTCTGGGCCGGGCTTTGACAGGAAAGCGTCCTGGATCGTTGACAACTCACTCTTCTGGCACTCGGAGAAAACCTCAGTCGTGCAAAAGGCTCGAACCATACTCGTTATAGCTATTGCCCAGCGCGGAAGCGCCACCGCCGGTATTCAACTTCGTGTAATTGCCGCCGAGCTTGCAGGCATCCGAGAAACAGGAGCGTGTCGTCGTTCCGGAGCACGCACTCAACACCACCGTTGCGGCAATCAACACAACTTTTAAGCCGTTCACCTTCATGTTTAGCATCCCCTGGTCAGAGCTGAGTACCGATGAACCGTAGGCAAATCCATCCTACGCCCTCCTATTGGGGGAACGCATTTAAATGCAGGTATCAACATTGAAATGCTTGAGGAGCGTTTAGCTGGCGCCGGGAAAGCAGACTGCAAAACCAGCAACACAAAATCCCACAAATGAAAAAGCCCAACCTGTGAAGATTGGGCTAAGTCATTGAAAAACATGGTCGGGACGGAGTGATTCGAACACTCGACCCCTAGCACCCCATGCTTGAAAATGCACATAAAGTGCTGATTTTATTGGGCCTTTACCGGCGCTCGCTGCAAACGATGCCGTACCGGCCCCAACCGAATTTCACAAATCCCCGAAAAAGTCCCCACCCTTCTCCGGCGTTCTGCCGACCGAACACAATCTCCCACCACACCTCGTCGCCTAGAACAGCGCTCCGACCATGCCTCAATCACTGAATATAAAAAACAGCTCAAACTTGAAACAGTCCCGTGGAGATCGACTACACCTCTAATTGGCTAGGCCTCCCTCGCCTTTGGAAATATGCAAGCAATCAACCCGCCTGCTAGAGAACTAGATCCAGAAACTCAGCTTGCAACTGCGAAAGGTTCGGGACGAAGAAAGACAAGTTCGCGGGGCGTCTCCGACAGAGGGAGTGCAGAAGCGACGCCCATGCGCCAGAAGATCAGCGATCTCGACGAGATCAAACAGGAGAGAGACAGATGATCTGCGGCAGATGACTGACTTGAAGCCTCAGCCAAAAACGATTGTCTAAGCTATGGACTCAGGTAAGGACTTAACCATGTGCCATATCGCAGCACCGGGAACGACCGCGAGGCCCGGAGATCCTGGCCTCGCGGTAGCAGATCAGTTGTTCCCGCTAACAGTGACATCGGGCCCTGTAGCCGGAACATTTTTCGGCTCAACCGGTCCTAGGGTGAGCGATACAAGAGTCAAACTATTATTTAGGAGTTCCGTACCCTCCCCACTAGTCCTTGTGGCTTGCCACCGAACTTTGGTGTATCCATCAGTGTCAGGCTCACATTGGATTTCTTGACCAGAAGGAACGTTTTTACAAGTGAAACTCATGCTCTCTTGTTGCTTTAAATTGCCCGGATTCTGCCATTGCGCCTTCGCGATCTCCTGCTTTTGATCATTGAGCACACTCCCGAGCTTAATGGTAAAAGAGGCAGATATAACGGTATAGGGCGTATTGTTTTTAAATATTGGAGCAGCGACGGCATTCGTCTCTTTTGGGTAGACCTCAACCATATCCAGACCGAGCTCCAATACACTGGGCAAATCTAACGTGATCAAGATGTCGTTCTGAGTGAAGAGGGTGAAAGTTGTAGCGCTCCCTTGATCTAATTGAGAAACCTTCTTAGCTGACCCAGGCATTTTAATCTCCTTATTTCCATATAATTTAAGTTCCGAATAAGAACTTTTCCATTTTCATGCGAGTCCAATTCTAGATACGCGCTAACAATCCTAGTTGATCACCTCTTCCTGTCAACTTTGTAACTATCGAACAGAAATAACAATTTAGCATCAACCTTATTACCAATAAAAATATGGCTCTGAAGATAGGCTGTACGCCGAGATGGTGCGCCTTCCTTTTACGCCTCAATCGGTCAACTCCCGACCGGTGACAATACGCCCAGTGAGCATGACGGATTCGTCATCATCACTGCCGTCACCCAGGGCGGCATGGTCGACATTCACGATCGGCGGCCGGTTGTCTTGTCCCCGGAACTGGCCCGGGAATGGCTTGACCCGACGACGTCATTGGAGCGCGCCGAACAGATGGTGCTGCACCAGTGCGAACCATCCGAACCATCCGAGACGTTCGAGTGGTTCAAGATCGACCACACCGTGGGCAACTCACGCAACCAGGGGTCCCACTTGATAGCCCCGATCAGCGTGTAAGCGCTCGAACATAGGCCTGGCAAGCCTGCAGGGCGATCAGCCCCCGGTCGCCGTCGTCGGTGATGCTGATAATTCGTTGAGCATGCGCTGGGTCAAGTCGGGCTCTCGGGGCTCCATGAACCACGCCGCCGGTGGTGGGGGTGGCAGGCAGGTTGCTGCAACTGGCTGCATCCGCGGCGTCGACAAGGACTGACAGCCGCAGGTCAGCAGTAGCAAGGCGATCGCGCAGGCGAGCTTGGTCTTTCTGAGCATTGGTCAGCTCCTGGTGGTGGGATTGGTCGGCGGTGGCCAGGCGCTGCTCGAGCGCCAGGCGCTTGGCTTGCTCAGCCTGCTGCTGGGCGCTCGCTGCATTGCTGATCGCGCTCAGATCATCCTGGTGCTGACGGGCAACGTCGGCCAGCTGCTTGCCGTAGCGCCAGTCCTGCACCTTCCAGGCCGCGCCCGCGCCGGCGGCGAGCAGCAGGCCGGCCAATACCAGAGCACCCGCCAGGCGCAACACCGCGGGGCTCACTGCAACACCTCCCGCGCCCGCGCCCAGATCTGCAAGCGGTCCTCCAGCCCGTTCAAACCACCGTTGATGCGGCGAGTGATGCTGTTGAACTGGTCGCGGTCCGCCAGCTCGTTAAGACCGTTCTGCTGCCAGAACCAGGCGGCCGACTCTGCGGCCCACTGTGGCTGCTCCAGCAGCTCAGGCGTCCGCAGCAGGCGTTCATCATCGAACAGTGCAAGACTGCACTGCCGGTAGTTGTTGTGACCAGTGATCTGGATCAGCCCGCGCCCACGGTACTTCTGGCCGTCGCCATCAGCTGCCGGGGTATTGCCCAGCTTTTCAGCCAGCTTGCCCGTGTCGTACTTGCTCAGATACTGGGAGCTGCCCAACTCTCGCACGTACTGCAGCTGGCCGGACTCATGCCCGATCTGAGCAAGGAAAGCCGCTATGCGCTTGGGCGTACTGATTTGCCGACGACTCATGGCCGCGTTGAGCGCTGACACAAAAACGCCGGCTCTGGCGCCGGCGTTCGGGAGGATCTGCAGCAATTGCTGCGATGTGATAGACATTCTTTTCTCCAGGAGGGATTAGACGTACAGTGGCGCTCTGAGGTTTATTCTGTTAAATAAAAAAGGATTGAGTCGCTCATGGAACTAAAGCGCTTATCAGAAGCAGTGATGCATCGATGGAAAACCAAAGAAGTTCATGACACTGATTTTTATGGTTTTACAATAGGCTCAAGACGCATCAACACAATACTTGACATAGGTGCAAATCTTGGCCAAAGCATCATATCCTTCCGAATACTTTTTCCAGATGCGACCATTCACTCGTACGAAGCAAACCCGATACTTATAGAAGAACTAAACAGCCTAGCCAGCGAAGTACCCGGAAACATAGAAATAAACCCTTACGGCTTAGCCGACAAAGGGGGCAGTTTTTATTTAAATATACCATACTCAAACGACGAGGCTTTCATAGAAGAGGCTTCTATCACGGACTCATATTACGAACTAGCTTGGGTTAAGCAAAAATTCTTGGAGCGCGGCGGGCTTACAAGGCTTGAAAAGATCAAATGCGACTTGAGGGTTGGTGATGATTTAAAATTATCTCCTGACCTAATTAAGGTTGACGTCGAAGGTGCCGAATCGATGGTTCTTCGCGGATTAAAAAAAACAATCGAGCGCTCGAAGCCAATAATAATGGTAGAAAACTCAGATTGGCACAATGTGTCCACAATCATGAAGTCATTGGGATATGTCGCACGACGCTATGATCACGATAAAAATAAGTTGTTGCCGATGAATGGACCAACAACAAACACATTCTATATATACCAAGGCCTTAGCCTGACTGATTCCATCAAGAAATTATTATTTCTCAGATAATCCATAAGACTGTATTGGGCACTCTAAGCCGGATGCCCAATACACCGTTGGTTATTAGAGTTACAGTGCCACTTAATCTGGATCGGTGTTTGTCTTGGCTTCCTGTGGCGAGGCAGGCCACTCAATCGTCATCGGATATCCCATCTGCGCTTCGACCTTACTGAGAGCGACTTGTAGTGGTCTAATGAAACCAGACACCCATTTAGGCGAGAATGCTCGCCAGATAGAGGTGTCTGATGACCAAGCAACGTCGTTCCTTTTCCGCTGAGTTCAAACGCGAGGCCGCAGGCCTCGTGCTCGATCAAGGCTATAGCCATATCGAAGCCTGCCGTTCACTCGGGGTTGTCGAGTCCGCGTTGCGTCGCTGGGTTAATCAGCTTCAGCAGGAGCGCACCGGCGTTACTCCGCAGAGCAAGGCGCTGACGCCTGAACAGCAAAAAATCCAGGAACTGGAAGCTCGAATTGCTCGCCTTGAGCGGGAGAAATCCATTTTAAAAAAGGCTACCGCGCTCTTGATGTCGGAAGAACACGAGCGCACGCGCTGATTGATCAGTTGAGTGCACAAGAGCCGGTTGATTGGCTTTGCACAGTCTTTGAAATCACTCGTTCGTGCTACTACGCCCACCGCCTCAGACGTCGAACTCCGAACGTTGAACGACTTCGATTACGCAGTCGAGTCAACGAACTGTTCACGCAAAGTCGCAGCGCTGCCGGCAGCCGCAGTATCGTGTCGATGATGCAGGAAGATGGCGAGCAAATCGGGCGGTTCAAGGTACGTGGCTTGATGCGAGAACTGGAACTAGTCAGCAAACAACCTGGCTCACATGCCTATAAACAAGCGACGGTCGAGCGTCCTGATATTCCGAACACCCTGAACCGGGAGTTTGAGGTACCGGTACCCAATCAGGTCTGGTGTGGCGACATCACCTACATCTGGGCGCAAGGGAAATGGCATTACCTGGCTGTCGTGCTGGATCTCTACGCGCGTCGAATTGTGGGTTGGGCGCTGTCGAACAAGCCGGATGCGGATCTGGTTATCAAGGCGTTGGACATGGCTTACGAACAGCGTGGCAGGCCTCAAGGCCTGCTGTTCCACTCGGATCAGGGGTCGCAATACGGCAGTCGCCAGTTTCGCCAACGGCTCTGGCGTTACCGCATGCGCCAGAGCATGAGCCGCCGGGGAAACTGCTGGGATAATGCGCCGATGGAACGCATGTTTGCAGCCTGAAAACTGAATGGATACCGACCGAGGGCTACATGACAACCCAAGAAGCGCACCGGGACATCAGCCATTTTTGATGCATCGGTACAACTGGATTCGACCGCACCAATTCAACGGCGGACTAGCGCCAGCTCGGGCCGAGAAAAAACTTAACGTCGTGTCCGGGATTAGTTGACCACTACAGTACCGTCTTTCCACTCGTGAGGAGCGCGTGATTTTGCATCGAATCATCCCACCCCTCGCAACTGTGCATCGTCAACCCATTGGCAGGCGCTAGTCGCCTGACATCCCTGCTGTGGAGCTCAATAAACCTTCACATCGTAGCCCAGTGCTCTCAACGCCTTGCTGGTGCGACCGTTGCGCGGTGGGACCACTTCCGGCCGGGCCCAGCCGATCACCTCGGCTAGCGAGTTCAGGCCGTAGCGTGGGATGCTGTACTCCCAGTCGCGCCCAGCATGGTACAGGCGCAACCAGATTTCATTATCTTGCCCTTCGTAGAGCACATGGTGGAGTAGTTTACGAACATCCCATCCCTTGCGGTTGCGCTGACGCAGGATGAGTTCGGCAAAGGGCCGCACACGTGACTCCCTATCCAGCGTTTTCAGCTCAGGAAAGCCAAGCTCGGCGGTTGGCACTTTTATTATGTGCTCCATGGTGGCATGGGTGTTGCGACACAGGACGGCGAATTCCTCACTAGATAGTTCGAGCACCTTACCCTGCGCCAACAACTCACGCACCGCCGGTGCACTCTCATAAAGCGCGTAGTCTTCGTACGATGGCGCTTCCGACAAAGACTTCCACCACCTCAGTTCAACCTCCAGTGCAGCCTGCGGGTTGGCCCGATGGTGTTCGTGGAAGTCCTCGTATGGCTTGCGCTGGGCGTCGCCGACATGATTGTAATAGTAACCATGCAGAAATTGATCGACATGCCAAGCACTTGGAACATCGGCACTCACCCATTTGGGTCGGTAGTCACCCAGTTGTTGCTGGATGCTCTGCAGAATACCGAGCGTTTCTAACCACTCCTGCTTGAAATTGTCCTTGCGTCGGTCAAAGGCGGCCTGCTCTTGGACAAAGCTCGGACCTTCCCATTCGGGATGGCTGCGCTTCTTGCGCGACTCGTCGTAGATGCCCTTGTTCCAGAGGTTGAAGCGCTCCATTTCAGCGATGTAATCCGCCGAAATAGGGATGGTCACTTCCAGTTCACGCAGGTAGTCGAAGAGGTCTTCCAGCTGGTTGTCCATTCCATTGGCGAGCAACTCGTCTGCCGTCAGGAAAACTCCCGCTTCAATATTCGTAAGCCACCCATTATCGGTATGGTTGGCCGAGCCAATATAGGCGCCGTAACCTTTCCACCAAATAACCTTGGGGTGAAAGCGGTCGGGGACAAAACGCGTAAACACATTGTCTTTCTGATGCTTGAACAGGCGCTTAAGCAGCTCCACCGAAACGGGCACAGTGTGGTCGTAGCGCATCCATAGGTCCAGACGCAGCTTGTTATCGACGCAATGGCCGACCAGGTCCTGGGTGATATCGGATGCACTACTACCATAGGCCACGGCAGCCAACACGCCATCCACCTCGACATCGGCTCCAGGTAATAGGTCGCGCAGGTGTACCCCATTAATTCGATTGGCGATCAGTTTCATGTCGACTCCTTTCAACGTATTGCAATGGACGATGGGCACACGACGCTACTATATCCGTTCAATCACGAATTGAGCGGTAAGCGTCCGGTCAACTCACCTTGCGCAAGTCAGTTCGGTATTTACCGACGCGGTAGCAACTGAGCAATCTCACTTGCTCGCTGCGTTGGCAGGCGCGTAAGCACATCCTTGAGATAAGCATACGGGTCATGCCCATTGATGCGCGCTAACTGGATCAGGCTCATGATCGCAGCCGCCCGCTTGCCGCTGCGTAGCGACCCAGCAAACAACCAGTTCGACCGCCCAAGCGCCCACGGCCGGATCAAGTTCTCGATCTGGTTCTTGTCGATGGGAACAGCACCATCCTCGAGTTAGCGCGTCAGCGATACCCAGCGTTTAAGACCGTAATCCAGGGCCTTGGCCATACATGCTTCTGAGAAGCATCTGATCGTCTAATCCCTCCCGATCTTCAAGAATGGCTACTGAAGGATTCGCATCATCGCGATCCGTCAAAGGGCGGGCTCGCCATCCACAACATCCCCCGCTTGCCCCGCTGCAACCGCCATCGCTGCTGGGACTTATTCGATAGTAGGCGCATACCTTTTGCTAGCCTGAATGGCCTTTCGACATCACTTTCGTGATAAACCTCTCAAGGAACGTGCATCGCCGCCGATGCGCTCGGATTGGACTGTCTGAATGCAGACCAGGCGCAACCTCGGCGACCTATCTGAAGGATGAGATGACATGGACATGAAAGAGCCCCTCGAACAGGGTGTTCTCTATGCGCAGGCTGGCTTAAACGAACTGCAGAACCAGTTCCTGACCAATACATTGGATCAGTACTCGGTGATGCTCAAGCAATCGATCACGAGAAAAGACGGTGAGTATGCAAACTGGGCTCTGGACAAACAGCAGGGTCGAATCGCAGAAGCTCACCATGCGGGCTCGTACAACATCGAAGCAGCCGGCAAAGGTGCCAACAACCACCGAGCCACGTTGGACGTAGGGCGACACAATGACCCAGTCACCGACATCCGCATCAACACCCCCGATGGTTCCAAGGACTACCAGCTAAAGTTCTACAAGACTGCCAAGAAAAGCACCAAAGCCATCAACCATGGTGACTACCAGGACGTAGGCAAAATCGTCCCGGAGGAGCAGCTCGCTGACGCCCGAGTTGTTGCCAAAGACGAGGCAGCCAACAACGCCCAGAAACGGCCCGAGGTCAGCAAGAACTACAAAAAGACCGCAGAAACCCTGGATGACTCGATCCACTCGGACGATCGCCTTGACATCAAGAGCAAGCCACTCAAGCGCCGCGGTAAAGGCAGCTCTGAGGAACTCGTCAAAGAGACCACCGAAAAAGACAAAGGCCCTGAATACGCAGAAAAAGACCGCGTGCGCGCTGAGTTCAATCGCATGCAGTACGCGAATGCAGCTAAGGCTGGAGCAATCGGCGGGGCCACGCTAAGCGCAGCTTCCGAGCTACTTGGCATCATGCGCAGCGATGAGCACCTCACGATGGAGCAGTGCTATGAGGCAGCCGAGCGCATTGTTCTGAGCTCGATCAAGGGGGCCGGCAATGCCATTCTGGTCACCGGCATTCAGCACCTTGGCCAGAACCTGATCGACAGCGCCTCGCACACCGTACTCAAGAACGCAGGCGGCCACCTGATTAAAGGCAACATAGCTTCGGCTGTCGCCAACATCGCGGTGAGCCTCGGCCAGAACATCTACAAGTTCTCGCGAGGCGAAATCGACAGCTTGGAGTTCGGTGGCTCAATGATCAGCACCACGGTATCGGTGGTGGGCGGATCCTTGGCGTACAGCGCAGGCACCGCGACGGCGACCTTCCTGGGCCAATGGGTGGCCTCCGAGATCGCCTCCACAGCTCTGTTTGGCACCACACTTGGAGCCCTTGGCCCCATTGCGCTGGGCGCCGTATTCTCGATTGGGTTCTCCTTCGCTGTCTCTGCTTATGTTGGCCACTTCGCCGGCCAAGGTAAAAAACTGGCGATGGAGGACATGCAGGCTGCGATGTCCCAGCTCACCAACGGCTCAATCAACCTGTCGCAGTACGCGGGGTTGGTCGGAACGATGTCCGAGTTCAAGTTCGAGTGGAAGGACATGCTGCCGTTTTCCGGCAGTATCTCGGTGTTCTCGGAATACCGTGCTCGCAAAGGTCAGCTTATAGCCGTGCAGAAGCAGATCGAGAAGCAGATCGCCAGCCTACCTTCCCAAGAGGCTGAATCCCTCTATCAGCTTAAGGCCAGCTACCAGCAGAAAATTCTGCAGATCGAGGAGGACTACGAGCGTCAGCGCCAAGAGATCACTTGGCAGGCGGGTGAGCGCTATCAGATGTTGAGCAAAGACCTGAATGCTCACCTGGAGCTTCAGTTCCTCCTGTTCACCCCAATCAAGAACACCCTTCTCGGCGAGCGCAAAGCGCTCCAGGCTGCCGGTACCGAACAGCAACTCGAACAGGCGCGCATGGACGCCTATCGCGAGGAGCTCAAAGCGCTGCAGCAATCCCTTGAAGCGACTGCATTCGAGGGTGGTGACACCGACAAAATCGCACGGACGATGCTGGCCACGATCGATGTCCGTCTCACGGACGTGCTGCCTGAGCAGACGTCGTGGGACCAGGCCTACGAATTTTTTGTGCGCCCGTAGTGCAAGGAGCCCAGAATGCTAAAGAAACTTGTCCATTACTTCACCAGCCGTAGCCTGGATAAACATCTGCAAAAAACGCAGTGCATGATCGATGAGTATGAGCGCGAAGCCGCGGCTAGTCAGGCCCGGGTTAAAGCTCAAGCCGACGCGTACAAATTGCAGATCCAACAGCTCGCCAAGCTGCGCGAGGAAGAGCTCAAGCAGTACGTTGAGTTCCTCAACGATCACATCGAGAAGACCACGGACTACATCGACCACCTCAAAGACCTCCCGCAGGCTATGTTCCTGTGTATCGAGGCATGGTTGCGCAAGAACATCAGCGAGCTGCGCTGGAATCTTGAGCGAGACAAAATCCAGGTCATCCGATCCACGATTTCGTACCTAGATGAGCTCAATCAAGAGATGATCCGGCTTTCGCGCGCCGAGGAACGCCACACCTGGCAAGCACAAATTGCGAATCGTCCGCCTCGCGTCACAACCCCGGAGATCACCAAGTTCGTCAAACAGTTTGCAAGAGATGCCAAGTCCGATGCCAAGGACTATGAGCGCGATCTGAGCCGTATCAAAAGCTATCAAAGCAAGCTGCGAAAGCAGCTAAGTGACCTCCGAATTTCCACCTCCACGCTCAAGGCAGAGAAGGAACGAAACAGTGAGCAACACCAGCTCGTGAGGCAGCGTGTGAAGCTCCTCTACGAGCAGTGCGGTACCAAATTCAGAGAACTGCAGGATATCTTCGAAAACTACTATCAGTTCTCGGATAGCGAGTCGCCTCTGGCCAACCTATGGATTTCGCAAATGCCCAATGGCGGTACGCTTAGGGAAATCAATCAGGTGCTCATCGATACCAGGCCCGATTGGGAAGACGCCAAACGCAGAACATCAGAGCTCAATCATCGTAAAGCGATTATCCAAACGCGCATCAAGTGGGCTCATGACTTTCAAGAGTTTTCCACACTCGACGCGGACAAGGTAGCGCGCTCGGAGATTTTCCATTCGCTGGCAGCCGCTCGCGAACACCAGGACAACTTCTACGCAGCCCGCCAGGTGTTCACATCTCGCCGCGATGAAATCAAGAAACTCATGGGATGGATCAACGACCTGCACCCCTCAAAAACTATCGAGCAGGTATTCACCCTGCTCGCGCGCAATGACGCAGGCATTTACTGGCCAGCGATCGGCCTGGCAACCAAATCAGTACGTCACCCAGCAAGGAGGCAACAGTGAGCACATCAAGCACAACGCGCGTGAAGCTGAGCTTCCAATGGGGCGCCTGGCAATTCCGGGAGTGCTTCATCGGTATTTCCGAGGCCGTGCGACTGGGCTACGCCACTAACGATGAGTTGATCAACGCCCTACCTCAATTTACGGTCAACCGCCTCGTCCTGGGTTTGGACAAACTGCTCGCAGCAGAGATGGCCCACATCAACATGGGCACGCTCTCCATCGATGATGACATGCGCATCGTCGAGGCACTCGCGGCTGGCCAGGTGCTTGAGTTGCCGCTAAGCATCGAACAGCTGGAACGAAACGATCCACTGATGAGCAAGATTCTGATGGGCATTGGCGTACGTAACCCAGCGGGTGCATTGGCGCTCTTGAAGCCTAAAGTCGAGGGGGTTTGAGATGACATCTAAAGAGCACTTCAACGAGAGCGACCTAAGCACGTCCCCCTCTCCTGTCTCACCGGCACCAGACCTCATCGACCACATAGACGACTGGCTGGAGTACCTGGTCAAGCTTGTCGAGATCACAGCCGATCCTATCACCCGCGCAAAGTATGAACGGCAGATCAGGTACGTCCTCAGATTCCGCAGTGGTGCCAACTGCAACGTCGCTCACAACAACACCTTGGCCAAGTATTACACCGAGGCGGCAGGATCCGGAGTCGATACATCGGGCAGCAAGTCAGCTGAGAAAACCCGCGCTACCGATCGCAAAACGAAGGTAGGTGCTGAGCTTGCCGAACTGGGCCTGCACGATTCGATGGCCATCCACGCCACAGCACCGGTGCAGGAGTGCTACCTGGCTGACACCTATGCCTACTCCCAAATCCAGAAAGCCCTGGCTTGCGAAGACATCTTCTTCCTCCAAGGGCCTCCCGGTACCGGTAAAACCACCGCAATCGTGGAGATCATCCTCCAGACCCTGCGCAGCAAACCCGACGCGCGAATCCTCATCAGCTCTGAAACACACGTCGCGGTCGACAACGCCCTTGATCGTCTGACCACTCACCTTTCAGTTGCCGATATGTCCATGGTGATGCGCTACCCACGCTTCATGGTCTCCACCTTGGAAAACCCAGCCTCCATCGAAGTCCAAGCGCTTGATCGGGCTGATGCCGTATGGAGAGATGCGTGGGAGAAAGCGCCGGAGCTCACAGAGCGTTTGTGGCAAAAGCTGGATCGCGGACGCACGAACAGCGATGGGAGCATCGAGCTTCCCCGGTGGTTGGTGCGCAACCTCGCCGACCGGCATCAGATCATCGGCGTGACCTGCAACCAGGTGGATCACTTCGTCGACAAGGACAGTGACATGTTCGACCTGGCCATTGTCGATGAGTGCTCCAAAGCCACCCTGCCCGAGTGGCTCATGGCACTCGCAGTGGCTCGCAAGTGCGTGCTGGTGGGCGACCACAAGCAGTTGCCACCGACCTTTTGCAAAGAAGAGTCTTCAGCCCTCTCGGCACTCGACAAGGCCCAGGAGAAGCTCATCAGAGGCGGCGTCATCGAGCGCATCTTCGAGAATTTCCCCGAGCACATGAAAGGCACGCTGCTCAAGCAGTACCGGATGCTGCCAGAGATCGGCAAATTCATCTCCAAGCACTTCTACAACAACGGCCTCGACCACAGCCGCACGGAAGGTAATGGCCTGTTCGAGCACTTCGCCTGGCTGACCTACGACTCCAAGGGGTACTTCGTCCCCCCTGAACGCGGAGAAGAGGAAAAGACATTGATCAACCAGCGCGAGATTCAGATCATCCTTGATCGCCTGAAGACGATGTGTAAGCAAATCAGCGAAGCAAAGTCTGCTGTGATTGCTGAGGCCTCAGCCCGCGGCGATACCGTGGGCTCTGGTGATGTGATGATGGATGCCAGCACCACCGTTCTTCAAAGCGAAGAGTCCAAGCCCTACTTCAGCGACGGCAAGCGGCTGGGCGTAGCCGTGATCACGCCGTACCGCGCACAGTGCAGGCAGCTCAAGCTCGCCCTGGGCAAACTCGATTTCCGCGAGCACCTGACAATCGAGGTGGATACCGTCGATGCGTTCCAAGGGCGTCAGGCTGACGTCGTCTTCTTCTCGTTCGTGCGTACCGTCGGGCCCGCCACGTTCTATGCAGACGACCGACGCATGAATGTCGCCATCTCCCGGGCCAGAGACTGTGTCTACCTGGTGGGAAGCATCGAATACATCCGAAGCAAGAGGCTGCCGGCACTGACAGCGCTTGTGGGAAGACCGGTGATTTCTATGGTTGGATGAATCAGGCCGCGCAAGCCTCGCTCTCAGCGGCAGCCTACCCTGGTCACGCGGCTTCAGGTGGATCGATAGGGGGCTGAGAGTTTGAATGGATAAGCTTCGAGCCCCAGACCTTCTAGCCCCGATTTGCTGACATTTCGTCTTATGGGGCTATTGGAACTTCTTGGTTAGCGCAGCCCCCCCCAACAGTCAAAACTGGAGACTGCTGAAGAGTCGTCAATTAGTTCCCCTCATAACCTCCACCGCCGAACTTACTGCGGGGGACATTGGCGCCCAAAAATCTCGCGTCCACTTTCTTCGAAGCAGACGATGATTCCATCCAAAGCCAGTCGTTTCGTAGGAGTAAAAACCTTTAAAAATAAAAAGGGGTCGCGAGATAAAATCTCGCAACCCCTTGAATTATATGGTCGGGACGGAGTGATTCGAACACTCGACCCCTAGCACCCCATGCTAGTGCGCTACCGGACTGCGCTACGCCCCGACTAGGCGTGTTACTGGGTTTGCTTCTTAACGAAGCGTTCAAGAATATATCGCAAGCTTTTGAAATATGGAAGTATTTTAAAGGCTGAAATTATTTCTTGAGTACTACCAGAACGTCCTCCAGTTCGGAGATCATCTGACGGATCAATTGCTTGTACTGGGTGGTGTCGTCTTTGGCTTCATCACCGGAAAGGCGCAGGCGTGCTCCACCGATGGTGAACCCCTGATCATACAGCAACGCGCGGATCTGCCGGATCATCAGCACATCCTGGCGCTGATAATACCGGCGATTTCCGCGGCGCTTGACGGGGTTGAGTTGAGGAAACTCCTGCTCCCAATAACGCAGCACATGCGGCTTGACCGCACAGAGCTCGCTGACTTCACCGATGGTGAAGTAGCGCTTGCCCGGAATGACCGGGAGCTCGTCGTTATGACTTGGTTCCAGCATAAGCCTCAACTCGGGCCTTCAACTTCTGCCCTGGACGAAAGGTGACCACACGGCGTGCCGTGATCGGGATTTCTTCACCCGTCTTCGGGTTGCGGCCAGGTCGCTGGCGTTTATCCCGAAGATCGAAGTTACCGAAACCGGACAGTTTGACCTGTTCGTTGTCTTCGAGAGCGTGCCTGATTTCCTCAAAAAACAGCTCGACCAATTCCTTGGCCTCACGTTTATTCAGGCCCAGCTCTTCGTAGAGACGTTCGGCCATTTCAGCTTTCGTCAGAGCCCCCATACGTCACTTCCTTAACGTGGCGTTCAACCTTTGTTCGAGCGAGGTGAGGATATTTTGCGTCGTGGAGTTCACCTCATCGTCATTAAGAGTGCGCGATGGATGCTGCCAGGTCAAGCCAACTGCAAGGCTTTTTCTATGAGGATCAATGCCTTTACCCTGGTACACGTCAAACAACCTGAGGTCTGTCAGCCATTCGCCTGCATTCTCACGGATTACATCCAGTACCGCACTGGCAGCGACATCGCGATCAGCCAGCAAGGCCAAGTCACGACGTACTTCAGGAAAGCGCGACAACTCACGGAATTCAGGCATTTTTCCCGAGGCTACTTCGGCCAGAACCAGCTCGAAAACGAAGACCGGACGGTCGAGACCGAGGGTTTTCGACAATTCAGGGTGGATAGCGCCAATATAACCAACCAGACGACCTTCACGCTCGATGCGCGCGGTTTGACCCGGGTGCAACGCAGGGTGCTTGCCAGGCGCGAAAGTGAACGCATCGAGTGCACCGGCAAAACCCAGCACCGCTTCCACATCAGCCTTGACGTCGAAGAAGTCCACAACATCGCGGCCTTGTGCCCAGCCTTCCGGCAGACGGGTACCGCATACCACACCGGCCAGCATCGGCTCTTGCTTCAAGCCTTCCAGTTGACCGACGAAACGCAGACCGCTCTCAAACAGACGGACACGGTCCTGCTGGCGGTTCAGGTTGTGCTGAAGCGCCTTGACCAGCCCCGGCCACAGCGAGGAACGCATGGCAGCCATGTCGTTGGAAATCGGGTTGGCCAGCAACAGCGGCTCGACTCCCGGATTAAACAACTCGAACTGTTTCGGATCGATGAAGCTGTAAGTAATAGCTTCCTGATAACCGCGGGCCACCAGCAAACGACGCAGCTCAGGCAGATCGCTACGAGCTTCGGCTTTGGCTTGTGGAGCCAGACGCGCCTGAGGGTAGCGAACCGGTAGGCGGTTGTAACCGTACAGGCGAGCCAGTTCTTCGATCAGATCGACTTCCAGGCTGATATCAAAGCGATGGCTTGGCACCTCAACGCGCCACTGCCCTGCTCCATCGGCGGAAATCTTCAGACCCAGAGCACCGAGCAGACGCTCGACTTCTGCCGCTTCGATTTCCATGCCCAGCATCTGGGTGATGCGCTCGGCACGCAAAGTGACCGGAGCGATCGAAGGCAGGTGCTGCTCGCTGACTGCTTCAATGATCGGGCCAGCTTCGCCACCAGTAATCTCCAGCAACAAGCCGGTGGCGCGCTCCATGGCTTCACGGGCCAATTGCCAGTCCACACCACGCTCGTAGCGATGCGAGGCGTCGGTGTGCAGGCCATAGGAACGGGCTTTACCAGCGACAGCGATCTGGTCGAAGAAGGCACTTTCCAGGAAAACGTCGCGGGTAGTTGCCGCTACACCGCTGTGCTCGCCGCCCATGACACCGGCAATCGCCAGGGCACGGGTATGGTCGGCGATAACCAGGGTATCGCTGCGCAGGGCCACTTCCTGGCCGTCGAGCAAGACCAGCTTCTCGCCCTCTTCGGCCATCCGCACACGGATGCCACCGTTGATTTCGGCGAGGTCGAAAGCATGCAGCGGTTGCCCCAGTTCCAGCATCACGTAGTTGGTGATGTCTACGGCCGCATCGATGCTGCGTACATCAGCGCGACGCAGACGCTCGACCATCCACAGCGGGGTCGGCTTGGACAGATCAACATTACGGATAACCCGGCCCAGATAACGCGGGCAAGCTGCGGGCGCCAACACTTCAACCGGACGCACTTCATCGTGCGCAGGTGCCACGGATAGCACCACCGGACGGGCAACAGGCGCTGCGTAGAGCGCGCCGACTTCACGGGCGAGCCCCGCCAGCGACAGGCAGTCACCGCGGTTAGGAGTCAGGTCAACTTCAATGCTGGCATCGTCCAGTTCCAGGTACTCACGGAAATCCTTGCCTACCGGCGCATCGGCCGGCAATTCCATCAGACCGTCATTGCCCTCTCCCACCTGCAGTTCTGCCTGGGAGCACAGCATGCCGTTCGACTCGACACCGCGTAGCTTGGCCTTCTTGATCTTGAAGTCGCCAGGCAGCTCCGCGCCGATCATGGCGAAAGGGATCTTCAGGCCCGGACGCACGTTTGGCGCACCGCACACGACCTGGAAGGTTTCCGCACCATTGCTGACCTGGCAAACACGCAGTTTGTCAGCATCTGGGTGTTGCTCGGTGCTCAGCACCTCGCCCACCACCACACCACTGAAAACACCGGCGGCCGGCGTTACGCTATCGACCTCAAGACCGGCCATCGACAGACGAGCAACCAGCTCGTCGCGACTTACCTGCGGGCTTACCCAGCCACGCAGCCATTGTTCACTGAATTTCATCCTGCTCTCCTGAAAGATTCGTTACGGGCGTGCGACCTAGCGAAATTGCGCGAGGAACCGCAAGTCGTTGTCGAAGAACAGGCGCAAGTCATTCACGCCGTAACGCAGCATGGCCAGACGCTCGGCGCCCATGCCGAAGGCAAAGCCCTGGAACTCTTCCGGATCGATCCCGGACATGCGCAGCACGTTCGGGTGAACCATGCCGCAGCCCATGACTTCCAGCCATCCGGTCTGCTTGCAGACACGGCAGCCCTTGCCGCTGCACATCACACATTCCATGTCGACTTCAGCGGACGGCTCGGTGAACGGGAAGTACGAAGGACGGAAGCGCACTGCCAGTTCTTTTTCGAAGAACACCCGCAGGAACTCTTCGATGGTTCCCTTGAGGTCGGCGAAATTGATGTCGCGATCGATCAGCAGGCCTTCGACCTGGTGGAACATCGGCGAGTGGGTGATATCGGAGTCGCTACGGTACACACGGCCTGGGCAGACGATGCGGATCGGCGGCTGCTGCGATTCCATGGTGCGGACCTGTACCGGCGAGGTATGGGTGCGCAACAGCATGTTCGCGTTGAAATAGAAGGTGTCATGCATCGAACGGGCCGGGTGGTGGCCTGGGATGTTGAGCGCCTCGAAGTTGTGATAGTCGTCTTCGACCTCAGGGCCTTCGGCGATGCCGTAGCCGATATGAGTGAAGAACTGTTCAATACGTTCCAGAGTCCGGGTCACAGGATGCAGACCGCCGGAGACCTGGCCACGGCCAGGCAGGGTCACATCGATGGACTCAGCGGACAGTTTGGCAGCCAGCTCGGCTTCTTCAAACAAAGCCTTACACGTATTGAGAGCCTCTGTAACACGCTCCTTGGCAACGTTGATCAGGGCGCCGACCTGCGGGCGCTCCTCTGCCGGCAAATTCCCCAGGGTCTTCATCACCTGAGTCAATTCACCCTTCTTGCCAAGGTACTGAACCCGGATTTGCTCCAGGGCATTGATGTCTTCAGCGCTTTGCACAGCCTCTAGTGCTTGAGAGACCAGCGCATCCAGGTTTTCCATGTACAGACTCCAGATACAAAATAGGGGAAGAGCTTGTAGGCTCTTCCCCTATTTATGACGTTTAACACCTGGGCCCACAGAGGTGAGCCCGGGTGACTGTCGGGGGTACTTAAGCCAGAGTGGCTTTAGCTTTCTCGACAATCGCAGCAAACGCCGCTTTTTCGTTCACTGCCAGATCAGCCAGAACCTTACGGTCGATCTCGATGGACGCTTTTTTCAGGCCGGCGATGAAACGGCTGTAGGACAGACCGTTGATACGAGCACCAGCGTTGATACGAGCGATCCACAGAGCGCGGAACTGACGTTTTTTCTGACGACGGTCGCGGTAGGCGTATTGGCCTGCCTTGATTACCGCTTGCTTGGCAACACGGAATACGCGGGAGCGCGCGCCGTAGTAGCCTTTAGCAAGTTTCAGAATTTTTTTGTGACGTTTACGGGCAATGACGCCACGCTTTACACGAGCCATGAGTTACTTCCTCTATTCTTGATCCAAAAATTAACGAAGGCGCAGCATGCGCTCGACTTTTGCCACGTCAGACGGATGCAGCAAGCTGCTACCGCGCAGTTGACGCTTACGCTTGGTCGACATTTTGGTCAGGATGTGGCTCTTGAAAGCGTGCTTGTGCTTGATACCGTTAGCAGTTTTCAGAAACCGCTTAGCAGCACCACTTTTGGTTTTCATCTTTGGCATGTTCGGATACTCCGCATTCAGTTGATAAACATAATCAGAAGGCCTGCCGTGCCCTGTTGATTACTTCTTCTTTTTCGGGGCGATGACCATGATCAGCTGGCGTCCTTCCATCTTAGGATGCTGTTCGACCGAACCGTACTCTTGCAGGTCAGCTTCAACCCGCTTGAGGAGTTCCATCCCCAGCTCCTGGTGGGCCATCTCACGGCCGCGGAATCGCAAGGATACCTTGGCCCTGTCCCCGTCACTCAGGAAACGTACCAGGTTGCGCAGTTTTACCTGGTAATCCCCTTCCTCCGTCCCTGGACGAAACTTGATTTCTTTTACCTGAATCTGCTTCTGGTTCTTCTTCGCCGCGGCAATCTGCTTCTTCTTCTCGAAGATCGACTTGCCGTAGTCCATCACACGGCAAACCGGCGGGACTGCGTCGGCGGAGATTTCCACCAGATCAAGCTTGGCTTCTTCAGCAATACGAAGCGCTTCATCAATCGAGACGATGCCAATCTGCTCGCCGTCAGCGCCAATTAACCGAACCTCGCGTGCCGAGATATTCTCGTTGATCGGGGCTTTCGGTGCAGCTCGTTTATCTTGTCTCATTTCACGCTTAATAATAATTACTCCGAATCTGGGCGACCACGCCGGGAAACCGCTTGTGCAAGGAACTCCGAGAATTGGGCGACGGGCATCGAGCCCAGGTCAGCACCTTCACGGGTACGCACAGCGACAGTCTGCGTCTCGACTTCCCGATCTCCAATAACCAAGAGATAGGGAACCTTGAGCAAAGTATGCTCGCGGATTTTAAAGCCGATCTTTTCATTTCTCAAGTCAGACTTGGCACGAAATCCGCTTTGGTTGAGGGTTTTTTCCACTTCGAGGGCAAAATCTGCCTGTTTATCAGTGATATTCATCACTACGGCCTGGGTCGGAGCCAGCCACGCAGGGAACGCCCCTTCGTAATGCTCGATCAGAATCCCGACGAAACGCTCGAAGGAGCCGAGGATCGCCCGGTGCAACATCACCGGATGTTTACGGCTGTTATCTTCGGAAACGTATTCGGCACCCAGACGGATCGGCAGGTTGAAATCGAGCTGCAAGGTACCACACTGCCAGACACGACCCAGGCAGTCTTTCAGCGAGAACTCGATTTTCGGACCGTAGAACGCCCCTTCGCCCGGTTGCAGGTCATACGGCAGCCCAGCGCTATCAAGCGCGGCAGCCAAGGCATTTTCAGCGCGATCCCACAGCTCGTCGGAACCCACACGCTTTTCAGGGCGAGTGGAAAGCTTCATTTCGATGTCCTTGAAGCCGAAGTCGGCATAGACATCCATGGTCAGCTTGATGAACGCGGCGGATTCAGCCTGCATCTGCTCTTCGGTGCAGAAGATATGCGCATCGTCCTGGGTGAAGGCACGCACACGCATGATGCCGTGCAATGCACCGGACGGCTCGTTACGGTGGCAGGCACCGAACTCGGCCAGACGCATCGGCAGCTCGCGGTAGCTCTTCAGGCCCTGATTGAATACCTGCACGTGGCACGGGCAGTTCATCGGCTTGATGGCGTAGTCGCGGCTTTCCGACTCGGTGGTGAACATGTTTTCGGCGTAGTTGGCCCAGTGCCCGGATTTCTCCCACAGGCTGCGATCGACCACCTGCGGAGTCTTGATCTCCAGGTAGCCATTGTCGCGTTGCACCTTGCGCATGTACTGCTCGAGCACTTGGTACAGGGTCCAGCCGTTCGGATGCCAGAACACCATGCCCGGCGCTTCTTCCTGGGTATGGAACAGGCCCAAACGCTTGCCGATCTTGCGATGGTCGCGCTTCTCGGCTTCTTCGATACGCTGGATGTAGGCCGCCAGCTGCTTCTTGTCCGCCCAGGCAGTGCCATAGACGCGCTGCAGTTGCTCGTTCTTGGCATCGCCGCGCCAGTAGGCGCCGGACAGCTTGGTCAGTTTGAAGGACTTGAGGAAACGAGTATTCGGCACATGCGGACCACGGCACATGTCGACGTATTCTTCGTGGAAGTACAGGCCCATGGCCTGTTCGTTCGGCATGTCCTCGACCAGGCGCAGCTTGTAGTCTTCGCCGCGAGCCTTGAACACTTCAATCACTTCGGCGCGCGGAGTGACCTTCTTGATGACGTCGTAATCTTTCTCGATCAGCTGCTGCATGCGCCGCTCGATGGCCGCCAGGTCGTCCGGGGTGAAAGGACGCTCGTAGGCGATATCGTAATAGAAGCCTTCATCGATCACCGGACCGATAACCATCTTCGCTGTCGGATACAGCTGCTTGACTGCGTGGCCAACCAGGTGAGCGCAAGAGTGGCGAATGATTTCCAGCCCCTCTTCATCCTTTGGCGTGATGATTTGCAGGGTCGCGTCGCTGTCGATCAGATCGCAGGCGTCGACCAGTTTGCCATTGACCTTGCCGGCTACGGTGGCCTTGGCCAGACCTGCACCAATGGATGCGGCGACCTCGGCTACGGAAACCAGATGATCGAATGAACGTTGACTGCCGTCGGGAAGAGTAATAGTGGGCATGGCGCCTCCTCTCCTAGTGGTGACCCCTACCAAAGGTCACGTGGGTTGGGATGAGCCAGTACGCGGTTCGATCCAGGCCGTTCGTGACGAACGCCTGCCTCACAGTGGCAGGAGCCTTGCGGCCAACCGGTAAAACGAACCAGAGTGACTGGAGTTCAAATCAGAAAAAAATAGAGGCATAGACCGCAGTGGGATTGAAACTCGCCCAGAGCTTGAAAACACCCAAGCCGGGCATGCTAGCACAGATGAACGGTCATCGCGCCGTACTTCCCACCGGGACCAGCGTATCCGCGCTTTCTTTCGAGAAAGTGAACTTGGTGTGTACGCAAGGCCTCAAATACACCGAGAATCGCCATTCTTGTACCAATCCCAGGAGAGCTCGACTCATGCGCCTCACCCAACTATTCGCCCTTGCCGCCCCTTTCGCCCTGCTGCTGCCACTGAGCGCTCAGGCCGCCTGGCCAGCCGGGGTACGTGCCGAATACATGAAGGATTGCACGGCTGCCGCCAGCCAGAGCGTTGATGTGAAAAGTGCAGAAAAGCACTGCGCCTGTGGTGCGGACAAGCTCAATGAGAAATTCACTACAGACGAAATCAAACAGCTCATGAGCAAGCAGACTCAACCGGATCCGGCGCTGAGAACCAAGGCCCTGGACGCTATTGCCGCTTGCCGGGTGGTGAAATAAGTCTTTAATGCGCGAGAGACGGCCCTGTTTCAGGCTCGATGCGATCTGAAAACCGGCCTTTTTTCACAATTTACGCAGCTTTTACGGCTTTTTTTATCACCGAATATTTTCAGCGAAAGCCCCTTAAACCGGGGCCTTCAGCTGATCGGAGCAACAAAACGGACTCAACCACCTGGGAATCGGCACGTCCGGGGGGCTCCCAAGTCGAACATTTCGACTATGATAGCCCGGTGTGCCCAGTTGGCCTGAGCAGCACAGTACTACTGAAAATATATGTTTCTTGGAGATACACCATGTCTAATCGCCAAACCGGCACCGTAAAATGGTTCAACGATGAAAAAGGCTTCGGCTTCATCACTCCTCAAGGTGGCGGTGACGACCTGTTCGTACACTTCAAAGCTATTGAAAGCGACGGTTTCAAAAGCCTGAAAGAAGGCCAGACCGTTTCCTTCGTGGCTGAGAAAGGCCAAAAGGGTATGCAAGCTGCACAAGTTCGTCCTGAGTAATTTCTCAGCGAGCTGAAAAAACCCCGTCCATGTGACGGGGTTTTTTATGCACGGTGCAAAAGCGCTGACGCTATCAGCCGCAGTTGACCCGAGTGACCACCAGGTTGTTATCGGTGTTGAGGTTCAGCCGATCGGAACGGTATTCCAGGGTGATCATGTCATTCGGCTTGAGAATACGGGCATTCTGCGCACCTGCGCGAGTACGCGCCTGCTCCAGCAGCTCAGGCGAAGCTTTTTTGCCAATGGCGAATTCGGCCGCCTTAGCCTCACAGCGGCTATGGCCGCTCTCGGTAACTACCGGATCCTTATCCGGCGAAGAAGTGCTGCATCCCGTCAAAACGACTGCAGCCAACAAGGTACCGAATGACGCGAGCTTCCAAGGCATGAAGCCTCCTTTTCAAAAATAAGCAGAGATAGTGCGACAACCGCTCTGACTATTGGTTTCACAAACGGACTGGCCAATGGCCTCTTGGCCAGGCAGCGGGCAAGTCTGCATCAGGTACGGCCACGTTTTCATGCAGCAATCGTGACCGGATATGAACAGCCTCAGTAAATATCGATGTAATCGAATGGTGGCTTCGGCCAGTTCTGTTTCAACGCGTTAAAAATCTGCGTCACCCAGACCTCATCGCTGGCCGCTACCCGCCCGACATAACCGGAACCGGCGGCCCAGGTCTCCAGCCTGAACAGCAGGCCGTCGATGTCCACGCCACCGACCACGCCCGACGAGATATAGGCAATGCCCGCCTTGGTCACTCGCAGCTGGGTATGCACATCGTCACTGGCCGACGCCAGCAACTGGCGCACCGCCTCGAAGGTCAAGGCATCAGGGTTGTTCAAATCGATCTGCACACTGGCACCCCTTGAAAACAGACAATGACCAAGTGTCGCACAGCCCTCCCCTCATGCCTAAGTCGGAGTGCGAAAATCCCGCCAAGGTGTTTAACTCTACAAAACCGGAAGCCCTCGACAAGCGCCTGTCCGGCCCTATCCTTTCCGAGCTCGCGAGACTTCCATGGCCACCGTGACGATCGACGCCGACATCAAAGCCAAATGGCCCGAAGGCCACTGCTCCTACAGCCCCGGCAGCCCCGAAGAGCTGGCGATCATCGGCATCGACTTACTGATCAGGGAGCTGGGCACCGAAGCGGCCCAGACATTCATCGAGCAGATATTCGAGAAGTATCCCGGCGAGCACTCGGGCACGCCGGATACAGAGAAGGCGTAACGCCCGACAGGCTGGCACCTGCCGGGAATATCACTTATTTCAGGCGAGCCAGACGCTCGGTCAGCAGATCGAAGAAACCCTGGGCATCGCCATTCTCCACCCAGAACACGTTCTTCTCCTGCTTCAGGCCGTCGTACCAATCGACGATGGTCTGACCGAAGGTCGGCCCTTCACGGCTGTCGATCACCATGTTGGCCTGGCGCCCGCTGAACAGTTCGGGCTTGAGCAGGTAGGCAACGACAGTCGCGTCATGCACCGGACCACCCGGGATGCCGTAGTGCTCCATGTCACCCTTGACGTATTCGTTGAGGATATCGCCCACCACCTTGCTGGCATTGTTGTTCAAGGCCGCGATTTTCTGCAGGCGCGCATCGCTGGTCAGCACCTTGTGGGTAACGTCCAGCGGCAGGTAAGTCAGCTTCACGCCGCTCTTGAGCACCACCTCGGCGGCCTGCGGGTCGGCGAACAGATTGAACTCCGCCACCGGGGTGATATTGCCGCCGTTAAAATGCGCCCCACCCATGACCACCACTTCCTTGATGCCTTGAGTGATATCCGGTGCCTGGATCAGCGCCAGCGCCAGGTTGGTCTGCGGCCCCAGCATGGCGATGGTGATGCTGTGGGGCTTGGCGGCGCGCAGGGTGTCGATCAGATAATTGATCGCACTGCCCTCGGCCAGGCCCTTTTTCGGCTCATGCACCGTGACCCCGGAAATGCCTTCCTTACCGTGAATATTCTCGGCATAGATCGGCGTGCGCAGCAGCGGCTTAGGCGCGCCGGCGTACACCGGCACCTCTTCGCGCCCCGCCCATTCACGGGCCAGGCGCGCATTGCGCGAGGTCTTGTCCAGGCGCACGTTGCCGGCCACCGTGGTCAGCGCGCGGATCTGCAGTTCTTCCGGCGACGCCAGGGCGAACAGCAACGCAACCACATCATCGGCACCCGGATCGGTATCGATGATCAGATCGATTTTTTCTGCCGCATGGGCGCTGGTAGCAGTGAACAGGGACACGAGCAGAACACTCCGGATCAGGTGTTTCAGTAGCTGAGCATAGCGGTGCATGGCGCACTCCTTTGCGTGGTTGAACAGGGAGAGGCAACGCTCAGAACGTCACCCCGGCAATCAAAGCGATGTTGCAATAAGGCTGACACTCCCCCGTGCGAACGATTGCCCGCGCCTGGCGGCTGAGCACCTTGAACTCACCGTGGCTCAACAGCTTGCGCGCGCCCAGCGCCCCCTCGGCACTCAACGCCTCGAGCGCTTGCAGGGTCGGGGATTGTCGATCCAGGATCTCCTGCGCCAGCACATGGCCTTCCACCTGCATCTCGCACAGCACCACCTGCAAGGTGCTGAGGAAATCCGGAATACCCTGGGTCAAGGCCAGGTCGATCAATTCGACGCCCGGCGGTACAGGCAGGCCGGCATCGCCGATGACCACGATATCGCCGTGCCCCAGGGAGGCAATCAGTCGCGACAGGGCGACATTGAGCAAGGGTGTTTTTTTCATGCCGGAGAGAACGCCTGTACGTCGGACAACGTGGGAATGGAAGGTTGCGCACCTGGGCGGGTCACCGACAGCGCTGCCGCGACCTGACCGAAACGAATCGCCTCGGCCTCGCTCTTGCCGGCGGCCAGGGCGGCGGCAAAACCACCGACGAAGGTATCGCCGGCGGCCGTGGTGTCGACCGCCTTGACCTTGGGCGCCGGAAAATGCTCGAAGCTCGTGCCATTGGCGAACAGCGAGCCCTGGGCGCCGAGCGTGATGATGACCTTGCCGGCCCCGGCGGCGATCAAGCGGGCGGCCGCGGCTTCGGCGCTCGCCAGGGAATCCACCGGCAAGCCGCTGAGGGCCGCGGCCTCGCTTTCGTTGGGAATCAGATAGTCGATGGACGCGTACCAGTCCGCTGGCAACGGGCCACTGGCCGGTGCAGGGTTGAGGATCACTGTCTTGCCCAGTTCACGGCCACGCTTGAGGCTATGCCCCACGGTGGGCAGCGGCACTTCGAGCTGGCAGATGATCACGTCGGCCGCCTGCAGCACCTTGTCGAAGCCGCTGACCACTTCTGGCGTGAGCCGACCATTGCCACCGGCCACGATCACGATCGCGTTCTGACTGCTGTCGTCCACCACGATCAAGGCGACTCCACTGGAGCCGGCGACAGCGGTGACGGCCTGGCAATCGATCCGTTCAGCGAGCAACGCCGAGCGCAATTGCTCGCCGTAGGCATCATCACCGACGCAGCCGATCATCGATACCTGGGCACCCAGGCGGGCCGCCGCCACCGCCTGGTTCGCCCCCTTGCCACCGGAAACCGTGGCGAACGACTGGCCGATCAGAGTTTCACCGGCACGCGGCAGCCGCTCGGCCCGGGTGACCAGGTCCATATTGAGGCTGCCTACTACCACTACTTTTGCTGGCATACATCGATACTCACAATTCGATTCAACGGTACTCGGCGAATGCGCCGGCCACAGGCGCCGTCGACTCGCGCAGGACAATGCTTGGGGTGACGATACGCTGGTTGGTCGGCAATCCAGGGGTGGCAATGCGGCGCAACAACAGCTCCGCCGCCTGCTCGCCCAGTTGCAGGATCGACTGGCCAACTGTAGTCAGCGCCGGATACACATAACGGCTCATCTGGATGTCGTCGAAGCCGATCACCGACAGTTCGCTCGGCACCCGGATATTGCGCTCCGCCGCCGCACGCAGCACACCGATGCCCATCATGTCGTTGCCGGCGAAGATCGCGCTGGGCCGGTTGCGCTCCAACAGCTGGGCCGCAGCGTGATAACCGCCGGTACTGGTGAAGTCGCTCTGCAGGATGCGCTGCGCAGGCACCTCCACGCCGGCTTCGCGCAACGCCCGCTGGAACCCCGCCAGACGCAATTGCGCCACGCTGGTGTAGTCCGGGCCGCCGATGCAGGCGATATCGCGATGGCCCAACTCGAGCAGATGACGGGTCGCCAGATACGCACCGTATTCGTGGTCGATACGCACCAGGTCCGCATCCACCCCTTCCAGCCCGCGGTCGACGATCACCATCGGCGTGCGCACGGCGGCCAGGCCCTTGGCCAGCCCGCCGTCGCCACCGGCCGAGGTCACGATCAGGCCGTCGATGCGTTTTTCCAATAGCACCCGTAGGTAGCTGCGCTGTTTTTCCGGGTCGTCGTCGGAGTTGCAGAGAATCACGCAGTAGCCGTTGCGCTCGCAATAATCCTCGATCCCTCGGGCCAGCTCGGCGAAATACGGGTTGAGGCTGTTGGGCACCAACAGGCCGATGGTCGCCGTGGTCTTGGCCTTCAGCGAGCGCGCCACGGCGCTGGGCACGTAGTCGAGCTGCTGGATCGCCGCCTCGACCTTGATCCGCACTTCCTCGCTGACCGGACGCGTCTTGTTCAGCACGTGGGAAACCGTGGTGTAGGAAATCCCTGCGAGCGCCGCCACATCTTTGATCGTTGCCATGACTCAGCTCCGCCGGCTTGCGCGTTGGCTGCGATAAGTATCCAGTACCACCGCAATCACGATGACCGCGCCGGTGATGATGCGTTTGGTCGGCTCGGTCGCGCCGATCTGCGCCAGCCCCGCGGCCAGCACCGAGATAATCAATACGCCGAAAAAGGTGCTGATCACCGACCCGCGCCCGCCCATCAGACTGGTGCCGCCAATCACCACGGCCGCGATAACTTGTAGCTCCAGGCCGGAACCGGCATTCGGGTCCGCAGCCTCCAGGCGGGAAATCTGGAACAGCGCGGCGATGCCCGCCAGCAGCCCCATCAGGCTGAACACCAGGATCTTGTAGGGTTTTGGGTTGATGCCCGCCAGCCGCACCGCTTCCTCGTTGGTGCCGATGCCGATCAGGTAACGGCCGAACACAGTGCGCGTCAGCACTGCCTGGGCGATGAAGATGATCAGCAAGGCAATGATGAACGATGGCGAGATACCGAAGGCGATCGGGTTCGACAACCAGGCGAAGGCATCACCGATATAGGCGGTGCGCGAGCCGGTCATCTGGTAAGCCACGCCACGGGCCATTTCCAGCACACCGAGGGAGACGATGAACGAAGGAATACGCCAGGCGACAGTGATCGAACCGGTGATGGTTCCGGCCAATGCCGCGCAACCCATGCCCAGCAATGCCGCCGGAACCACGCTCCAGCCCCAGCCGAGAATCGCCACGCTGACGGTGGAGGCCGCCAGGGCCAGCACCGAGCCGACGGACAAATCGATGCCGCCGATGATCAGGACAAAGGTCATCCCCACCGCCAGCACCATCAGGTCCGGGATCTGGTTGGCCAGGGTGCTGAAGGTGTCATAGGAAAGAAAGTGGCTGCTCAGTGTCGAGAACAGCGCAATCATTGCCAGCAAGGCACCGGCCAGCCCCAGGTAGGTACCCAGGCCGTAATAGTTGCCGCCACGTTTGCCGGCCGAAGATGCAGTTGTCATGGAAGATCCCTAGGCGCCGCTTCGTTGAGCAACGCATCACGTTTTTGATAGCCGGCGAAAGCGGCGGCAAGCAGTTCATCCTGGGTCCAGCTGTCGCGCTCGAAGGTATCGATCAGGCGCCCGGCGGACAGCACGCCAATGCGATCGCAGATCAGCATCAGCTCCCGCAGGTCGCTGGAGACCACCACCAGCGCCTTGCCCTGGCGGGTCAGTTCGCCAAGCAGGCCATAAATATCGAACTTGGCGCCGACATCGATGCCCCGGGTCGGCTCGTCGAACAGCAGCACCGCGCAATCGCGCTCCAGCCAGCGGCCGATGACCACCTTCTGCTGATTGCCCCCGGACAGTTCGGACACCAGTTGCGCTGGCCCCGAACTGCGAATGCGCATGGCATCGATCTGCCGCTGCGCCAATGCCGATTCGTCACGACCATTGACCAGGCCGCCACTGGAGATCTCCGGCATGTTGCCCAGGGCGATATTGGCGCTGATGGATTGCGTCAGCAGCAGGCCTTCACCCTTGCGGTCCTCGGTGATCAGGGCAATGCCGTGGGCCACTGCATCGACCGGTGAACGGATATTCGCCACCTGCGCCGGATAACCCAGGGCCACCGTGCCGCTGTCAGCCTTGTCGGCGCCGAAGATCAGTCGCAACAGTTCGGTGCGCCCTGCCCCGATCAACCCGGAAATACCGAATATCTCGCCGCTGCGCACCTCGAAAGACACGTCCAGAACCTTGTCGGAACGACTCAGGCCGCTGACCGTCAGAGCCGGCGCGCCAATCTTGCGCGGGCCGAGATCGATGTGTTCGCCCAGCTCGCGCCCTACCATCAGGTTGACCAGTTGCTCGCTGTTGTAATTGGCCATCGGCTCGACACAGACCAGGCAACCGTCGCGCAGCACCGCAATGCGCTGCGCGACCCGGGCCAGCTCTTCCAGGCGATGGGAGATATAGATGATGGCGACGCCACGGGCCTGTAGACGAGTGATCTGTTCGAAGAGCAACTCGACTTCGCGAGCCGTGAGCATCGCGGTCGGCTCGTCGAGGATCAGCACATGGCAGTCGCCGATCAGGTTGCGCGCGATCTCCACCATCTGCTGGTGGCCAATCCCCAGTTCGCCGACCAGGGTATCGGGGTCGATCGCCTCCAGGCCGACCTGGGCCATGGCTTCGATCGCAGCCTTGCGCAACTGCTTGCGACTGATCCAGCCGCCGAGGCTGGGCAGGTTATCGAGGAACAGGTTCTCGGCCACCGACAGCGTCGGCAACAGGTTGAGTTCCTGCATGACCATGCGGATGCCCAGCTCTTCGGCCTGGGTGCGACTGCCGGGACGGTAAGCCTGACCGTTGAAGCGCATCTCGCCGGTGGTCGGGGTCACCAGGCCACCAATGATTTTCGACAGGGTGCTTTTGCCCGCGCCGTTTTCCCCGGTCAGCGCCAGCACTTCCCCACGCATCAGCGTCAGGTCGATGCCGGTCAATACCGGTTGCGCATAGGTCTTGCCGATACCGCTGACCGAAAGGACAGCGTTCACAGCGGAAACTGACATAAGAAACTCTCCATGCGCCCGCCTGTTCAGGCGGGCGCCGTTGCGCCGCCAGAAAGATTACTGGGTGACCAGCTCAACCGGAGTTTCGATCACGCCATTGGCGCCACCGTCCACCTTCTCGCCCTTGAGGATCTTCAGCGCCGTCTCGATACCGAAGACCGCCTGCTTGGCGGCGAACTGGTCGGCGGTCGCCAGCACGCGACCGTCCTTGAGCATCGGCTTGATGGCATTGATGTTGTCGTAGCCGACCACCTTGACCTTACCGGCCTTGCCCGCCGCGCGCACCGCCGAGACGGCACCGACGGCCATGCTGTCGTTGCCGGCCAGCAGCGCCTTGAGGTTCGGGTATTCGCTGAGCATGGCGGCGGCGACGCGGTTGCCGGCATCGATTTCCCAGTCGCCGGATTGCAGCGAGACCACCTTGATCTGCGCGGCCTCCATCGCATCCTTGAAGCCTGCGGTGCGCTGCTGGGCGTTGGTGGTGGTCGACACGCCTTCGATGATGCCGACTTCGTCCCCGGCCTTCAGGTCCTTGGCCAGGTACTCGCCCACCAGGCGCGCGCCCTTGCGGTTGTCGGGGCCGACAAAAGGCACGCTGATGTTTTTGCTTTTGAGTACGGCCGGATCCAGCTGGTTGTCGATGTTGATCACGGTGATACCGGCGTCCACCGCCTTCTTGATCACCGGCACCATGGCCTTGGAGTCCGCCGGGGCGATCACCAGCGCGTTGACCTTGGAAACGATCATCTGCTCGACGATACGGATCTGGTTGGCGGTGTCGGTTTCATCCTTGATGCCGTTGGAAACCAGGTCGAAATCGGCGGCATGGTCTTTTTGATAAGCCTTGGCGCCGTCTTCCATGGTGAGGAAAAATTCGTTGGCCAGGGATTTCATGACCAGGGCGACCTTGGGTTTTTCCGGGGTCTCGGCGAATGCCGAAGAAAGGGGAAGCGTAGCGGATGCGGCAGCCAGAACAGCGACAGCGAGAAGACGTCCAGCGAATGGCAGCTTCATGGATTCACTCCGATCTTATGATTATTGTGAGCAACGCTTGCGCCGGAGTACGCTCGACAACCTTCAGACCCCGATTAACGCGGCTTGAAGCGAACCTGAGAGGTGTATGACTTTTATCGCCCAGGGCCTGCGCAAACGTTTGCGTAAAACCAACTATGCGAACCCTGCCGCTATTTGTCAACGGGGAAGCCAAGCCCATGAGCCGCCCGGAACGCCAGGACAGGCGCCTCGTACGACATCACACAATCATGCGGTGGTACTGACCAGCGTGCCTGACGAAGCGTCCTTGCTCAGTTCCTTGACCAGCTTCCCCACCACTTCCTGCAACGCACCGCTGGTATCGGCGAGCTGGCCTTGAATCGCCATCACCACGGTCGCCTTGGCTTCAGGGGTCGGGTAGCTCGCCGCCTGGGCAGCAGCCAACTGCTGCTGTTGCTCCTGCAATTGGGCCTGCAGTTCTTTCATGCGCTTGAGCAGCATTTTCACCACCAGGCTTTGATTGTCCCCTTCAGAGCCTTGGGTCTCTGCCTTCTCGGCCTCGGAAGCGGATGCCACTCGCAGCTTGCCCTCTTCATCGATCCCCAGGGCTTGCGCAGCGCTATCGGCGGCGCCCTGGCTCAGAGCCTCGATAGTGGCCGGTGATTTACCGTTGATGGTGATGGCCCCGGCAGCGGGAAAACCGACAGAAATAGACATGTGAGCTCCATAAAGAAACGATCCTTGAAGGGCATCGGCTGCAAGGGCCTTCTCTTTAATTCAGCCTTTTCCTCAGGCTAACCAGAACTGTCGGACAACCGAACGTAAATCTTCCGAGCATTCGGAAAACCGGACAACGAAACGGCCACCGAATCCGATAACTAAAAATAAATTGATATAAATCATTAAGTTAAAAGAGTTTTGCGACCAAAGTCCGGCTGGTACAGATCCTGCTGTTCCCTTTCGCCCGCGGCATTCAGATCTGTCTCGGGTGTATCTAGATGAACCTGCACCAGCACCGTCTCACTACTAGAGAGAAAATAATGAAATCTGCTTTCAACACCCTTGTTCCGGGCGCTTTGGCCCTCCTCTTGCTCCTTCCGACTGCATTGCAGGCCAAGGAAGTCGAAACCAAACAGAAGCTGGCCAACGTGGTCGTGCTCGCTACCGGCGGCACCATTGCCGGCGCTGGCGCCAGTGCCGCCAACAGCGCCACCTACCAAGCCGCAAAAGTCGGCATCGAGCAGCTGATCGCCGGGATCCCCGAGCTGAGCCAGGTCGCCAATGTGCGCGGCGAACAGGTCATGCAGATCGCCTCTGAAAGCATCACCAACGAAAACCTGCTGCAACTGGGCCGCCGCGTCGCCGAACTGGCCGACAGCAAGGACGTCGACGGCATCGTCATCACCCACGGTACCGACACCCTGGAAGAAACCGCGTACTTCCTGAACCTGGTGGAAAAGACCGACAAGCCCATCGTAGTGGTCGGATCCATGCGTCCGGGCACCGCCATGTCCGCCGACGGCATGCTCAACCTGTACAACGCCGTCGCCGTCGCCGGCAGCAAGGAAGCCCATGGCAAGGGCGTGCTGGTCACCATGAACGACGAGATCCAGTCGGGTCGCGACGTCAGCAAAATGATCAATATCAAGACCGAAGCCTTCAAGAGCCCATGGGGCCCGCTGGGCATGGTGGTGGAAGGCAAATCCTACTGGTTCCGCCTGCCGGCCAAGCGTCACACCCTGGATTCGGAATTCGACATCAAGACCATCAAGAGCCTGCCTGACGTCGAAATCGCCTATGGCTACGGCAACGTCAGCGACACCGCCTACAAGGCCCTGGCCCAGTCCGGCGCCAAAGCCATCATCCATGCCGGTACCGGCAATGGCTCGGTGTCTTCCCGCGTAGTGCCGGCCCTGCAGGAGCTGCGCAAGAATGGCGTACAGATCATTCGTTCGTCCCACGTCAATGCCGGCGGCTTCGTACTGCGCAACGCGGAACAGCCTGACGACAAATACGACTGGGTCGTGGCCAACGACCTGAACCCGCAGAAAGCCCGCATCCTGGCCATGGTCGCTCTGACCAAGACCCAGGACAGCAAGGAACTGCAGCGGATGTTCTGGGAATACTGATTGGCCCGCCCGACCTGTTCTGGTCGGGCACCGCTCTACCCCGCACTCGCCCGCACTGGGCGAGTGCTCCGCCCCGGTTGGCCTGCCCTCTTCTTTATCCCGCAGATAAAAAACTCAATCGTTTTGCAGCAATCCGCGGATATCGCTGTCAGAAGAACCTCTTGAATTTTAAGCGGTTGCGAAATTTCCTACAGTAAAATACTGTACGCGCATACAGCTTAATAAGGAATGTTCCGTGCCCGCCGCAGCACCACCAAGCTCTTATGAACGCCTCGGTTTGCGCGTTCAGAAAATCATCAATTCGCCCAACGCACAAAAAGCCAAGGCCGCCCTGATCTTCCGTCAGCCCGACGAAGCGGTCGACGAGTGGGAGCGCCTGCTCGAAGAAATCGCCGAAAACGACAACGTCACCCTCGCCTATCGCGATGACGGCGGTGTGCAGATTTTCTGGGTTGTGCCGAAGGAAGACTGAGTCGATGATTGCCCGCTGTTTTGCTGTACTGCTGTTTTGCGTTGCCCTGAATGCCCACGCCGATGCGCCCCGTACCTTCAACGAAGCGAAGAAAATCGCCTGGAAGCTGTACGCCCCGCAATCCACCGAGTTCTACTGTGGCTGCAAGTACAGCGGCAATCGGGTCAACCTCGCCGCCTGCGGCTATGTCCCCCGCAAGAACGCTAATCGCGCCGTGCGCATCGAATGGGAGCACATCGTTCCCGCCTGGCAGATCGGCCATCAGCGTCAATGCTGGCAGCAAGGCGGACGCAAGAACTGCACGCGCCACGACCCGATTTATCAACGTGCCGAAGCCGACCTGCACAACCTGGTACCGAGCATCGGCGAGGTCAATGGCGACCGTAACAACTTCAGCTTCGGCTGGCTGCCGGCGCGGTCCGGCCAGTACGGTTCGTGCCTGACTCAGGTCGACTTCAAGGCCAAGAAGGTCATGCCGCGCCCATCCATTCGCGGCATGATCGCCCGGACCTACTTCTATATGAGCAAGCAGTACAACCTGCGCCTGTCGAAACAGGATCGTCAGTTGTACGAAGCCTGGAACAAAACCTATCCGGTACAACCCTGGGAGCGCCAGCGCAATCAGAGCGTGGCTTGTGTGATGGGGCGTGGCAACGAGTTCGTCGGCCCGGTCAACCTGAAGGCCTGCGGCTGATATCCGTCCGGGTTGCCGATAAACGTCCGGGGCATGGACAGCCCCCTCAAGGATGATTGAGCGCCGGCAAGACCGGCCTTGACCCGGCACCCAAAAGAACGGCTTATTGCGCGACGCGGTGCTCGATTACCTGCGGCTCGATATTGCGCTTCTTGGCCTTGGTCAGCTTCTCGACCAGCTCGGCTTTCTTGGCTTCGGCTTCGGCCTGGGAATCGAACGGGCCGATCAGCACCCGATCCTTGCCATCTTCGACGACGACATAGGAAATGATCCCGTGTTCGATCAGCCAGCCGGCCAGATCGCTCGTCGCCTGAGGCAGGGTGCCGGCGACCAGCACATCCCATTGCGGCGTCGTGGCGGTCTGCGGCGGCTGTGCCTGGACAACCGGCGCCACCTTCTTGTCCACCTCGGCATGCTTGCCTTCACCGCATCCCGCCAATGCCAGGACCGCCATCATCATCGCTACTGTGCGCACAACCTACCCCTTGAAAGTCTGAGGCGGCGATTTTAGCACCCCAATCCCCTGCACAAACGCCACAAAATCAGCGCAAAACAAGGAGAATGATATTTATCGCCTCTGTATAGTTGCACCTCGGGAATTAATACAGCGTCTGCGCGTCAGAAAGAGGCACCCACACAGTGGTACTTCGCAGTAATCTATACGCACTACTACCGACATCTGCACTGTCTGAATCAGGTGCCCTACTAAGCAATCAAGGAGAAGATCATGCTGATACTCACCCGCAAGGTCGGTGAAAGCATAAATATCGGTGACGACATCACGATCACCATTCTGGGCGTTAGCGGCCAGCAAGTCCGGATCGGCATCAATGCCCCGAAAGACGTCGCAGTCCATCGCGAAGAAATCTACCAACGGATCCAAGCCGGCCTCACCGCCCCGGACAAACGCGAAACACCTTGAGCGCCATGAGCGGCCAGCCCTTTGTCTCATCACAATGGCTGGCGCAGCGTCATCGTTGATTGATTCCCCGCAGCATCCTCCCCCTCTTCAAATGGCAGCGGCGCAGTTCAGGCCGCCAGCGCCAGCCCTGGCAAAAGTGCACTACCCAAGCCCTTCACTGATAGCGCTCCATCCCGGCAATCTGTCGATACGACTCGGCCGGGAGAAAGCCCTTCCTCGTTTTTGTATAAATACTCAGTAGCGTGGCAATGAGCAGGAGGAGTAATTTCAAGACCTACCGCCTCCGCGAACCCGCCGAGGCTCCCCCCCTTGCCATCGGCAGATGCTTTACGAACAAGGAGCGGTCATATGCAAGAGTTCGCTTACCTTCTGATCACCAACGACCTGAATGCGATGCGGACCATTGCCGCCTGCTCGACGGAGGGGCTCTACGAAGTCAAACGCGGAATATTCACCTTCCGCTCCGAGGCCAACGTCGACTACCTGCACCGCGTGCTGGCTATCGTCAGCGACGAGTTCGGCATCATTCCCGTGCAGCAGGCCGAGTTCAAAACCAACCGGGCCACCATCAGCAAGGCTTTCAGCCAACTCTGCTAGAGCGCGCGGTGCTCGATGACGCGCAACAGCCCGCAGCGAGCCCAAGCACACGCGACTCCTCACCTCATGACTGGCCGAACATGACCCCACGTGCCATGCCACTGGCCGCCACTACTATCAACACAATCAGCAGCGCCTGCAGGTGGCTGATGCGCGCAAACAGCGTGGCGCGACCGGTATCGATCGACGCCCCGCGCCCCAGGGCGATTCGCCATTTGATCAGCACAACCATTGGCCATATTTCGAGCAACAGGATGATGACGAACAAGGTCATCTTGATGTGAAACAGCGGCTGGTGCAGGTAGTAATCCGTGCCTTTTTCGTAACCAGCAAAGGCGCGCAGCAAGCCGGTGATCAACAACACCGCGGCGGCCAGCCCCCAGCCATTGTCGGCCAGCAGAGCCCGGCGCACGTCCGCCCCCTCGGTGAGCACACGGCGCAACGCTGTACCGCGATTGAGCACCGCCGCAAAGGCGACAGCAAAGGCCAACAGGTGTACGGCCGCGAGAAACCAGTGCATGAGCATCGCTCCACTCTCCATTGACGGATGACAAAAAACGGCCTGTGAGTATTAGCCCATAACCCGCAGCTTTGCCTTGCCCGATACCCAATAAAAAAGGCGCCCGTCATCGGGGCGCCTCTGCACTGCTCCTAGCCGCGCTCACGCACGACGCTGAACCGCCACCTTGGCCCAAAGGGTGAAGGCGACATCCGGAGTCCAGCCGGCATTCGAGGTGTGCTCTTGAAAGCACAGATACAGATTGCCCTGATAAGTCACACCATCATCTTTGCGATAGTGATGATTCAACTGCCATTCCGGGTATTGCGGGTCAGGCACCCCGCCAGCGGTCTTGATGTTCAGGCTGGTACTGGGCAGCGACTGATTACCCTGGGCGTCCGTGGCGCTGACAAAGTAGCTGTACAGCGTATCGGTTTTCAGCCCCTCGTCCTTCAAGGTCAGCGAGGCCGTCTGGGCCACCGGCTTGCCATCGCGAAACAGGGTGTAGAACTCGATCGGACGAACACCGTGGGCAGCACTCCAGCTCAAGGTCACACTGTTCTCTGTCTGCGCGGGAGAAAACAGGTTGCCCGGCGCCGAAGGTCGCTCCTCGCCGCTGCCACCATGGATCAGCGGCGCATAACGATCACGGAACTCCCAGTTGTAACGGACGCCGTACTTGTTGAGGCCGTCATCCCAATTGACCGACCAGGTCATCAGGCCCTTGATCGACAATCCGGCACGATCCAGACGCTTGAAGGCATTGCTCACCGCCGCTGGGTCAATGACATACCCGGTCGCGGCCGCATCGACGTTGGCCGGCAGACCGATCACGAACTTGTCGGCAGGGATGGCGATATAGCCACGCGTACCGGTGACCAGGCTCTCGGTCAGATAAAACAGAAAGTCTTCCTTCAGCGCGTCATTGTTCTGGGCAATCCAGGCACCCTGCCCGCCGTTGGCTTCCTGGACCCACAGACCGTCGCCGCCCTGGTTGTAGTATTGCGGCGCGATGAAATCGTAGTAGCCATCCAGCGCCTGGATATAACCGACGTATTTGCCGCCGGTGGCGAGGTAGGGAAACTCCGGCGCCATGCTGATGATGAAGTGCTTGCCCTCGCCTGCGTAGTGATCCTTCACCAGCTTGAGCGCCGCCGGCAGCACGATCTTGTTGTCGGCAAAATCGATGGCGCTTTGCTCGAGGTCAATGTCTAGCCCGTCGAAACCATAGGTTTCCACCAGACGGATGATTTCGTGGGCCAGCGCTTGCTCGTTGCCTTTGTGCAACTCGATATGAGCGTCCGCACCACCAAGGGAAATCAACACTGCCCGCCCCTGGCTGTTGAGCACGCCAACCTGACGCCGGAACTCCTCGTCCGACAGGTTGTAGGGCTTGAAGGTGGGAATGCCGTTGCCCTTCATGAAGGCTACCGCCACCACGTTGTATTCCCTGGGTACATCCACCAGGTCGAGGTTGGCGAACTGCCCCTGCTGGTAGCCATCACTGGGGCCTGCCGGCCAGTTGTGCCAGAAGCCCATGAGGATCTTCTTGCCTGCGATCGACGGCATCAACGATGCCGAATCATTCGCCTGAGTCTTTACCGCTGCAAAGTTGATCTTGTTCACGTTCTAATCCTTCAGAACCATTTAAAGAGAATGACAACTTCTGCTGTTATTCAAAGTCGACTATTTGAAGTCGACGTCGAACGCCTGATAGAACGCATTGCCAGTGTTGGCGACAATCCACGCCAGAACAATCACGTGATGGCCTTTCTTGTTCTTGGGCAGTGTCACTTGATGTTCGACCTTGGCCTTCATTTCATCGCCGTGCTGGTCATACGGAACTTGTGTGTAGAAGTCCTCGAAGAAAGCCTGCGGCTCCAGTTGCGCACGACTGATACGCTGTCTCGGGTCCCAGCCATCTTTGGTGATGAACCAGCTGTAACCGCGGGTCACATGAGGAGCGGTGTACTCCCACTTGACCTGAAACACCTGCCCCGGATCGACGTTGAGCAACGGCCAGGAGAACGAACGCCCAAGCTTCCTCGACATTTCTTCATTGGTGAAGTTGAGGCAGTCACGCTCGTCGGTCTTGCCGCCGCTGAGGATATGCCCATCAGCCGGTGGCACAACGCTGGCGACGTCGCTCTCGTATGGTTTCTGAAAAGGTCCGCCCACCAGGGCCGGGAAATTTTTACCGCCTTCCATCTCATTGACCTGCCAGGTGCCGAGCAGCCCCAGCTCGACGGCGACAGCACCACGGCTGGAGGGGGATACGACACGCCCGTGTTTCGGTTGAACTAATGGTTTATTCATTATTTTTCACTCCTTTGATTAAATGAATCTCCTTCTTGAGGAGAACTTTTAAACTAGTCCAAATCAGTGTTTTGTCTACTGATCCCCGCATACAAAATGTCGAGCAAATTGTTGCACCTCAACAAAGCCGGAACATCAACCAATAATTACAGCACAAACCTACAGAGAGAAAGGCAAATAACTTACACAGGCCAATAAATAAATATTCAACTAGCCTCTTGTTAACCAACCCTTCAGGAAAAACAATGGAGATCTTCAATAAACCATAAACCCGGCAAGAGCCGGGTTCATGATCTGTTTACTGGATAACGTTCAAAAAGGAATTACAGGCAAGTCGCCAATGCGGCCAGTCTACGCTTGGCGACCCAGTTGTCCTGGACCGCGTAATAATTGACGGTGGTACCCGAAGCCTGCCCCCGAATATCGGCAAAGGACTCCGCCGAACGGGTATAGACCGTGTATCCACCCACCTTGGCAGACTCCAGATAGGCCGACGCATCCACACCGAACACAGCTTCGTCCTGCCAGGCAAACTGCACACACTGCGCCACGATTTGCTCCGCCTTGGCCGACGAGAGCACCTTGTAGGGGCTCTTCGAACGCGCCTCATTCATCGCCGAGCCGGCACATCCCGCCAGCAACGCCACGACCATTACCGCCATCAACACCCGCATCACACTACCTCGCCGTAAAAACGCGACTGTATCACTCACATGCCAAGCCATTGGCATTCGGCTGCGAGAAAACCGCTCGCAGGCCATTTCGCGCACTGGCCGAAAAAACAAAAACCCGCGCAAGGCGGGCTTCTTCATGAATCGATAACACCTCGGTTAAAGGCGGCGTAAAAACGAGCTCACAATACTCTTGGTGGCGGCCGTTGCATCCAGCTCACGGGCAGCCCCATAGGTATGCCAAGCGATGGCCGCAATTTCATTCAAGGGCCGGGCATCCTCGGCATTGGCCACGGCAACCTCGAATACGTGATGTCGTACATTGCCGGCGTCGAACTCCAGGATGTAAAGAGGCTCACTGGCATCCAGCCCTGTCTCCTCACGCAACTCACGTATCGCGGCAGCAGCGAGAGACTCCCCAGGCTCGACCTTGCCGCCCGGTAAAGACCATTTTGCGCGATCCTTGCGGACAAAAAGAATTTGCCCTCCATGCGCACAAATCACCGTCGCTCTACTCTTCATACCTGCACCCTACCCGACCACTTCCTGCCCGCATTGCGCAGGGAACGTGCATACAGACCGAAAACCGACTTAAAAGTGTCATAAAATTGTCATTAAATACATAAGCATTAAGGATGCCAAAAAGACAACGGTATAGCCTGGAACAAAACCCATCCATACAGACAGACATTCACTTCAAATAAAAACTGCATGCATCTCTATAGGTATCCGTGCATTCCAGGATTGTTGATGAGGAGAAGTCTCGAGACTCTTTCCATGACAACGAGTTTCCAATCCACATGACCTGCTTGTAATGACCGCCGAGATCAAGATGCATATTCAAATATCGGCCACCGGAGGTCACATAGATACAGCTATTTATAAAACCAACTTTATCGACACCTTGGTGAGTCAATACAAAATAGCTTTTCTCGAAGTTGGTAACAGCTTCCATGGCACCGTCAACCAGCACACCTACCCATTCAGCACCCTCACTTTTAGCTGGCGCGCTAAAAACACCCATCATGCCCTTGATATCTCGCGGCGAAGGACATGATTCCTGATCACCCGGCCAATCAGGGATATTGAGGTAATTGCTAGCATGCACGAATGTAAATAGCTGCGAACACAGCAACATCCAACCCAACAATCTAGACACGCTCCATTCCTTCGTAAATATCAGAAGGAAGGTTCTATCAACTAGAACAACTTTAGAATGTAGGACGATTCCTAAAATATTAGATTTTTCTCTTAAGACCAGCAGTCTCTACATCGAAGCGCCCGCTCTTGGTGGTCAGTTGCAAAGGGCAGTCACAACGACGCCCCTGACTAAAGCGTGCTATCCACCTGGACCAGGCCAACCTCCAACGCCGCGAAGATCGCCAGCTTGAAGTCATCGGTGGACCTTGAAAGAACACTATCAGGAAGGGCACGCCGAAAAAGGAGATCGTGTACCTGGAGGCAGGTGCCGACTTGGCCTTTTGAGTGGCGGCTTTGCAAAGGTTTTGAAAACCGCGGACAACAAAAAAGGGCCCACCTTTCGGTGGGCCCTTCCAGACCGCCCAGCAGAGCGGATTTTGTTTGGTAGGCGCGATTGGACTCGAACCAACGACCCCCACCATGTCAAGGTGGTGCTCTAACCAACTGAGCTACGTGCCTGCTGTGAGGCGGCATTCTACGGAATTCCGGAGGGGTGTCAACACCTTTTTTGCAGCTAACCCTCTGAATATGCGAATTTTTATTTTTTGAGCCTGCCAACAAGATTTTTCGATGGCTGGTAGGCGTTTTTCAACTCAGGTAGGATCCACGCAATCGTCAAGAATATTAAACAGAGGTTGCAGGATGGCGAACACACCTTACCCACAGTCGTATTACGCGGCGTCAGCCAACGCTGCTCCAGCCCGCCCGCTGCTGCAAGATGATGTGGAAACCGATGTCTGCGTGATCGGTGCCGGCTACACCGGCCTTTCCAGCGCCCTGTTCCTGCTTGAGAATGGCTTTAAAGTCACCGTCCTGGAAGCGGCCAAGGTTGGCTTCGGCGCCTCCGGGCGTAACGGTGGACAGATCGTCAATAGCTATAGCCGCGACATTGATGTGATTGAACGCAGTGTCGGCCCCAAGCAAGCTCAACTGCTTGGCCAGATGGCCTTCGAAGGCGGCAGGATCATCCGTGAGCGGATCGCCAAGTATCAAATCCAGTGCGACCTGAAAGATGGCGGAGTGTTCGCCGCCATCACCAGCAAGCAGATGGGTCACCTGGAGTCGCAGAAGCGCCTGTGGGAGCGCTACGGCCACACCCAGCTGGAATTGCTGGATCAGCGCCGCATTCGCGAAGTCGTCGCTTGTGACCTGTACCAGGGCGGCATGCTCGACATGAGCGGCGGGCATATCCACCCACTCAATCTGGCACTGGGTGAAGCGGCAGCCGTGGAATCCCTGGGCGGTGTTATCTACGAGCAATCCCCGGCGGTACGCATCGAACGCGGTGCCAATCCGGTGATACATACCCCACAAGGCAAGGTCAGGGCCAAGTTTGTCATAGTCGCGGGCAACGCCTACCTGGGCAACCTGGTGCCGGAACTGGCCGCCAAATCGATGCCATGCGGCACCCAGGTCATCACCACAGAACCCTTGAGCGATGAGCTAGCAAAAAGTCTGCTTCCCCAGGACTACTGCGTCGAGGACTGCAACTATCTGCTGGATTACTACCGTCTTTCCGCCGACAAGCGCCTTATCTTCGGCGGCGGCGTGGTGTATGGCGCTCGCGACCCGGCGAATATCGAAGCAATCATCCGACCGAAGATGCTCAAGGCCTTCCCGCAACTCAAGGATGTGAAGATCGGCTACGCCTGGACCGGCAACTTTCTGCTGACCCTGTCGCGCCTGCCACAAGTCGGACGCCTGGGGGACAACATCTATTACTCCCAGGGCTGCAGCGGCCATGGCGTCACCTACACCCACCTGGCCGGCAAGGTACTGGCAGAGGCCCTGCGCGGCCAGGCAGAGCGTTTTGACGCCTTTGCCGAGCTACCGCACTACCCCTTCCCTGGCGGCCAGCTGTTGCGCACCCCATTTACTGCAATGGGCGCCTGGTATTACAGCCTGCGGGACAAGCTGGGGTTCTGATAACCTGCCCCTCTGCAAATAAAAAACCGCCCATAAGGCGGTTTTTTATTTACAGAAAGGCAATATCGACTGCCTGAGCAGCATCGAAAAAGCCGGATTCCGAAAACAAAAAACCCCGGTCTTTCGACCGGGGTCTTTGCTATCGATCCGAAGAGCTTGCAGCTTCTTCGTCACTTGAAGGCGTTCAGCGTTCCTTCAAGTAGATATGGCGCAGCGGACGGGACTCGAACCCGCGACCCCCGGCGTGACAGGCCGGTATTCTAACCGACTGAACTACCGC
>NZ_JBWKVU010000014.1:0-195042 GCF_059421865.1 Pseudomonas sp. GW821-FHT02B10 | reverse complement strand
AAGCTCACCCAGGACCTGGCCCTGCGCGCCAGCTACAACATCCGCAAGGACGATGACTTCACCCAGCAAGGCATCAATGTCGGGGTCAGTCTCGACTTCTGAACCTGAACCGCAGGCCATAAAAAAACGCTGCCCCCGCAAGGAGGCGGCGTTTTTTTATCGCACTGCGGCACTGGCTGTTCACCCCGGGTGGTGGTGACGTCACCGACCCGTACCCGAGGAAGGTCAACGCCTATGCCTTCAGCGGCACCTGGCGTATAGCTCCTTCTCACCCTACGGCTACAGCGGCGCTGTTCTGCTGCCAAGGTTTCCTATATCGGGTAGGGCCTGACGGGGAGGGCGCAAGGCTTCGCAAACAGGGCCCTGGCGTTTGGGGGCGTGTGGCTGCCTCAAGGCCGAGCAGGGGCAAGCTCGCTCGAGGATAAGTTATGGAAAGTTCGCATCGGTCGATGCGGAAAAATCTGTTGAGCAAGCTGCCATATACAGAGGTTGTTTTAAGGATATTTCATCATTTTCATGGGTAAGAATCGTCATTTGGCCATGGAAAATAGATCAATTTATTGGGAAATATCTTATTTAGACTGTTGAAACTTCTATGTAGCGTTGCCGCACAAGTCGTTCAATTCCCGAGGGAGATTTCTTGTTCAGTATTCGTGATCTCAGTGTCTGGACTGTCTGGCTTGCAGCGGCTGGCAGCCTGTTTTCCCCGTACTCGGTCGCGGCCCTTTCCGATGTCTGCCTTCCTTTCGGTCCCGCTGTTATCAGTGTTCCTTTTTCCAGCTCGCTGGTTGTGCAACGGGACGTCCCGGTTGGCGGCGTACTGGCCTCCGTGGAGGTCAAGACCCCTATTCGATGTAATAACCGCTTCTTTCCAACCGGGGGCTATGCCCAATACTTCAAGTCGTTTTCCAATGCGGCGGTTGGGGTCAGTCGTGGGGCATTCAGGACGAGCAACAGTGGGATCGGATTGAGGTGGACCCTGTCGGCACCCACGGGAAACTATTCGTTCAGCAGTACCGACCTCAACAGCACCAGTCCCATGGCTGGCGTCGCCTTTCCCTATCTGGGAGGGGATAAATATTACGCGCTCCAACACACCTTCGAGTTGATCAAGCTGGGGGATGTGGCGGGAGGGAGTTTTCGATTTCCAGACTTCTCGGTGATGAGCAGCCCTGACTCTGTCCTGGGTGGCCTGTATGACAAGAAGCTCAACACCTTCACTTTTCCCCAGGTCAATGTGGCGGTGTCGTCCTGCTTCGTGATGGAGAACAGCATCCTGGTGAAGATGGGCCGGGTCGATGCGAACAGTTTTCGTGGCCCGGGCACTGCCGTGCAGGAGAAGAGCTTTTCGATCGACCTGCGCTGCGATGCGGGGGCCAGGGTCAACCTGACCCTGGATAGCACCCATCAGGTCGGTGGCTACCCGGGGACTATCAGGTTGGCGTCTTCGGCGCAGTCGGCGATAGGGGTCGGCATCCAGGTACTCAATGCTTCCATGGCAAACCACACGCCAATGCTTCTGGGGCAGCCGCAGATGATGGGGCTGGCCAGTGGCGGGATCAATTCGTTGAAGTTGGCGGCCCGGTATATTCAGGTTGCCAATAAGGTTTCCGGTGGCAAGGCCGACGGCACCCTGACCTTTGTCCTCAGTTACCTTTGAAGGCCGTGAACGCTTGCCGCCATCGAGGCGTCCGTGGCGGTGGGGCTGTTCCAGGTCTGGACAGTGCAGTACGCCATAACGGCATAAGCCAGCACCGCGTGAAAACCTCGGACTGCCGCGCCCGGCGAGCCGTTTTTTTGAGCGGGCGAGCGATTGCGCGGGTTAACCGTCATGGCGATTTCGTGTCGCGATCCCAAGGTCGAAGGGGAGGGTTGTCGCTCCAACGCGCCTGGAGCCGCGGCCACAGGTATTTGTTGCAAGCCGCGAAGGTGTACATGACAATGCGAGTCATTATCAGTCGCGAATTATTCCATCGTCATGCCCACCAACGACTTGTCCTTACGCAGTGCTGTCAACGATCTGTATTGTGACCATCACGGTTGGCTCCAGGGCTGGCTGCGCAAGCGCCTGGGCAACGCCTTCGATGCCGCGGACCTGGCCCAGGACACCTTCGTCCGGGTGATCAAGGCCCGCTCCGCGCTGGACATCCGCGAGCCGCGCTCGTACCTGTCGATGATTGCCAAGGGCCTGCTGATCGACCTGTTTCGTCGGCGTTCACTGGAGCAGGCCTACCTCGATGTGCTGGCCGCCATGCCCGAAGCCCTGCAGCCGTCGCCGGAGGAACAGGCGATCCTGTTCCAGGCGCTGATGGAGATCGACCGCCTGCTGCAAGGGTTGGGGCCGCGGGTCAAGCAGACCTTTATCCTGTCGCAGTTCAGTGGCCTGACCTACCCGCAAATCGCCGAGCAGTTGGGCGTCAGCGTGCGCACAGTGAACAACCACATGGCCAAGGCCATGGAGCATTGCTGTCTGATGCAGATCCAGTTGCAACTCCCATGAGCCTGCCCGCCGAAGAGATGAAAGCCATCGGCGTCGCGGCGCGCTGGTATGCCCGCCTGCATTCCGGCACCGCGACCGACGCCGACCGGGCCGCCTGGGACAGCTGGCTGGCGGCCGATCCACTGAATCGCCAGGCCTGGCAGAGAATGGCCGCCGTGGCCGAGCAGATGGCCAGCGTGCCGGGCGCCCTGGCGGCGCCGACCTTGAGCCAGGCCGGCAATAGTTCCCGACGCCAGGTGCTGCGCAGCGCCTTGCTGCTGACCTGCGCCGGTTCCCTGGGCTGGCTGGGCTGGCGCAGCCAGGCCGCGCAGAACCTGATGTGCGACTACCGCACCCGGGTGGGCGAGCGCCGCGAATTGCGCCTGGCGGACGGCAGCAGCCTGCTGCTCAACACCGACACCTCGGTCAACCTGCGTTTCGATGGGCGCCAGCGGGTGCTGGAGCTGCTGTGGGGCGAGATCCTGGTGAGCACCGCGCCTGATCCATTGCAGCGGCCCTTCAAGGTGGTCACCCGCCACGCCGAGGTGCTGGCGCTGGGCACGCGTTTTATCGTGCGCAGCCAGCCCGGCGGTGGCGAGGTGGCGGTGCTGGAAAAGGCGGTGGAGGTCAGCGTGCCGGGCGGCGGTCCGGCGATGCGGGTCGAGGCCGGCAAGCGGCTGGCGTTCGACGAGCGCAGCCTGGGCATGCCACGGGGCAACGACGTTTCGGTGGGCGCCTGGCAGCAGGGCAGCATCATCGCCATCGACCGGCCGTTGGTGGCGCTGCTCAATGACCTGTCGCGCTATCGCCCCGGCGTGCTGCGTTGGGACCCGGCCATCGGCGACCTGAAAGTCTCCGGGGTCTTTCCCATCGATGACACCGACCTCGCCCTGGCGGCGCTGGAGAGTGGGTTTGCCTTGCGCGTGACCCGCTACAGCCGTTTCTGGGTCCAGGTCGCCCGGGCCGATTCGCGCTGAACAGGCGCCTTGGATAAAAAATTCTGCGGTGCCTGCACTTTTCGAGCGCACCGTTCGGCTCATCCCTCAGTGAGTTGTTATTGACCGTTTTGGGGGAGGGAGCATGTCTCGGGTGAACGCGCCAGGTCGTCTGGCGAACGCAGTGAAAGTCGCTTTGCTGGCAACCACCATGGCCAGCGCCTGTTCGGTGAATGCCGACCCGGCCGCAGGGGCCGCGGCGCAGCAGAGCCAGGTCCGCGCCTACGACATCGGCGCCGGCAGCCTGGTGGATGTGCTGACCCGTTTTTCCAGCGCCGCCGGGGCGGCGATTTCCTTTGATGCGCAGCAAACCCAGGGCCGGCAATCGCCCGGGCTCAAGGGCCAGTTCGGGGTCGACGAAGGTTTCGCGCGGATTCTGCGCGGCAGCGGCCTGCGCGCCGAGCCCCAGGCCAACGGCAGCTATGTGCTGCGTGCGGTGCCGGTGCTCGGCTCGGCGCTGGAACTGGGCGCCACCAACATCGACGGCCAATTGCTGGGGGCAACCACCGAGGGCAGCGGCTCCTACACCACCGGGTCGGTGACCATCGGCAAGGGCCAGCACTCGCTGCGCGAGACCCCGCAATCGGTGACGGTGATGACCCGCAAGATGCTCGACGACCAGAACCTGCACAGCATCGACCAGGTCATGGAAAAGACCCCGGGCATCACCGTCTACGACTCGACCATGGGCGGCAAGTATTTCTACTCCCGCGGCTTTCGCATGTCGGGCCAGTATCAGTACGACGGCGTGCCGCTGGACATGGGCAACCAGTATGTCCAGGCCGACAGCTTCAGCGGCGACATGGCCTATTACGACCGGGTGGAAATCCTCCGTGGCGCCGCCGGGATGATGAAGGGCGCGGGCGGCACCGCCGGCGGGGTGAACTTCGTGCGCAAGCGCGGCCAGAGTACGCCGCAGACCGAAGTCACCTTGTCCGGTGGCAGCTGGGACAACTACCGCGGCCAGGTCGACACCGGCGGCCCGCTCAACCAGTCCGGTACCCTGCGTGGCCGCGCGGTGGTGGCCGAGCAGAGCCGGCGTTACTTCATCGACGACGCCAGTCGCAAGGACCAGGTGTATTACGGCGCGCTCGACTTCGACCTGAGCCCCGACACCACCCTCGGCCTGGGCATCGCCTATGAAGACGTCGACGCCAACCCGTGCTGGGGCGGCCTGCCGCGCTACAAGGACGGCAGCGACCTGAAACTCAGTCGCTCGACCTGCCTCGACCCGTCCTGGAACACCTGGCGCAGCAAGCGCACCACGGTGTTCGGCGACCTCAGGCACCAGCTCAACGACGACTGGGCGCTGAAGGTCGCCGGCGTCTACACCAAGAACACCCAGGACATCAAATACGCCTTCGCTTCCGGCGCGGTGACCCCCGGCGTCGACACCACTGGCATGCTCGGCAGCCTGTACGACTACGACCAGGTCGATTACGGCCTCGATGCCTACCTGGATGGCAAATTCACCGCGTTCGGCCTGCAGCATGAGCTGGTGGTGGGGGTCAACGGCAGTCGCGCGGACAAGGACGATTTCTTCTCGGTAGCCTTGCTGCCGCAGCGGCAGAACGTGTTCAACCCGGACCGGCATATCCCGGAACCGGACGACAACTACTTCATCGAGAACTCGACCCGCGGTGGCCCGGTGAAGACCGTCACCGAGCAGCGCGGCCTGTACTCGACCCTGCGGCTCAAGCTGGCGGAACCCCTGACCTTCGTCGTCGGCGGCCGGGTCAGCTGGTACCGCTCGAAAAGCGATTCGGTGTTCCTCAACTCGGGCACTTCGGAGCACGCCAGAAGCACCGAGACCGGCCAGGTCACGCCCTTTGCCGGCCTGTTGCTGGACCTCAACGATAACCTGACCGCCTATGCCAGCTACGCGGAGATCTTCACGCCCCAGGGCAACCTCCGCTCGGAAAGCGGCTCGGCGCTCAAGCCGCTGGTGGGGGAAAGTTACGAGCTGGGGATCAAGGGCGAATGGTTCGACGGGCGCCTGAACAGCGCCTTCAACCTGTTCCAGACCGTGCAGAAGGACCAGGCGCAGACCGACTACAACTCCAGCTGTGCGTCATCGGACGGCTACTGCTACCTGAACTCCGGCAAGGTCCGCGCCCAGGGCTTCGAAGCCGAAATCAGCGGCGAGGTCATCGAGCGCCTGCAACTGCTGGCCGGCTACACCTATACCCAGACCAAGACCCTGGACGACATCGACAGCGGGCTCAATGGCGCCGCGTTCAACAGCTATGTGCCGCGCCATATGCTGCGCCTGTGGGGCGACTATGCCCTCGATGGCGCGTTCGAGCGCTTCAGCATCGGCGCCGGGGTCAACGCGCAAAGCGACAACTTCCGGGTCTCGCCGGCCACCAGCGAAAAAATCACCCAGGCCGGCTACGCGGTGTGGAACGGCCGCATCGGCTACCGCATCGACGACACCTGGTCGCTGGCGCTCAACGGCAACAACCTGTTCGACAAGCGCAACTACTCCACCATCGGCATCGAAAGCTTCGGCAACTACTACGGCGATCCGCGCAACTTCACCATGACCCTCAAGGCGAAGTTCTGAGTCGCTCAGCCAATAAAAAACGCCACTCCCGGGAGTGGCGTTTTTGTCTGCGGCCGACTCAGCCGATTTCTACCCATCCCTGGGTATTGCCAGGCTTCACAGAGCATCCAGCAGCACATTGCCGATGGGCGACTTGGGGACTGCACAAATTTCGGAAATTCCCTACAACACGCCTGTAACTTCTTTCAATAGGATGGCCAGCTGACTAAAAGGAGGGTCACGTATGGCTAATCACGGTTACATGCCTGGCGCTTGTTTAGATATGTCAGAGCAGACTATGTACGATCCTATAAAAACATGGGGGCAGGCGCGATGGGGTTTGAAATATATACCGACTTCCAGGCAGGAAAGCAGGTGTACCGAGAATCCGGAAAATGATTTTGTGGGTTTTTCCTGTTTTGGCCGCCTGTGGCATTAGTGTTGCCTACTTTCTGAAGGTGCGCCTCTCTGGTGGCGATTTGAATTACGCCAGGTTTTATTTCTGTTTGGTGCTCAATGGTCTTTTTGTCGTGCCTTACATGGACATTCTTCAGAATGATGACTTTCTGTTCTTGGGGCATCGGCCCGAGATAGTTTCAGAGCATCCATTTATTGGGTGGATTGCTTTTTTTTGCATATTTACTCATCTGTTTGCGCTCCCGGTTAAACGAAAAGTCAAAGTGTGGTTTTCACAAAAGTAAGCGCATGCGAATAAATGATTTCTGGATTACGCAGTGCCCGCAATTCACCTTGGGCGGGCTCTTTCGGTACTGCGAAGAAGCACTTCCTGATCTGAAAACCTCAGCCTGCCGCGCCCAGCGAATCGGTTTTTTACCTGGGCGTGCAGGCCTGGGGGGAGCGGTGTGACTCAGCCAATCTCTACCCAGGGCTGATCGCTCCCCGCACCCAGCAACGCTTCGACCGGCTTCACGGCAATCCGGCCATCCACAGTGCCCAGCGCCAGCTGTCCGTCGCGGGCGTCCATGGCGTGGATGAGGGTCGGCAAGCTGTCGATCCGCGCCTTGGCGTTCAGGCGTAGCTGCCCGTTCCGGGCGTCGATCAGCATGAGCGTTCCGTCCAGGAAAGCCGCCGCCACCAGGCCGGCTTCGGGCAGGTGGACGATCGCGCTGGGCGATGCCGGGGTGGGATGCCGCCACAGTTCCTGGCCGCGCTCCAAGAGCCGGCGGTAGATGAAGCCCTGGTACGCATCGCCGACCGAAGGGTTGTAGTGCTGGCCGGCGATGACCACGCCCGCGCCCAGGGCATCCGCCACATAAGCGCCGCGGCATTCCATGGCGTGGCTGGCCCGGGTGCCGTCCTGCTTGAGCAGCGGCCAGAGTCTTTGTACGGCCCCGTCGGGCTGGACGATGCACAGGTACTTGTGTTCGTGGGAACTGGCCGGGGTGCCTTGGAGCGCGAATAGATGGGGCGCGCCGCTGATGCCGATGTAGTGGTTGAAGCAGTCGTAGTGGCCGACATCGACGGGCTGGGCACTGTCGCGAGTCGGGTCGAGCAGGACGTCGACGGCCTTCGATCCGGGCCCTCTCAGGCGGTTGCGCCGCCCCAGCAGGCGACCGTCGCTGGCGGCCGAAAAGGTGTATTCATCGTCGTATTCCTGCACCGGCACCAGGCCGTTGTCCGTCAGCCGATACAAACGGGAGTCGCGCCGATAGGCCTCGGGCCCGTCCTGCACCTGCACCCCGTGCACATGCACGCCGGCCCCGCGCAGGATCTCGGCGCCGTAGCCTGGACCCGTGTGGTGGGCGAGCCGGGTACCGTCCGTGCCGTAGATATCCAGCAGGCAGCCGTCGTGGGTTACGCCCAGGCGGTCCGGGCCGAGCCAGGCGATATCGCGGATCGCGCCCCGACATTCCAGCTCGGGCACACCCAGCCAATGGGCCAGGCGCGTGACCGGTAGGCGCTGGTCATCTGCGGCAAGGCCCGAGGCATCGACGGTAGCGGCCGGGTCCAGTTCCAGCACCGCGGGCGCTTGCCCAGCCCAGGCTGCCTCGCTGTCATTGGCCTGCACCAGGAACAGGGTGTCGAGGATCACCGACCAGTCGCTGTCGTCCAGCCCGTCCCATTCTTCGTTCCATGGCCGCACCCAGGCGTCGATCCGCTCGCCGCTGGCGTCGTAGCGGCAGCGCACCACTTCGGGAATATCGGCAAAAGGACGCCGGCTTTCGCCGGTCTGCCAGTTCCACACCGCCAGCTCGCCTTCGAACAGGTAGCCGCCGTCATAGCGGCCGGCGCCGATCACGAGGCGGGGCAGGGTGGGGTGGAAACCCACATCGTTGATCGGCAGGCACAGTTCGTCGAAGATGGCGAACGGCACCGGCTCGCCACGTCGGTACATGCCGAGCCGATAACGCAAGCCGGTGCCGCCATAGGCCGCGCGCGCGGGTGGATTGACCAGCAACGCAAACTCCGAGACCACGGCGGCGATATCCCCCGCCGGGTTGAAGAACGCCCCGGTGATCCTGCCGGTTCCGCGCAAGGTGGGGTCCATGATGCTGGTCATTGCTGCTCCCTGAGTGGTGCTGTATCGATGTGTCGTTTCATTTCCATGGAGGGAGAATGCTCATTCAAACAATCCTGTTTTTCGCCAATCCGGCTAGCAGAGAGACCCTGCGGCGCGCCATCGCGACCGCTGCATTGCTGGTGGCCTCGTCTGTTGCGCCCCTGCAGGCGGCGTCGCTGTCATTGGAGGTCGAACTGGCCGACAGCTCCATTGCCTACCTCGATGAATCGACCCAGGCGCGATTGTGGCCGCAAGTATGGACGGGGGCCGAGCTCGTTGCCTATTACTTCCCCTCTATCGGTAGCAAGGGCAAGACGCAGAAGACGCGGCCCAGCTTGCAACTGTTCACCTGCATGGTCGGTACCGTCTGTGTCCCGGCGCCTCGTTTCGAGATGGAAAGCTTGCCGGTGCGGCGCCAAGTGACGGTTCGCGCACAGGTGTTGCAGGGCAGTGCGGGGCAGCCGCTGAAGCTGCGCTTCGAGTTGCCCGAAACACCTGCCGAGCATTACAGCTTCAGCCATGCCGAATTGCGCGCACCGGCGGAGGCGCTGTGGCGCGAGCCCTTGTTTACAAACTGGGCCCGCGATTTGTCGTGGGAGGCACGGCGGGGGTTCTCCAAGCGACGCAAGCAACCCCTGAGTATTGCGCTGGTCTTCCCGAAGCAGGAGGTACCCGGTTATCAGATGGTGGATCTCGCCGTCAGAACGCCAGGGGGAGATAGCCACCCTGGCGACCCTATGGCGGTGACGACCTTGCGTGCCAACCTGAAGGCGCCGGACGGCAGCGTGCGACAGATGGCATGGCCGGGGCACTTGAGCCTGGACCTGCAGGAACGGCTTGAGGCGTCGCCGGACTGGGCCAGGACCGGCCGCGTGCCGGCTGCCGTCAAGCTCAATCAGTTTCCCAGACGACTCTATTCGTATAGTGCCAAGGAACGCATCAGCACCGTCGTGATGCCGGATAGCACACCGCGCTGGTACGGCTTGAAGCACTACAACGCGCCCAAGGGCGTGTGGTTGCATCTGACCCAAAGCGGTCCCCTCGCGCAGGTGGAACTGCTGGCCGAAGCGGGCGCTGAGCGGGCGATCGAGGGGCACGTGCCGGTCAAGCGCGAAACCTGGCTGTTCTTCGCAGGCAAGCTGATGCGCTACCGCGGGCAATTGCATTACAACAATGAGCCCCCGCTGCCCGGCACTGAGTGGCGGATGGACTGGAGCAATGGCGAGCGACTGGAGGCGAGCGCCGCGAATGTGTCGTCCAATTCACTGAGCAAACAGCTGCCGGATTGCCGCTGGAATGGCTGCCGGAAAAACCTGGCCGAAGCTCGGGCCCAGTTGGCGGCGAGCGATGTGCAGTTGCAATCGGAAGGCGAACGCTACCTGCGGCTTGCGGGTTATCGCGATTGAAGCGGCGGATCATGGGTGCGGTCGCTCTTTAGGCCTTACACAGTGAATGGGGTGATGACGACCCTCTCGGGGACTTGTGGCTTTCTTGATTGACATCAACCGCGCGAGCGGGGCGGGGCGGTAGTCTCGCGGCAACGTGCGAGGCCGGGGCGATTCCGCCTGGTCCGAGCCCATCGAGGTGGCGTTCTTTCCCACGCTGACCGGCGGTTGAGGCGCTGGCCCAGGCCGCGCAACTCTGATTCGGAGGGCCCATGATCTATCCGCTGCTGCTCACCTTGCACCTGTTCGCCGCTCTGGTCTTCATCGGCACGGTGTTTTTCGAAGTGCTGTTCCTGGAACACATCCGCCAGCAACTGCCGGCCAAGCTCATGGTGCTGCTCGAACAGGGCATCGCCGGCCGTGCCCGCCAGCTGATGCCCTGGGTGCTGCTGGTGCTGTTCGGTGCCGGGCTGGGCATGGTCTGGGCGCGTTACCTGCCGGTGCTGGCAGCGCCCTTGGCGTCGTCGTTCGGCACCTTGCTGCTGCTGAAGATTGTGCTGGCCGCCAGCGTGCTCGGGCATTTCCTGGTGGCCATGCTGCTGTTTCGGAGCGGGCGCATGAATGCCCGCTATTCGCGCTTTATCCATCACAGCCTGTTCGGCCATATGCTGCTGATCGTGCTGCTGGCCAAGGGCATGTTCTACCTGAACTGGTAGGTCGGCGCCGACCCCACGCTTGATGCAAGTCAAGGAGCCCCGGGTGTTAACGCCGGACACTGGCCCTCCACCGCCAGCCATGGAGCCCAGTCATGCCCGATCTACTCCCGCACCGCAGCGAGCCGGTCGTTCGACGCGATCAAGGTGTGCTCGACCCCAACTGCCATGTCGACACCCGCCGCTTTCACGGCGGCATCGGCTCCCTGGACCTGCTGCGGGCATTGCGCAACAGCCGGCAGAAGCGCCGGCCGCTGTCCTTGAACGTGCAGTTCCCGCCGCGCCTGGCGGGCACGCCGGTGGACGCTGGCGCAAGCTACCTGCGGCGGCTGGAACGCGAGATCGACCTGGTGGGCTGCCACCTGGCGCCGGAGCAGCGCATCGAGCAGTTCCACCTCGGTGGCGGCGCCCCGGAAGCGGCGCAGCTGCAACGCTTGATGCAGCACCTGCGCCAGCGCTTTCACTTCCTCGAACACGATTGCGGCGACTACAGCATCGACGTCGACCTGCACCACACCGACTGGGCGACCATGGGCCTGCTGCGCGACCAGGGGTTCAATCAGGTCAATATCGGGGTGCCGGATATCGGCAGCGACAGCCAGTTGTCGGTGGCCTGCTACCAGAACCCGGCGCCTATCCATTCGCTGATCGACGCGGCGCGGACCTTTGGCTATCGCTCGGTGAATGTCGACCTGGGGTATGGCCATGCCTGGCAGACCCCTTCGAGCTTCGCCTTGAAACTGGGCACCCTGATCGAGCTGGAGCCCGACCGCCTGCAGGTGTTCGACTATGCCCAGCCACCGTTGCGCTACCGGCGCCAGAGCCAGGAGCGCCCCGCGGCAGCCTGCAGCCAGGAGGCCAAGGAGACGATGCGGCGCATCTGCTTCGAGCGCCTGCTGGCGGCGGGTTACCAGTACATCGGCCTGGGCCAGTTCGTGCGCCCCGACGACGACCTGATGATGGCCCAGGAACGCGGCCGGCTGCGCCGCAACTGCCAGGGGTTTACTTGCCACGGCTACTGCGACCATGTGGGCTTCGGCCTGGGCGCCATCAGCCAGTTCGACGAGCTGTATACGCAGAACAGCGAGCGGCTCGACGACTATCTGCAACAGCTGGACCTGGGCCAGCTGGCGACCCGTCGCGGCTGGCGCTGCGAGGCCGGCGACCAGGTCCGGCAATTGGTCATGGAGCGCCTGGCGTGCGACCTGGAGCTGGACATCCTGGCCATCGAAAGCCGCTACGGGCTGATCTTCCGCCAGTACTTCGCGTCCGCCTGGCTGCGCCTGCAACAGCTGAGCTGGAATGGCCTGGTGGAGCTTTCGGAGCGCTTTATCAGCATCCTGCCCGCCGGCCGGCTGGAGGTGGACAGCATCTGCCAGCTGTTCCAGGAGGACCTGGACAGCCAGGGGCAAGCCTCTGGTTGCGAGTGCGTCGAGCCCGATTGCGAGCGTTGATTGCAGGCGCTGATTTCGAGGCCTGAGCGCAGCCCGGCGCGGCACGCTTGACGGCGATCAAGTTTGCCCGCCGGTTCGCTTGCCGCTCCCTTGCGTGGCGCCTTAGCGTGGTCCCCGAACCCCGCTGTGAATCAGGTAGCCCATGGATCTCGGAACGGCTTGCGAACCCTTCTATCAACCCTTGAACAATGAACAGGCGCTGTTCGAACAGGCCTGGCGGCATGGCATGCCGGTGCTGATCAAAGGCCCCACGGGCTGCGGCAAGACCCGCTTTGTCCAGCACATGGCACACCGCCTGAACCTGCCGCTGCACACCGTGGCCTGCCACGACGACCTCAGCGCCGCCGACCTGATCGGCCGCCATCTGATCGGCGCCCAGGGCACCTGGTGGCAGGACGGGCCGCTGACCCGGGCGGTGCGCGAGGGCGGCATCTGTTACCTCGACGAAGTGGTCGAGGCGCGCCAGGACACGGTGGTGGTCCTGCACCCCCTGGCCGACGACCGCCGCGAGCTGTTCCTGGAACGTACCGGCGAAGTGCTGCGGGCGCCGCCGTCCTTCATGCTGGTGGTGTCCTACAACCCCGGTTACCAGAACCTGCTCAAGGGTATGAAACCCAGCACCCGCCAGCGCTTCGTGGCGATGCGCTTCAACTATCCGCCGCCGGCCGAGGAGGAACGCATCGTCCAGCGCGAGGCGCAAGTGGATGCTGCGCTGGCGCGGCAGATCGTCGGGCTGGGGCAGGCCCTGCGCCGCCTGGAGCAGCATGACCTGGAGGAGGTGGCGTCCACCCGGCTGCTGATCTTCACCGCGCGCATGATCGGTGCCGGCATGCCGCCGCGCGAAGCCTGCCTGGCGTGCCTGGCCGAACCCCTGAGCGATGACCTGGTGACGGTGGCGGCGCTGATGGACGTGGTCGATGTGCACTTCGGCTGACTCCGCCGCGGCAGCCACCGAGGCCTCGCGGCGCCACCTGCCGGGGGACCTGGCGATGTGGTTGTTCATCCTCGCCGAGCTGTCGGTGTTTGCCATCCTGATCCTCGCGTTCGCGGTGACCCAGCGGCTCAAGCCGCAGCTGTTCGCCGAAAGCCGCCAGCTGCTCGACAGCTCCACCGGCCTGGCCATGACCCTGAGCCTGCTCAGCGCCGGGCTGCTGGCGGCGCTGGCCCAGGAGCGGGTGCGTCGGGCTCGGCCACGCCAGGGCGCGGCGCTGCTGCTGGCGGCCTTGCTGGTGGCCATGGTCTACCTGCTGCTCAAGCTCGGCGAGTACCGGCATTTGCTGGGGCTGGGGTTAGGGCTGGAGCACAACACCTTCTTTACCCTGTACTGGATCCTCAGCGGTTTTCATTTCCTCCATGTGCTGCCGGGCATGCTGATTTTCGCCTGGCTGGCGCAGCGCTGCCTGCGTGGTCGATATGGCGCCGACAACTGCTCGGGTTTCGAATCCGGGGTGCTCTATTGGCACATGGTCGATCTGGTCTGGGTGCTGCTGTTTCCGCTGGTCTACGTTCTGGATTGACGAGGTGCGCATGTCCGCTGGCAGGTTCCTGTTGAGCTGTTGGGTCGCACTGGCCGGCCTAAGCGTCGGCACGGTGTGGCTGGGCAGTTGGCTGGGGCCGGGCGCGCCGCGCGGGTTGGCGCTGCTGATCCTGCTGCTGGCGGTGGCCAAGGCCTGGCTGATCGCCGACGGCTTCATGGAGCTGCGCCACGGGCCGCGCCTGTGGCGCTGGCTGCTGCTCGGCTGGCCGCTGGCGCTGGCCTTGCTGCTGGGGTTGATCCTCAGCCTGTAAAGGCAATACCCGAGTAAAACCATCGGCGTTTCTTGATTGCCATCAAGCGGGTTTATGCCCCGCGCTTCCTATCATGGCCGGGCCAAGCCAAGAGGAAGCGAGCATGCCGCAGAACTTCACCAAAGGCATGGCCAGGAACATCTATTTCGGGGGAAGCGTGTTCTTCTTCCTGATCTTCCTGGCCTTGACCTATCACACGGAGCAGACCTTTCCTGTACGCAGCAACGACGCGCTGTTGAGCGCGGCGGTGGTGCGCGGCAAGACGGTCTGGGAACAGAACAACTGCATCGGCTGCCACACGCTGCTGGGCGAGGGCGCCTACTTCGCGCCGGAGCTGGGCAACGTGTTCCAGCGTCGCGGCGGCGAGGAGGGCTTCAAGCCCTTCCTGCAAGCCTGGATGAAGATGCAACCCCTGGGCGTACCCGGACGCCGGGCCATGCCGCAATTCAACCTGAGCCAGCAGGAGGTCGACGACATCGCCGAATTCCTCAAGTGGAGCTCGAAGATCAATACCAATGGCTGGCCGCCAAACAAGGAGGGCTGAACGATGCGTCTTGCCAATCCACACCTGAAATTCGCCTCGCAAGCCGTGGCCAAACCCTACTTCGTGTTTGCCCTGATGCTGTTCCTCGGCCAGGTGCTGTTCGGTTTGATCATGGGCCTGCAATACGTGATCGGCGATTTCCTGTTCCCGATCATTCCCTTCAACGTGGCGCGCATGGTCCACACCAACCTGCTGATCGTCTGGCTGCTGTTCGGCTTCATGGGCGCGGCCTACTACCTGATCCCGGAAGAGGCCGACCGCGAACTGCACAGCCCGAAACTGGCGCTGCTGCTGTTCTGGGTGTTCGCCGCCGCCGGCGTGCTGACCATTCTCGGCTACCTGCTGGTGCCCTACGCGGGCCTGGCCCGGCTGACCCACAACGAACTGCTGCCGACCATGGGCCGCGAGTTCCTCGAGCAGCCGACCATCACCAAGATGGGCATAGTGCTGGTGTGCCTGGGCTTTCTCTACAACATCGGCATGACCCTGCTCAAGGGCCGCAAGACCACGGTCAGCATGGTGATGATGACCGGGCTGATCGGCCTTGCGGTGTTCTTTCTGTTCTCCTTCTACAACCCGGCCAACCTGGCCCGCGATAAGTTCTACTGGTGGTGGGTGGTGCACCTGTGGGTGGAAGGCGTGTGGGAGCTGATCATGGGCGCGATGCTGGCCTTCGTGCTGATCAAGATCACCGGCGTGGACCGCGAAGTGGTGGAGAAGTGGCTCTACGTGATCATCGCCATGGCGCTGATCAGCGGGATCATCGGCACCGGCCACCACTTCTTCTGGATCGGCGCGCCCGAGGTCTGGCTGTGGGTCGGCTCGATTTTCTCGGCCCTGGAGCCGCTGCCGTTCCTGGCCATGGTGATCTTCGCCTTCAGCCTGGTGAAGAACCGCCGCCGCCAGCACCCTAACCGCGCCGCCACGCTGTGGGCCAAGGGCACCACGGTGACCGCGTTTTTCGGTGCCGGGGTCTGGGGTTTCCTGCATACCCTGGCGCCGGTCAACTACTACACCCATGGCACGCAACTGACCGCGGCCCACGGCCACCTGGCGTTCTACGGCGCCTACGCGATGATCGTCATGACCCTGATCAGCTACGCCATGCCGCGCCTGCGCGGGCTCGGCGAAGCGGCGGACGAGCGCTCGCAGACCCTGGAAGTCTGGGGCTTCTGGCTGATGACCCTGTCGATGGTGATGATCACCCTGTTGCTCACCGCCGCCGGCGTGGTCCAGGTGCTGCTGCAACGCTGGGCCGAGGACGGCACGGCGATGCCGTTCATGGCCACGGTGGAGCATCTCAATGGGCTGTTCTGGGCACGCCTGGTCAGCGGGCTGGGGTTCTTCGCCGGGCTGCTGTGCTACCTGCTGAGCTTCCGCCAGCGCGGCCGCGCCGCCTTGCGCGTCGCCACCTCTGTGACCCCTTGATATGTAGCCGCCTGTAGCCGCTGCCGAGCGCAGCGAGGCTGCGATCGGTTTGGGCGGCATTCCGACGCAGTGGCCGCAAACCGGGCCATGCGGTCTTTCCGGCAAACCGCGCGCACAGGTTTTGCGAGGACTACGTCCTCGAACGCAGCCTCGCAGGCTCGGCAGCGGCTACAGAACAACGCACGACTACGGTCTATGTAGCCGCTGCCGAGCGCAGCGAGGCTGCGATCGGTTTGGGCGGCATTCCGACGCAGCGACCGCAAACCGGGCCATGCGGTCTTTCAGGCAAACCGCGTGCACAGGTTTTGCGAGGACTACGTCCTCGAACGCAGCCTCGCAGGCTCGGCAGCGGCTACAGCGCATCGTTTTCCTGCATTCGAAAAAGGAGGCTCCATGGCCTTTACCCTGGAACTGGAAGAGTGGGTCGGCAGTGTCTGGCATCGTTTCATCACCCGTCGCGCCAGCGTGGATTTTCCCGAGGCGCGAATCGAGCTGGCGCCGCGTCAACGTGCCCTGGCCCTGCTGTTGCGGGCCATGGGCGGCGTCGGTCGCGGCGTCGAGGCGGCCAGCGAGCGCGACCTGCTGTTGCGCCGCAGCCTGTTGCAGCAGATCGCCGGCACCTGCCGGCAAACGCCCCTGGCCTGGTGCGACGCCGACAACCTGCGCCTGCCGGCCAGCCTCGCGGTGTTCCCCGAGGCGGCGTTGAACGAGGAACTGTACCGCTGGCTGGCCCTGCTGGCGGCGCAGTCCGGGCCGATGCGCCATTGGGGCCGGGACAATCAGCGCTGGACCCGGCGCCTGCTGCAACGCTACCCGGCGCTGCGTGAGCGCTACCGGCGGCTGGTGGAGGCGCACCTGCAACTGCGCCCCGATCCAACCTCGTTGAGCCGCCCCGAGGCCGCGCTGGAACGCGCCCTGTGCCAGGCCCTGCGCGAACCCGGCAGTGTCGCCGAGTTTCCCCGCAGCGAACGCGCGGCTTGGCCCGTGCCGCTGTGGTTGTACCCGCCGCTGCACCTGGCCAGCCCGCTGGCCGTCGATCTGGAGGACTCGGCGGAGGACCTGGCCACCGCTGCCGGCGAGCAGGCGGGCGGGCGTAAGCGCGCCAGCCGGGTCGAGGGCCATAGCCGCGACGGCGGCCTGCTGATCGTGCGCCTGGAGAACCTGTTCAGCTGGACCGAGCATGTGGACCTCGACCGCTGGGCCGACGACAGCCAAGACCCGGACGCCGCCCGGGTCGCCGCCGACCTGGATGAACTGACCCTGTCGCGCACCCGCCTGCGCAAGGGCGGCGGCCTCAAGCTGCACCTCGACCTGCCGCCGGCGGACGTCGACGACATTCCCCTGGGCGAGGGCATCCACCTGCCGGAATGGGACTACCGCAAGGGGCGCCTGCAAGAGCACTTCGTCAATCTGCAGATGCTGGTGCCGCGCGATTGCCAGGCGCAGCCGCTGCCGTTGCGCCTGAAACCGTCGGCGCAGTTGTTGCGGCGGCAGTTCCAGCAGTTGCGCAACGAGCGCCAATGGTTGCGCCAGCAGCCCCAGGGTTCGGAACTGGACCTGCAGGCCTGGCTGGATTTTCACGTCGAGCGCGCCCATGGCGCCTGTGCCGAGCGCGGCCTGTTCATGGAACAGCGCCAGACCCGGCGCGACCTGGCGTGCCTGTTGCTGGCCGATGTCTCGATGTCCACCGACGCCCACCTCAACGACGAGCACCGGGTGATCGAGGTGATCCGCGACAGCCTGCTGCTGTTCGGCGAAACCCTGGCCGGCCTCGGTGACGACTTTGCCCTGTACGGGTTTTCCTCATTGCGCCGCCAGCAGGTGCGCATGCAGGAACTCAAGGCCTTCGACCAGCGTTACGACGACCACACCCGCGGGCGCATCCTGGGGCTCAAGCCGGGTTTCTACACGCGCATGGGCGCGGCGATTCGCCAGGCCACGCGCCTGCTCGGCAGCTGCAAGCGCCAGCGCAAGCTGTTGCTGTTATTGACCGACGGCAAGCCCAACGACCTGGACCTCTACGAAGGCCGTTATGGCGTCGAGGACAGCCGCGAGGCGGTACTGGAAGCGCGGCGCCAGGGGCTGACGCCGTTCTGCATCACCATCGACCGCGAGGCCGCGGCTTACCTGCCGTACCTGTTCGGCGCCAATGGCTACACCCTGATCCGCCAGCCCGAGCAGCTGCCGCTGCGTTTGCCGCAGTTGTATCGGCAGCTGACCCAGCCCTGAGGCGCCCGCCGCCTGGGACACCTTCGCCGGCCAGGGCAGGCGAGGGGGAAGGGTTCAATGTTCCAGGCAAACCTGGTGTGCAGGCCTTGCGAGGACTGCGTCGGAATGCCAATCAGGCAACGCGTTATTTCAGGTAAATCTCGCGCATAGGTTTTGCGAGGACTGCGTCCTCGATCGCAGCCTCGCAGGCTCGGCAGCGGCTACAGGACCGCGCACGACTCCAGACCTGTAGCCGCTGTCGAGCGTTAGCGAGGCTGCGATCGGTTTGGGCGGCATTCCGACGTAGCGGCCGCAACGGTGTTTCAGGCAAAGCATCTGCTAGGAGCGCGGCAGCCAGAAGAACATCGCCACGCAGAACAGCGTCAGGCCGATGCAGAACCCGCTGAAGCGCCGCAACCGCCGTTGTTCGGCGTGCGCCGCAGTAGCGGGAAGGGGCATGCCGCAATGGCGGCAGGAGGCTTGCCCGGGCGGGTTGGAGCCTTGGCAATACAGGCAGACCGGCCCGGCGCTCATTCGAATTGCTCCAGCCGCGGACGGTCGAGAATGACGATCTGGCGGCCGTCCTGGCTGATGATCTTTTCATCGATCAGGCGCCGGATGATCCGCGAGAACGTCTCCGGCTGGATCGCCAGGTGGCCGGCGATCAACTGCTTGGCTATCGGCAGTTCGAACCGGCGCTCCACCGGTTGCAGCTGCATCAGTTGCGTCAGCAGATAACGCACCACCCGGTGGGTGGCGTTCTTCAGCGACAGGGTTTCGATCTCGTTGACCCGCTGGTGCAGGCGCACGCAGAGCTTGCCGAGCAGGGCGAAGGTCAGGCGGCTGTTGCTTTGCAGCAGGCGCAGGTAGGTGTCGTTGGACAGGCGATAGAGCTGGGTCGGGCCGATGGCTTCGGCGCAGGCCACATAGTCCGGCGTGTCCATCAGCATCATCGCCTCGGCGAAGGTCTGGCGCGGACCGATGACCTCGAGCACTTTTTCCTGCCCATCCGGCGTCAGGCGGTAGACCTTCACCGCGCCGGCGATCACGAAATAGAAAGCTTCGGCCGGCTCCCCCTGGCGGAACAGCGGGTCGCCCTTGTCGAGGCTGAGCAACTGGCTGGCCGCCATCAGCTCGTCCAGCTGTTCCTCGTTCAAGGGCTCGAACAGGTGATGGCTGCGCAGGATCTGGTGATGCACGCGATGAAGCACCATGAATATTCATCCTTATGGCTGGGGGAAAGGTGCTGCCGTGGTTCAGACGAGGCTCAGGGCGACGCGGCTGGCGAGGGCCAGGATCGCGCCGAGGACGACAAACCACGTCAGTGGCTGGATGGCCTTTTTCAGAGTGGCTCCGGCGGTATTCATGGTGGCTCCGGTCATTTGGGAGGGATTTGGGTGCCCTGTGTTCAGCAAGACCCGGGCCAGGCGCCAGGGCCCCTGTAGGCGGGGGATCTGCGGCTGCGTGGTCAAAAAGACCTGGCGATTTCGGGTGTAAATGACTAGCGAATGGTCATTTTGACCCTCGCGCTGTAAGGCGAGCCCCGGCACCGCGCCGGCCGCAACCCCGGCCCGCCGGCTTATGGCCGTTCCTGGTGGTGATCGGGCCCCGGGGCACGGCCCTTGCACTGCCAGACAGGACGGTGGGCACAACAGCCCGCCACATCCCGGGCAAGCTTGATTTGCGACAACGGCAAGGGCGCGCCAATGGCCGATGATGGCCGGGGATTTCATTCGCCGCGTGTCGACCGTCGCCGGGTCGCACGCTGGGTAAAGGAGTGGGCTTGATGCAAGTACTTGAGCGTCGTGCGGCGATGGCAATCGTGCCGCTGTTACGCCTGGCCTTCCGGCCGTTTTTCCTCGCCGGTTGTGTCCTGGCGCTGCTGGTGGTGCCGCTGTGGCTGGCGGCGCTGCAGGGCGCCCTGGGCGACTGGCAACCGGCGGGAGGCTGGCTGGGCTGGCACCGCCACGAACTGCTATTCGGTTTCGGCCTGGCGATCATCGCCGGCTTCCTGCTGACCGCGGCGCAGACCTGGACCGGCCAGCCGGGCCTCTGCGGCAAGCCGCTGGCGGCCCTGGCCTTGCTCTGGCTGGCCGCGCGCCTGGCCTGGCTGGGCAGCGCGCCCCGGCCGCTGCTGGCGGTGCTGGAGCTGGGGTTTCCCCTGGCGCTGGCCGGGTTGATGGGCCGCATGCTGTGGAAGGTGCGCCAGCAGCGCAACTACCCGATTGTCCTGGTGCTGCTGTTGCTCGCCGCGGCGGACGGCCTGTCGGTGGCCGGCCTGCTGCAAGGCCACGAAGGCTGGCAGCGCCAGGGCGTGCTGAGCGGCCTGTGGCTGGTGGCGGCGATGATGAGCCTGATCGGCGGGCGGGTGATTCCGTTTTTCACCCAGCGCGGCCTGGGTCGGGTCGCGGCCGTGACGCCCTGGCCATGGCTCGACTATTTGCTGCTGGCGGGCTCGGCCCTGGTGGCGCTGCTGTATGCCGCCGGGCCGGCGCTCATCGCCAATACCTGGGTTGGCGCGCTGTTCCTGCTGCTGGCGGCCGCGCATCTGCTGCGGTTGTGGCGCTGGCAGGACCGCGGGCTGTGGCGTGTGCCGCTGCTGTGGTCGCTGCACCTGGCCTACGGCTGGCTGGCGCTGGCGTGCCTGGGCATGGCGCTGTGGCATTTCGGCGCGCCGCTGAACTCCAGCCTGGCCGTGCACGGCCTGACCATCGGCGCCATGGCCGGGTTGATCCTGGCGATGATCGCCCGGGTCAGCCTGGGCCATACCGGGCGGCCGCTGGAGCCGCCAGCGGGCATGACCCTGGCGTTCATCCTGCTCAATCTGGCCTGCCTCAGCCGGGTGCTGCTGGTGCTCTGGCTGCCGGTGGCGGCGTTGTGGCTGGCGGGCCTGTGCTGGGCCCTGGCCTTTGCCCTGTACGTCTGGCGCTACGGGCCGATGCTGCTGCGGGCGCGGGTCGACGGGCACCCGGGCTGAGCCCTGAATGCGGAGCAAGGAGAAGGGCAATGATTTATCCCTGGTTAGTGGTTATCCACCTGCTGGCGGCCATCGGTTTTATCGGCACGCTGTTCTTCGAGGTGTGCATCTGGCACACGGCGCGCCGGCAACTGGCGACGGACGCCCAGGTGGCGGCGGACCAGGCCATCGCGGTGCGTTCGCGCAAGGTCCTGCATGGCGTGGTGCTGCTGTTGTACGGCGCCGGTATCGGCCTGGCCTGGCAGCATCGCGGGGCCTTGAGCCAGCCCTTGAGCAGCAGTTTCGCCAGCCTGTTGAGCCTGAAGATCGTCCTGGCCCTGAGCATCATCGGCCATTACCTGCTGCTGGCGTACTGGTTGAAAACGTCGCGGCTGAGCGCCGGCCGCGCCTGCTGGATCCGCCGCAGCGTGCTGGGGCACATGCTGCTGATCGTGGTCCTGGCCAAGGCGATGTTCTATTGGCATGGCTGAATGAACGTGCCAGCCACCGGGCTGGCACGCAGGGGCGGGGGTCAAGCGTTCAGGGCGTTGGCGAACAGCACGTTGTTTTCCAGATGGATGTGCTGCATCAGGTCGTCGCGAAATTCGCTCAACCCGCGGTACAGCGCGCGCCAGGTGTTGCAGGCGTCGGCGGGCGGGGTGATGTGGTCGGTCAGCACCAGCAGTTTTTCCAGGGCCTCGCCATGTTGCTCGTGCTCCAGGCGCAGCACATGGATCGGCGGCGCCGCCCGGTGGCCCAGGCCCTGTTGCAGCATCGGGAACAGCACCTGTTCTTCCTTGAGCATGTGGCCTTCGAGTTCCTGCTGCATGTCCCGCAGGTGATCGGCCAGGCCGTTGGGGCAGGCGTCGCGGGCGCCATGCACTTGCTCCACACGGCAGGCCAGGCGGATCAGTTCCGGCAGCTGTTCGCGGTGGCGGGCGTGGTAGCGGGTGAGGATATGGGCGATCAGCGCCTCGCTCGGTTCATCGCACCAGTCGTGCCGCCGGGCGTCGCTGTCTTGCAACAGGTGCAGGGCCTCGGCGATCTGCACGGGGTCGAGGCCTTTGCCGAGGGCGGCGTCGCGCAGGGTTTTCTGCCCGCCGCAGCAGAAGTCCAGGTTGAACTCATGAAACACCCGGCTGGCGCCGGGGATGTCGCAGGCCAGTTGGCCGAGGCTTTGTTCCAGGAGGTTGGGCTGCGAAGCGTCTTGTCGGGCAAGACCGGGTCGTTCCAGCAGTGTCGGGTTCATCAGGTTTTCCTTGTTGTGGCAACGGTTCCCCTGGGCCGTTGCATCCGCCATGCCAGCTGTAACTTATTGAAAGTAATGGACTGATTTTTTGTCGTGGTGCGGATGACCCTGAAATCTCGGGGTCGGAACCACCAGAAAGGGTGATGACTACCATGTTGCGTGAAAGTCTGGCGGCCGACCTGATTGTCGAGTTGCCCAATGCCGTGCGGTTGCAGCGTCTGGTGCAGACCCTGCGTGAGTACTTCAAGGCCGGGGCCGTGGGCCTGCTGCGCTTGGACGACGACAGCCTGCGGCCGCTGGCCACCGTCGGCCTGGTGCATGAAGCCCTCGGGCGGCGCTTCGTGATCGCCCAGCACCCGCGCCTGGCGGCGATCATGGCGTCCCGCGAGCCCACCTGGTTCGAGCCCGACAGCCGCCTGCCGGACCCTTATGACGGGCTGCTCGACCACCCGGACAGCGGGCCGCTGGCGGTGCACGACTGCATGGGCGTGAGCCTGTATGTGGAAGGGCGGGTCTGGGGCGCCATCACCCTCGACGCGCTGCGGCCCGGGACCTTCGACCGCCGGGCGCGGGATGAGCTCAAGCGCTGCAGCCTGCAGATCGAGGCGGCGCTGCGGGTCACCCGCCTGGAACAGGAAAACCGCAGCCTGCGCCTGTCGCGCAGTGAGCCGCAGGATGCGCGTGGGCCGGTGGAGGAGGGCGAGATCCTCGGCCAGAGCGAAGTCCTGCATCAGTTGCTCAACGAGCTGGACGTGCTCGCCGATTCCGAGCTGCCGGTGTTGCTGCTGGGCGAGACCGGGGTTGGCAAGGAGCTGTTCGCCCGGCGCCTGCATCGCCTGTCGCGGCGTGCCCACAAGCCGCTGGTGCAGGTCAACTGCGCGGCACTGCCGGAATCCCTGGCCGAGAGCGAGCTGTTCGGTCACGTCAAGGGCGCCTTCTCCGGCGCCACCAGCGACCGCGCCGGGCGCTTCGACGCGGCCAACGGCGGCACGCTGTTTCTCGACGAGGTCGGCGAGCTGCCGTTGAGCGTGCAGGCCAAATTGCTGCGCACCCTGCAGAATGGCGAGATCCAGCGCCTGGGGGCGGACAAGCCGCTGCATGTGGATGTGCGCATCATCGCCGCGACTAACCGCCACCTGCCGGACAGCATTCGCGACGGGCTGTTTCGCGCCGACCTGTACCACCGGCTTTCGGTGTACCCGGTGCCGATCCCGCCGCTGCGCGAACGCGGTTCCGACGTGTTGCTGCTGGCCGGGCATTTCCTCGAACTCAACCGCAGCCGTCTCGGCCTGCGTGGCTTGCGCCTGTCGCCGGCGGCCGAACGGGCGCTGCTGGCATACCCCTGGCCGGGCAATGTGCGCGAGTTGGAACACGTGATCAGCCGCGCCGCGCTCAAACAGCTCAGCCGTGGCGGCAGTCGCAACCTGATTTTGACCCTGGAGCCGGAAGTCCTCGATCTCGACAGCACGCTGAAGGGCGCGGAGCCGCTCGAACAGTCGCCGCCGGCGGCCGACGACGGGCCCTTCCAGCCCCTGAGCGAAGCCGTCGACGAGTACCAGCGGCAGAAGATTCACCAGGCCCTGAGCCGCTGCCGCAACAACTGGGCGCGCGCCGCCCGGTTGCTGGAAGTCGACCCGAGCAACCTGCACAAACTGGCCCGGCGCCTGCGGCTTAAATAGCAGGCCGGACGACGCTCGATTGCTTGCGATGAACCCGCCTCTGCAGGCGCAGCCGGTCGCAGCCTCGCAGGCTCGGCAGCGGCTACGGAACATGGGTGTCTTGGAGGGGGGGCGGCGCAATTGCTACAGAAAATAGGGATCGGCAGCTGACGTTGATGGCGATCAAGGTCATGCCAGGCGGCTCCTCGCAGACTGCGGCAAACCCCAACGGAGATCACCCTCATGCCGCTTTCCCTGGCCCAGATGCGCCGTAACTATTGCCGTGATGGCCTGGCCGACGAGGCCGTGCCGGACGATCCGCTGCCGCTGTTCCGCCAGTGGCTGCAACAGGCCCGCGACACCGAGCAGGCGCCGGTGGAGGCCAACAGCATGTGCCTGGCCACGGTCGACGAACAGGGCCAGCCCCATTGCCGGGTGCTGTTGCTCAAGGGCCTGAGCGATGAAGGTTTCACCTTCTTCGGCCACTACCAGAGCGCCAAGGGCCTGGAGCTGGCGGCCAATCCCCGGGCCGCCATGACCTTCTTCTGGCCAGCCCTGGAGCGCCAGGTGCGCATCGAAGGATGGGTATCGCGTTTAGCACCGCGGCTGTCGGATGTGTATTTCGATTCGCGCTCCCTGGCCAGTCGCCTCGGTGCCTGGGCGTCGCCGCAAAGCCAGCCCTTGGCCAACCGGCTGCAACTGGAATCCCTGCTGGCCAGCACCACCAGCCGTTTCGACGGCCAGCCGCTGCCGCGCCCGGAACATTGGGGCGGCTACTGTCTGCGCCCGCAGCGCATGGAGTTCTGGCAAGGACGCAGCGACCGCCTGCATGACCGCCTCGACTACCGGCTGCACGAGGGCGTGTGGCGCCACGGCCGGCTGGCGCCCTGAGGGTCGTCGTCCCGTCGAGGTACCTCCTTGGAGGAATAGGTTCGTCGGCGGATTCGGTTCAGGCTGGGGCCAATCTCATTCACGGGAAGGCTTGGATATGGCCCATCTGGCGCAACGCACGTTTCAACCCCTGAACATCGCCGTGCTGACCATCAGCGATACGCGCACCCTGGAAACCGACACCTCGGGCCAGACTCTCTGCGACCTGTTGCAGAGCGCCGGCCATGTGCTGGTCGATCGCGGCCTGGTGCCGGACGACATCTACCAGATCCGCGCCAGCGTCTCGCGCTGGATCGCCGACCCCCAGGTGCAGGTGGTGCTGATGACCGGCGGCACTGGCTTCACCGCGCGGGACAACACGCCCCAGGCGGTGCTGCCGCTGCTGGACAAGCATGTGGAAGGTTTCGGCGAGCTGTTCCGCCAGGTGTCGGTGGAAGAAATCGGCATGTCCAGCCTGCAGTCGCGGGCCCTGGCCGGGGTCAGCAACGGCGTGCTGGTGGTGTGCGTGCCGGGCTCGCCGGGGGCCTGCCGCACCGCCTGGAACATGATCCTGCGCCCACAGCTGGACAGCCGCACCGGCCCGTGCAATTTCGCCCCCCACCTCAAGCCGCAGACCCATAAGGGGCCGTCACAGAACATCGAGGCCTGTGGGGCGCGGTCGTGACCGGCTGTGGCTGCGACAGCGGCCAACTGATCCCGGTGGACCAGGCCATCGCCCATCTGCTGGACCAGGCGCCGCCGCCACCGACGACCCAGATCATCGCCCTGGAGCAGGCCCTGGGCCGGGTGCTGGCGGCCGACATACATGCGCTGCTGGACCTGCCCGGCTGGGACAACAGCGCCATGGACGGCTACGCCTTGCGCGCCGCCGACCTGCCGCCCGCCGGTGGCCGCCTGACCCTGGGGGGGCGGATTGCTGCTGGGCAAGCGGGTGAGACTCCCTTGGCGGCGGGGCAGGCGGTGCGCATCTTCACCGGCGCGCCCTTGCCGCCGGGGGCCGATACGGTGGTGCCCCAGGAGAACTGCCGGGTCGAGGGCGGGCAAGTCTGGTTGCCGCCGGCGACTGTCGGCGCTCACGTGCGCCAGCAGGGCGAGGAGGTCGCCCGCGGCGATCTGTTGCTCAAGGCCGGCAAGCGCCTGCGCGCCCAGGAGCTGGGCTTGCTGGCGGCGGCCGGGATCGCCCGGGTCGAGGTCTATCGGCCGTTGCGCGTGTGCCTGCTGAGCAGTGGCGACGAGCTGCGCGAACCCGGCCAGCCCCTGGCGCCGGGGCAGATCTACAACAGCAATCGCTATTGCCTGTCGGCGTTGCTGCGCGGCTGGGGTGTGGAGGTACACGACTACGGGGTGATGGCCGACGAGCTGGCGGCCAGCCGCCACGCCTTGAGCCTGGCCTCGTCGGAGTGCGACCTGCTGCTGACCTCGGGCGGGGTGTCGGTCGGCGAGGAGGACCACCTCAAGCAGGCGATCGAGGAGCTGGGCCATGTGGATTTCTGGCGTCTGGCGATCCAGCCGGGCAAGCCCCTGGCCTTTGGCGCAGTGGCCGGCAAGCCGTGGCTCGGCCTGCCGGGCAACCCCTCGGCGGCGCTGGTGACCGCGCTGGTGGTGGTGCGCCCGTTCCTGCTGCGGGCCCAGGGTGTGACGGATGTATTGCCGCGGCCCATGGCGTTGCCGGCGGGCTTCGAGTGGTTGCAGCGCAACCGCCGGCGCCAGTACCTGCGCGCCCGCCTGGTGCCCGGCGACGATGCCCAGGTTCGTGTGCAACCGCACCCGCAGCAAAGCTCGGCGATGCTCGCCGCCGCCTGCTGGGCCGAGGGCCTGGCGCTGGTGGAAGGCGAGCGCTTGGTACGTCCGGGCGACCCGGTGCCGTTCCTGTCGTTCGCCGAACTGATGCAGTGACGGCAATTGATTGCGGTCAAGGCCGTGGCTGTCGGTCTGGCTAGACTGGCAGCGCATTTCCGATCGCTGCGCACGCGTCGCTCCGGCGCGTTCTTTGATGAGGAACCCCCATGCAACTGGTCTGCCCCGCAGGCAACTTGCCTGCGCTCAAAGCGGCGGTGCGCCAAGGCGCCGATGCCGTCTACGTCGGCTTTCGCGACGACACCAACGCCCGGCATTTCGCCGGCCTGAACATGGACGACAAGCAGTTCGACGCGGCGGTCGCGCACATTCGCCAGCACCAACGCAAACTCTATGTGGCAGTCAACACCTACCCCCAGCCCCAGGGCTGGGCGCGCTGGCAACGGGCGGTGGACCGCGCCGCCGAGCATGGGGTCGACGCGCTGATCGCCGCCGATCCGGGCGTCCTGGCCTATGCCAGCCAGCGCCATCCGCAATTGAACCTGCACCTCTCGGTACAGGGCTCGGCGACCAATGCCAGCGCCCTGGCGTTCTACGCCCGGCACTACAACATCCGCCGCGCCGTACTGCCGCGGGTGCTGTCCCTGGCCCAGGTGCGCCAGGTGGCGGCCAGCAGTACGGTGCCGATCGAAGTATTCGCCTTTGGCAGCCTGTGCATCATGGCCGAAGGGCGTTGCCACCTGTCTTCCTACATCACCGGCGAGTCGCCGAACCTGTGCGGCGTCTGCTCGCCGGCCAAGGCGGTGCGCTGGAGCGAGGACGCCGAAGGCTTGAGCGCGCGCCTCAGCGAAGTGCTGATCGACCGCTATCAAGCCGACGAGCCAGCCGGCTACCCGACCCTGTGCAAGGGGCGCTTCCTGGTGGAGGGCAAGCGCTTCCATGCCCTGGAGGAACCCACCAGCCTCGACACCCTGGACCTGCTGCCGGAGCTGGCGGCGATCGGCGTCGAGGCGGTGAAGATCGAAGGCCGCCAGCGCAGCCCGGCCTATGTCGAGCAGGTCACCCGGGTCTGGCGTGCGGCGCTGGATGCCCATCGCGCCGCGCCCGCCAGTTTCACGGTCAAGGATCAGTGGCGCCAGGTGCTGGCCGGCCTGTCCGAGGGCAGCCAGACCACCCTGGGTGCCTACCATCGATCATGGCAATGAGGAATTCGCGATGAAGCTCAGCCTGGGCCCCGTCCTGTTCTACTGGGACAAGGAACAATTGGGGCGTTTTTATGCCGAGATGTCGGCCTTGCCCCTGGATGTGATTTACCTGGGGGAAACCGTGTGTTCGAAACGCCGGGTGCTGTCCCTGGACCAGTGGCTGGGCCTGGGGCGCGAATTGCAGGGCTGCACGTCGGCGCAGATCGTGCTCTCCAGCCTGACCCTGATCGAAGCCGCCTCGGAGCTGTCGAGCCTGCGGCGCCTGTGCGACAACGGCGAGCTGCTGGTGGAGGCCAACGACATGGGCGCGGTGCAGTTCCTCGCCGAGCGCAAATTGCCCTTCGTCGGTGGCCCGGCGCTGAACCTGTACAACGGCCACGCCCTGGCCCAGTTGCAGGGCTGCGGGATGATCCGCTGGGTGCCGCCGGTGGAGTGTTCGGCGGCGCTGATCCGCGCGGTGCTGGAGCAGGTGCGCGAGCTGGGCCAGGCGCTGCCCGAGGTCGAAGTCTTCGCCTATGGGCATCTGCCGTTAGCCTATTCCGCGCGCTGCTTCACCGCCCGGGCCCAGGACCGGCCCAAGGACGACTGCCAGTTCTGCTGCATCCAGTACCCCGACGGCCTGGCGCTGAGCAGCCAGGAAGGCCAGGCGCTGTTCACCCTCAACGGCATCCAGACCCTGTCGGCGGAGGTCACCAATCTGCTGGCGGACTATGCCGGGCTGGTGGCCTGCGGCGCCGACCTGCTGCGCCTGAGCCCGCGGGCCCAGGGCATGGGCGAGGTGATCGAGGCCTACCAGCGGGTGCGCCAGGGCGCGACGCCGCCGCTGTTCGTCGAGGGCTGCAACGGTTACTGGCATGGCCAGGCCGGGATGTTGCGCGTCGAGGAGGTGGGCCTGTGCTGAGTGGCAAATCCAAACGCAAGGACTGGCTGCTGCGCAGCGCCGACCGGCTGCTGCCATTGCTGCGGCGGGTGCCGTTCGGCGTGCAGCGCCTGGCCTTGCAGCAGGGGCTCAACCGCTGTTTGGCCGAGCCGCTGCGCGCCGGCGAATTCGACCTGTTGCGCCGGCGCTGGCTGTGCCTGCGGATTCCCGACCTGGGCCTGGCCTGGTACCTGACCCGCGACCGCGACGGCCTGCGCATTGCCGAACGCGCCCGGGCCGACGTGACCATCAGCGGCAACTGGCGCGAGTTCCTGCTGCTGGCCAGCCGCCAGGAAGACCCAGACACCTTGTTCTTCCGCCGGCGCCTGGTGATCGAGGGCGATACCGAGCTGGGCCTGACCCTGAAAAACCTGATCGACAGCCTCGACCCGGACGTGTTGCCGGTCTGGCTGTGGCGCAATCTGGAACGGGCGGGCAAGGGGCTGGCCGCAGGCTGAAGACTGAAGACGTCGGCTTGTCAGTGCCAGGATGCACCGCCGGCAGGTCAGCTTCTGTAGGAGCCAGCTTGCTGGCGATTCTGGCGCCGCAGTATGCCTGGGACGCCGCCATCGCGAGCAAGCTCGCTCCTACAGGGAATAGGGGCCGGCCCGCTGCCGCTTAGCCCTGGTAGGCGGCCAGTTCCTCGGCGCCGGGGATCTGGATAGTGCGCCGCTCCATGGCGATCAGGCCGCTTTCGACCAACCGATGGAGGATGCGCGAGAAGGTCTCCGGCTGGATCCCCAGCTTGGAGGCCACCAGGCGCTTGGACACTTGCAGCACCACCTCGCCGCTGTGCGGGTCGCGCTCCTGCAACAGGAAATTCACCACCCGCCGGCTGGCGCTGCCCAGGGTCAGGGTGTCGATGTCCTTGAGGCGCTGGTGCAGGTGCACGCTCATGCTCGCCAGGATCGCCAGGCACACCTGCGGCTGGTCCTCCAGGGCGTGGCGGTAATGGTTGCCGTCGATGCTGACCAGCACGCTGTCTTTCAGCGCAGTGGCATTCACCGGGTAGAAGCGCGCCTGGCTGAACAGCAGGGCCTCGGCGAAGGTCTGCCCGGGCTGGATGATTTCCACCAGGTTCTCCTGGCCTTCGCCGGTGATGCGGTACAGCTTGACCTGGCCGCTGACCAGCAGGAAAAAGCGCTTGGCCGGGTCGCCCTGGTGCATCAGGGTGTTGTGACTGGGCAGGCGCCTGAGCATGGCCTGGGCACAGACCTCCTCGAAGACCTTGTCCGGCAACTGGCTGAACAGATGATGGCGACGCAACAACAGCACGATGGAAGGGTGGGTCAGCATGGGTACCTCCGCTGCCGGCCATGGTAGAGCGCGCGGCTGCCAGGGCCTATGCCTCCGCCGGCGTACCTCCAAAGGGGCAGGGGGGCCAAAGGGGCAGGAGTGGCTAAGCGCGGCTCAGCCGGCGTTGCGCAGGTGTTCCATGGCCCACACGGCGGCCTCGACCCGCGAGCGCAGGCCGAGCTTGTGCAGCAGGTTCTTCACATGGACCTTGACCGTGCCTTCGGTGATGCCCAGCTTGTGGCCGATGACCTTGTTGCTGTAGCCGCTGGCGATGGTGCGCAGCACCTGGCGCTCGCGCTCGGTCAGCTCGACCTCCGGCTGGCGCGGCGGCGAACGCAGGGCCTGGGCCATGACCCGGGTCAGCCCCGGGCTGATCACCAGGGCGCCGCTCAGGGCATCGCGCAGGTACTGGATCAGCAACTCGGGCTCCATGTCCTTGAGCAGGTAGCCGTCGGCGTCCAGGCGCAGGGCGTCGCGAATGTCGTCCTCGGCGTCGGACACGGTGAACAGCAGCACCTTGCCGCGGTAGTCCATGGCCCGCAGGCGGCGCAGGGTCTCGATGCCGTTGAGTTGCGGCATGTTGTTGTCGAGCAGCACCAGGTCGGGCTGCAAGGGTTCGATCAGGCCCAGGGCTTCTTCGCCGTGGCTGGCTTCGCCGACGATCTGCAGGTCGTCTTCCAGTTCGAGCATCTGGCGGATGCCGCGACGCATCATCGGATGGTCGTCGACCAGCAGGATCCGGTAGGTGGGGGATGGGTTCATGCGGCGCTACCTTGTGTGGGGACGGCGAGAAACTCCGGACGGAATTCCATCTGCACCAGGGTGCCCTGGGGCGTCCTGGAAGAAATCTGCAACTGGCCATGCAGGCTGCGGGCCCGCTCATCCATGATGTTCAGGCCGTGGTGTTCGCGCTGGTTGCCACTGTTGTCGTGGTCGCCGCTGAAACCGCGGCCATCGTCCTCGATCGACAGGCGCAGGGTTTCGCCATGCTGGCGCAGTTGCAGCCAGACATTCTCCGCGTGGGCGTGGCGCAGACAGTTGGAGAGCGCCTCGCGGGTGATCTGCAGCAGGTGGATCTGCTCGCTGGCCGACAGCTCGAAAGCCAGGCTGTCGAGCTGCACATGCACCTGGAAATCGCCGCGGCGCGAGAACTCCTCGGTGGTCGCCTCAAGCTCGCGCACCAGCCCGGCGTCGTGGATCTGCAAACGAAAGGTGGTCAACAGTTCGCGCAGCTGGCGGTAGGCATTGTTCACCCCCTCGCGCAGTTCGGCGGTGACGTTCTCCAGGGTGCTCAGCGGTTCGCCACGGCGCATCAGGGTCTGCATGCGGCTGACCTGCAGCTTCATGTAGGACAGGGCCTGGGCCAGGGAGTCGTGCAGCTCGCGGGCGATGATCGCGCGCTCTTCGAACAGCAGCAGGCGATGGTCCTGTTCGCGCTGGCGCTTGAGCGACAGCGAGGTGCCGATCAGGTTGGCCAGGGCCTGGATCAGTTCGGTTTCCCAGGCTTGCGGGGCATGGCCGTCGACGAAGTGCGCCTTGAGCTCGCCCAGTTCGCTGCCCTGGTTGCTGATGCTGAAACGCTGCCGGGCGATCGGCTGGTGCCGCTGGCAGTTGGCGCAATCGCTGACCGCGCAGACCTCCCGGCTGTCGGCGCCATGCAGGGCGATCAGCTGCTGCGCCGGGGCCTGCAACTGGCCTTGCAGGCACAGCGACAGGCGCAACCCCGGCAGGCGTTGCTGGAAGCGCCGGATCAGTTCGTCCAGGCCTTCGGCGTTGGCCAGCCGCGTGGCCAGGCTGCGGCTGCTCTGGTACAGCAGCTCGAGGGCGGCGTTGGCCTGTTGCAGGTTGTGGGTCTTTTGCCGCACCAGGGTTTCCAGGGTGCGGTGGGATTGCTCGATGGTCTCGGCCATGGCGTTGAAGCTGGTGGCCAACTGGCCCAGCTCGTCCCGGGACTGGTGGTTGACCCGCACCTGGAAGTCGCCACGGCGAAAGCGCTGGGTGGCTTCCACCAGTTCCTGCAAGGGCGTGACCACGCCGTATTGCAGTTCGTACAGGCCCAGCAGCAGGACGAACAGGGTGGTGAACAGCGCCGCGCCCTGGATCAACTGTTGCCAGGTTTGCTTATGTTCGCTCTGGCGTTGCAGCAGGCTGACGAACTGGTTCAGCTGCTCGACGAAGGGCAGGGCCAGGGCCTGGAACGCGGCGGCATCGCGTTGTTCCAGGGCTGGCTGCAACTCAGCGTTCCAGCGTTGCTGGATCTGCCGGTAGCTGTCCACCAGCTCGGGGTCGGCGCCGTCTTCCAGCACCGCCCTGAGCGACTGGCTGTCGAGGCGCTGTTGCAGGCTCTGGCGGATCTGCCCGATCTCTTCGGCGCTGGCGCCCGCGGCCAGCTTCCAGCTCAGGTGGTAGGTCTCCATGCGCACCGAGCCCGCGGTATTGATGGCCGCCGCGTCGCCCTGGCTGAACCAGGCGATCAGCCCGGCGCTCAGGGAACTGGCCAGCGCCAGCACGGCGATCAGGATCACCGCCAGGCCGGCGCGGGCGGGCAGGGAACTGCGCAGCCAGCGGATCAAGGGCGCGGGCCGGATGTGAACGGGGGAAGGGTGGACATAGCAGGCTCCAGGGGCGGCTGGCGATGGTTTTGCAGCCGGTCCCTGGCGCTCTACCTCTAAAGAGTTGTTGTTCATCGGATCCGTGCAACCGCCTCGTGGAGCCAAGGCAAGAGCCTGATAAACAAAGGGTTCAGAGGTTTTTCGGCACTACCTCGTTGGAGGTAGGCGGCGCAAGCATAGGCCCATGAGGCCCCGGGCTTCCTTGACCCGGGTCAAGTTTTTACCGGGTTCGCCTCTCTAGTCTGCGGCCATGAATGACTGACTGGAGAGCGAGATGACCCAACCGCGTGTACGACAAGGCCTGGTGCTGGGCATGAGTACGCTGGCCTTCACCGTGTGCTTCATGGTCTGGATGATGTTCGCGGTGCTCGGTGTGCCGATCAAGGCACTGCTTGCGCTCAACGAAACCCAGTTCGGCCTGCTGGCCGCCACTCCGGTACTCACCGGTTCGCTGGCACGCCTGCCGCTGGGCCTGCTGACCGATCGCTTTGGCGGGCGCAGCGTGTTCTTCCTGCTGATGCTGTGCTGCGTGTTGCCGCTGTACCTGATCAGCCACGCCACGGCCTACTGGCAGTTCCTGGTCCTGGGCCTGTTCGTCGGCCTGGCCGGCGGTTCGTTTTCGGTGGGCATTGCCTACGTCGCCAAGTGGTTCGACCAGGACAACCAGGGCTTCGCCATGGGCATCTTCGGCGCCGGTAACGCCGGTGCCGCGCTGACCAAGTTTCTCGCCCCGGCGCTGATCGCCGCCGGCAGCTGGCAGCTGGTGCCGAAAGCCTTCAGCGCCATCCTGTTCATCACCGCGCTGCTGTTCTGGTTTCTCAGCGCCGACAACAAGGCCCATCGCAGCGCCTCTGGCGCCACCCTGCGCGAGCAGTTGGGTGCCCTGAAGGACCCGGCGGTGTGGCGCTACTGCCAGTACTACTCGATCGTCTTCGGCGGCTATGTGGCCCTGGCGCTGTGGATGACCCAGTACTACGTGCAGGAATACGGCTTCAGCCTGCAGAGCGCGGCGCTGCTGGCCGCCTGTTTCTCGCTGCCGGGTGGGGTGCTGCGCGCCGTCGGCGGCTGGATGTCGGACCGCTGGGGCGCCCAGAGCGTGACCTGGTGGGTGCTCTGGGTCAGCTGGATCTGCCTGTTCCTGCTGTCCTACCCGCAGACCCAGCTGCAAGTGCGCACCGTCGACGGCGCCCTGGATTTCCACCTCGGCCTGAATCCTGCGCTGTTCACCGTGCTGCTGTTCGTCATGGGCATCGCCTTCGCCTTCGGCAAGGCCTCGGTGTTCAAGTACATCGCCAACGACTACCCGCAGAACATGGGCGCGGTGTCCGGCATCGTCGGCTTGGCCGGCGGCCTGGGCGGCTTCGTCCTGCCCATCCTGTTCGGCGCCCTGGTGGACCTCACCGGCGTGCGCTCTTCCTGCTTCATGTTGATGTACGGCGTGGTCTGGGTGTCGCTCACCTGGATGTACTTCAGCGAAATCCGCAAGCGCCCGCTGCTGGGCAAACAGCCGCCGGCCACCTCGTCCCCGTTTTCCAGCATTGCCCAAGGAGAAGAACATGTCGGTTCTTGATAAGCCCGATTCAGGCCCGTTGATTCATGACTGGCGCCCGGAAGACCCCGCTTTCTGGGGGCGCAGCGGCAAGCAGACGGCGACCCGCAACCTGTGGATCTCGATTCCCGCGCTGCTCTTGGCCTTCGCCGTGTGGATGGTCTGGAGCACGGTGATCGTGCGCCTGAACGCCATCGGCTTCAGCTTCAGCACCGACCAGCTGTTCTGGCTGGCGGCGTTGCCGGGGCTGTCCGGCGCCACCTTGCGGGTGTTCTATTCGTTCATGGTGCCGATCTTCGGCGGCCGCCGCTGGACCGCCCTGAGCACCGCCTCGCTGCTGCTGCCGTCGCTGTGGATGGGCTTTGCCGTACAGGACCCGAACACCCCCTACAGCGTGTTCGTGCTGATCGCGCTGCTCTGCGGTTTCGGTGGCGGCAACTTTGCCTCGAGCATGTCCAACATCAGCTTCTTCTACCCCAAGTCGCAGCAGGGCACGGCCCTGGGCCTGAATGCCGGGCTGGGCAACCTCGGGGTGTCGGTGATGCAGTTCTGCGTGCCGCTGGTGATCACCTTCGGCCTGTTCGGCTGGCTTGGCGGGCAACCCCAGGTGCTGGCCGACGGCAGCCAGCTGTGGCTGCAGAACGCCGGGTTTGTCTGGGTGCCGTTCATTATCGCGGTGACCCTGCTGGCCTGGTTCGGGATGAACGACCTGTCCAGCGCCAAGGCTTCGTTCAGCGAGCAGGCAGTGATCTTCAAGCGCAAGCACAACTGGCTGATGTGCTGGCTGTACCTGGCGACCTTCGGCTCGTTCATCGGCTTCTCGGCGGCTTTTCCAATGCTGATCAAGACCGCGTTCCCGGACGTGGTGGCGCTGAAGTTCGCCTTCCTCGGCCCGCTGGTGGGCGCCCTGGTGCGGCCGCTGGGCGGCTGGCTGGCGGACAAGCTGGGCGGTGCCCGGGTGACCTTGTGGAACTTCGTGGCGATGATCGTGATGGTCTTCGGGGTCTTGCACTTTCTTCCGCATAACGGCGCCGGCGGCAACTTCTACGGCTTCCTCGGCCTGTTCATGCTGCTGTTCATCACCACCGGCATCGGCAACGGCTCCACCTTCCGCATGATCCCGGTGATCTTCCGCACCCTGCATGAAAAAGCCGCCGCCGGGCAAAGCGCCGCGGTGCGCGAGCAGGCGCAAAAGAACGCCGGCAAGGAGTCGGCCGCGGTGCTCGGTTTCAGCTCGGCCATGGGCGCCTTCGGCGCGTTCTTCATCCCCAAATCCTTCGGCACTTCCATGGCCCAGACCGGCGGCCCGGAGATGGCCTTCTACATGTTCGTCGGCTTTTACCTGAGCTGCATCGTGGTGACCTGGTGGTGGTACGCGCGCAAAGGCGCGGCGACTCCCTGCTGACACGACCCGAATCCAAACCTTGCCCGGTCGGGGCATAGAACCCCGCGGCAAGCCTGAGAGGAAAGCACCATGAGTCATTTGTTGGATCAACTGCGGTTTTTCAACCGCAAGCAAAGCGAGTTCGCCGAGGGCCACGGGGAAACCCGCAAGGAGTCCCGCGACTGGGAAAACGTCTACCGCTCGCGCTGGCAGTACGACAAGATCGTGCGCTCCACCCATGGGGTCAACTGCACCGGTTCCTGCTCGTGGAAGATCTACGTGAAGAACGGCCTGATCACCTGGGAAACCCAGCAGACCGACTACCCGCGCACCCGCAACGACCTGCCCAACCACGAGCCGCGCGGCTGCCCGCGGGGCGCCAGCTACAGCTGGTACATCTACAGCGCCAACCGCCTGAAGTACCCGAAGATCCGCAAGCCGCTGCTCAAGCTGTGGCGCCAGGCGCGGCAGACTATGGCGCCGGTGGAGGCCTGGGCGAGCATCGTCGAGGACCCGGCCAAGGCCGAGTCGTACAAGAGCAAGCGCGGCCTGGGCGGCTTCATCCGTTCCAGCTGGGATGAGGTCAACGAGATCATCGCCGCGGCCAACGTCTACACCATCAAGCAGTACGGCCCCGACCGGGTCGTCGGTTTCTCGCCGATCCCGGCGATGTCGATGGTCAGCTACGCCGCCGGCGCCCGTTACCTGTCGCTGATCGGCGGCGCCTGCCTGAGCTTCTACGACTGGTACTGCGACCTGCCGCCGGCCTCGCCGATGGTCTGGGGCGAGCAGACCGACGTGCCGGAATCGGCCGACTGGTACAACTCCAACTACATCATCGCCTGGGGTTCCAACGTTCCGCAGACCCGTACCCCGGACGCGCACTTCTTCACCGAGGTGCGCTACAAGGGCACCAAGACCGTGGCCATCACCCCGGACTATTCGGAAGTGGCCAAGCTCACCGACCTTTGGCTCAACCCCAAGCAGGGCACCGACGCGGCGTTGGCCCAGGCCTTCAACCATGTGATCTTCAAGGAGTTCCACCTCGACCGCCCGAGCGCCTATTTCACCGACTACGCCAAGCGCTACACCGACCTGCCGGTGCTGGTGCTGCTCAAGCCGATGCTCGGCACCGCGCCGGGGGCCGGCTACCAGCCGGACCGCTTCCTGCGCGCCTCGGACCTGGCCGGCAACCTCGGCCAGGACAACAACCCGCAATGGAAGACCATCGCCATCGACGCCAGCGGCGAGCTGGTGTCGCCCCAGGGCTCCATCGGCTACCGCTGGGGCGAGCAGGGCAAGTGGAACATCCTCGCCCGGGAAGGCGGCGCGGGGCGTGAGATCGACCTGAGCCTGAGCCTGATCGGTGGCGATGTCGCCGAAGTGGCCTTCCCGTATTTCGCTGGGGAAATCCAGGAGCACTTCCAGCATGTGGCCGGCGACGCCGTGCAATACCGCCGCGTGCCGGTGCGCAGCCTGACCCTGGCCGACGGCAGCCAGGTCAAGGTGGCTACGGTGTTCGACCTGTCGGCGGCCAACCTGGCCATCGACCGTGGCCTGGGCGGCGCCAATGTGGCCAAGGACTACGACGACGCCAGCGTGCCCGGCACCCCGGCCTGGCAGGAGCAGATCACTGGCGTCAGCCGCGAGAAGGCGATCCAGATCGCCCGCGAGTTCGCCGACAACGCCGACAAGACCCGTGGCCGCTCGATGATCATCGTCGGCGCGGCGATGAACCACTGGTACCACATGGACATGAACTACCGCGGGCTGATCAACATGCTCATGCTCTGCGGTTGCGTCGGCCAGACCGGTGGCGGCTGGGCGCACTATGTGGGCCAGGAAAAACTCCGCCCGCAATGCGGCTGGCTGCCCCTGGCGTTCGGCCTGGACTGGAGCCGGCCGCCACGGCAGATGAACGGCACCAGCTTCTTCTACGCCCACAGCTCGCAATGGCGCCACGAGAAGATGAGCATGCACGACGTGCTCTCGCCGCTGGCCGACAAGAGCCAGTTCCCCGAGCACGCCCTGGACTACAACATCCGCGCCGAACGCGCCGGCTGGCTGCCCAGCGCGCCGCAGCTCAACAGTAACCCGCTGCACATCTGCCGGGACGCCGCAGCACTCGGCATGACGCCCAAGGACTATGTGGTCAAGTCGTTGCATGAGGGTTCGCTGCGTTTCGCCTGCGAACAGCCGGACAGCCCGCAGAACTTCCCGCGCAACATGTTCATCTGGCGTTCCAACCTCCTGGGCTCCTCGGGCAAGGGCCACGAGTACATGCTCAAGTACCTGCTCGGCACCCGTAACGGGGTGATGAACGAGGACATCGGCCAGGTCGGCGACTGCAAGCCGCAGGAAGCCGAATGGGTGGACCAGGGCGCCATCGGCAAGCTCGACCTGGTCACCACCCTGGACTTTCGCATGTCCTCGACCTGTGTGTATTCCGACATCGTCCTGCCGACCGCCACCTGGTACGAGAAGGACGACATGAACACCTCGGACATGCACCCCTTCATCCACCCGCTGTCGGCGGCCATCGACCCGGCCTGGGAATCGCGTTCCGACTGGGAGATCTACAAGGGCATCGCCAAGGCGTTCTCCAGCATGGCGGTGGGGCACCTGGGCGTGGAGCAGGACCTGGTCACCGTGCCGCTGATGCATGACAGCGTCGGCGAGCTGGCCCAGCCGTTCGGCGGCACCGACTGGAAAACCGCGGGCGTGGCCCCGCAGCCGGGCAAGAACGCGCCGAACCTGCAAGTGGTGGAGCGCGACTACCCGAACATCTACAAGCAGTTCACCTCCCTCGGGCCGCTGCTGGAAAAACTCGGCAACGGCGGCAAGGGCATCAACTGGAACACCGAGGAGGAGGTGAAATTCCTCGGCGAGCTGAATTACCGCGAGGGTGCGGCGGGCATCAGCCAGGGCCGGCCGAAGATCGACACGGCGATCGACGCCGCCGAGGTGATCCTGTCCCTGGCCCCGGAAACCAACGGCCATGTGGCGGTCAAGGCCTGGGCCGCGCTGTCCGAGTTCACCGGCATCGACCACAGCCACCTGGCGCTGTCCAAGGCCCACGAGGCGATCCGCTTTCGCGATATCCAGGCGCAGCCGCGCAAGATCATTTCCAGCCCCACCTGGTCGGGCCTGGAGGACGATCACGTCAGCTACAACGCCGGCTACACCAACGTCCACGAGAACATCCCGTGGCGCACCATCACCGGCCGCCAGCAGTTCTACCAGGACCACCCGTGGATGCAGGCGTTCGGCGAACAGCTGATGAGCTACCGGCCGCCGGTCAACACCCGGACCATCGAGGCAGTGAAGGGCAAGCGCACCAACGGCCACCCGGAAATCGTCCTCAACTGGATCACCCCGCACCAGAAATGGGGCATCCACAGCACCTACAGCGACAACCTGCTGATGCTCACCCTGAGCCGTGGCGGGCCGATTGTCTGGCTCTCGGAAATCGACGCGAAACGCGCCGGCATCGAGGACAACGACTGGATCGAATGCTTCAACGCCAACGGCGCGGCGACCGCCCGGGCGGTGGTCAGCCAGCGGGTCAAGGAGGGCATGGTGATGATGTACCACGCCCAGGAACGGATCGTGAACGTGCCCGGCTCCGAGACCACCAAGACCCGCGGCGGCCACCACAACTCGGTCACCCGGGTGGTGCTCAAGCCGACCCACATGATCGGCGGCTATGCCCAGCAGGCCTACGGTTTCAACTATTACGGCACGGTCGGTTGCAACCGCGACGAGTTCGTCGTGGTGCGCAAGATGGCCCGCGTCGACTGGCTCGATGGCTCGGACGGCGATGAGCTGCCACGCCCCCTGCCGACCGAGATGGATTGAGGAGTTGTCATGAAGATTCGTTCACAAATCGGCATGGTCCTGAACCTGGACAAATGCATCGGCTGCCATACCTGCTCGATCACCTGCAAGAACGTCTGGACCAGCCGCGAAGGCATGGAATACGCATGGTTCAACAACGTCGAGAGCAAGCCCGGGATCGGCTACCCGAAAGAATGGGAAAACCAGGACAAGTGGAAGGGCGGCTGGGTGCGCAACGCCAACGGCTCGATCAACCCACGGATCGGCGGCAAGTTCCGGGTGCTGGCGAACATCTTCGCCAACCCCGACCTGCCGAGCCTCGACGACTACTACGAGCCGTTCGACTTCGATTACCAGCACCTGCACACCGCGCCCCTGGGCGACCATCAGCCCACCGCGCGGCCGCGTTCGGTGGTGTCCGGCAAGCGCATGGAAAAGATCGAGTGGGGGCCGAACTGGGAGGAGATCCTCGGCAGCGAGTTCGCCAAGCGGCGCAAGGACCGGAACTTCGACCAGATCCAGGCGGACATCTACGGCGAGTACGAAAACACTTTCATGATGTACCTGCCGCGCCTGTGCGAGCACTGCCTGAACCCGGCGTGCGCGGCGTCCTGCCCTAGCGGGGCGATCTACAAGCGCGAAGAGGACGGCATCGTCCTGATCGACCAGGAGAAGTGCCGCGGCTGGCGCATGTGCATCAGCGGCTGCCCGTACAAGAAGATCTATTTCAACTGGAAGAGCGGCAAGTCCGAGAAGTGCATCTTCTGCTACCCACGGATCGAGGCGGGCATGCCCACCGTGTGCGCCGAGACCTGTGTCGGGCGCATCCGCTACCTCGGCGTGCTGCTGTATGACGCCGACCGCATCGCCGAGGTGGCGAGCACCGCCAGCGAGCAGGACCTGTACGAGAAGCAGCTGGAAATCTTCCTCGATCCGCATGACCCGGCAGTGATCCGCCAGGCCCTGGAAGACGGGGTGCCGCAGTCGGTGATCGACGCCGCGCAGCGTTCGCCGGTGTACAAGATGGCGGTGGACTGGAAGCTGGCGCTGCCGCTGCACCCGGAATACCGCACCTTGCCGATGGTCTGGTACGTGCCGCCGCTGTCGCCGATCCAGAACGCCGCGGCCGCCGGCACCGTGGGCATGAACGGGGTGATCCCGGATGTCGACAGCCTGCGCATCCCCCTGCGTTACCTGGCCAACCTGCTGACCGCGGGCGACGAAAAACCGGTCAAGCGTGCCCTCAAGCGCCTGCTGGCGATGCGCGCCTACAAGCGCGCCGAACAGGTCGAAGGCGTGCAGGATCTGCGGGTGCTGGAGGAGGTCGGCCTGAGCCTGAGCCAGGTCGAGGAGATGTACCGCTACCTGGCCATTGCCAACTACGAAGACCGCTACGTGGTGCCCAGCGCGCACCGCGAGGAAGCCATGAGCGATGCCTTCGCCGAGCGTTCCGGTTGCGGCTTCAGTTTCGGCAGCGGCTGCAGCGGCAGCTCCGACACCAACATGTTCGGGGCGAAGAAGGCCAACCGCCGCGACGTCCTGAAAACCGTGCAGCTGTGGGAGGAATGAGCATGCGCATCTTGAAAGTGATTTCGCTACTGCTCGACTACCCGAGCGAAACCCTGGTCGAGGGCCGCGACGAACTGGAGCAGGCGATCATCCAGGCCCGGGAAATCAGCCCGAAGCAGCGCGGCGCGCTGTTCGAGCTGCTGGAACTGATCTGCACCAACGACCTGATGGATGGCCAGGAGCACTACGGCGCGCTGTTCGGTCGTGGCCGCTCGCTGTCGCTGCTGTTGTTCGAGCATGTGCACGGCGAGTCCCGCGACCGCGGCCAGGCCATGGTCGACATGCTCGCCCAGTATGAAGCCGCGGGCTTTGCCATCGGCATCAAGGAGCTGCCGGACTACATCCCGCTGTACCTGGAGTTCCTTTCCACCCGCGACGACCTCGAGGCCCGCGAGGGCCTGGCCGATGTCGCGCACCTGCTGGCCTTGCTCGCGGCGCGCCTGGAGGAACGCGAGAGCGCCTACGCCAGTTGCTTGCGCGCCTTGCTGCAAATCGCTGGCGCGGAGCCGCACCAGGCGGTGGCCGACCTGCGCGAACAGGTGGCGGCCGAGCCGCGCGACGATTCCCTCGAAGCCCTGGACCGGATCTGGGAAGAGGAGGCGGTGGACTTTCTCAAGGCCGAGCAGCAGGAACGTTGCAGCTCAATGCCGAGTGCGCCGGGCAAGGACCGGGAGGAAAGCGCGGTACCGCTGCACTGGGTGGATTTTCAGCATCAGGGGCTGGCCGCCGCGCCGTCCGGGGAGGTGGGCAATGTCTAAGTGGAATCTGTTGGTGTTCGGGATCTATCCCTATGTCGCCCTGGCGATCTGCCTGCTGGGCAGCTGGGCACGCTTCGACCTGTCGCAGTACAGCTGGAAGGCCGGTTCCAGCCAGATGCTCGACAAGCGTGGCATGCGCGTGGCCAGCAACCTGTTCCATGTCGGCGTGCTGTTCGTGCTGGCCGGGCACTTTGTCGGCCTGCTGACCCCCGCCTCGGTCTATCACCATGTGATCAGCACCGAGCACAAGCAGTTGCTGGCGATGGTCTCCGGCGGCTTCTTCGGCCTGCTGTGCCTGGTCGGCCTGCTGATGCTGATCAAGCGCCGCCTCACCGACCCGCGGGTGCGCGCCACCTCCAGCCCTTCGGACATCCTGATCCTGCTGGTGCTGCTGGCGCAGTTGCTGCTCGGCCTTTTGACCATAGTCGCCTCCACCGCCCATATGGACGGTTCGGTGATGGTGATGCTCGCCGACTGGGCGCAGAGCATCGTGCTGTTGCGGCCCATGGACGCGGCGGCGGCCATCGCCCCGGTCGGCCTGACCTACAAGCTGCACGTGTTCCTCGGCCTGACCCTGTTCGTGCTGTTCCCCTTTACCCGCCTGGTGCACATGGTCAGCGCGCCGGTCTGGTACCTGGGGCGGCGTTATCAAATCGTTCGGCAGAAAATCTGAGGAGGCAGTCATGTCAGGTGGATGTGGATGTGGCGGCGGTAACGGCGGCAGCGGCGGTTGCGGGTCTTCGGCCCGCGAGGAAACGCTGGTGCCAGAGAGTGAAGTGGAGGTGGGCGTGCAGGCGTTCACGCCGCCGGGGCATGAGCCCGTGGCCGCGGACGAGGCGCCTGTGCAACTGATCGCCAGCAGCGAGCAGGAGTGGCCGATCATCAGCGTCAACCAGGTGCCGATCACCCCGCAGGCGCTGGCCCAGGAGCTGCAATACCACCCGGCGGCCAGCCGCGAGGAGGCGGTGTACCTGGCGGCCAGGGCCCTGGTGATCCGCGAGCTGTTGCAGCAGCGCATCGCCGAACTCGGCCTGACGTTGCAGATCGGCGCCGGCGAGAACCAAGAGGAGGCCGCCACCCGTTTGCTGCTCGAACGCGAGGTGCAGGTGCCGGAGTGCGACGAGGCGGCGTGCTGGCGTTACTACGACAACAACCGCGGGCGTTTTCACAGCGCGCCGTTGCTGGCGGTGCGGCACATCCTGCTCGAATGCGCGCCGGACGATGCCGGGGCGCGCAGCACGGCCCAGGTCCAGGCGGAGGTTTTGCTGCAACGCCTGGACGAGCAGCCCGACAGTTTCGCTGCACTGGCGCTGAAGTATTCGGCCTGCCCGTCGAAGGCCCAGGGCGGTTCCCTGGGGCAGATCAGCAAGGGCCAGACCGTGCCGGAACTGGAACGCCAGTTGTTCGGTCTGCCGACGGGGCTGGCGGCCAAGCCGCTGGAAAGCCGTTATGGCTGGCATGTGGTCTGCGTCGATCAGCGGGTCGAGGGCCAGGCCTTGCCCTATGAGGCAGTGGCTTTGGTGATCCGCAACCAGCTGCAACAGGGCGTCTGGCAAAAGGCCGTGGTGCAGTACCTGCAAACCCTGGTCGGGGCCGCGGACATCCGGGGCATTCATCTGCAAGGCGCCGACTCGCCGCTGCTGCAGTAAGGGGAAGGCCATGAGCAATGTGATGCAGGACGGCTTCGGGCGGCAGATCGACTATCTGCGGATGTCGGTGACCGACCGTTGCGATTTTCGCTGCGTGTATTGCATGGCGAAGAACATGACCTTCCTGCCGCGCCAGCAGGTGCTGACCCTGGAAGAGTTGCAGCGCCTGGCGGCGCTGTTCGTCGGCCAGGGCGTGCGCAAGATCCGCCTCACCGGCGGCGAGCCGTTGATTCGCCCGGGTATCGTTGATCTGTGTCGCAACATCGCCGCCTTGCCGGGCCTGCGCGAACTGGTGATGACCAGCAACGGCTCGCAGCTGGAGCGCCTGGCCCGGCCGCTGGCGGAGGCCGGGGTCAAGCGGATGAACATCAGCCTCGATAGCCTGGACGGGCAGAAGTTTCGCGCCATCACCCGCAACGGCGATCTCGATCAGGTGCTGCGCGGCATCGAGGTGGCGCGCGAGGCGGGGTTCGAGCGGGTCAAGCTCAACTGCGTGGTGATGAAGGGGCGCAACTTCGAGGAAGTACCGCAACTGGTGCGGTACGCCATCGAGCAGGGCATCGATATCAGCTTTATCGAGGAAATGCCCCTGGGTGACGTCGGCCGTTCCCGGGGCGAATCCTTCTGTTCCAGCGACGAGGTACGGGCGCTGATCGCCAGCCGCCATGCCTTGCTCGACAGCACCGAGAACAGCGGCGGCCCGGCGCGTTACGTGCGCCTGGAGCGCCATCCGCAGACGCGCATTGGTTTTATCTCGCCCAACAGCCACAACTTCTGTGGCAGCTGCAACCGGGTACGCATGACCGTTGAAGGCAAGCTGTTGCTGTGCCTGGGGCAGGACGATGCCCTGGATCTGCGTGGCCTGCTGCGGCGTTATCCGCTGGACGACCAGCCGCTGGTCGATGCCTTGCAGCAGGCTTTGCGGCGTAAGCCGTTGCGTCATGATTTCAACCCGCAGGGCACGGTGCAGGTGGTGCGGTTTATGAATATGAGTGGGGGGTGAGATTGGGGGGATATCCGTTGCTGCGGTAATGGCTACTTAGGGTTCCGCTCTTACAGCGGCTTACTTTTGAAAAGCGCAAAAGTAAGCAAAACGCTCTTGCCCCACCACTCGGCACCTCGCTGAGGCTCGGTGTGCCCGAACGCAGGCATTACGGAGCGGGCCGCCGCCATGGGCCATCCATGGCCCGGGGCGGCTAAACCGGCATCCCTGCCGGTTTACCCGCTCCGTAATACCTCCGTTCGGCCAGCGTGGTTAACGGGGGCGCTAGAGATCAAGATCAAAAGCCAGAGCCAGAGCCTTCGCCGGGCGAAGCTTGCTGCTTTTGCCACGCTACAGCTCTTCCGCCGGACACGCTTTGTGTAGCCGCTGCCGAGCGCAGCGAGGCTGCGATCGGCCCGCAGGGACGCTAACCCTGACACCTCGCAGGATCTGGGGCAACGCGGTGCCCGCCTGGCGAGTCCTTCGGCCTCGATCGCAGCCTCGCTGCACTCGGCAGCGGCTACAGGAAGCACACCCACCCCCAGGCCGGCCGGCAGGCCGCCGTCTTGCTTTTGATCTGAGCGCCCCGTTAACCACGATGGCCGAACGTAGGCATTGAGCCGTGGGTAACCCGGCAGGGATGCCGGGTTAGCCGCCCCAGGCCATGGATGGCCTGTGGCGGCGGCCCACGGATCAATGCCGGAGTGAGGGCATGCCGAGCCTTAGCGAGGCACCGAGTGGTGGGGCAAGAGCGTTTTGCTTACTTTTGCGCTCTTCAAAAGTGAGCCGCCGTAAGGGCGGAACCCTAAGTCGCCGTTACCCAAAAAATGGATATGTACACAAACCAAAAAATACTTGATCGCGATCAATGGCAACCCAACCACCACTCCGTAATCTCACTGCATCTTGTGTCTTAAGAACTAAAAATATCTATATGTAGTATCTGGAGGTCAAATGCACAGCACGCTGATCAGGGTGGGCAACAACCGCCTGCACAAACGCGATGGCAGCCGGGTTGCCTTCGATGCGGACAAGATCCGCCAGGCGTTGATCGCCGCCGGCAAGGCCAGCGGCGAGTACGCCGAAGTCGAGGCCGAGGGCTTGCTCAAGGCGGTGCTGGCCCATCTTGAGGGGCATGCGCGGCTGCATGTGGAGCAGATCCAGGACCGGGTCGAGCGGGTGCTGATGGACGCCGGATTCTTCCTCGCCATGCGCGCCTACATCGTCTACCGCGAACAGCACGGGCGCCTGCGCCGCGACCGCAAGACCCTGGTCGAAGTGGCGGCCTCGATGAACGAGTACCTTGACCGCGAGGACTGGCGGGTGCAGGCCAACGCCAACCAGGGGTATTCCCTGGGCGGGCTGGTGCTCAACGTGTCCGGCAAGGTCACCGCCAACTACTGGCTGGACGAGGTCTACAGCCAAGATATCGGCCGCGCCCACCGCGAGGCCGACCTGCATATCCACGACCTCGACATGCTCGCCGGCTACTGTGCCGGCTGGTCCCTGCGCACCCTGTTGCATGAAGGCCTCAATGGCGTGCCGGGGCGGGTCGAGGCCGGGCCGCCCAAGCACCTGAGCAGCGCCCTGGGGCAGATGGTGAATTTCCTCGGCACCCTGCAGAACGAATGGGCCGGGGCCCAGGCCTTCAGTTCCTTCGACACTTATCTGGCGCCCTATGTGCGCAAGGACCGCCTGAACTACCCGCAGGTGCGCCAGGCGATCCAGGAGTTCATCTACAACCTCAACGTGCCGTCGCGCTGGGGTACCCAGACCCCCTTTACCAACCTGACCTTCGACTGGGTCTGCCCGGAGGATCTGCGCGAGCAGGTCCCGGTGATCGGCGGCGAGGAAATGCCCTTCGCCTATGGCGAGCTGCAAGCGGAAATGGACCTGCTCAACCGCGCCTATATCGAAGTGATGCAGGCCGGCGACGCCAAGGGCCGGGTGTTCACCTTTCCGATCCCGACCTACAACATCACCCATGATTTTCCCTGGGACAGCGAGAACGCCGACCGCCTGTTCGAGATGACTGCCCGCTATGGGCTGCCGTACTTCCAGAACTTCCTCAATTCGGACATGCAGCCCAACCAGGTGCGTTCCATGTGCTGCCGCCTGCAACTGGACGTGCGCGAGCTGCTCAAGCGCGGCGGCGGGCTGTTCGGCTCGGCGGAGCAGACGGGCTCGCTCGGCGTGGTGACGCTCAACTGCGCGCGCCTGGGCCATGTGTTCAAGGGCAATACCAGCGGCCTGCTGCAACGCCTGGACGCGCTGATGGAACTGGCGATGGAGAGCCTGGAGGTCAAGCGCAAGGTGATCCAGCACCATATGGACGCCGGCCTGTATCCCTACACCCAGCGTTACCTGGGCACGCTGCGCAATCACTTCTCGACCATCGGCCTCAACGGCCTGCACGAAATGCTGCGCAACTTCAGCGGCGACGAGCAGGGCATGCACACCGAACAGGGCCGCCAGTTCGCCCTCAGGCTGCTGGACCATGTGCGCGCGACCCTGGTGCGCTTCCAGGAAGAAACCGGCCATCTCTACAACCTCGAGGCGACCCCGGCCGAAGGCACCACCTATCGCTTCGCCAAGGAGGACCTCAAGCGTTACCCCGGCATTCTCCAGGCCGGCAGCCGCGAGGCGCCGTACTACACCAACTCCTCGCAGTTGCCGGTGGGGCATACCGACGATCCGTTCGAGGCCCTGGAGCTGCAGGACGAACTGCAATGCAAATACACCGGCGGCACCGTGCTGCACCTGTACATGGCCGAGCGGATTTCCTCGACCGCGGCCTGCAAGCAGCTGGTGCGCAAGGCCCTGGGGCGCTTTCGCCTGCCGTACCTGACGGTGACCCCGACCTTTTCCATCTGCCCGGTGCACGGCTACCTCGACGGCGAACACGAGTTCTGCCCCAAGTGCGACGAAGCCCTGCTGCAGGCCCAGGCCACGGACATGGCCACCGCGCACTGACCTGTCTTCCCCCAACCGCAAGGAGTTCCACCATGAACGCACAATCCACATTGCCCCAGGCGCAACGCCAGCGCTGTGAGGTCTGGACCCGGGTGATGGGTTATCACCGCCCGGTCTCGGCCTTCAACCCGGGTAAACAGTCCGAGCACCGCGAGCGCGTGCACTTCACCGAACAGGCCACCGCGGCCGGTTGCCAATGAGCCGAAAGATGCGGGTCGGGGGCATGGCGCCCCTGACCACTCTCGACTACCCGGGGCTGCTCGCCTGCGTGTTGTTCTGCCAGGGCTGCGCCTGGCGTTGCCGCTACTGCCACAACCCGCAACTGATCCCGCCGCGCGGCAGCGAGGAGCTGGATTGGTGCCGGGTCCTGAGTTTCCTGCAACGCCGCCAGGACCTGCTGGACGCGGTGGTGTTCAGTGGCGGCGAGCCGACCCTGCAGGACGGTTTGCCGGCGGCGATGGATGAAGTGCGGGCCATGGGTTTCCGCATCGGCCTGCACAGCGCCGGCATCAAGCCGGCGGCCTTTGCCCGGGCGGTGGCCGGCGCCGACTGGGTCGGCTTCGACGTCAAGGCCCTGGCCGAAGACGGCCCGATGATTACCGGCGTGCCGGGCAGCGGCAAGGCCAACTGGCGCAGCCTGGAGCTGCTGCTGGCCAGCGGCGTTGACTACGAATGCCGCACCACCGTGCACTGGCACCTGTTGCAGCCGGCCCGCCTGCTGCTCCTCGGCCAGCGCCTGCAAGCCCTGGGGGTCAAGCGCTTCGTGGTGCAGATGGTGCGCACCGCGCGCATGCTCGACCCGCAATTGTCGAGCACGCCGCAACAGGTGCTGGTGCCGGACCTGTGGCAGCACCTGCGCGAGATGTTCCCGGTGTTCGTGCTGCGTGGCTAAGGTGCTGGCGCGGATCGAACGGTCGCCGCCGGGGAGGGCAGGCGGTCCCCTCGATCAATCGGCCTGCGGCTCGCCGGGGATCGCGATTTTCTGGTCCCCCAGCCAGCGCCGGGCGCCGCAGCCGTTGCGCGAGTAGATGTCCTCGGGGTTGTTGAGCTGGCAGTGTTCCATCGACATGCAGCCGCAACCTATGCATTCCTCCAGGCTCATGTTCAGCCGTTCGAGTTCGGCGATGCGTTGCTGCACCCGGGTTTTCCAGGTGGCGGTCAGGCGTCGCCAGTCCGCGCCCGCCGGGGCGGTGTTGATGGGCAGGCCGGTCAGTTGCTGGATGATTTCATCCAGCGAGAAACCGATGCGCTGGGCGAACACGATATAGGCGACCCGCCTGAGGATCGAGCGCGGGTAGCGGCGGTGGCCGCTGCCCACGCGGATCGAGTGGAGCAACCCGCGGGTCTCGTAGAAACGCAGTGCCGAAGCCATGACGCCACTGCGCCGGGCCACTTCGGTGATGGTCAGCAGCGGTTCGCTGGGCTTTTTCATGGGGCCTCCGAAGGGGCTTTACTTAAAGTTAACTTTAACTTTTATATTCCGTCTGCCTATAAATCAATACCTCTGGTGCAGCGGGAGTCCACGTTCATGAATCGAATTCGCCGAGTAGTCGGTCGAGGCTGTTCTTCAACCCATCGATTGGGCGCGTTGTGCCTCCTCTTGGCGCTGGGCGGCTGTAACGAAAAGGGCGAGCCGGTCGCCGCCGCGGCGCCGGTGGTCGAGGTGACGACCGTGAGCGTGCAGGCGGTGCGTGAGTGGGACCTGTTCAATGGCCGCATCAGCGCGATCGACGCGGTCGACCTGCGGCCACGGGTCAGCGGTTATGTCGACCGGGTGGCGTTTCGCGAGGGCGACGAGGTGGAAAAGGGCCAGACCCTGTTCGTCATCGATCCGCGCCCTTACCGCGAGGCGCTGGCCAGCGCCCAGGCCCGGCTGGCCCGGGCCCGCGCCACGGTGCGCCTGGCCATCGAGCAGGACCGTCGCGGCCAGGCCCTGGTCAAGCAGTCGGCGCTGTCGCGGGAGGAGGGCGACATTCGCAGCGCCTCCCTGGCCCAGGGCGTGGCGGACGTGAACGCGGCCGTCGCCGAGGTGGCCACGGCCCAGCTCAACCTCGACTTCACCCAGGTCCGCGCGCCGTTTTCCGGGCGTGTCGGCCGGGCCATGCTGACCCTCGGCAACCTGGCCCAGGCCGACCAGAGCGTGCTGACCAGCATCGTTTCCCAGGACCCGATGTACGTCTATTTCGACGCCGACGAGCAGAGCCTGCTGCGCTACACCGAGCTGCTGGGCAAGGGCCAGCGCCCGGGGGTGAGCAATACCGTGCGGGTCGGCCTGGCCAACGATGTCGGGACCTTCCCCCTGACCGGCACCGTGGACTTCCTGGATAACCAGGTCGACCCGGCCACCGGCACCATCCGCGTGCGCGCGGTGCTGCCCAACCCCGAGCGCCGGCTGACCGCGGGCCTGTTCGCCCGGGTGCGTCTTGAGGGCGGCAGCGAGACCCGTGCGGTGCTGATCGACGACCGCGCGGTGCAAACCGACCAGGACCGCAAATACGTGTACGTCATCGGCCCGCAAAACCAGGCCCTGCGCAAGGACGTGACCCTCGGCCGCCAGCTCGATGGCCTGCGGGTGATCAGCGCCGGGCTGGCCGCCGGTGATCGGGTAGTGCTGAACGGGGCGCAGAAGATCTTCTACCCGGGCATGGCGGTGGAACCCAAGGAAATCGCCGCGCCGACGCAGCAGGCCTCAACCGCCGCGCCCCAGACACCCTTGGCGAAATAAGGAAGAGCGGCCATGGATTTTTCCAAGTTTTTCATCGACCGACCGATCTTTGCCATCGTGCTGTCGATCATCATTTTCGCCCTCGGCCTGATCGCCATCCCGGTGCTGCCGTCGGGGGAATACCCCGAGGTGGTGCCGACCAGCGTGGTGGTGCGCGCCACCTACCCGGGGGCGAACCCCAAGGAGATCGCCGAGTCGGTCGCCGTGCCCCTGGAAGAGGCGATCAACGGCGTCGAAGGGATCATGTACATGAAGTCGGTCACCGGCTCCAACGGTAGCCTGGCGCTGAGCATCACGTTCGTCCCCGGCGTCGATCCGGACACCGCCGCGGTGCGCGTGCAGAACCGCGTGAGCCAGGCGTTGTCGCGGCTGCCGGAAGAGGTGCGGCAGTATGGCGTGACCACCCAGAAGCAATCGCCGACGCCGCTGATGTACGTCAGCCTGCTGTCCCCGGACAACAGCTACGACTCGCTGTACCTGCGCAATTACCTGACCCTGCACGTCAAGGATGAGCTGTCGCGGCTGTCCGGGATCGGCGATGTCGGGGTCTACGGTTCGGGCGACTACGCGATGCGCATCTGGATGGACCCCAACAGCCTGTCCGCCCGGGGACTGACCGCGGCCGACGTGGTGAACGCGATCCGCGAGCAGAACGTGCAGGTCTCGGCCGGCCAGCTGGGCGCCGAGCCTTCGCCCCAGGGCGCCGACTTCCTGGTGTCGATCAGCGTGCGCGGGCGCTTGCGCAGCGAGCAGGAGTTTGCCGATATCGTCCTCAAGAGCGGGGCGGACGGGCAGTTGGTGAAGCTGTCGGACGTGGCGCGGGTCGAGCTTGGCGCGGGCGACTACACCCTGCGCGCGCACCTGGACGACCGCAACCAGGCGACGGTGGGGATTTTCCTCTCGCCGGGGGCCAACGCCTTGCAGGTCGCCGAGGCGGTCTACGGCAAGCTCGACGAGTTGTCCCGGAATTTCCCCGAAGGCGTGGCCTACAAGGCGGTATGGGACCCGACGGTGTTCGTCCGGGAATCCATCAGCGCGGTGCAGCACACCCTGATGGAAGCGGTGGTGCTGGTGGTACTGGTAGTGATCCTGTTCCTGCAGACCTGGCGCGCCTCGATCATCCCGCTGATCGCGGTACCGGTGTCGGTGATCGGTACCTTCGCCTGGCTGTATTTGCTGGGGTATTCGATCAACACCCTGACCCTGTTCGGCCTGGTGCTGGCCATCGGCATCGTGGTCGATGACGCGATTGTGGTGGTGGAAAACGTCGAGCGCTTCATCGAAAAGGGCTACGACCCGCGGGAGGCCGCGCACCGGGCGATGAAGGAGGTGTCCGGGCCGATCATCGCCATCGCCCTGGTGCTGTGCGCGGTGTTCATTCCCATGGCCTTTCTCTCCGGCGTCACCGGCCAGTTCTACAAGCAGTTCGCGGTGACCATCGCGATTTCCACGGTGATCTCGGCGATCAACTCCCTGACCCTGTCGCCGGCCCTGGCGGCCAAGCTGTTCAGGCCCCACGGCGCGCCGCAGGATTGGCTGGAGCGCGGCATCCAGCGAGTATTCGGAGGCTTTTTTCGCGCCTTCAATCGGATGTTCAAACGCCGCTCCGACGGTTATCACGGCCTGGTGTCCTACTCCCTGGGGCGGCGCGGCTCGGTGTTCTTCCTCTACGCCTTGCTGCTGATCGGCACGGCCTGGATGTTCAACCTGGTGCCGGGCGGTTTTATCCCGACCCAGGACAAACTCTACCTGTTCGCCGGCGCCAAGCTGCCGGAAGGCGCGTCCCTGGCCCGCACCGATGCGGTGACCCGCGAGCTGATCGAGACGGCACTCTCGGTGGAGGGCGTTGAGACCGTGCCGGCCTTCAGCGGCCTGAATGCCTTGCAATCGGTCAACACGCCGAATGTCATGGCCGCCTACGTGATCCTCAAGCCGTTCGACCAGCGTCAGCGCGGCGCGGTGGAGATCAATGCCGAACTCAACGCCAAGCTGTCCCAGGTCCATGAAGGTTTTGCCTATGCGCTGTTGCCGCCGCCGATCCAGGGGCTGGGCAACGGTTCGGGGTATTCGCTGTACCTCGAGGACCGCGCGGGCCTGGGTTACGGCGCCCTGCAGAATGCCTTGAGCGCCTTCCAGGCCGCGGTGGCGCAGACCCCGGGCATGACTTACCCGGTCAGCTCCTACCAGGCCAACATCCCGCAGTTGGAGGTGCAGGTGGACCGGGTCAAGGTCAAGTCGCAAGGGGTGTCGTTGAGCGATGTGTTCAATACCTTGCAGACCTACCTGGGCTCGGTCTACGTCAATGACTTCAACCTGTTCGGCCGGGTCTACCGGGTCATGGCCCAGGCCGACAGCTCCTACCGGCAGACCGCCGAGGACATCACCAACCTGCGGGTGCGCAACGACCGGGGCGAGATGGTGCCGCTCGGTGCGATGATCACCGTGACGCCCAGCTACGGCCCCGACCCGGTGGTGCGCTACAACGGCTACCCGGCGGCCGACCTGATCGGCGACTCCGACCCCAAGCAGCTGTCGTCGGGCCAGGTGATCGCCAAGCTGGAAGAGATCGCTGCCCAGGTATTGCCCCGCGGCATCACTCTGGAGTGGACCGACCTGAGCTACCAGCAGGTCACCCAAAGCCATGCCGCGGCGGTGGTGTTCCCGCTGGCGGTGATGCTGGTGTTCCTGGTCCTCGCCGCCCTGTACGAGAGCTGGACGCTGCCCCTGGCGGTGATCCTGATCGTGCCGGTGTGCATGCTCGCGGCCTTGTCGGGGGTGTGGCTCAGCGGCGGCGACAACAACGTTTTCGTCCAGGTGGGGCTGGTGGTGCTGATGGGCCTGGCCTGCAAGAACGCGATCCTGATCGTCGAGTTCGCCCGGGAGCTGGAGCTTCAGGGCAAGGGCATCATCGAGGCGGCGCTGGAGGCCTGCCGCTTGCGCCTGCGGCCGATCGTCATGACCTCGGTGGCGTTTATCGCCGGCTCCGTGCCCTTGCTGATCGGCAGCGGCGCGGGCAGCGAGATTCGCCGCGCCACCGGGGTCGCGGTGTTCTCCGGCATGCTCGGGGTGACCCTGTTCGGGCTGTTCCTGACCCCGGTGTTCTACGTCGCCTTGCGCAAGCTGGCAGTGCGCTACGCGCCGGCGGTCACGGCGTAACAGGTGGCCCGGGGTGCCAAGACGGGCGCCCCGGGCCTGTCATTCTTGACCACGATCAAGGGCCTTTCCCTGTGGGCGTCGTAGGCTGGGAGCCATTCCCAGTCCCACCCGCACCCCGGGGAACGCCATGGCCAAGAATTTTCCCATCAGCCCCAAGCACCCCGAACGCATCTGCTGGGGCTGCGATCGCTACTGCGCGGCCAATGCCCTGGCCTGCGGTAACGGCTCGGACCGCACCATGCACCCGGCCGAGATGCTCGGCGACGACTGGTACCTGCACGGCGACTGGGGCATCGAGCCGCCGATCGCGTCGGACAAGGCGCTGGACAAGGAGCGGTCCTGAGCCGGCGCCTCGCCGGAAGGCCGGCGCGCTCACAGCCCGCTGCGGAGCAGTTCCAGGAACCGCGGGCTCGCGTCTATCGAATTGTGCCCGGCACCCGGGACGACCTCGAGCCTGGCCACGCCGGGGGCGAAATGCGCATAGAGCGTCTCGGTGCTCGAACGCGGGATGACTTCGTCGTGTTCGGCGGCGATCAGCAAAGTCGGCACGGCGATGCGCGGTGCGTATTTCCAGGATTCGAACTTGTCCTGCAGCAGCCACCTCACCGGAAGATAGGGAAACTGGCTGGCGGCGAACTCCTGCAGGCTGTGGAACGGCGTGATCAGCACCAGGCGCGATGCCGGACGCTGGCTGGCCAGGCGCACGGCGACAGCCGCGCCGAGGCTGCGCCCGACCACCACGATATGCGGGTGGGCGGCTTGCACCTTGTCGAACAAGGCCATGGCATCGCGCGTGATGGCCGCCTCGGAGGGCGATCCGGAACTCCCGCCATAGCCTCGGTAGTGCAGCAGGTAGAGTGCATGCTCGGGAAAGGCCCGGGTAAATTCCGGCAGGTTGAGGGACACGTCCTCGGCGTTGCCGCCGAAGTAGAGCAACGCCTTCGGGCCGTCGTGGGGCCTCACGGAAACCAGCACCTCGGCGTCGGCGACCGGCAGCCTGAGCAGTGTGGCGGGGCTGGCGATGGCGCGGGGCTGGGGGAAGTAGATGAGCGAACGCTGCAACACCCACGCCGCGACGCAGAGCGCCAGGTACAAGGCGCCGAGCAAGGCCAGGAGCGAAACCATTCGTGACATGTGGCTCACCTCCGTTGGGCGACGAAGCGCTGCTGAACGACCGCCGGCGGTCGCTTGCGGCGCCTCAGGATAGGCTCATATGCCGGCATTGCGCACTCGACCCGGCGCCCGGGGGTTGGCGTCGGCGCCTGCTCCGCTAAACTTGTGGCATTGCTCACCGCCAGAAGTATCGTCCCCAGCCAGGAGCAGCGCGAAATGCCAGGACGGCGGTAGACGGCGAGCCGGGAACTATCGGAAAAGTTCCCCGCTCTTATTAATTAGAGACCCGATCCGACGGGTGACATTCGGCCCGACAGTATCGGCGATCCCCCAATCAGTGGCTGCGCACGGATTCTTTCATGGACGAACGATTACCCGAGATACCCGGCTACAGCGTGCATAGCCGGCTTGGCCAAGGCGGGATGGCCGAAGTCTACCTGGCAACCCAGGAGTCGCTGCACCGCAAGGTGGCGGTGAAGGTACTGCTCAACGCCAATGACGAGGCGTTCAGCAAGCGCTTCATCCGCGAGGGGCATATCGTCGCCTCGTTGCACCACCCCACGATCATCACCATCCACGACATCAACAGACTGGCCGATGGCCGCTACTACCTGGCCATGGAGTTTGTCGGCGGCGGCGACCTGGCCCGGCACAAGGGCGAGGTGTTCGAGCCGACGCGCGCCCTGGATATCGTCCGGCAGATCGCCACCGGCCTCGCCGTGGTGCATGAGCAGGGCCTGATCCATCGCGATATCAAGCCGGCGAACATCCTCTTCCGCAGCGACGGCACGGTGGTGATCACCGATTTCGGCATCGCCAAGGCGCTGGAGATGGACAGTGAGCTCACCGGGCTCGGCATCGCGGTCGGCAGCCCGGCCTACAGCAGCCCGGAACAGACGCAGTGCCAGCCGCTGGATATCCGCACCGACATCTACAGCCTGGGCGTGATCTTCCTGGAGATGCTCATCGGCACCAATCCGTTCCGCGGTGCCAGCTATACCCAGACCGTGATGAACCACGTGCAGATGCCGGCGCCGAGCTTGCCGGCGCACATCAGCCCGTACAAGGCGCTGCTCGAGCGGATGCTGGCGAAGGACCCCAACCAGCGCTTCGCCGACTGCCGGGCGCTGCTGCAGGCACTCGATGAGCTGGACCAGCCAGAGCAACCGGACGAACCGGACTCGCCCAGCGAGGTGGAGCTGGAATCTACCCGCTTCGTGCCGGCCCTGATCGATCCTGCGCCGCCCCAGGCCGAGCCCGAGGCCGAGCCTGCCCGCCGGCGCAGCCCCAACAGGCGCCTGGCGCTGTGGGCACTCGGCAGCCTGCTGCTGCTCGGCGCGGCCAGCGGCACCGGCCTGTACCTGCAGCAGCGGATCGAGATCACCGAGCTGCTGGCACATGGCGAACAGCGCCTGGCGGCGGGCCAGCTGGTCGAGCCGGCGCAGGACAATGCCGAGTATTTCTTCAACCAGGCCTTACAGCTCGACGAAGCCAGCGCGCAGGCCCGGCAAGGACTGCAACGGGTAGCCGCGGCGCGGATCGCCGGCTACCGGAAACGGGCCGAGCAGCGCATCGCCGAAGAACACCTGCTGGAGCCCGAGGATGACAGTGCGGTGTTCTATTACCGGCAGATACTCGACCTGGAGCCGAGTAACGCCCAGGCGCTGGCCGGGTTGAACCAGGTGGCGCTGCTCTACGCCGAGATGAGCGAAAGCGCGTATGCCAAGGGCGATAAAGACCTGGCGCGGGCCTATATCAAGCATGGCCTGGAAGCCCGTCCGGACAACCCCGAACTGCTCGCACTCCGGGACCAGCATGAGCAGCGCAAACGCAGTGGCCAAGCGCCGCGCCCGTCCGCTGCGCCGCCTTCCCCACGGCCCTCGGCACCTCAATCGACCGGCGAGCGGGTGGAACAGCCGAATGCGCTCAAGCGCCTGTGGAACAGGCTCTTTTGATGTGCCCAGGGCACGCGGAGCCGAGGCCGAGACATAAAAAAAGGCTATGTCTCAATAGCCTGTTGCAAGAGCCGGTCTGAAAGGTAGGCATCCACCCAGGAGGCCTACCGATCAGGGATACGCAAGCCTTTCACCACTGGCTGGCGTCGCCGCGCAGGTCCGGATGGTCGCGTTCGCGGAAGCGGCGCAGTCCTTCCTGGGTTTCCGGCTCATGGATGGAGCGGTTGAAACACTCGGCTTCGATGCGCAGGCCCTCGGCCAGGGGCTGGCCGTAGCCGCGGATGACCGCTTCCTTGTCCGAGCGCATGGCGGGCTGGGGCAGGGTGCAGAGCAGGCGTGCCAGTTCCAGCGCGCGCTCCAGCGAGCGGCCCTTGGCGACGACCTCGTTGACCAGGCCGATAGCCAGCGCCTCGCTGGCGCAGATCACCTTGCCGGTGAGGATCAACTCCAGCGCCCGGCCCATGCCGACGATACGTGGCAGGCGCTGGGTGCCGCCATCGCCCAGGCCGATGTTCCAGCGGCGGCAGGTCACGCCGAAGGTGGCGTGTTCCTCGGCGATGCGCATATCGGCGAAGCAGGCCCACTCCAGGCCGCCGGCGTAGGCCACGCCATTCACCGCGGCGATCACCGGTTTGTAGATATCCGTCCAGCGGCTCGGGCCGATGATCCCGGGGCGCTCGCCGCGATTGTGCGCGGCGATCTCGTCCGGGGTGGTGGGCACCAGGTCGAGCGCCGCCTTGAGGTCGCCGCCGGCACAGAAGGCCTGGTCGCCGGCACCGGTGATGATGGCCACGAGGGCGTGCGGATCGTCGCGAAAGCGGCTCCAGGCCTCGATCAGTTCCAGGTGGGTGGTGGGGCCGATGCAATTGCGTTTCTGCGGCCGGTTGAAGCGGATGATCCTGATCGGTCCCTGGGTTTCGTAGTCGATTTCGGTGAAGGCCATGGCCGCCGCACCTCCTGTGGTTGGCGAGGGATATCCAGTACCCGGCCAGGCTTTCGGGCGCAGGCGAGGCACAACCTGCGAGTGTAGCCGGAGGGTTTTCCCGGTCTCCCCGGTCGGCCGATGCTTACCGATCGGAGGTCTGCAGGCTGCCTTTCGCCAGGGCGGATGGAACGGCCTCGATCCTGGCCAGGCGCCGGAGCAGCGGGGTGGTCATCAGGGTGGTGGCGATGGCCACCATCAGTAACAGGAAGAACGCGCTCTGGGAGATCAGCCCCATGTCCAGGCCCACGGAGAGCACGATGATCTCGATCAGGCCACGGGTGTTCATCAATATCGCGACGCTGCGCGAGACCTCCACGGAGAGGCCGGCCAGGCGTCCGGCGAGGTAGCAGCCGGCGGTTTTTCCCAGCACCGCGGCGACGAAGAAGGCCAGCAGCCACAGCCAGCTATCGAGGGGCGCCAGGGCGCCGAGGTCCATCTTCAGCCCGGTGGCGGCGAAGTAGAAGGGCACCAGCCCGATGTTGACGAAGCCTTCCATGTGGCGGTGCCAGTGCTGGCGCCGCTCGCGCAGCAGCCAGCCGGCGATCAGCCCGCCCAGGGCGCTGTGCAGGCCGATCAGGGTGGTGATCCAGCCACACAGCAGGGCGGTCGCCAGCATCAGCGCCATGCTCATATCGGCGGCGGGGGCCGCGCTGCGGGTCGCGGGCAGCCGGGTAAACAAGGTGTGCAGCAGCGGGCGCAGGCCCCAGCGGGCGAGGGCGAGGAACAGGACGATGAAGCTCAGCTGGCGCAGCACCCCGAACAGCGAACTGTCGCTGCTGGACAGGGCGACGATGACCGTCAGCAGCACCCAGCCAATGATGTCGGTGATGGCGGCGGCCGCGATGCCCACGGTCCCGGCCAGCGAGTGCTCCAGCCCCAGGTCGCTGATGATTCGCACCAGCACCGGCAGGGCGGTGATCGACAGCGCGATGCCGCAGAACAGCACATAGCCGAGCCGGGGTTGGGCGGGCGCCAGGGCGCTGTGGGAGAGCAGCCCGACCATGGCCCCGAGGGCGAAGGCCAGGATCACCCCGCCGGCGGCCACCGAGAGGGCGCTGAAGCCGATCTTGTGGCTGCTCAGGTGATTGCTGTCGAAGCGCAGGCCGATCTGGAACATCAGCAGGACCAGGCCGATATTGCCCAGGGTCTCGATGCCCAGGCGGATGGCCGCCGGAAAGACCGCGGCATGCCACTGCGCGCCGAGGGCCAGCAGCAGGCAGGGACCGAGCAGGATGCCCACGCAGATTTCGCCGATCACCCGCGACTGCCCCCAGCGGGCCAGCAGCGCGCCGCACAGCTGGCTGGCGACGATGATTACCGCCAGCTGGAAAAACGGCAGGGCCGAGAACAGTTGCTGGAGCGTCGACATGGCGTCCTCCGCCTATTTTTCCGCGAACGACTCCGCGGCCGTGGTCAGGGCGCTCAAGCGGCGCCGCGCCGTTTCGCCAAAGGGTTTCGAGCGCCGGCTCTGGGCGTCGATCTGCACGATCACGGTGCTGGCCAGGGCCGCGCAGCGCCCGTCCTGGAACAGCGCCTGCTCCAGGGTCATCGAGCTTTTTCCGAGGGTCGCGACCCGGGTGCCGATCTGCACCGTGCCGGGCCAGCGCAGTTCGGCGCGCAGGTCGAGCTCCAGGCGCGCGATGACAAATTCGCTGCCGGGCTCGGCGAGCGGCGCGTGGGGGTCGTAGATGATCTCCACCCGCCCGGTTTCGAGGAAGGTGGCGAACACCGCGTTGTTCACATGGCCCTGGCGGTCGGTGTCGGCGTAGCGGATCTTGTCCGAGGAACGGACGGCGAAGTCGTGCAGGGCGGGATCATTGGACATGGCGTGCTCCAGTCTCGAGGGGGGTGGCCAGGGTGGCCGCGCGCGCCAGCCCGCCAAAGGCGTCCAGCAGGCGTTCGCGCCAGGCATGCAGGGCGTCGTTGGGGCCCAGCAGTTCCTCACTGCTGGTGCAGCGCGCCCACATGAACATGCCGAACACACAATAGTCGGCATAGGCCGGGGCTTCGCCGGCCAGGAAGGGCTGGCCCTTGAGGGTCTGGCGAAGCGGGGTCAGGACCTGGCGCAGCTGTTCCAGATGCTGGGCCCGGGGGGCCACCAGCTGTTCCAGCGAGGTGCCGAAGTGCGCTTCGCGGGAGCTGCGGAAATAGGCCCGGTCCTCGGCGGCCAGTTGTGCGTAGACATCCAGCAGGATCACCCGGGCCACGGCGGGCAGCAGCATGCTGTCGGCCCAGCGGTTGACGAAAGTCGACAGTGCGAGGGCCTCGCGGCCGCCGAACAGGGACGGGCGCTCGGGGTAACGCTGTTCCAGGTGCAGGGCGATGCGCCAGGAGTCGCTGATGCTCTGGTCGCCATCCACCAGCACCGGGACCGCGCCTTGTCGGGAGAAGGCGATACGCGCCTTGTCGCTGAAACGCCAGGCGATGCGCTGGCTTTGCAGCCCCTTGTGGGCCAGGGCCATGCGGGTCTTCCAACAGTGCGGGCTGAAGCGCAGGTCCGGGTCGGCGCCGGCCAGTTCGTAGAGGGTCAGGGGTGCGCTGCTCATGCTTGGTTTTCCTTGGTTGTGGACAGTGGCCGCTGTCCGCTCATGTAGCTCGTTCATGGCGTGGGTCCTGGTGGCCGGGGTGTCGGCTGGCCGATGGCGCCTGGCAGCGGGCGCGGGCGTTGCGGCAGCAGGGTCAGGAGCATGCCGGCGGTCACCACCAGCAAGCCGGCGATGGCGCTGCTGTCCGCTTGCTCGCCGAGCAACAGGGCGGCCAGCACCATGGCCGTGCCCGGCACCAGCGCGGCGAAGGTGGAGCCGAGCGAAGCGCCGAGCAGCTGGACCGAGCGGCTGTAGAAGAACAACGCCACCGTCGACACCAGCAGGCCCTGGTAGACCACCTGGATGCCGATATCCCAGAGCGGTGCCTGGAGGATTCGCAGCCCGCGGCTGGCCAGGTAGACCGGCAGGTACAGGACCATCGAGCACACTGAGACGATCGCCGTGGCGTGCAGCGCGTCGCTGCCGGACCATTTCGACACCAGGGTGTAGATCGCCCACAGCAGGCCGCCGAGCAGGAACATCAGGTAGGCGTAGGGCGAGGCCTGGGCCCCGGCGAAACTGTGCCAGCCGGCCAGCAGCACGCCGCCGATGATCAGCGCGGTGCCGGCGTTCGCCCGGGCGCCGAGGCGGGTGCCGAACAGCCGCGCGCTGATCAGGATCGACAACAGGATCATGCTGCCGGGAGTCACCACCGCGAACAGCTCCACCGGGGCCAGGGCCAGCCCCTGGGCCACCACCAGCATGTACGGCGCGCCGATGCCGACGACCATCAGGCCGATGCTTGTCCAGCTCAGGCCCCGGCGGCCATGGCGGAGCAGGTAGGGCAGCAGGATCAGCCCGGAGACGCTGTAGCGGATGCAGGTGATGTCGTAGGCATCCAGCGGCGTGCGGGTCAGCCCCAGCCGGGTGACCACCGGGAACGCGCCCCAGATCAAGGCCGCGGCGAGGCCGCACAGAATGCCGGCCCAGCGCTGTTCGGGACTGACGGTAAGCGTCATGAGCGGGTCCTCGCTGCGGCGCCTGGGGGCTAGCGGTGGCCGATCTTCACCGAGCCGGCGTTGCCGCGCTTGCGCAGGTAGGCGTACTCGATGTCGTTGAGCAGCATCTGCGCCCGGTTGATGTGGCGCGAGGCGTAGTTGACGCTGGTGAGGAAGTGCGCCAGCTCCTCGGTCTCGGCAAAGTGGCCGTTGTCATGGGCGACCTTGGAGAGGTCCAGGTTGCGGCGGTTCTCCAACTTGTCCAGGTAGTCGATGTCGATCACCCGGAACGCCGCGCCGATGCTCAGGCCGCGGGCATTGAGCACCTTGTGCCATTCGAAGGGCGGGTTGATCAGCACGTCGCCCGGCTCGACGTAGACGGTGTCGGCCTCGTAGTCGCCGCCTGGCGCTTCGCGGCCGCTGCTGGTTTCGAACATCAGGTCGTAGTCGCGGAACTGGTCGCCCAGCTGGGGCGGGCGGGTGCTCCACTTCTTGGTGCCGGCGATCATCACGAAGATATTCAGGGTCGGGAAAATGTGCCAGTCGCTGCCCACCGCGCCGCGGGCCGGCTCGCCGTATTCCTGGGTGCTGTAGCCGAGGAACATGTGGCCGGTGACTTTCCAGGCGTCGATGTTGAACCAGGGTTTGCTGAAAACCTGCTGCTTGACCAGGTTGAAGGCGTCCTTGCCCCACTCGTAGGGGTCGTTATAGCTCGATGAAATCGTGCCCAGGTGCGAGTAGACGTCGAGGTGGTGGGTGAAGATGTCGTCGAGGAATTCCTGCCCGGTGCCGACGCGGCCGGTGACATAGTTGTAGTCCGAGGCGCCGTTTTCGTCGCGCATCGACACTGGCTGGTCGCCGGACTTGACCCGCCATTGCAGGTTTTTCCCCGAGCCGACCTGATCGAAGAATGCCCGTTGCGAGAATTCCTCGCCGATGGGCGCGAGTTTGCGCAGCAGGGCCGGTTTGCTGAACCCCTCGGTGAAGCGCTCGACCTTGTCGCGGGTGAGCTCGCCCTTGTGCTCGGAGGGCTCGATGACATTGATGTAGCCATACTGGATACGACTGTTCGAAACCATTTCGTAGACTCCTTTTTCCTGACGTAAAAAGAGAAAACCGCTCGCGCCCCACGACCGTTGTTACCGGGCGTGGCTGCGCAGGTGAAGCCGACTTCCTTCCGTGGCGCGGAACGAAAGTCGTGGACCAGTACATCAAGCATGCTTACCGGACAGCGCCTATCGGCTATGATTGACAAGGCTGTCAAAGATCGCAGTGTTGGTATCTTTGACAAGGTTGTCAACAATTATGTGAGCAGTGATTTTTATGGCGGGTGTCAGGCAGTTTGACGAAGAAAAAGTGTTGTCGGCGGTCCTTGAAGTGTTCTGGCGCAAGGGCTGGCAGTCCACCTCCATGGCCGACCTGGCCGAGGCGGCCGAGGTCCAGCGTGGCTCGCTGTACCATGCCTACGGCGGCAAGGAAGCGTTGTTCCTGCTGGCGTTCGAAGCCTACGCCACGCGCTTTCTGGGTAACGCCGCCAAGGCCCTTGAGGCCGCGGACGCCGAGACCGCGCTACGGCGGTTTTTCCAGGTGGCGATCAGCAACATGACCAGCGGCACACCGGCCAAAGGCTGCCTGACCACCAAGACGGCCACCGACGCCGACACCATCGGCCCGCGCATCCAGCAACGCTTGCGCGAGCTGCTGGACGCCCTGCAACTGACCATCAGCACTGCGCTGTCGGCCGAGCGGATCCGGGACGACCTGGTCCTGGCGCCGGATGAAGCAGCGCAGGTCATGGTCACCTTCACCCGCGGGCTGGCGGTGATGGAACGCATCTACCAGGAGCCGGAGCGCTTGCGCAGTACGGCCGACTCCCTGGTGCGCATGCTGGTGCCGAGCGTCCAGGCGCGGGCCTAGGCTTTGCCTCGGTTTTAGCGGGTGCCGCGCCCGGGCGACTGCTTCAACGTATTCTGGTCACCGGCGCCGGTTCGGGTTTTGACCGTGTGGTGGCGCTGCGCCTGGCCGCCAATGGGCATGGGGTGATCGCCGGGGGGGCAGATCACCCCGCAGGTCACCGAGCTGCGCGAACTTGCAGCCAGCCTGGACCTCAAGCTGCGGGTGGAGAAGCTCGACATCATTACGGGAGCTTTGCGCAACTGCTGCCGACGCACTTCGTCGACATCGTCAAGCAGGAGCAGCAGGACGCCTGGACGCGCCAGCAATCGTAGGTGGGGCTGGTGCCCGAGACTGTCGGCCTTTTCCATCAGTCCTCAGGCGCATCCCTTGGATGTGTCCGGGGACATGCGGTGGGGCCAAGGCCATCGGGGTCAATGGGGGGAAGGGGGCCGGACACCTGGAGGTGTCCGGCCAGTGCCATGCGCTAAGGCATTTCTAATGGCTGGATGCGCGGCTGCGCCGCGGGCGAGCGATGCGCATCAGCGGTTTACCGGGCGCTCGACTGTTTACCGCCGATATTGACGCCGATACCAGTCCCGCCGTTGCCCTTACCCGTACCGTTGCGGCCGATGCTGATACCGACGTTCACCGAATTGTTGCCGGTGCCGGTGCCGGTGTTACCGCTGATGCCGCCCGAGATGCTGAAGCCGCCGCCGCTGACGACCGTCATTTCCTGTTTAGTGAGTTGACGCATAGGGAATTACTCCTGTGGTAAGGGAGGCCGGCCGTTCGCCGGGACCTCCGCTTCGGCCGGCCAATCCGGCCGAAGACGTTCGCGGGCCTCTTCGGCTCGCAGGTTCGTTGCCGCGGCGCTGGCGTCATGGGCCTTGCCGCGTTCGATGCGGATCACGCGGTCTGCGCTGCGGATGGTCTGTGCGCGGTGCGCGACGATGATCCGCGTAATGGGCAGTTGGCTGATGGCCTCGTTGACCAGTTGTTCGCAGGTCTCGTCCAGGTGGCTGGTGGCTTCGTCCAGCACCAGGATCGACGGTTGCCGGTACAGCGCCCGTGCCAGCAGCACCCTTTGGCGCTGGCCGCCGGACAGGGCATCGCCCATGTCGCCGACGAGCGTCCGGTAGCCCATCGGCATCGCACTGATGTCGTTGTGAATCTGCGCGAGCCGTGCCACTTCCACGATGCGCGCCCGGTCCGGTTCTGTGGCGAAGAAACTGATGTTGTCCTCAAGGGTGCCGGCGAACAGGATGTCGTCCTGCAGCACGCAGCCGATCATGTCGCGATAGGCGCGGGGGCCGATCGTCCGCAGGTCGATGCCGTCGATCAGCACGCTGCCTTCCTGGGGCGATACCAGGCCCAGCAACAGCTTTGTCAGGGTCGACTTGCCTTGCCCCGATGCACCGACCAGGGCTACCGATTCTCCGGGGGCGATGGAGAAATCGCAGCCGTCGAGCACCCAGGGCTCGCTGTCCGCGTAGCGGTAGCGCAAGCCTCGCACCTCCACGCTCGGCGCTGACGCGGGGCGGGGGCCGGCTGGTGCGGGAGGGGTGGTTGCCCCGGGCTCGATCTCGGCCAGCACGATGTCGGCGAGACGCTCGCCGTGCAGGCGCAGCATGCGGAACTCGATCAGTGCATCGATCAGGCCCGAGGCGCGGGTCATGAACTGATCGGCGTAGCTGACGAAGGCCATCAGCATGCCCGCGCTGAACTCGCCGTCGAGCACCTGGCGCGCCGCGGCCCAGATCAATAGCACCCGGGATGCGCCGATCAGCAGGTGCTGAAACGAAGAGAAACCGATCGACAGTCTTTGCACCCCGACGTGGCGGTTGGTGGCGTTGACGGTCGCATTGGCATAACCCTGGGTGCGCCGTTCCTGCTGGTTGGCGATTTTCAGCGCGCGCACGCCGCGGATCGACTCCAGCAACAGTGTCTCGGCTCGCGCGGCGTGCACCAGATATTCCTCTTGCGCCCGGCGCAGGGGGCGGAACGCCAGGTAGCGCACCAGGCCATAGATGACGAAGGAGGCGATCACCAGCCAGGTCAGCGTCGTTTCGTAGGTGAACAGGACCACCAGGATGACGATGGCCAGGACGCCATCGAGCAACGTCCCGACGAAGCGCGACGTGAGCGTGTGCTGGATTTCATGGATCGCGTTGAAGCGGGAGACGACGTCTCCGACATGGCGCTGTTCGAAGTAGGTGATTGGCAGTTTCAGCAGGTGCGCGAACACCGAGGTGCTCCATTGCACGTTCAGCTGGCTGGAGAACCCGGTGAGCACCCAGGCGCGCAGCCCGTCGAACAGATCGCGAAACAGCACGAGCAGCAGGAAGCCGATCGCCAGTAGCGACAGCAGGTCGACGTCCGCCGAGACCAGGACCTGATCGACGACCCATTGCAGGTAGAGGGGCGCCAGGATGCCGGTCATCTCGACCGCCAGCGACAGGGCGAGGGTCAGCCCCAGGGCACGGCCGATGTGATTCACCCGGCCGATCAGCGTCGTCAGCGAGACGGCCGGCTTGTCCCGTACCGGCGCGAACGACGGCATAGGGCACAACTCCAGGGCGATGCCGGTAAAGCAGGGGGAAAGCTGCGCGAAGGTCAGGCGCCGCACGCCGCGCGCCGGGTCATGCACGACGACATGGTCGCGGGCCACCTGCTTGAGCACCACGAAGTGGTTCATGTCCCAGTGAAGAATGCACGGCAGCGTCAAGCGTTCGAGTTCATCGAGTTCGAGACGCAGTGCCCGCGCGCCGAGGCCCAGCTGATCGGCGTAGCCGACAAGCTCGTTGAGGGTGGCACCGCGCACCGACGGCATGAAACGCCGCCGCAGCGCGGCCAGGTCGGTGTCGGCTCCGTAATAGCAGGCGATCATCGCCAGGCAGGCGAGACCGCATTCGGCCATCTGGGCCTGCAGCAGCATCGGCAGGCGTGTGCGAGCGAAACCCGGCCTCATCGTGCCAGCCTGCCAATGGCATACAGCGGTTCGAACAGCCATTCGACCAAGCGTCGCCGCTCCAGCAGGATGTCCGCCTCCAGGCTCATGCCGGCACGCAGGTGTTCGCGACGTCCATAAGCATCGATGTCTTGCCGGTCGGGCGCGACAACCACCCGGTAATACTGCCCGCGGGCCTCGGGGTTGCCGGTGAGCGTGGCAACGTCGCGAGCCGACAGCGCGGTGCGGGAGACATCGATGACTCGACCGTAATGCAGGCCGAACTTCTGGAACGGATAGGCCTGGTAGCGAAGCACGACCCGATCGCCTTCGCGAACGAAACCGATGGCCCGGCTTGGCACGAGCAGGCGCGCCTGCAGTTTGGCGTTTTCCGGCAGCAGGGCGACGGCCAGTTCGCCGGCCGCGACGGTCTGTCCGGGATGCGCCAGGAGCGCGGCGACGGTTCCCGCCTGCGGCGCGCGCAGTATGCGTTCGCGTTGTTCTTCGTTGGCGGCGATCTGCTGGTCGAGCTCGCCGAGCTTGCGCTGGATATCGCGCTGCCTCAGGGCCGCCGCCAGCGGCGCCTCGGCCAGTTGGCGGCGAGTGTCGAGCTGTTCTTGCTCAAGCTTGAGGTGTTGGCCGATGGCCTCCTGGACCCGGACCTCGGCATCGAGCACCGTGGCTTCCTCGTCGGCGAGCTTGCCGTTCGACACATAACCTTTATCGCGCAGCGTACGCCAGCGTGCCAGCTTCTCCCGTGCAAGCTCGGCTTGCCGACGGCGCCGGACAATTTCGCTGGCGGATTCGGCCCGCTGCGCGGCCAGCACCCCAGCGCGGGCGCGCAGCTCATCGAGCGTGGTGGACGCCAGCGCCGACTGCGAACCCTGGTCGAGCTCCAGCGTCGCGCGTTGCTGTTGCAGGCGCTCCGCGATGAGCGCTCGGGTGGCGCCGAGCCCGGTAGCCACGTCGCTGGACACTGCCAACAGGGGCGCGCCGCGCTCGACTTCCTGGCCGTCACGCACAAAGACTTTGGTCACGGTGCCCGCGGTCGGCGGCACGATATTCAGCACGCCTTGTTCCGGCAGCAGATCGCCGCTGGCCCGTTCACGGGCGGTATAGCTGCCGGCATAAAGAAACAGGGCGACGCTGGCGGTGAACAACAGCGCGGCTGCCGCCAGCCAGGTGTGATGAGGGGGGCCATAGAGCGTGACCCCGCCCAGGGCACTGCGTTGCTCTGCTTGCAGCGCGGCTTGGCGGTAAAGCGGACCGGTCATGCCGGGTACCGATGTTCAGCGGGCGGCACAACCGGGCCGGAGGGAAGGGGGAAGCATTGCATGACGGACTGGCTGAAATGAAGGGCCGGAAATTCTCGTTGGTCCTGATTTCAGGGTAAATCAGCGTTGTCGCTGTTTGGTTATGGAAAGGTCCTTTTCTCGTTGTGATTCAGCTATTTGCGCGGCCGGCTGCTGCACTGGCGCTCGATTCAGGGGATCGCTGGCGGGATCAGGTGCGCGGCGAAGCCCTGCCGGTCCGTGGCGACGTCCGGGTGCAGGGTCAGTTCCGGAATCCTGTAGGCGCCGGCGTTCTGCGGCCGGAAAGGAATGGGCGCGGTCTGCGCCAGGTGGTCGAGGCGCTGCCCGAGCTGGTCGCAGATCGTGGCGAAACGCGCCGCGTCGATGCGCCCGGTGCGGTAGATCACGAAGGGCGGCAGCACGTCGAAGCCGGGGTAATAGAGGATGCCATGGTGGATCGGGAACAGCAGGTCGTCCATCGGCCCGTTGATGCCCCGCGGGCCATAGTGGGATTCCCAGCCGCCGGCGCTGACGATCAGCATCGCCCGCTTGCCCGCCAGGGTGCCTTCGCCGTAGCGGTCGCCCCAGCGCGCATCCGAATGCTCGCCCACGCCATAGGCAAACCCGTAGGCATAGACCCGTTCCACCCAGCCCTTGAGAATCGCTGGCATGGAGAACCACCACAGGGGAAATTGCAGCAGCACGGTGTCGGCCCAGAGCAGTTTTTCCTGCTCGCGGGCGATGTCCGCCGACTGCAGGCCTTCTTCGAAGGCGCGCTTGGAGTCCAGGGACGGATCGAAGCGGCTGTTGTCCGCCCGGCCCAGGCTGTCGTCGGCATCCAGCGGCGCCTTCCAGTTCATCGCATACAGGTCCGAGACCTGGACCGCGTGGCCGGCGGCCTCCAGGCGCTTGATCGTGAAGTTCTTGAGCGAGCCGTTCAAGGAGCGGGGTTCGGGGTGGGCATACACCAGCAGTACATTCATCACAGGGTCTCCAATGTCGGGATACAGCAGGATCGGTCGCTGCCAGGTATATTGGAAATGAATATCCAATATCCCAGGTATTGTCGTGAATAATTTAAGGCGCTTGGACATCAACCTGCTGCTGACCCTGGATGTGCTGCTCGCCGAGCACAACGTGACCCGCGCGGCGCAACGCCTGAACCTGTCGCAACCCTCGGTCAGCGTGCATCTGGCCAAGCTGCGGGAGATTTTCGGCGACCCGTTGTTGCTGCCGGGCCCGCGCGGCATGCGGCCCACCGCCAGGGCCGACGAGTTGCGCGAGCCGTTGCGCCGGGCGCTGGAGGCCCTGGAGCTGGCGGTGTCGCCGGCCAGCCCGTTCGACCCGGGCGCGGCGGCCAATACCTGGAGCGTGTCGGCGTCCGACTACGGCGAGTCGACGGTGATCCTGCCGGCGCTGGCCGGCTTGCGCGCTGCGGCGCCGGGCACCCGGCTGGCGGTGCTCGAACTGGAGCCGGGGCGTCTGGTCCAGCAGGCTGAGCAGGGCATCATCGACCTGGCCCTGCACACCAGCGAGGACTCGCCGCCGGGGCTGCGCCGCCGCGTGCTGTTCAGCGAGCGTTACGTGCTGGCGGGCCGCGCGGGCCATCCACGCCTGCAACGACGCCCGAGCCCGGCGCAGTTCGCCAAGCTGGAACATGTGGTGGTGTCGCCCGATGGCGGCGGTTTCCAGGGTGTCACCGACAGCGCGCTGGGCGAGGTGGGCCTGACGCGCCGGGTGGTGCTGTCGGTGCCGCATTTTCTGTTTGTCCTCTCGGCGCTGGCGAGCACCGACCTGGTGGCGATGCTGCCGTCGCGCCTGGTGCGCGACAACCCGGCGCTGAAGGTGGTCGAGCCGCCGCTGGAAGTCCCGGGTTATGACATGGCCATGCTCTGGCACGAGCGCTGCCACCGCGACCCGGCCCATCAATGGCTGCGGGAGTTCATCGTCGCTTCGCTGTGAACGGTGCTATGGCTCGTCCCTGGCCGGCGTTTCCCACGGCGCGCCCTGGGCAAAGCGCGCCTCGATCCAGTGCTTGAAGGCCTGGGTGGTGGCGCTGCTGAAGCGCGCCGACGGGCGCAGCAGGAAGATCCCTGAGTCGCTGTCCAGCTGCCACTGCGGCAGCACCCGGACCAGATGCCCCGAGGCGAGGTCCTGGTTCATCAGCCAGTCGCCGCCGGCAAGAATGCCGACGCCGGCCCGGGCCGCGGCGAGCAGCGCTTCGTTGTCGTTGCTCTGCAAGGTGCCGTGGATACGCACGGTTTCCAGCCGGCCCTGGCGGGTCAGCCGCCAGTCGGGCCAGGAACGCAGGCCGGTAAAGCCCAGGCAGTTGTGGCTGGCAAGATCGGCGGGCAGCCGCGGTTCGCCATGGCGTTGCAGGTAGTCGGGCGACGCGCAGAGGATGCGCCGGTGCGCACAGAGTTTACGCGCCACCAGCTGGCTGTCGGCCAGTTCGCCGATGCGGATCGCCGCGTCGAAACCTTCGCCGACGATGTCGACGAAACGGTCCGAATACTCGGTCTCCAGCGTCACCCCGGGATGGGCCAGGGCGAATTCTGCAAGGATCGGGCTGAGCCAGCGCCGGCCCATGGCGGCCGGCAAGGCCAGGCGCAGGCGCCCGCGGATCTGCGCGGCGCCCTGGGAGGCTTCGTGTTCGGCTGCGCTGATCAGGCCCGCCGCCTGCCGCAAGTGCTCCACTAACCGCGCGCCTTCGTCGGTGAAGCGCAATTGCCGGGTGGTGCGTTGCACCAGGCGAATGCCCAAGCGGCTTTCCAGTGCCGCCAGGCGCTTGGACAGCACCGAAGGGTGGCGCTGCAAGGCACGTCCGGCGGCGGCGAAAGAGCCGTGCTCGAAGAGCGCCATCAAGGTGGCGAGTTCATCGGCCTGTCGGCTGTCGAACGGATCCATGTGCCTGGGTTGCCTCGTTGTGCGGCCAAATGGCCGGAAGGAACGGAAAGGATCGGCCTCAAGGTATCAGCACAATGGCGCCTTGCGCGCGTCCGTCGTGCAGGTCAGCGTGGGCCTGGGCCACGTCGGCCAAGGGGTAACGCTGCCAGATCCGCGGCTGGATGATACCCGCGGCGAAGGCGTCCAGCACATCGGCGGCGCGCGTCTGGTACTCGCTGGCGCTGGCGGTGTGGGCGGCGAGGGACGGGCGGGTGAGAAACAGCGAGCCCTTGGTGTTGAGCGTGCCGACCTGCACCGCCTGGGGAGCGCCCGACGCCGCGCCGAAGGACACCAGCAGGCCGCGGGGACGCAGGCTGTCGAGGGAGGCTTCGAAGGACACCCGGCCGATCGGGTCGTACACCACATCGACCTTGTGCCCTTGAGTGACCTCGACGACCTGTTGGGCAAGGGCCGCGGCGTCGAACACCAGCACCTCGTCGCAACCGGCGGCCCGGGCCCGCTCGATGCTTTGCGCCTTGGAGACGACGCCGATGACCGTGGCCCCCAGGTGCTTGGCCCAAGGCACCATCAACTGGCCCAGGGCGCCGGCGGCGCCATAGATCAGCACCCGGGTGCCAGGGCCGACGGGGTAGGTGGTCTTGAGCAGGTACTGGGCGGTGATGCCCTTGAACAGCAGCGCCGCGGCGGCGTCCGAGGCCAGCGCCGGCGGCAGCTTGACCAGGCGCTCGGCCGGGTACAGGCGGGCGCTGGCATACGCGCCGAGGGGCCCGGTGGCATAGGCGACGCGGTCGCCCACCTGGACCTGGGTGACGCCAGGGCCGATCGCCTTGACCAGCCCCGCGCCCTCCAGGCCGAGCCCGCAGGGCAGGGCAACCGGCACCGCGCCGCTGCGCTGGCTGAGGTCCAGCGGATTGACGCCGATGGCCGTCTGCTCCAGCCAGACCTCGCCGGCACCGGGCGCCTGGGTTTGTGCCTGTTCGAACTGCAGGACCTGAGGGGCGCCGACTTGGTGAAGCTGTACGTGGGTGACCATGCTCGATCTCCTTGGAAGCTTTGCGGTAGGAAGCTGGGTGTAGGAAACGAGGATAGGGCTACGCTCCATGATCAACAATCCGGCCTGTTTGCATTTGACTACTGCATGTGGTGCAGCAATTGACAGGAAAATCCCGGCGTGTAGCCGGGACTCCCAAGGGCAATGCAGGCGCTTTCGCGACGCTACAGCACGGCGCCGCAGAAGCGGCGGATGGCCTCGCAGGCCTGGCGCAACGATGAGTCGTCCAGGGCATAGGCGATGCGAATGTAGGGGCCCAGGCCAAAGGCGCTGCCATGTACCACCGCGACATCGGCTTCCTCGAGCAGGGCATGGGCCACGTCCTCGTCGCTGGCCAGTAAACGCCCGCCGGGCGAGGTGCGCCCGATCAGCCCGGCGCAGCTGGCGAAGGCATAGAACGCCCCGGCCGGCCGGGCGCAGTGCAGCCCGGGCGTGTCGTTGAGCAGCTCGACCATCAGGTCGCGGCGGCGCTGGAACACTGAGCGGCTGTGGCGGATGAAATCCTTGGGGCCGCTCAGCGCGGCCAGCGCCGCCTGCTGGGAAATGGCGCTGGCGCCGGAGGTCTGCTGGCCCTGGAGTTTCTCCATGGCGTCCAGTAGCCAGCGCGGTCCGGTGGCGAAACCGATGCGCCAGCCGGTCATGGCATAGGCCTTGGACACACCGTTCATGGTCAAGGTGCGCGCGGCCAGGCGCGGCTCGACCTGGGCCAGGGTATGGAACGGCTGGTCGTCGAAGATCAGGTGCTCATAGATGTCGTCCGCGAGGATCAGCACCTGCGGCTGGGCCAGCAGCACCTCGGCCAGGGCCTGGAGCTCGTCGCGGCTGTACACCGCGCCGGTCGGGTTGGAGGGCGAGTTGAGGATCAACCAGCGGGTTCGCGGACTGATTGCCGCGGCCAGGGCCGCCGGGGTCAGCTTGAAGCCACTCGCGGCGTTGCAGGTGACGATGTTCGGCGTGCCGCCGCACAACTGGACCATCTCCGGGTAGCTGACCCAGTAGGGCGCCGGGACTATCACTTGATCGCCGTCGTTCAGGGTCGCGGCCAGGGCGTTGTAGATCACTTGCTTGCCGCCATTGCTGACGATGCTGTCCTGCCAGCCTGCTTCCAGGCCGTTTTCGTCGCGGAACTTGGCGGCCACCGCTTCGCGCAGCGCACGCACGCCGGCCACCTGGGTGTAGCGGGTATGGCCGCTCTTGATGGCCTGTATGGCGGCCTGGCGTATGTGCTCGGGGGTGTCGAAGTCCGGCTCGCCGGCGCACAGCGAGATGATCTGCGCGCCTTGCGCCCGGCGTTCCGCCACCCGGTCCATGATGCGGTAGGTCGCCGAAGGCCGGGCACTGGCCAGGCGCTGGTTGAGGCGCTGGATATCGTTACTCATGCGCGGCTTCTCCACTCGGTCAGGTTCATCAGTTCCAGGGTCGAGCGGCCTTCGCTCAGCGCCTGCATCATCTGCGCCTCCTTGTGGGCGCGGGCCTCGCCTGCGGCCAGGGTGCGGGCGGCGTCGGCCTGGGGAATGACGATCACGCCGTCATCGTCGGCCACCAGCAGGTCGCCCGGCGCGACCCAGGCACCATTGAAATTGAACGGACGACCCACCGAGGGCGCGCTGGCCTTGAGGGTGCCCTTGACCGAGATACCGCGGGCGAAGACCGGGAACCGGCGCTTTTTCAGGGCGGCGATATCGCGCACGCCGCCATCGATCACCAGCCCGACCACGCCGGCCGCTTCGGCGGCCACGGTGAGCACTTCGCCCCAGTAACCGGCGATGAAATTGTCGGTGCCCACCACCAGCACGCTGCCGCGGGGTACCCGCTCCATGGCCAGGTGCAGGGCCAGGTTGTCGCCCGGCGAGCATTGCAGCGGGTAGGCCGGGGCGGCGATGAAGGCGCCGTCCCAGACCGGACGGATCGCGCTGTCGACGGCGCAGGGCAGGTGCGAGGCTTCATACAGCGTCGAGCTGCCGAGTACTTTGGCCCGCTCGTGGAAGTCGAGGGGCAGGGGGAGCGTGGTCATCGGACTTGCCTCTGCAGGTGGTGGTAACCCAGGGCGGCCCGGGCTTCCTTGAGGGTTTTGCCTTGATCGATCAAGGCACGGATATCGGCTTCGACCGCCTCGATCTGGCGGGCACAGGCCGCCACTTCGGCGGCGCGGGCGCGGGGAACCACCACCACGCCGTTGGCGTCGGCGACCACGATGTCGCGGGCACAGACCCGGGCGCCGCCGATGGACACCGGCTGGTTCACCGACTGCACTTGCACCCGATCCTTGCCGGTGCGCATGAAGCGGCCCTGGCTGAACAGCGGATAGCCGTCGCCCAGGGCCTTGCCGACATCGCGGCAGACACCGTCGATCACCGTGGCGGCGATCCGTCGGCTGCCGGCGTACTGGGTCATGATGTCGCCCCAGACGGTGCAGTCGGTGCGGCCGCCGTTGGCAATCACCACCACGTCGCCCGGGGCCACGTCGTCGATGAAGTCACCGACGGTGCCGGGTGGCACGCTGGCCGAGACGTACTGCACGGTGAACGCCGGGCCGACCACCACCTGGCGGTAGTTGTCCAGCGGCTCGATGCCCAGGCACTGGCCGGGCAGGCCGAGCTTGTCCAGGGCATCGGAGACGCCGGGGGTATCCAGGCCGGCGAACAGCTCGACCAGTTGCTGATCATTCATGTGCGTGCTCCACCGCGATGGCTTCGAACTGGCGGTCATGCATCACCTCGGCGACCGAGCGGCTAGCGCGCACCGCCTCGACCATGGCGTGCTGGCGACGGTCGATGCGCTCGCCCAGGTCGAGGACTTTTTCGATATGCCGGGCGGCGACAAACACTGTGCCGCAGCGGTCGGCGATCACGTAGTCGTCTTCGCTTACCTGGACCCCGGCAATTTGCACCGGCACGCCGGCGTCGAGCTGGATCACCCGGTTGCGCGCGCTGATCATGGTCACGCCACGGCCATAGACCGGGTAGCCGATGGCGGCGCTGCCGTCGATGTCACGGCTGTAACCGTCGATCACGCTGCCGCGGATCCGTTTGTGCTGCGCCGCGTTGGCGAGGATGTCGCCCCAGCAGGAAATGCCTTCCAGGCCGCCGGCGATCACCAGGATGCGATCGGCGCTGGCGATCCGTTCGACCACCGGGGAAATCAGGTGCACGGTCGGTGCGCTGTCGGTTTTGGCGCCCAGCAGCACGGTGCTGGCGCGGCCGACGATCTTCGGGCAGTCCCACAACGGCCGCAGGCCGACGGTGGCGCCGGGCAGACCAAGGAAATCGAGGGCGTCGGACACCGTGTTGGTGTCCAGCGCCGTCAGGCGATCAAGCAAGGTGGCAGTGCTCATGGGGTAACCCCTGTGGTGACGGAGGGCCCAGTGTCGACGAGCGCATTTGATAGGTATATTACGAATCAAGTAAGCCTTGCATACGAAAAACCTATGGTGCCGCCATGATCAATTTTCGCTTGATTCGTCATCTCTGGCTGTTCCTGGCAGTGGCCGAGGAACAGAACTTCAGCCGCGCCGCCAAGCGCCTGGGCATGTCGCAACCGCCGCTGACCGAGCAGATCCAGGTGCTGGAGCAGGCCCTCAAGGTCAAGCTCTTCGACCGTTCGCGCCGGGGTGCCAAGCTGACCCCGGTGGGCCAGGCCATCCTGCCGGCGGTGCGCAAGTTCGCCGAGCAGCTGGAGCGCCTGGAGCTGGCCGTGCACGAGGCGGTGGCGGGGCAGTCGGGGGTGCTGACCATCGGCGCCATCACCACGGCGATGCTCGACGTACTGCCGGCGCTGATCGAGAAACTGAAGGCCCGGTATCCGCAGCTCACGGTGTCGGTGCGGGAGATCGACAGCGTCGAGGCCATCCCGGCCCTGGAGGCCGGCGACATCGACCTGGCCTTCGCCCGCGTGGAAGGCGAACTGGGCAGCAGCGTACGCTCGATTGCGCTGACCGAGGATCGTCTGGCGGTGGCGCTGCCCAGCGACCATCCATTGGCCGCGCGTTCGCGCATCAGCCTGGCGAGCCTGGCGGGCGAGCCGCTGGTGTTGTCGTCGCGCAAAGTCAGCCCGATGTATTTCGACAACCTGATCGCCACCTGCCGCGCCAGCGGCTTTTCCCCGCGGGTGTTGCACGAGGTACGTTCGGTGGCTTCACAGATCGCCTTTGTCAGTTGCGGGCAGGGCATTGCCCTGGTGCCGGCGTCCTTGAAAAAGGTCGCGCCGAGCAATGTGGTGCTGCGCCCGCTGAGCCAGCGGCTGAACGTGGTCACCACCGCGCTGGCCTGGAACCCAACGCGCACCAACCCGCTGGTGGAGGAGCTGGTGGCGCAGTTCCAGGGCAAGGGCCGGGCCAACGTTCCATAGGTTTGCCGTATGGATGCCTTCTTGAATCCGGAATTTACATAAGCCCCGCGTCCCCGGAGAGTGCGCGATGCGCCGGCCGTCACCGTCTGCTGGCGGCGATTCGTCAAAGGAGCGTTCAACGTGGCTGCGCAAACAGAATTCATCGCTACACAGGTGCCGCTGACCGTGCAGGGCGTCGAGCTGAGCATCGCCAGCCTGCATCGCGCCGGCGAGCGGGCGCCGATCCTGTTCCTGCACGGCTTTGGTTCGACCAAGGAAGACTACGCCGACATCGTGCGGCAGGCAGCTTTCGCCGGGCAGCCGTTCGTGGCCTACGATGCGCCGGGCTGCGGCGCGAGCCATTGTGCCGACCTGGGGAGAATCTCCATCCCGTTCCTGCTCGACACCGCGCTGCAGATCCTCGAACACTTCCAGATCGAGCGCTTCCATCTGGTCGGGCATTCCATGGGCGGCCTGACCGCGCTGATGTTGGCCCATAAGCTTGCGGGGCGGGTGCTGAGCTTCGTCGATATCGAAGGCAATATCGCCCCGGAAGACTGCTTCCTCAGCCGGCAGATAGTCGACTACCCCGAGGTCGACGCCGAGCGCTTCTTCGACGATTTCATCGAGCGCGCCCGACAGGCGCCGGCCTACGCCAGCGCGCTGTATGCCGCCAGCCTGCGGCACAAGGTGCGCCCCGGCGCGGTGCGCGGGATCTTCGAGTCGATGGTCTGGCTCTCGGATCATGGCGAGCTGATGGACACGTTTCTCGGCCTGGGCTGCCCGCGGATGTTCATGTACGGCGAGCAGAATGCCCATCTGTCCTACCTGGCGCATATCCAGGCCCAGGGCGTGCGGCTGGCGCAGATCCCGGCCTGTGGGCACTTTCCGATGTATTCCAACCCCATGGCGATGTGGCAGCACATCGCCGAGTTCCAGGCCGGCGCGCACGCCGGTTGAAGCCTGTAACCTGCCGCGCTTGCGCTACAGCGTTTTTACGAGGAGCCGCCCCATGCTGATCGATCACCTTGACCATCTGGTCCTGACCACCGTGGACCCCGAGGCCTGCCAGGACTTTTACCTGCGGGTGCTGGGCATGACCCTGGAAACCTTCGGCAACGGCCGCATGGCGTTTCGTTTCGGCAACCAGAAGATCAACCTGCACGTGCGCGGGCAGGAGTTCGAGCCCAAGGCGCATCTGCCGGTGCCGGGCGCGCTGGACCTGTGCTTTATCAGTGCCCAGCCGCTGGAGGCAGTGGTCGCCCATCTGCAGCGGCACAACTGGCCGATCGTCGAAGGGCCGGTGCAGCGCACGGGCGCCACCGGGCCGATCCGTTCGGTCTACGTGCGCGACCCTGACCTCAACCTGATCGAAATCTCGCAATACCTGTAGCGCGCAAACGCTTCGCCCCGTTGGCTCGGGGCCTTGCACATTCCCATCCCTCTGGCGGCATTGTCTTGAACGATCATTCACGGTTACCGGGCGTCTCCGGCATTGTTGTCCTGGGGCTGTTGCAGATCCTGGTCTGGGGCGGTTCGTTCTTCCTGATGGCGGTGATGGCCGGGCCGATCATCAAGGACACCGGCTGGGCCAGCCAGTGGGTGTATGGCGCGCTGTCCCTGAGCATCCTCGTCTCGGCGTTGCTGGCGCCCCTGACCAGCCGGCTGATCGCCCGGCATGGCGGGCGCGGGGTGCTGGCCAGCAGTGGCCTGGCGGTCGCCGCGGGTCTGGGTCTGATGGCCGCTTCGACAACACTGGCGATGTTCCTCCTGGCCTGGGTGGTGATCGGCCTGGGGATGGCGCTGGGTTTGTACGAAGCCTTGTTCGCCAGCCTGGGCGCGCTTTATGGCGAGCGGGCGGGCAGCGCGATCACCGGCATCACCTTGATTTCCGGGTTTGCCAGCACCCTGGCATGGCCACTGGTGGCGCTGCTGATCGAGCACATCGGTTGGCGCGCCACCTGCCAGGTGTATGCCGTGCTGCTGGCGCTGACCGTGGCACCGCTGTACCTGTGGGCATTGCCGCGCGGGCGCGGGTCCCTGGCGAAACAGCAAACCGCCGTTGCCGCCGTGGTCGCGATCGACCGGCGTATTTATGGGCTGCTGACCACGATCTTCGCCCTGGGCGCGGTGATCATGACGGCGATCTCCGTGCAACTGGTTTCTCTGCTGCAGGGCCTGGGGTACTCCCTGGCCGCGGCCATTGGTTTTGGTGCGTTGTTGGGGCCCAGCCAGGTAGGCTCGCGGGTGCTGCAAGTATTCGCGCGCAAGCGGCACCCGGTGTGGACTGCCTTGATCTCCGTCACCCTGGTGGCCATGGGGCTGCTGCTGGTGGCGCTGGCGCCTGGCACTACGGCGCTCGGCCTGGTGCTTTACGGCGCCGGCAATGGCCTGCGCGCCATCGTCCGCGGCCTGCTGCCGCTGGCCCTGATGTCACCGGCGGACTATGTCCTGCTGATGGGGCGCATGTCACGGCCATCGCTGATCGGCCAGGCCCTGACGCCGCTGGCCGGCGGCTTCCTGTTGCAAGCGCTGGGGGCGGGCGGGGTGCTGGCAACACTCTGCTCGCTGGCGCTGCTGAATGTGCTGTTGGTGGGGTGGTTGATCAGGCTGGTATCACGCGCTCCGCAAAGACCGTCATGACAGTCCTGTTAGTCTGTCGATGCCCGCCACAGGATAAAAGAAGCAGGGAAGGGGGCTTGCGCCAGACACGACGGATGCCGGCGCCGGGCATTGAATTATTTTATTCCTGTTCTTGACATGCCCGGCGAACAAGTCCAGAATTGCGTCCATTCCTGATTCAGGAACGCGAAAAACCCCTTAGAATTCAAAGGGTTGGAAGCTAGATCAAGTTCAGGTTTCCAGCTTCGAGTTGTATGCCTTTGATGCGGTTGCAAAGCATCGAAAGTTTGGCCGAGTAGCAAAATGGTTATGCAGCGGATTGCAAATCCGCCTACGCCGGTTCGATTCCGACCTCGGCCTCCAAACTGAAAAGCCCGTAGATCAGCGATCTACGGGCTTTTTTATTGGCTGAAATTTACAATGTGTTCCGCATCTTTTGGCAAGTGTTCCGCAACCCCCCCCTCTATTTTGTCGGTTTGACGACTTCCCCGACACGGCGATAAACCCTCTTGGTGATCTCTTCGGAGGTATGCCCAAGCAGCTTGCTGGCATGCTCCAGAGCGATCTCGCTGGCTGCCTTTGGCCGGATATCCCTGAACTGAAATTGACGGATGCTGGCCGCGAGCGCGGTATCGCCCTCTGCCGTGGCCTTGATGGCTGCTTTCTCCCTGGCCTCGTCCCAGCGGTTGCGTAGCATTTGCTGGCTCATCCGCAGGCCTGAGGCGTTGGTGATCAGGATCGACGTCCGGATTCCGTTCATTGCTCGACGTTCCAGCAGGTTCTCAAGAAACGCCGCCAGATCAGATTGCTTGCCGGCGTCCTCAAGGAGAATGCGCAAGCGCTTCTACAAGCGTGCCGAGCAGGTGCTGATCTGATGGCTCTGAGCTGGAGGTGGGGCGTGCTGGCCCTGGTGTTCGGAGCGGCAGTAGGTGCTCGCGTTGCTTGGATGTGGCAGACCGATGAGCTTGCCAATCAGGCGATGGAGTATGAGCGGCAGCTCGCTGCGAAAGACCTGGCGCATGGGCGCGAGCGTGGGCCGCAGTAGCAGCGCTCGGGCAGACGGCGATGCACCAGGCGCAGCGACTCGATCTGGAGGATCGCCTGCAGGCTCAAGACAAAACACATTGGAAGGATATGAACGATGCTCAACAAGCCCAGGCTCGCTTGCGTGATCGGCTTGCTACTGCTGATCTGCGGCTGTCAGTCCTACTCGACGCCGGAACCGCTGCCGCCCAGGGTGGTGACAGTGGGATGCGAGCGCCCGCCGGCACCGGAGGCCTGGTGGATGGAGCCCTACGTACCCAGCTTGACCCAGCGCATGCTCGAAGAATTATCGCCATCACCGACGAAGGCGATCGGGGACTGATCGCGTTGAAGGCCTGCCAGGCCTACGTCCGCGAAGTCACCAAGTAGTAAAGAGGCGAGCCGGGTGGATGCGCCAACATCCAGCCCGGCCCGCCGAACCCGCAGACCCTTCCTGCAAATCCAGCCGCGGCCTCTGCCTTGTGCACAAAGCGCGGCGAGCCTGTCACCTGTTTATCCATACAGTAAAGGCTTGCAAACAATGACCACTCCTATCATCCCCTGGATGGGCGGCAAGCGCCGCCTGGCCGACCGCTTGATCCCTCTCTTTCCCCCTCACGAATGCTATGTCGAAGTCTTCGCCGGCGGTGCCGCGTTGTACTTCATGCGCCCCCAGCCAGCCCCGGTGGAGGTGCTCAACGACCTCAACGGCGACCTGGTGACGCTGTACCGGGTGGTGCAGAACCATCTGGAAGAGTTCGTCCGTCAGTTCAAATGGGCGCTCAGCTCCCGCCAGATCTTCGAGTGGCAGAAGATGACCCGCCCCGAGACGCTGACCGATATCCAGCGTGCCGCCCGGTTCTTCTACCTGCAGCAACACGCGTTTGGTGGCAAGGTCACCGGCCAGACGTTCGGCACTGCCACCACGGGGCCGGCCATCAACCTATTGCGCATCGAGGAGAACCTCTCGACGGCCTGGCAGCGCCTCGCCGGTACTTACGTCGAGAACTTGTCCTGGCTCGACTGCGCCGAGCGCTACGATCGAGCGCACACGTTCTTCTACATGGACCCACCATACTGGCAGACCGCCGGCTACGGGCTCGACTTCCCGTTCGAGGAGTACGAGCGCATGGCCGACTTCATGCTCCGTTGCAAAGGCAAGGTGATGGTCAGCATCAACGACCATCCTGACATCCGCCAGGTGTTTGATGGTTTTCATTTCCAGACGCTGGACATCCGCTACAGCAACACCAATCAGCGGCAGGCCAAGGCCGAAGTCACCGGGGAGCTGGTGATCATGAACTGGACTCCGGCGGTCCTGGGAGGGCTGTTCTGATGCTGCTTCCGGGGGACCTGATCAGCTTGCTATACGCTTTCAACAGAGCGTTACTGTGGCTACGCAAACAAAGTGAGTACCCCATGGAAACCGCCGACATGTACCTTCAGACAATCCCCGCCAGTATTCTCGCCGCAGTAGTGCGTGGGGAGGTTGACCTAAACGAATTAGCTTGGCGTGAGCTGACCTCACGGGGGATGAACTCGGAAGGGAAGTGGGTGGGGTTTCAAGAGGCCGAACGACTACAAGCGCTCTGAAGCAAAGGCCTCGGCATAGCCGGGGCCTTTGCTTCTTACTTTGAAATGAATCGGCGGATATGCGTTCATCAATGCTTTAAGTTTTCTATTCAGCCACTGCCCACCGCCTACTTGGTAGGGTTGAAAGAGACCTTCTTGGCGTTACCGCTCCAGTACTTGGCACTCATGCAGGCCGTCCAGAACAGTTCGATGGAGTCTTGCTCCCCGTGGAGCAAGCCTCGCAACTTCGCAAGGATCTCCGATAGGAGAATCGTTTCGCCATGGCGCAGTTTGACAATCCACGTCAACTCCGCTTTCGGCTCGTTCCAGTAACAAACACCGCAATCGCCGATGCCACGGTCTCCATCTAGCGCGAGGTTCTGGGTCAGGGTTTCGTAGGGATTGATGCCTAGGACGGGCTTCGAGTAGTTCAGGCGATGATGGTCATACCAGTCGTCGCGCTGCGCCTTGGTCCAGTAGATGACGACCTCGTCTCTGATCTGCGCCTTGATGTCATCAATGCCGCGATGATGATAGATATAGTCATCCGCGACTTCATCGGACATTGTGCTGCCAAACTGACCCAGTGTGATCATGCTGATCGGAAGATCCTTTGATGGAGGCAACTTCTGCGTCTCTTCGCCACCGTGTCCTCGGACATAAACTCTGTAGATTGTCATTGGGTAATCCTTTGGTTGAATAACTTCCTTGAACGAATGTTAGGTGTAGCACAGGCGCATCTTTTCGCAAGAAGCTGAGGAAGCAGAGAGTCGAATAAGAGGATGGCTACATGTCACCGGAAAAGCTCACTGTAGTGGTCATAAGGGGGGGCTGAGTTTTCTATTTCAACGAGCAGTTACTGTCTTTTATAGTTTCGCTCTTACAATTCGTCCCTGCTTAACCTCATTGGAATAGGCCGTCAACCGGTCTTCAATTTCCTGGTAGCTATTCGCCATTCTGAGCAATTCTCTTGCTTCGGTTTCGAGCCCAACCTCGGATAACCGAACTGCAACCTTGAAAAGATCGACACCGGACCACTTGAGAATAGCAGCTGCTTGTTTCAGGTCTCGGCGCAGCTCTTGATTCGGTTTGGTAAGGCCCATGTAGCCTCCTTATGATCTCTATCAATGCTTATATTTATTTTTCGGAGTCATAGTTTTTCATGATTTCTTTCCATATATAGCCATAGCTATAGCGAAGCCATGCAACTTTTAGCTTGTCAAAGGCTCGGCGTATCAAACTAGATTCTCGGGCCTTGAGTTCGTTTTCTATTTCATTTAATAGCCAGTCGTCCTTGAACCCAGTCCATATAGGAGGGACTGGTGTCTCAAGGTTGCTGAAGCATACAGGGGCGACTTCTGAGTACAGAATGTCTTCCACGATTTTTAAGTCATAGCCGCGAATGCGTTCTGCGATATGAGCGTAGTCGACGACGCTATCTACAAAAGTTTCAGCCAGGGCTATCTGGATACTCGCTTTCTCTTGCGGAGTCAGAATATGTCCCAATGCGAAAGCTCCTCCAGTTCATCATCGAAAGTATCGGCGATCACTCCGCCGGCTACACCTCCCGCGGCGCTTCCGATCAGTATGACGGCTATGGCGCACGCAGGGGCTGCGGGGCCGCAAATAGCAGAAACGCCTAGTCCGGCCAGAAACCCTCCTGCGGCACCAGCGCCTAAGATAGTCGCTTGACGGGCGCTCTCTTTGACCTTGTTGTCTGCTTCAAGAATTTCGTAAGTGGCCAGCGCTGCAGTCAGGATGATGCCAACCTTCCCCATGACGGACATGATCTTCGTGCCCGAGGTGAATTTGGCGTTGGCGCTTCCTGAGCGTTCTAGTGCTTTGTACAGAACTTCTTTCTGCTGCGCCTTTGAAAGTTGTTCGTAGTTTTGGCCGAATTGAGTTTTCGACTTTTCGTTAAGAATATCTGTGTAGGTTTTGCCGGATTTTTTCTTTTTTTGTACGATGGCTAGGCCATGAGCGGAAGTGAATTTACGATGTTCAAACATAATTTTGTTGCGCATTTCATTACTAAATTTTGTACCCTCTTCAACGCTGATGTTTCCTGCTCGTACGTCGGCGAAAATTTGTTCAGACATGCGTTTAATATTGCGTTGATAGCTCGCGCGGACTCGTTCGTCTTTGATCGCATCTATAGAAAACCGTGTTGCGGCGCCCTCCATGCCAGCGACGGCCATTTCAAGAGGTGACTGCGTTAGCGTGTGTTCGCTTTTTACAATATAGCTACCGGTCACTAAGTTAGGTTCAGTCATGAGAAGATCCTTATTCCAATATTTCTTTCAATAGTCCGTCTATGCTTGATGTAGTGCAGGTATCTTCATGCTGAGCAAATTCCAACGTATGACAAAGCCTTCCGGTAGGGTTGGGGAATTTGACTGTATTGGTTGAGTCAAAAATTCCAGACATTGAGGAACCGTCGTCAAAATGTGCAGTGCACATAACTCCCGCATAGCTTTCAGATGCGGGAATAACGAAACCGATCCAGTTAGGAAGAATGTTCAGCGGCTCTGGAGGTATGAATGGTGCTGGCGTGTGGACGTCACCGATGATGATCGTACCGGAACCACCTATTATGATGCTGCCATGAGTACCGCCGGTATCGATAGTTGCAGCATTCTTGCCGTTGATGAATACCGTTGAGGCCAAACCAGTCGATAGGGTGCTGCCGCAGGTACAAACATCGTCTTGGCGTGCAGCAGGGAGCCCGTCGAAGAAAACGGTTGGGGAGCCTGTAGCTATTGGGTTGGTGCCATGTCCTGGGATCGGGCAACTGGTTGAGTCGGTTTGTCGTGCGGCTGGTTTCGCCATGATGACCTCCTGTCAAAAAACCTATGAAGATTCGACCTTAACAGACTGATTGACGGTATTGGAGCGTTTGAGGGTTTAGCGGCGGGAATGCTGGATGGTCAAAGATTTATATTGACCATCGATAGGCAACCTTGAGGTTATCCTGATAATCCATTCAGGGAGCAGGCCTGCGATCCCTAGTCGATCTCCGTCACCTGGGCAAGCCTTGCTGGATATGTGGAAAACGGGGCAGCGGTTAGGGCAAATTTAGGGCATAACTGGGGCCTAAATAGACCGCGACAGCCCACAGGTACTGATTTTCGACCTAGCAAATACAGGTCTATCGCGGCTTGCCGGGTTCTTCGGTCGGGTTCGAATCCCTAACCATGCCAGATCAAAAAATAGTTGCAATGATTGATAACTGCTCACTACGGTGCAACCTTCCTCGCATTTCTGTTTACCCAAGCGACGTGCAATGTTTCCGGTGTGTTGCTCGCGTGGAGGAGGCGTAGCGCGTTATCGGAGTATCGTGGATGTCGTTGACTGCCGAACTCAAAAATCATCATATTGGCGGCGTCTTCATCTATCTCAAGATAATCTCTAAGAGCTTTACAGCGCGGAGGGGTAATACTTAATTTTTCAGATAGTTGTTGAGGACTTAAGTGATATTTTTTTGAAGATCGACTTCCCGTATTGCCCCTGCCGCTCCTGGATCGTCGCCTGATATAAAACGAACAGGTGCTCCCTCTTTCTTGCTGAAATGGACTTTGACGGTTAGTCCCTCACCCGTTACGTCGCTCGCGAGAGTCATCAACCTTGGAAAAACCTCAGAGACCTCTGTGCGATTTTTTATTGCTCGCTCAATACGATCTATGTCCCGCTCTGACACAGCGATTTGCTCGGTGACATGTCCCTCCATTGCAAGTAGGGTTCTGATTCTTCCCCGAGCTTCGTCGTGTGCTCTTTTATTAGGAGCAAGAAGTTCTGCAATTTGCGTGTATTCGTTATCGATCAACAGTTCAAACTCTCTCAGCGGTGTGGTCGAAAGAGGTAGAACTCTCAAAGGGAGATTACCGGCAAGAGAATCTCCGAAGTGCAGCTTTAGAAGTTCGTCAATGGTCGTGATCAACGCTCGAGCATTTAGATATAGTACTTCTTCAGACACCACAATCATCCAGTGCTGGGCTGCATCCCGCATTGCATCAATAGTTCTAATTGTTCCTGCTTGGGAAGCGTTCATATATCCACTGGCTGTCGCCACATTCAGGGCTCTCTCCAGCCCGATAGAGATGCCTTTTTCTTTGTCAAAAACTGGTTGAGATTTCTGAATCAGCAACGCCTTAATGAGCATCTCACTGCAGTGCTGCATGTGCAGAAGCACGGACTCGGTACGACCTTGGTCGTCGTGGCTATTGAATACCTCTAAGCCCCGGCGTAACGATGCAATGCCCTTGCTTTTGAGTGTCCGCGCTTCTCGCTTAAGCTTCATGGTTTTTTCCCTTTAGCTTTGCTAAGGCCCAAGCATAGCAGCGGGAACGCGAGAGACAGTCGATTGATGCCGTTTGCTTGAAAGTTGCTACAGAGCGAAGGCGAAAGAGCTGATTAGTCAGAGAGCACGGGGTCGTCAGCGCTTATTGCACCCAATCCATCATGAGGGGCACGGAAAATCGGCGGGAGGGTTCGGACTGGGCGGGGGGGCTCAAGGGGATGGAGTGTCTGTCGCTTTGAGTGCAGCCGGCGGGGGGTATGGTGCGCTGAGTTTATCAGGAAAGGTGCCAGGCGTTTTGGGGCTTGGATCAGGGGGCTGTAAATAAAACAGTCCCCCCTTTTCGATTTATTCCGTATTAAACGGGAGTGAACGTTACCGTCGCACTTCCAGAGTTATCGTGGACACTGTAATGATCTACGATAAAAACATAAACTGGCTTGTTACCGTCAACTTTAATTGTCGTTCCTTCCGACGTGTTAACCGTAGAGTACCATTTTTCACAGCTTCCATCCTTGTGCGAGGTCGTATTGAAAAGAATGACCTGATGTATATAAAGGTTCGGCCTAAATTGCATTGTATCTTCCGATAGCGTGACTGCGTACTGACCGGCTGCCAAATTTACAGGTATTGCCCCGCTGCCGCTTTCTGAAAGATTCGTCAGATTTATTGCCGAAAGCGCATTTATCGTAATTTTGGTATTAGACATGTCGTTGACTTCCTTGTTCGACCGAAGTTGGTCAAAATTACTATAGTCAGGTTTCTATTTTTTGGAAATTTCGTTTCTTCAATTTTTTCGATCATTTCCTAGAGCCCTTCGTAGGATAGCAGGCCCCACCAGTGCTGGCCGTACGCCCCGGCTTTTCAAAGCTCGCAACGACGGCTCAGAGGGAGGCGGGGTATCGGGGTGCAATTTAGGGTAAGCGGGAATCTGTAAGCGCCAGGATACGCCTAGCGCAATGGTCGAAATCACTGTTACAAAATATAAGAGGATTCGGTTGATAGTGAGGAAAGCGGGTAGGGCTAGCAATGTGATCGTGCGTACTCGCGGTGTTTACTAGCTTTAGACTAGTGATGTGCACGTATAGCTGTGGCTTTGATTGGTACAAAATTGGTACATGGGGCTTTTGGTTGGTCTGCGGTCCTTTATTCTTGAGGGCCTTAAGAAGAATGTGTCCAATCCATCATCGGATCGATTGAGCTGGCCGGCTCCTGGGCCGGGGTTGAGCTAGAAACTTGCAGAGCGGCGACTCTCATTGGGGGCTGAACCGCTAGAAGAGTTTACAAACCAGTTCCGCAATCAAAATTAGGGCCCTCGTAGGGCATGGGCTCCAGCCTTTTTAGAAAACGGTACTTGCGGAACGGATTCCTGATTAAGTGACTGAAAATATTGATATTTTATCTGGATTGCAAATCCGCCTACGCCGGTTCGATTCCGACCTCGGCCTCCAAACTGAAAAGCCCGTAGATCAATAATCTACGGGCTTTTTTATTGGCTGGAGGAAAGCATCATTTCCGTTCATGGTTATCGAGTCGGTTCTACGACTTCTCCAGCATTGTGATACTTCCGATTTGTGACCCTTTGGGCAAATATCCAAGCAGCCTGCTGACATATTCCAAGCAATCTCGCGGCTCTAATCCTAGCGGTTGAGCAGCATCTGCATCTCTGATCTGGCTCTAGGTCCTAACGTGGTTTCTCGCTTGATGTTCCAACTGCTAGGTTGGATTGTTTGTCGGCGTCCTCAAGGAGAATACTCAAGCGCTTCTATGTTTTGTCCTAGCCAATTTTCAGGTCAATTTCGTTTTGGAAGCTTTAAACGCATCGATAGGATGCTGGGCATGAAGTGGATCAGATTCATGGACCTCTTCAGCTTCTGTGTGGAATGGGTGTAAATAGCATCTCAGGTGTCAGCGTAGTAAGTCTGGGAGGGCCTGCTGTGCAGCAGGCTATATAGAATGCGTGAATTTTGGCCATAAATGTTGCTATCTACTATGAACGTCTATTGAGTTTTAGTAAGATCAGAAGATTGCTAAGTGAAAGGACGCGGAAATGGCATCTCCAATTAATACCGCAGTGATGAAGCTTAAGCTTCGTGCTGAGAGAAGTACTAGAGATCATCTTATACAGACATTTGTGGATGTGGATCCACTGCTTACACTTCTACAAACTGAGGATCATCAGATACTTTATGGGCGTCGGGGAACTGGAAAGACCCATGCTTTGGAATATTTAGCTAGTGATAGAGATGATGCTGGTGATCTTCCTCTATATTTGGATATGAGGCTTATAGGTTCCAGCGGAGGCTTATATTCTGATCCTAATATACCCTTGGCTGAGCGAGCGACAAGGTTGCTAGTCGATACTTTGCAAGCTGTACATGAGCAAATGCTAAATACAGTGGTGGAGCAAGATGATGTATTCGATGGCAGTATTGTTTTTCCTTTGCTAGATAATTACCTTGAGGCTGCATCTCAGGTAGTGGTGTCAGGGGTGGTTACCTCGGAAAGTGGGGCGCAAGGGAAAAGCACCCGCACGAAAGGAGCGGCGCTAACAGCTGGCATTAAAAAGATTCCAGAAGCACAGCTCAGTTTGAATATCGGAGACGCGCTTGAGGAGCAAGTCAATTATAAAAGGACTCAGACGGGGGGGGAAAAGCATCGAGTTCATTTTGGTACGCTAAATCGTTGTCTTCTAAGTCTCTGTAAAAGTTTGCAAGGTAAACGAGTTTGGGTGCTCTTGGATGAGTGGAGTGAGATTCCTTTGGATCTTCAGCCCTTTTTGGCTGACTTGATACGTCGTAGCTTGATGACTGTTCCATTAATTACGGTGAAAATCGGAGCTATCGAACAGCGTACCAATTTTAGGGTGGCAGATGGAGCGACTTCCTATATTGGTGTTGAAGTTGGCGCTGATATGACTGCTAATACCAATCTTGATGACTTTATGGTGTTTGATAATGATCAGGCAAAAGCAAGTGAGTTTTTTGAAAATCTTATTTATAAGCATCTGAAGTCAGAGCTGCCTGAGGGGTACTTGGATTCGACAAAACCTAGTCAGGATCTATTGCGCCGTATGTTTACTCAGAGCTCTAATACGTTCGGTGAGTTTGTGCGCGCCGCAGAGGGGGTTCCCCGAGACGCAATTAATATATTGATTATGTCTGCGCAGCTAGCTCTGGATGACCCAATATCTATTCCAAATATACGAGTTGCCGCAAAAAGGTGGTTCCAACAAGGAAAAGAGCAAGCGTTAAGAGACAGCAAAGCTACTGCGCTTCTACGTTGGATCATTGATGAAGTTATTGCGCATCGGCAGGCTAAAGCATTCTTGATGAGAAGCGATGCGAAGCATCCAATTATTGAAATGCTATTTGATGCAAGAATACTTCATATTGTAAAGAAAGGAGTTTCCAGTAATGAAACTCCGGGTGTGAGGTACGATGTGTATGGTATTGATTATGGTTGCTATGTGGATCTTATGAACACCGTTAAGGCGCCCAAAGGACTTTTTGAGGCGTCAAAATTAGAGGGTGAATCAGGTTTTGTTGATGTGCCAGCTACGGACTATAGATCTATTCGGCGTGCGATTTTGGATATTGAAAGATTTGAAGAGGCTCAGACAATTTAGGTTGTATCGTGAATAGAATTTGAGGTGGAGGAGTGAATAGTTGAATTGATTGGTTTATTAGCGGATTACAAATCCGCCTACGCCGGTTCGATTCCGACCTCGGCCTCCAAACTGAAAAGCCCGTAGATTAATGATCTACGGGCTTTTTTATTGACTACAAGAAAGCATCCTCAAGCCGTTCAGGTTTCTTCAGAATTGTCTTCGAGACATGCACGGCCGCTCTGGATAGAGTGGTCCCGCTTGCCCGGCCAGGTGTGTTTACGATGGATTGCTGAACGGCCAACAGCTGGTCAGGGTGGGCGCCTATTCAGGCTGAAGCAGCCGCAGGCCTGTTTCTTCGACTCTGCTGGCCCGTAGCTTTAGCCATCCCACGATCCCCAAGTCAGTTGGGTTACACCGTACGTCGTACACGACGAACCCATTGAGACATTGCGCCCTCTACCGAATACACATTCCTGGAGAGTCGGCCATGTACGATGACGCGAAAGTGCAGGCGTTTTCCGCCTTCCATGACTTGCTGACGAACCCTGAAGTCCGGATGGATGCGCAGGAGCAGTACGACGAACTGCTGCGGCTTGTCGACAACTTCAAGGCCAAGGGGATTATCGACGGGGAAGAGCGCAAGACTCTGATAGAGGTGGCGACGGTCGCTTATGCGCGCGCGGTGGAAGGCGTCGGGAGCGGCACCTAGGCGATCCGACTGCTCCGTCCATTCGGCTGCAAGTCTTTTAAAATCAGTTGGTTACGATGTTTTCACTGTGCTAACCTGCCGGCCTGTTTTTATCAGTGGCATGCAGTCTTCGTTTGCGCCGGTTCGACTTCGGCCGTAGCCCCCACCGATAGAAACAGCTCTGTAGATCTATGATTTACGGAGCTTTTTGTTTATGGGCAGGCTCGATACTCAGTCTCGAATTTGACGCCAACGAACTTGCTTCAGAGGGAGGGGATGTATATATTTCACCCCCTTGCCGCAAGGCGCTGAAACGGCTCAAGCCTTTCAGACTGCAACACCGCGCTACCGCCCGAATGGCGAAACTGGTAGACGCATGGGACTTAAAATCCCCCGCTCGTAAGGGCGTGCCGGTTCGATTCCGGCTTCGGGCACCATCTATTTCAAGGGTTTGCTGGCGAAAGCTGATGCAAACCCTTGTTCGTTTCCGGTCCGCACATTCAAATCCGGCCTGCGATTTACGCGGTTGGAGAGGCTTTCTTGCCTTTCTGCTGGCGGATGTATTTCTCTGTCATTGCCATTGGGCAAAAGTCACTGGCGTATTGCAGAGACGTCTACGCAGCTCTGCAGATGGATGTAATAAGGACATTAGGTGTTTCGGAAAGTGATTCTGTTGGTGTTGGTCAATTGCCTGAGCGGCTGCGCCGCGGTGGCGATGCGGATGGACTATGACCACCCTTGCCCCTACAAGGGCGTGCGCCTGGACTGGTGGTTGGTAGGCACCTCCCATGGAAAGCTGATTCCCTTTTTACTGATCGATGCGCCGTTTTCCTTGGTGGTCGATACGGTGTTTTTTCCATTCGAGTATCAGTACAGCTGCTATGACTAATCTGTTTCTGGCTTTTGTCTGCAAAGCGGGAGCCCTGCGCAATTTGTCGATGGCCTGGGGTGATGCGTATTCGCCATTAGCACACCAGCCCTAATCGTCTGCTGCCGAGGCCGGGCATATAGTGCGGATGACCATCCTCGTCGGGGTGGCTCTCACAAGAAAGTGCCGATACGAAAAAGGAGATTCACCATGTCATTCAAGAAAATCGTCTACTCCTGCGCAGTGGTTTTGGCCCTCACCGCCTCGAACGCCCACGCATTCGCCAGAGACTGTAACGACTCGCTGTGGAAGTTCAGCGGTATCGAAGCACTGACCTGCATCTTCTCGGGCCAATGGTAATCCGCCGCTTCCCGGGTTGAAGCTGTCCCAACGACAAGGCTGACTGTGAATGGCCGCTCAATCCGGTCAGCCTTGTTGTTTTTCCATTCCTGCGCATTCATCGCGCGGTTCTCAATCCTCCATCCGGCCATTGGTCAATATTTGCCGGTTGCGCAGGGGACGGTTCTGCTGGCTGGCAAAACGCAGCAGTCTGTATGACTGGTAATGAGTACGCGGTGAACTGGGTGACACCACAGTTCTACTTTCACCTCGTCACGGCCTACAACATCCTGCGACATAACGGCGTGCCACTCGGTAAAGCCGACTATGTGCAGCACATGTTCGCCTACTTGCGGCAGTAAGCGACTGTCTGATTTCCCAGACGGACTAAAAGAAAAGTGCTGAACCGGGCGTCAAGGCTCGGTTTTATCGCGTTTGTCAGGAGGGTTTTTTCTATTGAAACGTGCCGAGATGTCTTGGTAGGTCTCGTTATCGGTTGCAGCGAGCAGTGTCTGGCCATCCTTCAAGGTGGCCAGAAATGTCACTTCGGTATTGTGACCCGCCAGAAGATAGCCGGCGACGGCTCCGACCGGCCCAAGAAACATGGCACCCACCACTCCAAGGCCTATGGCGCTCTTTATATTCTTGTTCGAATCGGTATTTTCGACGATGAGTTCCTTGAACTCGGAGACGAGAAAGCTTTTCCCCATTAGCGGTTTATTGGGGGTCTTGAGCGTGATGGTTCCGCGCAGATACTCCGCGTCACCCTGGGGGAAGTCACCGGCCAGCACTATGATCTTTGCCATCTGGAAAGGCCCCAAGGCGATCATTTTTAGGGGGCCATTGCGCGCCTTAAGGAATAGAGCGTCAACGCTGCGACGACGACTGGCGGCACCATTGGTCTATGGCAGGGTGAAAACACCGCCAGACCTGGGCATGGACAGTCATGCGCGGCAGCTTAGGGCTGCGCTTGAGCGGCGTGGCTTTCCAGGCCCGGATGCGCCAGGTATCGATAAAAAGAAGATATTGAGTACCGATATGCTCAAGCGCTGGCCGGATGAGTTGGGACGGGCGCAGAACAGGGGATACACTTGCCGCCGAGCCTCTGGTGGGCTGGACGGATGAACCAAGGAAGAGCTTCAGTGATAACTATTCAAAACGCGGCACCCAGACTGTCTTATGCAGAACTTGCCAAGAGGGTTGAGCAAAAGAGGGCGGTAGAGCAGGTCAATCTGCTTGAAGCCAAATTGAACCCAGCCTTCCTGGCCAAACTTGAGGCCGCGACAGAAAACGCGGATATGAAGCAGGAAGTTCAGCCGACTTTCCCTATCGAAGTTTGACCGACCTGGTGCCGGGTGATACTCGGCCAGATCCGACAATATTGCTCAGTTTCAAGACAAGGACGAAGGATGCGAATTTTTACCGGTGAACGGGCTCGATGGCTGATGGCGGCTGGTTTGGGGGTCTTGGCAATGGCGAGTAACGCGCAGGCGCAAACGACGCCTCAGGCAGCCCGGGAGATAAAGGGCTTGCTGGACTTTGTCGAGCACAGCCAGTGCCAGTTCGTGCGTAATGGCACCGAGTATCCAGCCCCCCAGGCACGACAGCACCTGGAGAAAAAACTGAATTACCTCGAGGGCAAGAACATGGTGAGCAGCGCGGAGGACTTTATCGACCTCGCGGCCACTAAAAGCAGCATGAGTGGCAAGGCTTATGAGGTGCGCTGTCCTACGGGCTCGCAACCGGCAAGCAGCTGGTTAAAGGCAGAGTTGCAGAGGCAGCGTCAGCCTCATTGATTCAGTTTTTGGCCATGCAAAGCCCAGCTCGTACGCTGGGCTTTTGGATTTTTTGGAGGGCAATAAAAAGCCAGGGCTGGATATACCGTGACGGGCTACATGGATCAGAGCGGGGGGCTGCTCATAAGGTATTCCTGCTGCCCCGTTTGCTCATCCGTCTGCTCGTGGGTCACGACAAAGCCTTGTGCCAGGTAAAAGCCGCAGCTGGCCGTATTGTCCTTGTACACCGCCAGGCTCAACACGGGACGCTGTGCCCTGGCATGGGCGAGCAGTTGCTTGCCAATCCCCTTGGCCTGGAATTCAGGTGCAACAAAGAGGGCGGCCAACTGGTCGTCGTGCAGCGAATAGAAACCCCGCACTTTGGATTGTCGCTCGATGACATAGGTCTCTGACGCCGGGAGGTACAGGTTGCGCATGTTGTCGACTTGCGACTGCCAGAATGAGGCGTCGATAAAATTGTGGGCTTTCAGCGAAGCCTGCAGCCAGATGTCCAGCACGGCATCCATATCTTGCTGTTCAAATCTTCTGATCATTTCTCTTGCGCTTTTCCTGACAACGGGTTGCAGGCTAGAAGCAGGCGCTGGCCAGTTCAAGAGCCGACATATTAAAAGATGCAGGAGTGCGGCGGGGGAGGCGACCGACTGATCGAGGATCAGGCGGTCGCAGTCGGATATCAAGGCTCCACTGATTCAGTACGGATCAGTCAGGAGATGTGTGGGATTTCGTCGATGTACGCGATTCGTTCGCCGTTGTGGAAGATTTCTACAGCGGTGTAGAGCGTGGCGTTGGGCGGCAGCACCCGGGTGAACCTGACTTGCGTGCAGGTGATTGTCTGAATCCATTGCCCTGGTCTTTGGTACAGGTGCAGATCCAGCAGGAGTATTGCCGGGTTGATACCCTGCGGGACTCGTACCGTCAGATAGGCCTTGACCCCTGGGTTGGCAACTTCAACGTCTCCAACGACATGAAGCTCGTCCGGTTTGGGTGGCATGGTGTCCAGCCAGGCATGCCAGTTCGTGCAGTTCGTGATCATTTTTCCGTTCCTTGAGAAATGAAGCCCGAAGCTTGAGGTACTGCGGTTTCGCATGGCGCTTCGTGTGCCATCGAATCGAATGCCGGCTGCCCGATCCTCTCTATCCATATCCAAGAGCGGCGCTGAAGAGGTCGGATGAATACGACCGGAAGTCCATGGTTAAAGGTGTAGATGAGGAACGGGGCAGGGCACCCCGGTCTGGACGAGCGGTACCCATTGGCTGTGTCCGGACCGTCATTTTCCCCTGACTTTTGGCGCATATCGAACGTGATCTTTATTCGTTTGCGTGTCCTTATAGGCTGCTGAAGCACTGACGTTTTGCCGCGCTCACAAGGAGATTCCAGGTGATAGCAAAGCTGCTCGTGACGATCGGGATAATCTTCTACGCCGTTGTGGTACCGGTGCTGGAGATCAATCAGACCCATGTTTTCAACCCGGCCTGGGAGCCGCACGCCCGGTTGCATGAGGTCTGGCAGCTGTTCACCAATACGGCGATCGGCGCATTCAGCCTGTGGCTGGTGTGGTTGAAGGGCAATCTTCGCCTGTCCAGCCTGCTGACGGTGTTCGTCACGGGTGGCTTCTTGCTGGCTTACGGGCTTCGGCAGTCTTACGGTGGGTCGATGGTGCTCACCGATGGTTCGGAGAAGTTGATCCTGGGCGTCAACCTGGGGCTCTTTGCCTACGCCCTGGCGATCCTGCTGGCGGCGATCGCGGTTGCGATCGACCGGCGCCAACCAAGGGCGCGACTCTGAGCCAGAGCGGTTCTGTAGAAGCAAGAAGGCAGAAGCCCGGACATGGCCGGGCCTCGTTGGATGGGTGCCTGTTCAGCGCAAAGAATAGGGCTTGCCTTCACGCCCCGCGTTTTCTACCGACAACCTGCGTCTACGCCTTTGAACCCAGCTCCAGAGTGCGTGCACAGGATGAATGAACATCGCCAGCACGCACAGCAGCAGGACAATGAAGATGGACATCAGACCGAGACCTTCATGGGAAAACATCGTGGGTTACTCCTGTAGTTCACTTTGTCGGTCCCGCAAGGGTAGGCACTCAGGCGCTTCGCTTCATGAAGGTTACTTAAAGATAGTTTCATCTGTGCCCGAGCCATGAGGGCAGAAGAGGGTGCCGCCGGGCACAGGCAGGTACTAAAAAGCCCGGCGCTGGGCCGGGCTTTTCATGCGGGGCGATGCTGACCAACCGAGGGTGTTGAAACCGATTCAGCTGGAGAGCATGAGGCTGGGTCTATCGATCATTCTTGCTCGAGGAGACGCTGGCTTTGCCCAGGCCTTTCGAGTTGTGGTCCCCGGGCGTGGTGTCCGAGATCGCGGTGGCTTTTGACAGCCCGCGGGTATCTTTGGAGTGAGCCACGCCGGAAGTGGTCGAGCCATGGCCGTTGCTGTCATTACGAATGCTGCCGTAATGGTTGCCATTTTCTCCAAGATTGCGAACCGATTTGCCGGCTGGGTCGCTTTTCAGGCCGCCGTTATGGCCCTTGCTGCTGACCCCTCCCGAGTGACCACCTGCCTGGCCACCATGACCACCACTGTTACCACCGCCATGCCCCCCGCCGTTGCCACCGCCATTTCCGCCACCATGGCCGCCACCGTCCTTGGCATAAGCGGACGTCATGGGGAGCAGAGGAGCTGCAGCCAGCATCAGTACACAGGTCACGGCAGTCACGAGATTTTTTTTCTTTAAAAGCATGATCGCTTCCATAGATAAGGAGAGGTTTGCATGAACTAAGACGCAATCGGATGTCTATAGTTCGGGTGTCATGACGAATGGCACCACGGCTGGATTCATGCAGAGGATTGCAGAGATGACGACTCGTTCGGTTGTAGCTGTTTTAGCAAGCGCCGCGTTTTTATTCGGCTCGACTGCCTTGTATGCGGACCCAGGGAACGGCAAGGGCAACCCCCATGGCAATCAGGGCGGACATGGCAATAAAGGCAACAAATCCCAGGACTACAAGCAGGGCGGGAGGTATGACGGCCCTCAAGTCGATGTCGGCGGTGTTCGCGTGATCATTGGCGACAGTCGTGACTACTGGTCACCCGGGCCGGCCCTGCCGCCGGGCATCCAGAAAAACCTGGCCCGAGGCAAGCCACTGCCGCCGGGCATCGCGAAAAAACTCGATGGCCGGATGCTCGGCCGCCTACCGCACTATGACGGCTATGAGTGGCAACAGGCCGGCACTGATTTGATCCTGGTCGCCATCGCGACAGGCATCATCTACGAAGTCCTGCACGACGCCCTGGACTGATTCCGGGCCGGCCCACCAGCAAGCCCGGTGCAAGACCGGGCTTTTTGCCTGACATGCGGCGTCCGGCACTCCCCCAACATCCTGATGCTGGTTCGATTCCAGTGCCTCCTGTTTTTCGTTGGCTCAAGTACGGATAACCGCCTTGGCGGAGATTTTGCCGAGCCACCTCTTCAGCAACATTCCAGCGCGATCTGATAATTGAGTGGAGCGTTTCGGAAGTGTCCTAGGGACGCCGATTTGGCGCCGTTCTAAGGTTTCAGCGTTCGCCGTGTGCGCTTTTTTGACTGGCATCGACTATCGAGCCGGCTGCGTTTCGCCCATTGAAAAAGTGCATGGCGACAGGCAGGGAGAGCGGCCTGGGTGGCTGCTCCGGACTGAACCGATCGCATGTTTGCATTCAATTAAAGGAATAAATAATGCCCACTCAAAATGTTGGTAAGTTCTTTGATTTTCGCGCCAGGGTTACCGCACCCGCGTGGACGATCGATCCTGATAATGGCCTGGGGGCGAGTGGTATTCCAGGCGTCTCACGTCGGCGCTCCAGCGGCATGGAGCAGGTGGTCGAACTGGGTACATCGAGCCTTGATGTGCTTCAGGCGGGTGGCAGCCTTCCGCAGTTTTTCAGCGTCGAGCTGAACGAAGACAGGCTCAAGGGGGCGAGCAAGGTCCAGGTCTACTTTGATGGCATCACCAGCGATGGTGTGATCTTGATGAATGACTATGAAGAGGCTGGCTCCGCACGCAATGTGGGCGTTCAACTGCTGGACAGCGAGGGAAAAGTCGTGCTTCTGGGCCATGAAGGGCGTGCCGAATACCCGGTGGCACCGGGTTTCAGGCTGTCCTTCGCGGCAAGGTTGGTCAGCGCCAACGGGCCAGTGGAAGCCGGTGAGTTTTCCTCGTTTTCGGAGTGCGTGATCCTGTATGCCTGATGGCGGGCAAGCGGTTCACGCAGGCGTAGTCATGTGAAAATAAGGGCGGTGGCGCTTTTTTGCTGGCGCCAACAAGGTGACGAATCGGCCATTGCCAGAAAAAACATGTGGTTATTTAAGGGCTTAGAAAATATTTAGGGTAAAAATAACCTCAAAATATATTGTTACATGTTCTTCGGGACGTTAAGATAGCCCCGCGTTCACCTACCACGGTTTATGCATTTTTAGCCCCAAGTGTCCATCAGCTACTTGGGCTTTTTTTTGCCTGGAATTTGCCTTCAGCGAGCCTTCCCGCCACTCGATGCCACTTTGGCTCCTTCCTCAAGGGCCTCCTGCAAGGCAAAAAAAAGCCCGCGGGGAGCGGGCCAATAGTTGAATGAGCAGGGTGGAATCTACCCGCCTGGCGCTCGGCTCACAGTGAAAGAAATTTCATCTGGCCATGCCCACCCGCAATCGCCGCCAATTCTGGCCAGCGCTGCTTAATAGCCGCCACCCATGTCTTCCGTGCCGCTGCCTGGCGCCCTGGCTTTCTGCTGGGCGTGGCTCCATTCGGCGCAGGTGAGGAAGCTTTTGTGGTCGACTTTGCCATTGCCGTCGAAGCTGACATTGAACGGCTGGTTATGGCCGGCCTGGGTCAACACATAGTCGAAGCAGGTGCCGAGTTCCACGGTGCGAGGGGTGACGGCCACAGGTTCGCCGCCGATCTGCCGGACTTGTTCCTGGGTCATGCCGGTCTCGACCTTCGCCACCAGCGGCTGATTGCGGTAGACATGAGCGTCGCTGGTGCAGCCGGCGACGGCTGACAGCAGAACGGTCATGACGATAAGTGTTTTGTTCATGGCAGGGCTCCCGATGGTAAGCGTCATGAAGAGACGCCTGGGTGCATCAGTTGAAGTAAAGCCGAGCGACGAGGGCAGCGGGTCGTATTCGTATTCGTGAAAGACGGGACGCGGGGAGGGCGGATAGACAAAAAGCCCGCATGGGCGGGCTTTTTGCAGAGGGGGAGCTGATCCGTCAGCTGCAGCCAGTGTGCGCTTGCGCTATGCCCCTAGCAACGACAGGGCGACGAAACGCAGGCCTGGGTACGGGCTGATAACGCAGCTCATGATTCGGCTCCGGCAGACCTGCCAAAACGCCATAAGCACGGCAGAAAACGCTGTTTGATCGATTACCATTCGTCAGCTGTTTTGCACCCTGCATGAGAATGGCCCTCTCATTGAAAGACATTCCATCGTGGTCGGGAGGTATCCATGAGTACGAACAGGCCAACGGGCCCGCGTTCATCCGAGCACGCTTCCGGCAAGGACGAACTGGGCTTCGACCCTGACTCTCCGGATCTGGCCGATCCGCAGGTGGACCCGATAGGTCCGGCGAAAGCGCCCAGGGACAACAGGCCGGAGAAAGAACCCAAGTCCCGGGCGTATGACCCTCTGGGAAACCTGAAGCCCAAGTGAAAGACCGGCCGCGCGTTCCCGCCCCGTGGCGATGGATGGAACCCCCACCCGCGCGGACCGGGTGTAAGGTGTTCGCGACAACCTCGGCCGATCTCTACCGAAAGGGAGGCGATTATGAGCGTTCCAATGCTGAACAAGATGCACATGAACGGCTATGACGTGGTCAGCGTCAACAGCGGCCCCTGGCGGGTCTGCACCAAAGGCGACCGTCTTGGTTCCTTTGGCACCCGGGAGGAGGCCCTGGCCTACGCGGCAGCCTTGCCGGCCTACAAGGCGAAGGCCAAGAAGGCTGCGCGAGGGGCCAATACCCGATAACCCCATCCACGACCCTGCCCGGCAGCCTGGCTTGTTCCCTGGCTGTCGGGTTTTCTTTTGCCCTCAGGCCGGTGACTGGGCCTGGGCGGATTTCCAGCCCTTGAGCTCCTCTTCGATGAAGTGTTGCACCAGGTCGCTGTAGAGCTTTTCGATGGCGTCGGCGCTCAGGCCTTCGGCCTGGGCCCATTCCCGGCGTTGCAGGAGCATGGCGCGAAAGCGCTCGGGGGCGCGCACGGCGTTTTCCGAGGTCTTGAATTTCGACGCGGCCAAGACGTACCGGAAACGTTCGCCCAGCAGCTTGATGACAGCCTGGTCGAGGCGATCGATCTCGCGGCGGATATCCTCCATGCCTGCGCATTGTTCGGGGGCTCGCGACTGAATGACATCCATGTGAATACTCCAGGTGGGAAAGGATCAGCGGTTATCCGCTGGCGGATTTAATCACGGACAGGCTCGCCCTTGGCATCGCCTTGCAGGCCGCTGCGGCAACCGCGTCCGGCATGCTCTCCATCGCCACCCGCGGAGGGTCTGTTACCATCGCGTTTTTTTGCGACCCCGCCCGGGTTCAGGGCAGGGTCGCGCCGGTCAAAGGAGAATGCCGTGATTATCACTACCACCCACGCGATCGCGGGGCGAGAGATCGCCGAGTACCTGGATATCGTGAGCGCCGAGTCCGTGCAGGGGATCAACGTCGTGCGGGATGTCTTCGCCGGGATGCGCGATTTTTTCGGTGGGCGTTCCCAGACCCTGGAGCGGGCGCTGAAAGAAGCCCGGGTGCAGGCGACCGACGAGATCAAGGAGCGCGCCCGCGATCTGCGCGCGGATGCGGTGCTCGGCCTGGACTACGAGATCAGCATGCCCAGCGGCCGTGGCGGCATGGTGGTGGTGTTTGTCACCGGCACCGCTGTCAGGCTCAAGTAAGCGACGGCTACCCGCATCGCGCAGCCCCGCCCGTGTGCGGGGCTTTTTTATGCCTGGCATGCTCTGCCAGAGCGCCGCCCGGCCCTTGGCGATCGCCCATAAAAAAGACCCACCGGGGAGCGGTGGGCCAGTCGGGAGTCTTCAATAAGCGTGAGCCACTTTAGCGAAGCCTTGGCGGGTTCACAGTGAAAGAAATTTCATCATTGCCAGCGAGTGGCCGCAGCCCCCGGTTGTCCACGGTTTCAGGCGCGGCAGCTGGCGGCATTGAGCCGGCGGCACTCGCGCACGGCATCCTCTTCCAGGTCGTAGCCATCGCCGATGAAGCCGTCGGTGCGGGTGTCGGCGATGCGGTACCAGTGGGCGGCGATCGGCGCGCCGTGGGCGGCTTCCCCGGCGCGTCGCCCCTGGATGATGATCTTGTTGCAGCGCTTTACGACAAAAATGTCTTCCATGGCGCTTCCCTGGTTGATAGCTGCTCAGAGCAACTATAGAAGCAACTTTGAAATTCGTGCAAAAGCCTGTTCATTGGTTTTCCTCGTCCAGTCTCCAGCCGGCTGGCGTCCATTGCAGCCAGTGGCTGGGCGCCATGGCGGCGAGGAACTCGCGGTCGTGGGACACCACCAGCATCGCGCCGGGGAAATCGCGCAGGGCGCTTTCGAAGGCTTCCACCGATTCCAGGTCCAGGTGGTTGGTCGGCTCGTCCAGAAGCAATAGCTTGGCCGGTGTGTCGCGCCACAGGGCAATCGCCAGCGCGGCTTTGAGCCGTTCGCCACCGCTGAGCCGGCCACAGGGCTGGGTCACGCGCTGGGCGTCGAGTTGCAGCAAGGCCAGGCGGCTGCGCAGCAGGCCTTCCTGCAGTGGCCGGTCGAGGGCTCCCAGGTGGTCGAGGATCGAACGCTCGGGATCGAGCAGCGACAGGCGCTGGTCAAGGCAGGCGCTGGCCACCCGCACTTCGCATTGGCCGCTCAAGGGCTGGATCTCGCCGGCGAGCATCTTCAGCAGCGTGGACTTTCCGCAGCCGTTGGGCCCGCTGACTGCGATGCGCATGGGCCCGGTGACGGTCAGGTCGAGGTAGCTGGCAGCGGCCTCGGGCGGCAGCCAGGGCAGTTGTGCTCGGGTCAGGCAGAACACCTGTTGTCCCTGGGGCACCGCGGTGCCGGGCAGCGTCACCAGGGTTGGCGCCTGCGGCACCAGCCGCGCGTAGGCGTCGCGGACCTGCTGATCGAGGCTGTCCTTGTGGCCCTGCTGGCGGTTGCGTACATGGCCCATGATGTCCCGGGCGGCGCCCTTTATCTTCATCCGTTCAAAGCTGGCTATGTTGGCAGTGTCGGCATAACGTCGGGCGCCGGCGGCGTGGCGCTGGATAGTGTCATGCTCGCGCTGCAGGCGCTTTTGTTCGCGACTGCGTTCGGTTCGGGCGTGTTCCAGGGCGGCCCGCGCGGCGCCGTGCTCGGCTTCGCGCTGGGCGCGGAACGCCGCGTAGTTGCCGCCGTAGATTCGCGCGCCCTGGGGCGTGAGTTCGACGATGCGCTGCATCTGCGCCAACAACTGGCGGTCATGGCTGATCAGCAGCAGTCCGCCGCGCCACTGTTGAAGCTGCGTCAGCAGCCACTGGCGACCGGGCTCGTCGAGGTGGTTGCTCGGTTCGTCGAGTATCAGCAACTGGGCATCGCTGAGCAGGGCGCCGATCACCGCGATACGCGCGCGTTGCCCACCGCTGAGGCTGGCGGCCGGATCGTTGGGGCCGATCCTGTCGAGACCGGCCTCGTCCAGCAGGCGGCGCAGGCGTTCGCCAAGGTCCCAGCGCTCATCTGCCTGCGCCAGGTCGGCCATCGAGGCCTGGCCCGCGGCGAGGCGCCCGAGGGCGGCCAGGGCCTCAGCGATGCCGGCGACCTGGGCAACGCTCTGGCCCTCCTGCGCCAGATGTTCCTGGGCCACATAGGCCACGCGGGCGAAGCGCGTGACGCTGCCCGAGGACGGTGAAAGTTCGCCGGCGATCAGGCGCGCGAGCACGCTCTTGCCGGTGCCATTGCGCCCGACTATGCCGGTGGGCAAGGCATCGAATGTCAGGTCGAGCGAATCGAACAGGGTTTCGCCATGGGCGAACTGGAAGGTCAGCTGGTTCAGGGAAACCAGCGCAGGCAGCCGTGTGACGTGAGTCATCAGCACCTCCGGAAAATGTCGAAAAAGGCCAACAAGCGCTGCAAGGCGGCTTGTCGCGAATACATTTCTGGAAGGCTTAGTTGTTCACGTCGGCAATCGTCCGGTGACGGGGAAGGGCGGCTAGCCTAACGCGCGGGAGGACCGGATGACAACCTGCGGCGCGGCTATCGCGAGCCAGCTCGCGAGAAACGGTTGCGCCCGGCGCCCGGCTCAGGCGAGCACGGCCACCGCCTTGATCTGGGCCCAGAGTTGCTGGCCCGGGTGCAGCTCCAGCTGGTCGCGGGAATAGCGGGTGATCCGTGCCAGCAGCGGGTTGCCGGCGACGTCCAGGCGCACCAGGACATGCGCGGTGTTGTCGGCGGGGATTTCGCCGCTGACCGTCACCGGCAGGCGGTTGAGGATGCTGCTGTGCTCGCCCGCTTGCAGGCTGAGGCTGACGTCCCGCGCCTGGACCTTGAAGCGCAAGTGCTTGCCGATGGCCATCGGCGCATGGGCAACCCGCACCCGCAGCTGGCTGCCGGGCAGTTGCAGGGCGAGCAACTGGTAACCGGCGTCGTAGTGGCTGACCTGGCCTTCGATCACCACCCCGGCGTCGTCGCCCAGAGCCAGGGGCAGGTCGAGACGGGCCAGTGTTTCGCCGATCGGCCCACTGGCCAGGGCGCGGCCGTTTTCCAGCAGGACGATATGGTCGGCCAGGCGCGCCACTTCATCCTGGGAATGGCTGACGTACAGCACCGGGATTTCCAGCTCGTCATGCAGGCGTTCGAGGTACGGCAGGATCTCGCTTTTGCGTTTGCTGTCGAGGGCCGCCAAGGGTTCGTCCATCAGCAGCAGCCGCGGGCTGGTGAGCAGCGCGCGGGCAATGCCGACACGCTGGCGTTCGCCGCCGGACAGGTTGTGCGGGTGACGCTGCAGCAGATGGCCGATGCCCAGCAATTCGGTGGCCTGGGCCATGTCCACACGGCGCTGCGCGCGCGGGATGCGCTTGAGGCCGAACTCCAGGTTGGCCTGCACCGACAGGTGGGCGAACAGGCTGGCTTCCTGGAACACATAACCCAGGGAGCGTTTGTGCGGCGCCACGAACAGTTGGCGCTGGCTGTCCTGCCAGACTTCGTCGTTGATCCGCACCAGGCCCTGTTCGGCCTGTTCCAGGCCGGCGATGCAACGCAGGCAGGTGGTCTTGCCGGAGCCGGAGTGCCCGTACAACGCGGTGACGCCACGGCCTGGCAGCTGCAGGTCGAGGTCGAGGCTGAACTCTTTATAGGTGCGCTTGAGGCGCACATGGATCGATGCACTCACGATTCAACTCCAGCCAGCGCGGGTTTTGCGGCTGGAGTACAGCGCCAGCAACACCAGGAACGAGAACACCAGCATGGCACCGGCCAGCCAGTGGGCCTGGGCGTATTCCAGGGCTTCGACATGGTCGTAGATCTGCACCGAGACCACCCGGGTCTTCTCGGGAATATTGCCGCCGATCATCAGCACCACGCCGAACTCGCCGACGGTGTGGGCGAACCCGAGAATGGCCGCGGTGATGAAGCCGGGCCTGGCCAGCGGCAGGATCACGCTGAAGAAGGTGTCCCAGGGGTTGGCGCGCAAGGTCGCCGCCACTTCCAGCGGACGGGTGCCGATCGCGGTAAAGGCGTTCTGCAGCGGCTGCACGACAAAGGGCATGGAATAGATCACCGAACCGATCACCAGGCCGCTGAAACTGAAGGTCAGGGTGCCCAGGCCGAGGGCCTGGGTGAGCTGGCCGATGGAGCCGTTGGGGCCGAGGGCGAGCAGCAGGTAAAAGCCGATCACCGTCGGCGGCAGGACCAGGGGCAGGGCGACGATGGCGCCGATCGGCCCCCGCAGCCACGAGCGCGTGCGCGACAGCCATAACGCAATCGGCGTACCGACGATCAGCAGGATCAGGGTCGTCAGCGACGCCAGTTGCAGGGTCAGCCAGATGGCGGAAAAGTCGGCACTCGATAGCGGCATTTAGCGTTGGTAACCGTAGGACTGGATGATGGCAGCGGCTTTCGGTCCCTTGAGGTAGTCAACCAGGGCCTTGGCCGCCGGGTTGTCCTTGCCCTTGTCGAGGATCACCGCGTCTTGTTTGATCGGGTCGTGCATCTCGGCCGGGACTATCCAGGCCGAGCCGCTGCTGACTTTGCCGTCTTTGTAGATCTGCGACAAGGCGACAAAGCCCAGTTCGGCGTTGCCGGTGGAGACGAACTGATAGGTCTGGGTGATGTTCTGGCCTTCGACGAGCTTGCCCTTGACCTGCTCGCTCAGGCCCAGCCTGGCCAATACCTGGGTGGCGGCCAGGCCGTAAGGCGCGGCTTTCGGGTTGGCAATGGAAAGGTGCTGGTACTGGTTGGCCTTGAGCACCTGGCCCTGGCTGTCGACGTAGCCAGCCTTGGCCGACCACAGCGCCAGGGTGCCGATGGCGTAGGTGAAGCGCGAGCCTTTGACGGTGGCGCCTTCGCTGTCGAGTTTTTCCGGGGTGCTGTCGTCGGCGGCGAGGAACACTTCGAACGGCGCGCCGTTCTTGATCTGGGTATAGAACTGCCCGGTAGCGCCATAGGCGGCCACCAGCTTGTGCCCGGTGTCTTTCTCGAAGTCGGCGGCGATGGCCTGGATCGGCGCGGTGAAGTTGGCGGCGACCGCCACCTGCACTTCAGCGGCCTGGGCCGGGCCCAAAGCGCAGGCGGCGAGCAAGGCGGCAAGGCAGGTCGGGGCAAAACCTGAGAGACGACGGTTCATGAACAGCTCCATTGGCGAAGGGACGTTGGGCGGTTGGCGGTATTGGAAATGGACGGCACCGGGGGGTGAAACGCTGTATACGGAAATATATAGCGAATCGCCAGCGAACGGAACTGCAAAGGTCGCGCGGCCTTGAGGGCAAATGGAGGTTGTGCGCAAAACGCCGCGACCGCAGTCGCGGCGTGCCGGGTTTAGCGGCTGGTCAGCTTGGCCAGGGCCTGGGCGGCCAGGGTACGGGTCAGTTCCGCGGTCGGCAGTTCGACCCCGAGGCGCAATGCCTGGCCGGACCAGAGGCTGGCGAAGTCGGCGTCGTCCTTGGCGCGCAGCGGCATCAGCGCGCCACCGGCGAGGGGGAAGGCCGGCGCCAGGGGGCTGATCGGGCCGATGTCGCGCATCACCCGGTTGAGAATGCCCCGCGCCGGGCGCCCGGTGAACAGATTGGTCAGGGCGGTTTCGCTCTCCTTGGCGGTACGCAGGGCCTTATGGTGGGCGGCACTGACCTTGGCTTCCGGGGTGAACAGGTAGGCGGTGCCCAGTTGCACCGCCGAGGCCCCGAGGGCAAAGGCCGCGACTATGCCGCGGGCGTCGCCGATCCCGCCGGCGGCGATCACCGGCACCCGCACCGCATCGACGATCTGCGGCACCAGGGCCATGGTGCCGACCTGAGTGTTGAGGTCTTCGCTGAGGAAGATCGCCCGATGGCCGCCGGCCTCGTAGCCCATGGCGATGATCGCATCGCAGCCGTGCTGTTCCAGCCAGACGGCTTCATCGACAGTGCTGGCCGACGACAGGATCTTCGCCCCGGTGGCCTTGACCCGCGCGAGCAGGGCCGGCTCCGGCAGGCCGAAGTGGAAGCTGACGATTTCCGGGCGCAGTTCTTCCACCAGTTCGCAACTGACGGTGTCGAAGGGCGCGCGGCTGCTGACCGGGGTCGGCGCATCGAAATCGACGCCGAGCTCGCGGTAGTAGGGTTCCAGGGTATTTTTCCAGCGGGTTTCCCGTTCCGGGTCGGGTAGCGGGTTCTGATGGCAGAAGAAATTCAGGTTCAGCGGCGCGCGGGTCGCCTGGCGGATGCTCTGGACATCCTGGCGGATCTGCTCGGCCGTCAGCATGGCGCAGGGCAGGGAACCCAGACCACCGGCCTGGGCGGCGGCGATCACCATGGCGGTAGTGGTCGCTCCGGCCATCGGCGCCTGGATGATCGGCAGCTCGATGCCCAGCAGGTCGAGAATACGGGTGTCAGGCCATTGACTCATGTTGAATGATTCTCCGACGTCAAAAAAAGAAGGACGGCAATCCGGGGTTTGTATCAGGAGAGGGTTGGTCAAGGCCAGTCGACTTTGGCTGGGGTGGCACGATCACTTGCAGGAGCGGGGCGTGGGCGGCCTACGACGAAAAGAGCGTGGATTTTTCCCGTCCGGGCTGGGAAGGTGGGAGCTTTGTAACCTGAAACTCAAGTTCACGGCCCGGCCATGGGCCTGGTGGGAGGCAGTGATGTTCAAGGGTATTTTGATCGAGAAAGACGACGCCGGTTATCGCGCGGCGCTGCGTGATATTGGCGAAGAGCAACTGCCCGAGGGCAACGTGACGGTGCGGGTGACCTACAGCACCCTGAACTTCAAGGACGGCCTGGCCATCACCGGCAGCAGCCCGGTGGTGCGCAAGTTTCCCATGGTCCCGGGGATCGATCTGGCAGGCATTGTCGAGTCCAGCAGCCACCCGGACTATCAACCCGGCGACTCGGTGCTGCTCAACGGTTGGGGCGTGGGTGAAGGGCATTGGGGCGGCCTGGCGCAGAAGGCACGGCTGGACGGCGACTGGCTGATTCCCTTGCCCCAGGCGTTCAGCGCGGCCGAGGCCATGGCCATCGGCACGGCGGGGTATACGGCGATGCTCAGTATCCTGGCGCTGGAGCGCCATGGCCTGACCCCGGGCCAGGGGGAGGTGCTGGTCACCGGGGCCAATGGCGGGGTCGGCAGCTTCGCCATAGCCTTGCTGGCCCGGCTGGGTTATCGGGTGGTGGCGTCCACGGGGCGCATTGCCGAGCAGGACTACCTCAAGCGCCTGGGCGCCAGCGAGGTCATCGACCGCGCCAGCCTGTCCGCGGCGGGCAAGCCGTTGGCCAAGGAGCGTTGGGCGGCGGTGATCGACTCGGTGGGCAGCCATACCCTGGCCAATGCCTGCGCCAGCACCAAGGCCAACGGCATCGTGGCCGCCTGCGGGCTGGCCCAGGGCATGGACTTCCCGGCGTCGGTGGCGCCCTTCATCCTGCGGGGCGTGACCCTGGCCGGGATCAACAGCGTGACCCAGCCCAAGGCCCGGCGGATCGAGGCCTGGCAGCGCCTCACCCGCGATCTGGACCCGGCCCTGCTGCCGTTGATCAGCCATGAGATCGGCCTCAGTGAAGCCATCGCCGCCGCGTCGCGCCTGTTGGCCGGCGAGCTGCGCGGGCGCGTGGTGGTGGATGTGAATCGCTGATACCGTGCGCGCCGATCACCCAGATAAACGCCAGACAGGAGTACCCAGCATGGATGTCAAACTGCGAGAGGTTCAGCCGTTCTGTGTCTCGGGCTTGCAGGTACGCACCTGCAATGCCGACGAGCAACAAGCGGACAGCGCGCGGATCGGGCCGATGTGGGAGCGGTTTTTTGTCGAAGGCTTGTTCGACAGCATCGGTCACCGGCAGTCGGACTCGTTCATCTATGGCGTGTACTCCAACTACGAGTCCGATGCCTCGGGGCACTTCGATGTCACCGCCGGCGTAGCGGTGGGCGAAGGCAACGCCGGTTATCCGTTGGTGCAGGTGCAGGGCGGCGAGTACCTGGCGTTCTCCGCCAAGGGGCCGATGCCCGACATGGTGATCCAGACCTGGGGCCTGGTCTGGGCTTACTTCGAGGACAACCCGCAGGTCCGCCGGCGCTTCGCCACAGACTTCGAGGTGTACACCGGGCCGGAATCGGTGTCGGTGTACATCGGCATTCAGGCCTCGGACGAGTTCTCGCGTTCGAGCAACTGACGCTTGCGCTCCACGCCCCAGCGGTAGCCGGACAGGTTGCCGTCGCTGCGCACCACCCGGTGGCAAGGGATCGCCACCGCCAGGCTGTTGGCCCCACAGGCCTGGGCCACGGCGCGAAAGGACTTCGGCGCGCCGATACGCTGGGCGATCTCGGCGTAGCTGGCGGTGCTGCCCGGCGGAATCTCCTTGAGGGCCAGCCACACCCGCTCCTGGAACGCCGTGCCTTGCAGGTCCAGCGGCAGGTCCAGGCCAAGCGCCGGCGCTTCGATAAACCCCACCACCTTGGCCACCAGTTGCTCGAAACCCTGGTCGGCGCCGATCAGGTTGGCCCGCGGGAATTTGTCCTGCAGATCCTGCACCAGGGCATTGGGGTCGTCGCCCAGCAGGATCGCGCAGACCCCGCGGTTGCTCTGGGCGACCAGGATCGCGCCCAGGGAGCACTGGCCGACGGCGAAGCGGATATCGGCGTTCAGGCCGCCGGCGCGGTAGTCGCTGGGTTTCATGCCGAGCAACTGGTCGGCGGTTTCGTAGAAGCGGCTGTTGGAATTGAAGCCGGCGTCGTACAGCGCGTCGGTCACCGAGTGGCCGTGCTCCAGTTGGCGCCGCACCCGCCGCGAACGGTGGGCGCTGGCGTAGCCTTTCGGGGTCAGCCCGGTGGCGGCCTTGAACACCCGGTGAAAGTGGAAGCTGCTCATGCCGGCTTGCTCGGCCAGCTGTTTCAGGCTGGGCAGCGTTTCGGCCGACTCGATCTGCCGGCACGCGGCGGCCACCAGGCTGGCATGGTGCGCGGCCACCTGGGTCTGGTCGCTGGCGCTGCGTTTGCTCGGCCGGTAACCGGCGGCTTCGGCTTGCTCCGCGGTGTCGAAGAATTCGACATTCTCCGGCCGTGGCAGGCGCGACAGGCTGCTGGGGCGGCAGTAGACCCCGGTGGTTTTCACCCCATAGACGAACTGGCCATCGGCGCTCGCATCACGGGCCAGGACGGCGAGCCAGCGTGGATCGCTGGCGGTGGTGGGCTTGGTGGGCTGGACCATGGTCATGGGCTCTACTCGGTGGCGGATGTCGCTCAGATTAACCAAGGGCAGGGTGCCTGGCACTCCGAGTCTTGCGCTTGAATTCCCGCGGGATCAACCGGCCCGGCGAAAGGTCAGGTTGATGCGCCGTGGGCCCAGCAGCGGGTGCGTGCCTTCCTTGAGTGGCAGCACGCCGTGATAACGCAGACGGTCGACACCGCCCCAGACCACCACATCGCCATGCAGCAGCGGCAGCCGCAACGGGCGGTCGCTGCGGCGCTCGCCACCCAGCTGAAACACCGCCGGCAAGCCCAGGGAGACGGAGACGATCGGTGCATCGTAATCGCGCTCGTCCTTGTCCTGGTGCAGGGACATGCGGGCGCCGGGCACATAGTGATTGATCAGGCAGGCGTCCGGTTCGAACCCGGCAAAGCCGGCCTGGGTCGCGGCGGCCCGGGCCAGTTCGCGCAACACCTCGGGCATCGCCGGCCAAGGCTGGCCGCTCTGCGGATCGATGGCGGTGTAACGGTAGCCACTGCGGTCAGTGGTCCAGCCCAGCTGGCCGCAACTGCTCAGGCCCACCGACATGGTGAAACCGCCCGGCGTGACCATCTGCCGGAACGGCGCGGCGCGTAGCACGCCACGCAGGGCCGGCAGCAGGCGCTCGACCCAGGGCAGGGCGAAGCCGTGAAGCACAAAGGACTGCGGGCCGATCTGTTCGGTGCGCGGGGCCTGTTGCAGCTCGGGTTCGCCGAACAGCTCGCCGGTGAAATTACTGGGCATCGTGGAAGATCACTCCTAGCGTATGGCGGCGACCGCTGTGCAGGCGGCTGACGCCATGGCGCAACGTCACCCGGTAATGGCCGCGCACGCCGGGTACCGGACGATGATGCACGGCGAAGATCAGCGCATCACCCTGCTTCAGACCGATGACCTGCGGCCGCGACTGCATGCGCGGGCGCTGTTCGGTGATGACGAATTCACCGCCAGTGAAATCTATCCCGGGACGGGACAGGAGGATCGCGACCTGCAAGGGGAATACGTTGTCGCCATACAAGTCCTGGTGCAGGCAGTTGTAATCCTGCGGGCCATATTGCAGCAACAAGGGTGTCGGCCGCTGCTGACCGGCGGTGTGGCAGCGCTGGAGAAAATCTTCATGCCGGGGCGGATATTGCACGGGGATATTCATCAGCTGGTTCCAGCGATTGGCCAGCGGCACCAGGCGCGGATAGAACTGGCCGCGCAACTCGGCGACCCGTTGCGGCAAGGGGTAGGCGAAATACTGGTATTCGCCGCGGCCGAAACCGTGCCTGGCCATGACCACCCGCGAACGAAACAACTCGCTGTGGGGATACAGACTGCCGAGCTCATGACATTGGTCGGCGCTGAGCAGGTTGTCGATCACCGCGCTGCCGTCCTGGTCGAGCTGCTGCTCGATCGAGGCCCAGTCCAGGCAGGCAAGACGTTGTTCGAGGGAGGGGGCGGACATGCTGGCGGTTCCCGGAGTAGAGGCTGAGGTCCGCCATTCTGGGAAGTGCGCGGGCCGCTCACACTCCGCCGCTTGCGCTCGAATTCGTCACAGGCTCTACGAGCAGGGACTTACAGCGCCTTGCTCACGCTGACATCGCTGATGACGTCGTCGGTCTGGCCATGCAGGGCTTCCAGCGCGGCCTTGGCTTCTTCCTGAGTGCCGCTTTCCAGCTGGGCGAACTCGAAACGGCGCTCGCCGTTGAGTTTGTATTTGATGACGTACTTGGTCGTTTGGGCCACGGTGATACCTGTTGGTCGCGGGCTGGGGCGGGGTTCAGCGCAGTTTCGAGCTGGACCGGCGGATGATCTTGATCGAGTGGGTCAGGTTCGGCTTGCGGGTAACGCTGATGGGCCGGCGGTTGACGGTGTCGATGGTGATATTCCAGAAGCCGGTGCTCGGCGCGGTGATCTTGGCCGGGAACTTGTCGAACGCACCGCCATGATAGGTGTGACGTCCGCCGTTCTTGAAGCTTCGGAAGTTGGCGTCGTTCATCAGGCGGATGTTGCAGACCTGGGAGCATTCGATGACGACGATATCGTCTTCGTTGAGGTGCTCGCGCTGGTGGATAAATTTCATGGGCGCCTCCAGAAGGGCTTCTGCTACAAAATCAAAACGATGGCGCAGTTTATCAGGCCGCGGCAGGCGGCTTTGACAATTTAAAACAGTTATTTGCCGATTATTTAGGATAAATCTGACTGATCCGGAGAAAAATGCCATTTCTGCGGTCGGACGGTCTTTATCGGAGGAAATGTATGAAGTGGGGTGTGTTGATTCTGGCCTTGGCGATCAGTGGCTGTGCGACGGTCTCGGATATTAACCAGACATTGCCCACCCTGAACGTGATTTCAGGGAAAAAGCCGCAGGAGTACGCCAAGTGCGTCAGCGACAAACTGGCTGACAGCCGTGGCCAGTTGCAGGTCGAACCGCATAAGGACGGCATGCGCATTATCGTTCCGCAGAAAGTCTCGTCGGGCCCGACCGCGGTATTCGATATCGAGGAGCGTTCCGGCGGTAGCAGCATCAAGCTGCATGAAAGCATGTCCAATGTGCCCATGCGTCCGGGCGATATCCGCAAGGCGGCGGAGGACTGCATTTCCGGCTAATAGCCGAGGGATTTTTCAACAGCCCGCCCTGGCCCGGATTTCCGTGGCGAGGGCGGGTTTTTTTGTGCCCGGTGGCAAGGCAGGCCCGGCTGGTTTCGCGTTGTAGCCAAAGGTCTATTGGCCTACTCTTTGTAGGCTTATATAAAATAAGCCTAAGAATATAACTAGAAAAATGGAGTTCACCATGATCCCCGTGGATCGAATACTGCTGAGCAGCCTGATGCTGTTTTTTGTCGCCAATGCCCAGGCCGTGGATGGGCAGAAAGTCTTTACCCAGGGTGGAGCGCAGCCCGGCGCCACGGCGTGCCTGGCCTGTCATGGTGGCGATGGCCTGGGCCTGGCGGCCGCCGGGTTTCCGCGCCTGGCAGGATTGTCGGCGGGTTATCTGCGCAAGCAGCTGGAAGATTTTCGCAGCGGTGCGCGCAGCAACCCGGTCATGCAGCCACTGGCCAAGGCCCTGAGCGATGACGAGATAGACGCGGTCAGCCAGACCCTGGCGGCCATGCCGGCTGCGACGCCAGCGCCGATCAACCGCAGTTCCCTGGCTGAAGGCGTGGGGGCGAGGCTGGCCTTGCGCGGCGCCTGGGAGCGGCAGGTTCCGGAGTGCGTGACCTGTCATGGGCCGGGTGGCGTGGGCGTGGGAGACGCCTTTCCGCCGTTGGCCGGGCAACCCGCGGCGTACCTCGCCGGGCAATTGAATGCCTGGCGCGACGGCACGCGCCGCAACGATCCGAACGACCTGATGGGACACATCGCCAAAGCCCTGAGCCCCGAGGAAATCACGGCGGTGGCCGATTATTTCGCCAAGGTCGGCAGTCAGTTGGCCAAGGCCGATAACCAGGAGTCCAAGCCATGAAGCGTGATCTTCTATTGGGCTTTTCCCTCGCCTTGCTGACGGCCCAGGCTTATGGCGCCGCGGTCGCCATGGAGGACCAATCACAGTTGCGGGAGCCGGCGGTGAACGCTGCCCATCCCGGGTATTTCCAGCCACCGGCGGAGAGCGAGCTACCGGACAATGCCTACGGCAAGATGGTCCGTGACGGTTATGCGCTGTTCGTCGATACCAAGCGCCTGGCGCCGAAGTTCGTCGGCAATGGGCTCAATTGCAGCAACTGCCACCTGGATCAGGGGCGGCTGGCCAACTCCGCGCCGCTGTGGGGCGCCTATCCGATGTACCCGGCCTACCGTAAGAAGAACAACAAGGTGAACACCTACGCCGAACGCTTGCAGGGCTGCTTCCAGTTCAGCATGAACGGCACGCCGCCGGCCGCCGACAGCTACGAGATCACCGCCTTGTCGGTGTATTCCTACTGGCTGGCGAGCAAGGCGCCGATCGCTGTCGAGTTGCCTGGGCGGGGTTACCCCGAGGTGCCGCAATCGGCCCAGGGCTACGACCTGGCTCGCGGCGAGCAGGTATACCGGGCGCAATGCGCGGTTTGCCATGGCGACAACGGCCAGGGCCAGAAGGTCGGCGCCGACTATGTCATGCCGCCGCTCTGGGGCAAGGACTCCTATAACTGGGGCGCGGGCATGCACCGGATCAACACGGCCGCGTCCTTTATCAAATACAACATGCCCCTGGGCAAGGCCGGCAGCTTGAGCGACCAGCAGGCTTGGGACGTGGCGGCGTTCGTCAACCGCCATGAACGACCGCAGGACCCGCGCCTGGTGGAGGGCTCCATCGAGAAGACCCGGCTCAAGTTCCACGCCAACGACGGGGTCAATCTGTATGGCCAGACGGTAGATGGCGTGCTGATTGGCCAGGGCATCCGATAAACTGTCGGCCATTGTCAAAGATGCCGTCGAAACCCAGGTTTCGGCGGCATCGTTTTTTGGGAGAAAGCATGAAGCGCGAAACAGTCCGGGAGAGGCATGCAGAGGGGCATATCTCTGCGACCCATGTGATTCAGAATCCGGCGAATTCCGGGGAATGGATCGTATTCTTCAAGAAAAGCGCGGGGCGCAGCTATTTTCTGGTGGATGACAACGATGAAGTCGAGTCATTCGACCGACTGGACGACCTGATCGAAACCATTCGCAACCTGGGCATCAAGTTTGCCGAGATTCATATGTAGGCCGTGCGCCTGCTACTTGCAGACCACCACCACGCTGCGGCTTTTGTAGTTGCCAACGTCCGCCCCCAGGGTCTTGTCGCTTTCCTTGAGCGACGGCGTGCCGTCGGTACCAATGATCCGATAGCCGGTGCCGGCACAGGAGGCGTCGGCCTTTTCATAGCAGCTGGCCCAGGAGCTGGCTTCGCCGGAGCAATCGATGCTCAGGCCTTGCTCGCCGTTTTCCAGGTAGGTATCGGAAACGGTGGCGCATCCGCTCAGGGCCAGTACCGCAGTCAGTGCCAGAAGTTTGTGCATGGGTGTGGTCGTCGTCGAGAAGTTTGAGCCCCGGGGGAGGGCTGGACACCCTTGGCGAGCGTCTGGGACGAGATGCTATAGCGAACCGCCACTGCGGTATAGGTCGGCATGAAAAAGCCCTGCGCGGGGCAGGGCTCTTCGGTGCAGAGGCCGTCTCAGGACTTGGGACTGCGACGTGCCGACGCGTGGCCTGCGGAATCCTCGAACACCGATGCCACTTCGACCGCCATCGCCTCGCTGGCGAAAGGTCCCGCGACGTTCTCGCCCTGGGCGCTGACCAACCACCACTGGCCGTCTTTCAACTGCTTGATCTGGTAACCGTTTACGCTTTTTGTTGCCGACATCTATCTGCCTCGTTGGCGGGATTCAAGGGCGCCATGATAGCGGTAAACGAGTTCCTGTAAGAGTGCGGACAAGGGCGGGACGCAGAAAATTAAGGCTTTGCAGCCAGATGGCGGTTTACGGCGCGGGCTATCTGTACGATGCTGCAAGGCCATGTTTGCAAGCCTGTTCGAAACTATGTGCGGAGCGTGCAGAACAAGGTGGGGAGCTATGTGGGGAACTATCCGCGGCAATATTTCTCTTAGATGGCAGCGGTTAGCCACTGCGACCCATTGTAAGGCGCACGCGGCCTGATTAGACTGCGCCGAAATTCGTACGTACAGCCCTTTTAAGGACTCATATGATCAAGAAATGCTTGTTCCCAGCAGCCGGTTACGGTACTCGCTTCCTGCCAGCGACTAAAGCCATGCCTAAAGAAATGCTGCCGGTGGTGAACAAGCCACTGATCCAGTACGGCGTTGAAGAAGCGCTGGATGCCGGTCTGAACGAAATCTCCATCGTCACCGGTCGCGGCAAGCGCGCCCTGGAAGACCACTTCGACATCAGCTACGAGCTGGAAAACCAGATCAAGGGCACCGACAAGGAAAAATACCTGGTCGGTATCCGCCGTCTGCTGGACGAGTGCTCGTTCTCCTACACCCGCCAGACCGAAATGAAAGGCCTGGGTCACGCGATCCTGACCGGCCGTCCGCTGATCGGTGACGAGCCGTTCGCCGTGGTGCTGGCGGACGACCTGTGCGTCAACCTCGAAGGTGACGGCGTGCTGAAGCAGATGGTCAAGCTGTACAAGCAGTACCGCTGCACTATCGTCGCAATCATGGAAGTCGACCCGCAAGAAACCAGCAAGTACGGGGTGATTGCCGGCGACCTGATCGGCGACGACCTGTACCGCGTACGCAACATGGTTGAGAAGCCGAAGCCGGAAGATGCGCCGTCGAACCTGGCGATCATCGGTCGCTACATCATGACCCCGGACATCTTCAAGCTGATCGAAGAAACCGAGCCGGGCAAGGGTGGCGAGATCCAGATCACCGATGCCCTGATGAAGCAGGCCCAGGACGGCTGCGTGATTGCCTACAAGTTCAAGGGCAAGCGTTTCGACTGCGGTGGCGCCGAAGGCTACATCGACGCGACCAACTTCTGCTTCGAGAACTTCTACAAGACTGGCAAGGCTTACTGATAGCCCGCTTGGTCCTTGTACTGAAAAGCCACCTTCGGGTGGCTTTTTCGTTTTATGCCCCTATGTAAATCCTCTAGCGCTGACCGGATACGTATCTGCGGTTATGCTGTCAGCCTGCCTGGGAGAGTGAAATGGCCTACGATTTTGATCTTTATGTAATTGGCGCCGGTTCCGGCGGTGTGCGTTCGGCGCGGTTCGCCGCGGGTTTTGGCGCGAAAGTCGCGGTCGCCGAAAGCCGCTATCTGGGCGGTACCTGTGTCAACGTCGGCTGCGTGCCGAAAAAACTGCTGGTGTACGGCGCCCACTTCGCCGAAGACTTCGAGCAGTCCGCTGGCTTCGGCTGGAGCCTGGGCGAAGCCGACTTTGACTGGGCCACGCTGATTGCCAACAAGGATCGCGAGATCAATCGCCTGAACGGCATCTATCGCAATCTGCTGCTCAACAGCGGCGTGACCTTGCACGAAGGCCACGCCAGGCTGATCGACCCGCATCAGGTGGAGGTCAATGGCCAGCGATACACAGCCAGGCACATCCTGATCGCCACCGGCGGCTGGCCGCAGATCCCGGACATTCCGGGGCGCGAACACGCCATCAGCTCCAACGAGGCGTTTTTCCTCAAGGAACTGCCCAAACGCATCCTGGTGGTGGGCGGCGGTTATATCGCGGTGGAGTTCGCCGGGATCTTCCATGGCCTGGGCGCGGACACCAAGTTGCTGTATCGCGGCGAACTGTTCCTGCGTGGCTTCGACGGTGCGGTGCGCAAGCACTTGCAGGAAGAACTGACCAAGCGTGGGCTCGACCTGCAGTTCAATGCCGATATCGAGCGCATCGAAAAGCAGGCCGACGGGAGCCTGAAGGTCACGCTCAAGGATGGTCGCGAGCTGGCCACCGATTGCGTGTTCTACGCCACCGGCCGGCGGCCGATGCTCGACAACCTGGGGCTGGAAAATACCGGGGTGAAGCTCGACAAGCGTGGCTTCATCGAGGTCGATGAGCAGTACCAGAGCGCCGAGCCGTCGATCCTGGCGATTGGCGATGTGATCGGGCGTGTGCAGTTGACGCCGGTGGCCCTGGCCGAAGGCATGGCTGTGGCGCGGCGTCTGTTCAAGCCGGAACAGTATCGTCCGGTGGACTACAACATGATCCCGACCGCGGTGTTCAGCCTGCCGAATATCGGCACCGTTGGCCTGACTGAGGAGCAGGCGCGGGAAGCCGGGCACAACGTGCAGATCTTCGAAAGCCGCTTCCGGCCGATGAAGCTGACCCTGACCGAGTGCCAGGAGCGCACGCTGATGAAGCTGGTGGTGGATGCCGAGACCGACAAGGTGCTGGGCTGCCATATGGTCGGCCCCGACGCCGGCGAGATCGTCCAGGGCCTGGCGATTGCCTTGAAGGCCGGCGCCACCAAGCGTGACTTCGACGAAACCATCGGGGTGCACCCGACGGCCGCCGAAGAGTTCGTCACCATGCGCACGCCGGTCGCCGGTTAAGCTTGCTCTGGCGGCTCCGGCCGCTGCTCTTCTGTTTCTGGCTGCGCCTCGGTCTTCGCGGCGGCAGCCAGTTGCAGGGCCTCCAGGCTGGCCTCGGCCTTGGCGGCGCGCAGTTCCAGTTGTCGATTGTCCTGCAGCTGCTGCTCCAGGTTCTGCTTGAACTCATGACTTTCCAGCAAGGCGACGCGCAGGCGTTCCTGGAGGAGGGTGTGTTCGCTGTTCAGGCGAGTGGATTGCTCCAGCAACTGGCCAAGCTTGCTGTCGGTTTTCTGTGCCTGCTCCTGTGCCTGGCGCAACTCTTTCTGGGTGGCGCGTTGCTCGCTGGTCAGGCGTTCGTTGTCGCGGTGCAGTTGGGTGATCTCGTCCTGGCGCACCAATGCGCTTTGCTGGGCCTGGCGCAGTTCCTGTTGCGCTTGCTGCAGCTGGCCTTCATGGCGGCGCTGGTCCTGCTCGCGCTGCTCCTTGACCGCACTGCGGTAATGCTCGAGGGCGTCCCGGGCGTGCAGGTGCTTTTCTTCCAGTGAACGAATCTGCTCGTCCTTGTCTTTCAGGCGCAATTCGAAGTCGGCCAGGGCCTGGTTCAGTCCGGCATTGCGCGTCTGTTCGCTCTGCAGGATGGAGCGGGTTTCCTGCAGCAGCGTGCTTTCGCTGGCCAGGGCTGCAGCCTGGGTCTGCAATTGCTGCCGCAACTGGGCCTGTGCCTGCTCGGACGCGGCCTGCTGCGCCGCCAGTTCCTGGTTCATTTCCTCCACTTGCGCCTGGGCCTGCGCCACGGGCTCCTGAGCCTGTTCGCGCAGGCGCTGGGCCATGCGCTGGATCAGTTCCGTCAGTTCTTCTTCCAGGGCTTCCTGTGGCGCGGCGCGGCGGGCTTCGCTTTGCTCCAGCTCCTTCAGGTAGCGGTGAATGGTGGTTTTCGAGCCGGTATTGCCCATTTCGATGCGCACCGCATCGATGCTGGGGTGTTCGCCGCGAGCGAGGATTGCCGAGCGGGCGATTTGCACCACCGCCTTGTTAACGCCGCCACGAGCCATGGGATCTCCTACGATTACGTACTTTTTTACGTGGTATGTATAAAGTGTAATTGTACAATAAAATCAAAGATAAATATTCGAATTATTGACATGGGATATACTGGTATTACCCCGTGTCATGACCAGAACGCTCTGCTGCAACCCGCCATTTCCGTACGCAAGACGAGTCGAGCAAGCCATGAGTGATCTGGATCGTTATCTGCACGCCGCGACCCGCGACAACACCCGACGCAGTTACCGGGCGGCCATCGAGCATTTCGAGGTCACCTGGGGCGGGTTTCTGCCGGCGACCAGCGACAGCGTGGCGCGTTATCTGGTGGCGTATGCGGGGGAGCTGTCGATCAACACCCTGAAGCTGCGGCTCTCGGCCCTGGCCCAGTGGCACAACAGCCAGGGTTTCGCCGACCCGACCAAGGCCCCGGTGGTGCGCCAGGTGTTCAAGGGCATTCGTGCGCTGCACCCGGCGCAGGAGAAACAGGCCGAGCCTTTGCAGTTGCAGCATCTGGAGCAGGTAATCGCCTGGCTGGAACACGAAGCCACCCAGGCCCGGCTCGATGACAATCAGCCGGCGCTGCTGCGGGCGCGGCGTGACAGCGCGCTGATTCTCCTGGGATTCTGGCGCGGCTTTCGCAGCGACGAGTTGTGCCGGCTACGGATCGAGCATGTGCAGGCGGTGGCGGGTGCCGGCATCAGCCTGTATCTGCCCCGCAGCAAGAGCGACCGCGACAACCTCGGCAAGACCTGGCACACCCCGGCGTTGTGCCGGCTGTGCCCGGTCCAGGCCTATATCGAGTGGATCAACGTCGCCGCTCTGGTGCGTGGGCCGGTGTTTCGCGGCATCGACCGCTGGGGCCATCTGGGCGAGGAGGGGCTGCACGCCAACAGTGTGATTCCGTTATTGCGCCAGGCGCTGGAGCGCGCCGGGGTCGCCGCCGAGCAATACACCAGCCACTCCCTGCGCCGCGGTTTTGCCACCTGGGCCCATCGCAGCGGCTGGGACCTCAAGTCGCTGATGAGCTATGTCGGCTGGAAGGACATCAAGTCGGCTATGCGTTACGTCGAGGCCAGCCCGTTTCTCGGCATGGCCCTGACCCAGGAGAAGCCGGTCGGCGAGTAAATACGCATTTCTTCTATTAATACTGCGCGCTAATAGCCAAACCTAATCAGCAGCATCAGCTTTGCCAATGAGCCTTGGCTGGGGGCATTGGTTAGGATTCTCCCCATCAAGTTTTCAACCCAAGTTTTTACCCACTGATGGAGAATCACCGATGCCTATCATCAACAGCCAAGTCAAACCGTTCAAAGCAACCGCCTTCAAGAATGGCGAGTTCATCGAAGTGTCGGACGCCACCCTGAAAGGCAAATGGTCCGTCGTGTTCTTCTACCCGGCTGACTTCACCTTCGTTTGCCCAACCGAGCTGGAAGACCTGGCAGACAACTACGCCGAATTCCAGAAACTGGGCGTGGAAATCTACAGCGTTTCGACCGACACCCACTTCGCCCACGCTGCCTGGCACAACACTTCGCCAGCCATCGGCAAGATCCGCTACACCATGATCGGCGACCCGACCCTGGCCATCTCCCGCAACTTCGACGTGCTGATCGAAGAAGCCGGTCTGGCTGACCGTGGCACCTTCGTGATCAACCCTGAAGGCCAGATCAAGATCGTTGAAATCAACGACGGCGGTGTTGGTCGTGACGCTTCCGAGCTGCTGCGCAAGATCAAGGCCGCTCAATACGTCGCTGCCCACCCAGGCGAAGTCTGCCCAGCCAAGTGGAAAGAAGGCGAGGCCACCCTGGCTCCTTCCCTGGACCTGGTCGGCAAGATCTAAGCCAGTGACTCGCTACAGCAGGGCGGACCGCCGCACCTAAGTCAGCTGCACCGCCCCCAAGAACGCCCGGGCGAGATTCGCTCGGGCGTTTTTTTTCGATCTGAATAAAAGGAAATCGCCCGTATGTTGGACGCCAATCTTAAAGCCCAGTTGAAGTCATACCTGGAACGGGTCACCCAGCCGATCGAGATCGTTGCCTCTCTCGACGACGGTGCGAAATCCCAGGAAATGCTCGAATTGCTGAAAGACGTTGCCAGTCTTTCCAGCCAGATTACCTTGCTCGATAACGGTAACGATGGGCGTAAACCATCGTTCTCGATCAATCGCCCGGGAAGCGACATCAGCCTGCGTTTCGCCGGCATCCCCATGGGCCACGAATTCACTTCCCTGGTGCTGGCCTTGCTGCAAGTCGGCGGCCACCCCTCGAAAGCCAGTGTCGAAGTGATCGAACAGATCCGCGCCCTCCAAGGCGAGTTCAACTTCGAGACTTACTTTTCGCTGTCCTGCCAGAACTGCCCGGACGTGGTCCAGGCGCTGAACCTGATGGCGGTGCTGAACCCGAACATCCGCCACGTCGCCATCGACGGCGCGCTGTTCCAGGACGAAGTCAACGATCGCAAGATCATGGCGGTCCCCAGTGTCTACCTCAATGGCGTGAACTTCGGCCAGGGCCGCATGGGCCTGGAAGAGATCCTCGGCAAGCTCGACACCGGGGCCATCGAGAAACAGGCGGAAAAAATCAGTGCCAAGGACGCCTTCGACGTCCTGGTGGTCGGCGGTGGCCCGGCTGGTGCGTCGGCGGCGATCTACGCGGCCCGCAAAGGCATCCGTACCGGTGTCGCGGCCGAGCGTTTCGGCGGCCAGGTGCTGGACACCATGGCCATCGAGAACTTTGTCTCGGTCCAGGAAACCGAAGGGCCGAAACTGGCCAGCGCCCTGGAAGAGCACGTTCGCCAGTACGACGTCGACATCATGAACCTGCAGCGTGCCAGTGCGCTGGTGCCGGCCAAGGAAGTCGGCGGCCTGCACGAAGTGCGTTTCGAAAGCGGCGCGAGCCTCAAGGCCAAGTCGCTGATCCTGGCCACCGGTGCCCGCTGGCGCGAGATGGGTGTGCCCGGCGAGCAGGAATACAAGGCCAAGGGCGTGTGCTTCTGCCCGCACTGCGACGGTCCGCTGTTCAAGGGCAAGCGCGTGGCGGTGATCGGTGGCGGTAACTCCGGCGTCGAAGCGGCCATCGACCTGGCGGGTATCGTCAGCCACGTGACCCTGCTGGAGTTCGACAGCAAGTTGCGCGCCGATGCCGTGCTGCAACGCAAGCTGTACAGCCTGGCGAACGTCAACGTGATCACCAGTGCGCTGACCAGCGAAGTCAAGGGTGACGGCCAGAAGGTCACCGGCCTGGTGTACAAGGACCGCGATTCGGGCGAGTTCAACACCGTCGACCTGGAAGGCATCTTCGTGCAGATCGGCCTGCTACCGAACACCGACTGGCTCAAGGGCACCGTCGAGCTGTCGCCTCGTGGCGAGATCATTGTCGATGCCCGTGGCGAGACTTCGCTGCCCGGCGTGTTTGCCGCCGGTGACGTGACCACCGTGCCGTACAAGCAGATCGTGATCGCGGTAGGCGAGGGCGCCAAGGCCTCGCTGAGCGCCTTCGACCACCTGATCCGCACCTCCGCGCCGGCCTGAGCCGACCGCGGAAAAAACAAAACCCCATGAGCCTTGGCTCATGGGGTTTTTTGTTGGTGGCTTCTGTAGGAGCGAAGCTTGCTCGCGATCAAGGATGACGCGCTGGATCAGCCAAGTCGCTGCCTACCGTGGGCGCGTCCCGCTCCCGCAGGAAGCGCAAGTTACAGCGGTGCCGGCTGGATGATTTCAACCCAGTAGCCGTCCGGGTCCTTGATAAAGGCCAGGCTCTTCATGCGGCCGTCGTTCAGGCGCTTCTGGAAATCGCAGCCCAGGGCTTCGAAGCGCTCGCAGGCGGCGACGATATCCGGCACCGAAATGCAGATATGGCCAAAGCCGCGCGGGTCGGTGTTGCCGTTGTGATAGGCGAAGTCCGCATCGTTCTCGGTGCCGTGGTTGTGGGTCAGCTCGAGGATGCCGGGGATCGACTTCATCCACTCGGTACGGGCCGCGGCGTCGGCCGGGATCTGCGCCTTGTCCACCAGGGCGAGGAAGTACAGGCTGAATTCGGCTTCGGGGAAGTCGCGTTTTTCCACCAGCGAGAAACCCAGGACCCGGGTGTAGAAGTCCAGGGACCTGGTGATGTCCTTGACCCGCAGCATGGTGTGGTTGAACACGAAGTTGGCGGTGGCGGTGTCAGGCTGGGCGGTTACGCCGGGGAAAGTATTGAGTTCGTGCAGGCTCATGGGCCCTCCGGAAAAGAAGTGGGCAAGAATACTCATGCTAATGAGCCCCTTGGCTTGCAGGGCTTCGGGCGTCCTTGCGGTCGGCCAATAATACGCAAGAGCGGCAGGGCGCACCAAACACAAAGCTACGAATCTGTTGCTCGATACTCGTGCCAGCCTCAGACTTCAAGGCTCGTCCCTTACGTGTTCATGACCATGCGCTTATCGTTCAAAACCCTGTGTCTGCTTGCACCCTGGCTTCTGGTTCCGGCCCTGGCCGAGGCGGCGGACCCGGTGATCACCTGGCCCAGCGGCTGGCAGATCGAAGAGTTGCCACAGGCGCAAGAACAACAGGCCAAGGTATTCCGTCAGCGCGCGGTGAAGAACGATGCCGGCGGCACGCCGCTGATGGTCATGGAGTTGACCATGACTCAAGTTGAAAGCGGACATCAGGTCAATCTGCAGGCGGTCTTGCTGGAAATGCGCAAGTCGGTGCAGAAGGACTTCGGGCGCAGCGGTTATCAAAGTGTATGCACGCGTATTCATGACACGACATTGAGTCGTCTGGTGGCGCTGGAAACCACTTGCACCATTACCGAAAACGGCCGTCATGTGTTGTCGCAAACACTGGTGGCGGCTGTCGATGGCGATAAGGCCTATGTATTGTCTTATGCCGGACAGGCTGCGGTTTATGCCGAAAGTCAGGAGGAAATCCGCGGGGTGAGAAGTAGCCTGAAACTTTAGCGGGGTGCGATTGTGCTACGTCGGCCAGCACGACTCGTGCATTTGAACTAAGTACAAAGTTGTAGGGTCGAGCGCGGGATTGGGTGCGTCGCTGCAGTTCAGGCTGGGTGTTTATGGCCGCTCAGGCAATCTAGGGGTTGCAACTTATTCGATTTCGAAACAAAGAGCCTTGGCTTAAAGGTAAAGACCCTGCATTGGCAGGGTCTTTTATATACATCGGTTGCTTAACCGCGCAGCCAGGAATCTACAGTGGCGGCGCCGTACTGTTCTTTCCAGGCTTTAAGGCCACGGTGATTGCCGCCCTTGGTTTCGATCAACTCGCCGGTGTGCGGGTTCTGGTAAACCTTGACCACGCGTGCACGACGGGTTTTCGGCGCGCCCGAGAGCGGCAGAGCGGATTTGCCCGGATTAGGATCGAGAATGGCGATAATGTCGCGCAGGCTTTTGCCGTAGGTCTTCATCAGGCCCTGGAGCTTTTCTTCGAACTCGATTTCTTTCTTGAGTCCGGCGTCGTTCTTCAGGGATTCCAGCTGGGCGAGCTGTTCTTGAAGGGCCTTTTCTGCTGCACGAAATTCAGCGAGTCTGGACAATATCTTTACTCCAATAGTGTATTTGGCTGATACCAACCGCAAACAAAGCTATAAGCCAAGAGCCTTAGAACGACTCGATTATAATGGCCCACCTGTGAATCTTGTACAGGCTTGAAAAATTGTAGTAGTTAATCTGGCGCAAGTAAATCACGTCGTTGTTGATGCACGCAATTTGTCATCTTCTGATTCAAATTGGTGCGCGAAACAATTACCGAGTTCAATAAATCTTCATGAGAAATGGCTATTTAGTGGCGCGCCAGTGCTTGTAGGAATTCTTCCCCGGGCATTGGCCTGCCGAATAAGTAGCCCTGCAGGAAGTCGACGCCATGGGCGGCCAGATAGTCCTGTTGTTCCACTGTTTCCACGCCCTCGGCGACTATCCCCAGTTCGAGTTTGCCCGAGAGTTCGATGATGCTATCGAGTATGTGCCGGGACAGGGCATCGACTCCAATCATGGCCACGAAGCTCTGGTCGATCTTCAGGTAATCGACATTGAACTTGCGCAAGTAACCCAGGCTTGAATGGCCGGTACCGAAGTCGTCGATGGCGATCATTACCCCCAACTTGTGCAGTTCCTCGAACAGGCTGTGGGTGATCGCGGTCGGTTCTATCAGTTCGCGTTCGGTCAGTTCCAGGACCAGCCTCACCTTGCCCGGCGGGAACATGCCGAGAAACTGCCGGCAGTCCTCCAGCAACTCCAGGTCCTGGCAATGGCTGGCGGTGATATTGATGCCGATATGAAAGTCGTCGATGAAGGCCGGGGCGTGGGGCGCCAGCAGCAGGGCGGTCTGCTGCATCAGCGAACGGGTCATGGGCACGATCAGGCCGGAGTGCTCGGCGAAGGGAATGAACAGGTCCGGACGCACCAGGCCTTCCCGGGGATGTTTCCAGCGCATCAGCACTTCGATGCCGGCCCACTGTTTCGTGTCGCCGCGCACCACGGGCTGGAAGTACGGGACGAACTCCGCCGCTTCCAGGGCGCGCTGCAGTTCATGGCTGGGCGACGACGAGCGTTTTTGCAGCCAGTGGCCAAGGGCCGCCGCCAGCACCCCGAAGAAGATCAGCAGGCTGAACAGGGCAGGGTACTGGGACTTCATGTAGAGCCAGATATCGCCTTCGGGGAACCCCGCGTTGACGCTGTAGGGGTAGCGCGAAGAGGCCATCTGATAAGGGGTGACCGGGGGCGGCGGAGCGATGGATTCATGGACCTGGCCATCGTCGGCCAGCCAGTAGGGGCCGACTTGCAGTTGCAGTTCGGCAAAGCGGCTGATCAGGCGCAAGGCGTTGCTCAGGTGATAGCCGTCGATGGTGGCCAGGACCGCGCGTTCACCCTCTTGCAGGCGATAGACCAGCAGCGCGGTGTTGGGCGTGACCTGGTTGCCGTCCATCAACCACAACTTGCCGTCGACATAGTCCGCCGGGTCCAGTAGGAACGAGGATTGGCCGAGCAGCGAGCTGCAGTAATTGTCATTGCGCCACACCAGATTGGTCGAGCGCACGAACGGGCGGCGGGTCACCTGTTCGCGCAGGGCCAGTTGCCGGAAGTCGTCGCAGGGCTGGCCGACTTGCGCCATCAGTGCCCGGGCGGCGAGGTCGGCGTTATCGAGCATCAGGTCGAACTGGCGGATCGCTTCCTCGGCAGTCTGCTGGCTGCTGTGAGTCAGCGCGCGCTCGGCCTGCATATAAAGGATCGCCACGCCCAGTACCACCGGCAGCAAGCCGATCAGCAGGGTTCGCAGGTTGCGGGTGGAGCGTTTCAACGGGCCTTTGGCGGTCAATGGCATGGAGGAAAAACCTGTGGCGAAGTGGGGGCCAGAGAACGCTTAAAAGCCGCTGGGCGGTATGGCGGCAGGTCCGGCGGCATCCGGTCCATGGGCATGATAGACGGCGCCTCCGGGTTGCGCTCAGTCACCGCGATACAGACTCCGTGCCTGCTCGATAAAGGCCAGGGTCGCTGGTGACGCTTGCCGCCGGTCCAGCACCGCCAGCCCTACCTGGCGCCGGGCGGGAGGTGACAGCGGCTTGATCTGGTAGCGCGGGTCGCTGGCCTCGGGCAGCGACAATTGTGCGACCAGGGTCAGGGCCTCGCCGCGGGCCACGGTCTCCAGGGTGCTGAGCAGTTGCGAGCTGCGATAGCGGATGTTGGGGCTGAGCCTGGCCGCGAGGAACAGCCGGGAAACCAGCTCGGCGGAACCGGCCTCGGTGAGGATGAACGGGTCGTCGCACAGCTCGGCGAGACTCACCGAATCCTTGCTGGCCAGCCCATGCTGGCTGGGGATCAGCGCCACCATCTGGTCTTCCACCAGGGCGAAGCAGTCGAAGCGTTCCTGGGGCAGTACCACGAAACCGACATCGATGCGCCGTTCCTCCAGCCATTGCAGTACCTGGCGGTCGGGCCCCTCGTCGATGTGCACCTCGATACCGGGATGAGCCGCGCGGTAACGCTGGAGGATCGCCGGCAGCAGTTTCATCGACGAAGTCGGGCCGAACGAGCCGATGCGCAAGGTGCCGCGTTTCATGCCGCGGGCGTCGGCGGCTTCCTGTTCCATGGTGGCGGCCAGGCCGAGGATGGCGCGGGCCCGCAGCAACAATTGCTGGCCGATATCGGTGAGTTCCACCAGCGACTGATGCCGGCGGATCAGCTCGACCCCCAACTCCTGCTCCAGGGACTTGAGCGCGTGGGACACCGCGGACTGGCTGATGCCCAGCCGGCTGGCGGCGCTGGTGAAACCGCGCAGCTCGGCCACCAGGGAGAAGATCTGCAGTTGGCTCAGGGTCATGAGTAAAAGCTCATTTTACGATGATCGGGCATTAGTCGAAGAATACCCGAACCTTCCTTTATCCGCGCCTCGGGGCCTTATGAAAACTGTCGATCAAACCTGTGCCGGGCCTTCCGATTGGCCGGTGTATTGCAAACTGGCGGCGGTCACCATGATCTGGGGCGGCACCTTTGTCGCCGGGCGCCTGTTGGCCGGCACCCTGGAGCCTTTGCTGGCCGCCAGCCTGCGCTTTCTCCTGGCCAGCCTGGCCTTGCTGCTGTTCATGGCGATCGCCCGGATTGCCCTGGTGCGCCCGAGCCTGGCGCAGTTCGCCCAGCTGGCGCTGCTGGGGTTTTTCGGGATCTTTTTCTACAACCTGTGTTTCTTCGAGGGCCTGCAGTCGATCAATGCTTCGCGTGCCTCGTTGATTGTCGCCCTCAATCCGGCGGTGATCGCCCTGGCATCCTGGGCGCTGTTCAAGGAGCGCTTGAGTGGCGCCAAACTGTTCGGCATTGCCTTGTGCCTGGTGGGAGCGGGGGTGGTGATCCTCAGTCGCGATCCTGGGGCCTTGTCCAGCGGGCCGGGCAGTTGGCGCGGGGACCTGCTGATTTTCGGCTGCGTGCTGGGCTGGGGCGTCTATTCGTTGTTTTCGCGCACCCTGAACCAGACCCTGGGCCCCTTGCAGACCGTGACCTATTCGATCCTGCTGGGCACGGCGATGCTCTGGAGCACCGCGGCCCTGCGCGGCCAGGTGCGCCTCGAGGCGCTGGCGAGCCTGACCCTGGAGCAGGGTCTGAGCTTGTTGTACCTCGGCGTGCTGGGTTCGGCCCTGGCTTATATCTGGTATTACGACGGCCTGCGCAAGATCGGCGCGACCCGCTCGGGGGTGTTTATCGCGCTCAATCCGCTGACCGCGGTGATCCTTGGCGCGCTGCTGCTGGACGAACGCCTGAGCCTGGCCATGTGCCTGGGCGGCGGGCTGATCCTGTGGGGCATTTACCAGTGCAACAAACCCCTTGCGGGCCTGGAAAAAAAGCGGATTTTATAGAGAGTGCGGACAAACAGTTTTACGCTGTGTAGAATCTGGTTACGCATACAATAATAAAGTCTTCTGGCAGCAGAAGCCTCGCCCCCCAGCCGGTAAGACAAGGGTCGACATGAAGATTCTCGGGTTTCAACTGATTTACGGTGACTTCCTCGCGCGCAGCGTGCGGGGCATCTCCTGCGCGCCACCTGCCTTCCTCAGCATTGCCAGCCACTGACGATCCGTTAATTCCAAAAGCAATGATGAGGCGCCAAACCATGGCAGATATCTTCGAAAACCCGATGGGCCTGATGGGCTTTGAATTCATCGAATTCGCATCGCCGACCCCCAATACCCTCGAGCCAATCTTCGAGATCATGGGTTTCAGCAAAGTCGCGACCCATAGGTCCAAAGACGTGCACCTGTATCGCCAGGGTGCGATCAACCTGATCCTCAACAACGAGCCCCACAGCGTCGCTTCGTACTTCGCCGCCGAGCACGGTCCGTCGGTGTGCGGCATGGCGTTCCGCGTCAAGGATTCGCAAAAGGCCTACAAGCGTGCCCTGGAACTCGGCGCCCAGCCGATCCACATCGAAACCGGCCCGATGGAGCTGAACCTGCCGGCGATCAAAGGCATCGGCGGCGCGCCGCTGTACCTGATCGACCGCTTCGGCGAAGGCAGCTCGATCTATGACATCGACTTCGTGTTCCTGGAAGGCGTCGACCGTCATCCAAAAGGCGCCGGCCTGAAGATCATCGACCACCTGACCCACAACGTGTACCGCGGGCGCATGGCTTACTGGGCCGGCTTCTACGAGAAGCTGTTCAACTTCCGCGAGATCCGTTACTTCGACATCAAGGGCGAATACACCGGCCTGACTTCCAAGGCCATGACCGCGCCCGATGGCATGATCCGCATCCCGCTGAACGAAGAGTCGTCCAAGGGCGCCGGGCAGATCGAAGAGTTCCTGATGCAGTTCAACGGCGAGGGCATCCAGCACGTGGCCTTCCTCACCGACGACCTGATCAAGACCTGGGATCAGTTGAAGAAGATCGGCATGCGCTTCATGACCGCGCCACCGGATACCTACTACGAAATGCTCGAAGGCCGCCTGCCGAACCACGGTGAGCCGGTGAACGAGCTGCAGTCGCGGGGCATCCTGCTGGACGGCTCCTCGGAAGAGGGCGACAAGCGCCTGCTGCTGCAGATCTTCTCGGAAACCCTGATGGGCCCGGTGTTCTTCGAATTCATCCAGCGTAAAGGCGACGATGGTTTCGGCGAAGGCAATTTCAAGGCGCTGTTCGAATCGATCGAGCGCGACCAGGTCCGTCGTGGCGTGCTCTCCACCGACTAAGTCGCGGCCTGCCTGACAATCGAGCCCGGTCGGGGCATTCTCGACCGGGCTTTTTCTTGCCTGTCGGTTGGCGATTGTGAATGTGTTAATGTTCGGCCTTTGTGACGCTCCGCGTCGCCATCCAGCCCTGTGAACGACCCGCACATGACCAACCCAAGACCTTCCCTGACATTGACCCTGCTCCAGGCCCGCGAAGCGGCCATGGCGTTTTTTCGCCCATCCCTCAACCAGCACGACCTGACCGAGCAGCAGTGGCGGGTGATCCGCATCCTGCGCCAGAACGGCGAACTGGAAAGTCATCAACTGGCGAAAATGGCCTGCATCCTGCCGCCGAGCATGACCGGCGTGCTGACCCGCCTGGAGCGCGACGAATACGTCAGCCGACGCAAATCCCCCGAGGACCAGCGCCGGCTGTTCATCACCCTGACGGAAAAGGGCGAGGCCTGTTTCGAGTCCATGAGCGGCGACATGGAAATCAACTACCAGCGCATCCAGCAGCAGTTCGGCGAGGAGAAGATGCAGGCCTTGCTGGCCCTGCTCAACGAACTGAAGCAGATCAAACCCTGACCCCCAACGCGGACCGGTAGCCGCTGCCGCAGGCTGCGAACGAGGCCGCAGGACTCGCCATCGGCCTTGATGCGATCTGTGGGGAGCCGCGTCTTCTGTCGCGGCCGCTTCGCACGGAGTGCCGCCCAGACCGATCGCAGCCTGCGGCAGCGGCTACAGGTCTAGCGTCAGCTTCTGCGCTGACGCATCAAGTGCTTGAACCCCTCGTACACCAGCACCAGCACCGCCAGCCAGATCGGCAGGTAGGTCAGCCATTCCCCGGCCTTGATGCTTTCCCCCAGCAGCAGGGCCACGGCCAGCAGCAACACCGGTTCGACATAGCTCAACAAGCCGAACAGGCTGAAGGGCAGCAGACGGCTGGCGATAATATAGGCCACCAGCGCCGAAGCACTGATCAACCCCAGCAACGGAATCAGCAGGTAGAGCCAGGGGTGTTGATCGACCACGGCAAAACCCTGCTCGCCGCCTTGCACGAACCACAGCGCGATCGGCAACAGCAGGGCCATATCGAGCCACAGGCCGCCCAGGTTGTCGGCGGCCAGGCGTTTGCGCAGCACGAAATAGACGGGATAACCGATGGCCACCACGAGCGTCGCCCAGGAAAAACTGCCCACCTGATACAACTCGTTGAGCACCCCCAGGGTCGCCAGGCCGGCGGCGATCTTCTGCAGCCGCGACAGCTGTTCGCCATAGACGATGCGCCCGGTCAGGACCATGGTCAGCGGCAGCAAAAAATACCCCAGCGACACATCCAGGCTGTAGCCATTCAACGGCGCCCACATGAACAGCCACAGCTGCACCCCGAGCAGCGCCGCAGACAGCGGCAGCGCCAGCAGCAGAAGCGGTTGGCCCAGCAGTCTCTTGAGGATGGCGCCGACATGCCGCCATTCGCCGCTCACCAGCATGAATACCGTCATGCATGGGGCGGTAAGCAGCATGCGCCAGCCGAAAATCTCCACCCCGGTCAGCGGGGCCAGCAAGGAGGTGTAGAAATACATGACGGCAAACAGCACCGACGCCAAGACCGATAGAGCAATACCTTTAGACAAGCTGTCCTCGTGTGACCTGAACCAGGCAAATGGGATGGTGGGAAAACTGCGGGGAATATAGAGGGTTTGGCGCGAGACGTTTACTCGGATTTATCGCAAGTTACGGGAAAATATCCCGTTTGCCGCCACTGACGGGTAGCGCGGCAGCAGGTGGCCCGCGGAAGGGGCCACCGCTGTGGGGGAGGTCAGCGCGGCGTGCGTCCGGAGACGAAGTGGCTGACGTCGTTGAAGCCCGGGGTCGAGGCATGCCCCGGAGTGACCAGCGAATCGATGAAGGCTTCATCCTCGGCGCTGATCTTCACGTCCAGCGCCTTGGTGTAGGCGTCCCACTGTTCCTCGGTGCGCGGGCCGACGATCGCCGAGCTGACCGCGGCATTGTTCAGCACCCAGGCGATGGCGAACTCGACGATGCCGACCCCACGGCCCTGGGTGTACTGCTGGATCTGCTGGGCAATGCGCAGCGACTCGACGCGCCATTCGGTTTCCAGGATGCGTTTGTCCTGGCGCCCGGCGCGGCTGTTGCTGTCGGGGGCGACATCCGGCGCGTACTTGCCGCTGAGCACGCCACGGGCCAGCGGGCTGTAGGGCACCACGCCCAGCCCGTAGGCCTGGGCCGCGGTGATCTGTTCGGTCTCGGCCTGGCGGTTGACGATGTTGTACAGCGGTTGGCTGATCACCGGCCGGTCGACGCCGAGCCGGTCGGCGACGCGGATCACCTCGGCGATGCGCCAGCCGCGGTAGTTGGACAGGCCCCAGTAGCGGATCTTGCCCTGGCGCAGCAGGTCGCCGATGGCCGACACCGTGACTTCCAGCGGCGTGTTGTGGTCTTCGCGGTGCAGGTAGTAGATGTCGATGTAATCGGTGCCCAGGCGGGTCAGGCTGGCGTCGATGCCATTGAACATGTGCTTGCGGCTCAGGCCGCTGCGGTTGGGCACGCCATCGACGGGGCCGAAGCCGACCTTGGTCGCCAGCACCCATTGGTCACGCTGGCTGGCGATGGCTTCGCCGACGATCTCTTCGGAGCGGCCGCTGGTGTAGACGTCGGCGGTGTCGATGAAATTGATGCCCTGGTCCCAGGCCTTGTCGATGATGCGCAGGGAGTCCTCGGTGCTGGTCTGTTCGCCGAACATCATGGTGCCGAGGGTCAGGGGGGACACGTGCAGCCCGGAATGGCCGAGGATGCGATAGCTCATGTACGAAATCCTTGTGCGTGAGGTAAGGCCGGCGCGACAACGGCCAGCGACCGGTCATGGGACGCCCATCAAATACCAGAACGGGCGTAGGGGGCAATCTGAATTATCCCGCCAGCAACTGGCAGCGGGCCTGCAAAAAGCGTTGCAGTACCTTCACCCGTTCCGAGACCTGCAAACGGTGCGGGCACAGCAGGTTGAGCGGCACGCTTTCGCCTTGCCAGTCGCTGAGCAGGGGTACCAGGCGCCCGGCGCGGATATCGCTGGCCACATCCAGCCAGGCCTTGTAGGCGATGCCATGGCCGGCCAGGGCCCAGCGCCGCGCCACTTCACCGTCGTCGCTGAGGTAGTCGCCGCGCACCTGGACCTCCTGCACCTCGCCGTCGCGGCTGAAATGCCAGCTGTTGTAGGGGCGACCGTTGCGCAGATAGATCAGGGCACTGTGCTCGCCCAGTTCGGCGGGCGTCTGCGGGGTGCCGTGGCGCGCCAGGTAGTCGGGGCTGGCGCAGGCCAGCCGGTGATGCCGCGGCAGGATCGGCAGGGCCACCAGGCTGGAATCGCTGGGCACGCCGAAGCGCAGGGCGACGTCGACGGTCTCGCGGAACAGGTCGCTGTGCCGGTCGTTGAGCAACAGTTGCAGGCGGATATGCGGGTGTTCGCGCTTGAAGTCGTCCAGCCAGGGCAGCAGCAGGTTGCGCCCGAAGTCCGACGGCGCCGCCAGTTGCAGCACGCCGCTGAGGCCCTGGCTCTGTTGCTTCAACGCCTGTTCGCCCTCCGCCAGGGCCGCCAGCGCCACGCGCACGCTGTCCAGGTAGCGCCGGCCTTCTTCGGTAAGGCGCATGCTGCGGGTCGAACGCGCCAGCAAGCGCATGCCCAGGCGGGTTTCCAGGCGCTTGAGGGCGATGCTGGCGGCGGCGGGGGTCAACTCCAGGCTGCGGGCGGCGGCGGAAATGCTGCCGGAATCGGCGGTGCGGACGAAGACTTCAAGGTCGAGAATCGAGCTCATTGCTAAAAATCCTTTAAAGATCCTTGCGTTTTACCGGGATTTTTCCTCGATTATCAAGCTGAGAATATGCAGTCACTTCCATCGCACCAGGGTGACCCCATGAAAACGCTCAGTACGTTCTTGCCGGATCGCACCGCCGTCATCGGTGGCGGAGGTGTGTCATGACCTGGCACTTCGACCATCTGGCCTTCAACACCGCCGAGGGCGATGCCTTGCAGCAGGCATTCCAGGCCCTGCTTGGGCTGCAGGCTGGACGGCGCCCGCCGTTTCCCTTTCCCGGACGCTGGCTGTACCAGGACGGGCAGGCGCTGGTGCATGTGATCGAACAACCGACCTTCGCCGAGACCGCGCTCAGCCATATCGCTTTCAGGACCGAGGAGGATGCCGCGCAGCTATTGCAGCGGGCCCAGGCCAGCGGCCTGCCACATCAGGTGGCGCAAGTACCGCAGGACGGCACCTGGCAGATTTTCGTGCGGATACCGGGTGGCCTGGTGCTGGAGCTGGATGCACCGGCGGGCGGGCAGCTGGACGCCGATTACCGTTACAAGGCCGACGGCGGAGCGCCGGCTTGAGACTGTAGCTGCGGCCTTAAGGGCGGCGCCCGCTGCGCGGTCGTGCGCAGCCTGCGGCAGCGGCTACGGGTATCGCGGTGTACTGCACGCTGGCGCCCGACACCTGACGATGTAGCCGCTGCCGAAGGCTGCGCAAGGTCCGCAGGACCTCCTGCGATCTCGAGAGCGGCGCCCGCTGCGCGGTCGTACGCAGCCTGCGGCAGCGGCTACAGGTGAATGCCTTGAAGCGCGGCGACCCCGATGGCCGGGGCCGCCGGCAATTCAGGCCGAATGCAACTGGTAGCGCACCGCATAACCGCTCAGGCGCTGCTCCAGGGCCGCGCGGCGGGTGGCGTCCAGGCCGGGCACATGGATGTCCACCCGTTGCCCGTGGCGATCGTCGCTGACGGCTTCGACGCGGATGCCCTCGGCAACCTGGCGCACCTCGTCTTCGAACACCCGGCGAATGGCGTCCAGGCGCAGGGCCGGCTTGAAGGTCTTGCCCACGGCCGTCAAGGGGATCTGCTCGAGCAGCCAGACGTCCTTGGGCAGCGCGGCCCGTTCATGGATATGCCGCGCGGCGTGCTCCAGCAATTCGGCCGGGTCGGCGCTGGTGCCGGCCTTGAGCTGGACGTACACCACCGGCAGCTCGCCGGCCTTGATATCCGGCTTGCCCACCGCCGCGGCCATGGCCACGGCCGGATGGCGATGCAGGGCTTCTTCGATCATCTGCGGGTCGATATTGTGGCCGCCGCGGATGATCAGGTCCTTGCTGCGCCCGGTCAGCCAGATGTAGCCATCCCGGTCGATGCGCCCCAGGTCACCGGTGTTGAACCAGCCGCCGTCGAGCCACAGGCCCTGGTTCTTGTCGGCCTGCAGATAACCCTTGAACACCGTCGGCCCGCGCAGGCAGATGTTGCCGGGTTCGTCGGTGGCGGCGTCGCGCAGGTAATGGCCGTCGCTGTCGAGCACGGCGATCTTGACCTCGCAGTACGGCAGGCGCAGGCCGATGGAACCGGGGCGGCGCTCGCCGTCCTGGGGGTTGCAACTGGTGGCACAGGTGCCTTCGGTGAGGCCGTAGCCTTCGATGATCTTCAGCCCCGAACGCGCTTCGAACTGACGGATCAGTTCCACCGGCATGGGCGCGGCGCCACACACGGCAAAACGCAGGCTGGAGACATCGATGCCGTCATTGGGCACTTGCAGCAAGGCCGCATAGATGGTCGGTACGCCGCTGAAACAGCTGACCCGATAACGCTCCACCAACTGCCAGAAATCCTTGATCAGGGTCGGGTTGCGGTAGCCCTGGGGGCCGGCCAGCAGCACCTGGGCGCCGCGGTGGAAGGCGGACAGGCCGGTGACCATCACCCCGTTGACATGGAACAGCGGCAGCCCGCAGAGCAGCACGTCCCGCTGGTCGTAGTCGCCGTGCAGACCGATGATCTCGGCCATCGCCACTTCATTGAGGTGGCTGTGGGGCGCCAGTTTCGGCGTGCCGGTGGTGCCGCCGGTGTGGAAGTACGAGGCAATGTCGTCCGGCTGGATCACCCGGCCGCTTTCCAGGTGGTCGGCGGGGCAGGCGGCCAGCAGGCTGTCGAAGTCCAGCACGCCTTCCGGCATCGCCGGGCGCTGACTCTTGATCGCGCTGCGTTGCGGCTCGGGCAGCAGGTTGGCCAGGTCGATGGTGACTATGGCCTCCAGCTCCGGCAGGCGTTCGCGCAGGTTGGCGACCTTTTGCCAGAGGTCGGTGCCGGGGAAGGGCGCCAGGGTCACCAGCACCGTGGTGCGCGAGGCGCGGACCAGTTCGGCGATGTGCGCAGGCTCCAGCAGCGGGTTGATGGCGTTGACAATCCCGGCGGCCTCGCCGCCCCAGATCACGTAATGGGTCTGCGGCAGGTTGGGCAACAGGAACGACACCGCCTTGCCCGGGCGGATGCCCAGCCGGTGCAGGGCGTTGGCGGTACGGGTGACCTGGGCGAACAACTCGGCGTAGCCGATGTTCCAGGGCTGGTCCTGGATGCTGCCCTGGGGCAGGAAGGTCAGGGCGGTGCGCTCGCCGAAACGGCTGGCCGAGCGTTGCAACAGTTCATAGGTGCTGGCGGGAAGATTGCGCCGGGCCAGGGGCTGCTGTTGTTCGAGGGCTTGGATATCGCTGAGGCGGGCGAGGGAGATGGGCGCGGTCATGATCGTGTGGGTCTTCCTTCGGTAAGGTCTGCGAGGGAGTCATCAATCGATCCAGCCAATGGAAAACTGCCGCGGCCGGATGTCTGTCCGATATACCACGGGTGTGCTCGGGTGGGCTGTTGCTTTTTGTAGCGAGGCGGTGACAAACCCGCGGTTTGTCCCGGGAAGCCGGGCCCGCCAGAGGGCGGGCTCGGAGGCAGGCTCGGAGGTATGGCTCAGCGTTTCAGCGTGCGGGTCATGCGCAGCGCCAGCAGGCTACCCGCGACGATGACACCGGCCAGCAGGTACAGCGCGGCATCGGTGGAGCCGGTGCTGTCCTTGACCCAGCCGACGATGTAGGGGCTGAGGAAGCCGGCCATCTGGCCCATGGAGTTGATCAGCGCCAGGCCCCCCGCGGCGGCGCCGGCGCTGAGTAGCGCGGTCGGCACCGGCCAGAACATCGGCAGGCCGGTGAGGGCGCCCATGGTGGCGAGGGTCAGGCCGAGGATGGCGAGGGTCGGGTTGGCGGCGAAGTTGACCGCGATCAGCAGGCCGATGGCGCCCATCAGCATCGGTACCACCAAATGCCAGCGGCGTTCCTGGCGCAGGTCGGCCGAGCGACCGACCATCAGCATGAACAGCGCCGCCAGCAGATAGGGAATGGCGCTGAGCCAGCCGATCACCAGGTTGTCACTGAAGCCGAGGTTCTTGATGATCGACGGCAGCCAGAAGTTGATGGCGTACACGCCACTCTGGATGCAGAAGTAGATCAGGCCGAACGCCCAGATGGCCGGGTTCTTGAACACCGCCGCCAGGGAGTCGCCGCTGGTGCGTGGCTTGCTCGCGGCGTCTTCGGCCTGGTCGGCTTCCAGCAGCGCGCGTTCCTGCGGGCTCAGCCACTTGGCGTGGGCGAAGTTGTCATTGAGCAGGAAGTACGCCAGGGCGCCGAGGATCACCGTGGGGATGCCCTGCAGCAGGAACATCCACTGCCAGCCGGCCATGCCGCCCTGGCCCGCGGCGAAGTGGTTGAGGATCCAGCCGGAGAACGGGCTGCCGAGCAGGCCGGACACCGGGATCGCCGACATGAACAGGGCCATGATGCGCCCGCGGCGAAAGCTCGGGAACCACTGCGAGAGGTACAGCACCACGCCGGGGAAGAAGCCGGCTTCGGCGGCGCCGGTGAGCAGGCGCAGGCTGTAGAACTGGGTCGGGGTGGTGACGAACAGCAGGCAGGTCGACAACGTGCCCCAGGCGATCATCATCAGCGCGATCCAGCGCCGCGGGCCGAACTTGTTCAGCGCCAGGTTGCTCGGCACGCCGCACAGCACGTAGCCGATGAAGAAGATCCCGGCACCCAGGCCGTAGACGGTTTCGCTGAATTTCAGGGCATCGAGCATCTGCAGCTTGGCAAAGCCGACGTTTACCCGGTCCAGGTAGTTGAACAGGTAGCAGATGAAGATGAAGGGGATCAGGCGCAGGGTGATGCGCTTGTAGACGGCGTTTTTATCGTCATCGGTGGCCAGGGTGGCAGCGGCGCTCTGTGACATGGTGTGTCTCTCTTTATTATGATTTTTTGCGATGCGAGGTTAACGTTGATCGCCCCGAGAGTCTCGGTCACCCCATGGGCCGCTGTCTTTGTGCCGGCGCACAGGCTTTGCCGGCATCCCCTGTGCCGGTGAACAAGCCTTTGTCATCGCCCCGAGCCCGCTTTCCTAGGAACACGCCGCTATGTTCGAACTCGATCACGACCTGGCGCAGGACATTGTCGACCGGACGATGGCCATCCTGCCCTACAACGTCAACGTCATGGACAGCCAGGGCCTGATCCTTGGCAGCGGCGAGCCCGAGCGCATCAACACTCGCCATGAAGGCGCACAACTGGTGCTGGCCAACGGCCGGGTGGTGGAGATCGACGCGCAGACCGCCAAGCACCTCAAGGGCGTGCAGCCGGGGATCAACCTGCCGCTGCTGCACGACCAGCGGCTGATCGGCGTGCTGGGCATCACCGGCGAGCCGGAACTGCTGCGCACCTATGCCGAGCTGGTGCGCATGACCGCCGAGATGCTGGTGGGCCAGCGCCACCAGCAGGCCGAACAGCAATGGCGCCGCCAGCGTTGCGACGACTTGCTGGCGCTGCTGCTCAGCGACAGCGGGGATTCGCCGCGGCTGGTGGATGAGGCGCAGCAGATGGGCCTCAAGCCGCAGCTGCCGCGCACGCCCTATCTGTTCGAACTGGGCCCATCCCAGGAGGGCGGGGCGCAGACCGTCGAGGCCCTGAGTGCCTGGCTGATGTCCCGTTACCCGGACAGCTGGTGCGTCAGCTCGGCCAAGTCCTCGTTGCTGTGGTGCCGGCCGGCGACCCTGAGCGTCGACAACCCACGGCTGCTGGAGAAACTCGACAGCCTGGGCTGGAACATCCTGCGTATCGCCGTGGGCGGCCAGGCCGACGGGCTGGCGGGGCTGCGCCGTTGCTACCGGCGGGTCGGCGACCTGCTCGCCTATGGCCGCGACGTGCTGCCCCAGTCGCGCTTGCTGACCCTCAATCGTTTCCGCCTGCCGGTGATGCTCTGGCGCCACCGCAATGACGATGCCCTGGACGAGTTGCTCAACCCCTTGCGCAAGGTTATCGCCAAGGATGCCAATGGCCAGCTGCTGGCGACCCTGCGCAGTTGGTGCGACCACGACGGCCAGAGCCAGGCCTGTGCCGACGCACTGGGCATCCACCGCAACAGCCTGCGCTACCGCATGGAACGCATCGCCGAACTCAGCGGCGTCGACCCGCTCAAGCTCGACGGCATGCTGGCGCTGTACCTGGGGGTGCAACTGTTGCCGCAGACCGAGCCATCCCCGTTGTAATGCCAGGCCCTGTAGCCGCTGCCGTAGGCTGCGATCGGGGCAGCGCCCCGTAAACCCGGCGACGCGGTATGTCTGTCTATCGGTGTGGCGCGGTTCTGCGACCGCTGCGCGGTCGTGCGCAGCCTCGCCAGGGCTCGACAGCGGCTACAGACGCGTGCGATGCAGCTATTGTGAAAATGAACAATAAAGCCGCCCCGCACTTGTGCAGCGGACCGGGGTCAAGGTCGCGGCCAACTGGCAGCATGGGCGCCATAAGAACCGGAGATAGCCCATGAAAATCATCATCGCCCCCGACTCCTTCAAGGACAGCCTGAGTGCCTCTGGCGTGGCCAGCGCCATCGCCGACGGCCTGGCGCGGGTGTGGCCGGACGCGCAGCTGATCCAGTGCCCGATGGCGGACGGCGGCGAAGGCACCGTGGAGTCGATCCTCGATGCCTGCGAGGGCCAGTTGCGCACCACCCGGGTCCAGGGACCGCTGGGCGCGCCGGTGGAGGCGCGCTGGGGCTGGCTGCCGCAGAGCCACACCGCGATCATCGAAATGGCCGAGGCCAGTGGCCTGCAACTGGTGCCGCCGGGCCAGCGCGATGCCTGCACCAGCAGCACCCTCGGCACCGGCGAGCTGATCCGCGCGGCCCTGGATGCCGGCGCGCGGCGGGTGATCCTGGCCATTGGCGGCAGCGCCACCAACGACGCCGGCAGCGGTGCCTTGCAGGCGCTGGGCGTGCGCCTGCTGGATCGCGATGGCCAGGCCTTGCCCCTGGGCGGCCTGGCCCTGGCGCGGGTCGCGCGGGTCGACCTGAGCCACCTCGATCCGCGCCTGGCCGAGGTGCGTTTCGAGATCGCCGCCGACGTCGACAACCCGCTCTGTGGTCCTCACGGCGCCTCGGCGATTTTCGGCCCGCAGAAGGGCGCGTCGCCGCAGCAGGTCGAACAACTGGACCGCGCCCTCGGCCAGTTCGCCGACCAGGCCGCGCGGGTGCTGGGCAAGGACGTGCGCGACGAGCCGGGCAGCGGCGCCGCCGGTGGCCTGGGGTTCGCCGCCAAGGCGTTCCTCGGCGCGCGGTTTCGTCCAGGGGTGGAAGTGGTGGCCGAGCTGGTGGGGCTGGCCGAAGCCGTGCAGGGCGCGGACCTGGTGATTACCGGCGAAGGTCGCTTCGACGCCCAGACCCTGCGCGGCAAGACCCCCTTTGGCGTGGCGCGCATCGCCAAGCAACACCAGGTGCCGGTGATCGTGATCGCCGGGACCCTGGGCGAGGGCTACGAGCAGATGTATGAGCACGGGGTGGATGCGGCCTTTGCCCTGGCCAGCGGCCCCATGACCCTGGAGCAGGCCTGTGCCGAGGCGCCGCGCTTGTTGCGCGACAGGGCCGCGGACATCGCCCGGGTCTGGCGCCTGGCGGCGCGCCAGGGCTGAGGCCCGTAGCCCCGTAGCCGCTGCCGAGCCTGCGAGGCTGCGATCGGTCGCGTAGCGGCCGCAACGGGGCCAACGCGGTTATCCAGACCCAACGCGAATCTCAGGTTTTGCGCCTGCTGCGCAGTCGATCGCAGCCTCGCGGGCTCGGCAGCGGCTACAGGGGTTAGTAGACCCCGCCACCCGAGGTAGGCGCCGCCACCTCCTTGTACTGCCCCAGCAACCCCTGCAAGCCCTTCATCAGCACAGTGGTATCTACCCCCACGGCGACGAAGTTCGCCCCCAGCTCGATATAGCGCTGCGCCAATGTGCGGTCGGCGCTGAGGATGCCGGCCGCCTTGTCGGCTTTGCGGATGCGCGCGATGGCGTCCTCGATCGCCGCGACCACCTCGGGATGCCCCGGGTTGCCGCGATGGCCCATGGACGCCGAGAGGTCGGCCGGGCCGATAAACAGGCCATCGACTCCATCAAGGGCAGCGATGGCATCCAGGTTGGCCAGGCCTTCTAGGTTCTCGATCTGCAGCAGCAGGCACATCTGCTCATCGGCCTGGTCCAGGTAACCGGGGATGCTGTTCCAGCGCGACGCCCGGGCCAGGGCGCTGCCGACACCACGGATGCCCGCGGGCGGATAACGCATGGCGCGTACCAGCTGCCGGGCCTGCTCGACGCTTTCGACCATGGGGATCAGCAAGGTCTGGGCGCCGATGTCCAGCAGTTGCTTGATCAGCGCGGTGTCGCCCACCGGCGGGCGAATGATGCCTTGCACCGGGTAGGGCGCGATGGCCTGCAACTGGCCGAGCAGGCTGTTGAGGTCGTTGGGCGCGTGTTCGCCGTCCAGCAGCAGCCAGTCGAAACCGGCGTTGGCCGCCAGCTCCGCGCAATAGGCATTGGCCAGGCCCAGCCACAGGCCGATCTGCGGCGCGTCCTGGCGCAGGCGTTGCTTGAAATGATTGATCGGCAGTTGCATGAGCGTTCTCCTCAGACAAAACGGCAGGCGATGCTGCCGAGCTGATCGTAGTCGACGTGGAAGGTATCGCCGGGTCGGGCGGCCACCGGGCGGGTGAAGGAACCGCCGAGGATGATCTGCCCGGCCTCCAGGCCGACGTCGTAGGCCGCCAGTTTGTTGGCCAGCCAGGCCACGCCCTTGGCCGGATGGTTGAGCACCGCGGCGGACACCCCGGACTCCTCGATCACGCCGTTGCGATAGAGCACCGCCGGCACCTTGCGCAGGTCGATATCGTTGGGGCGCACCGCGCGGCCGCCCATGACCACGCCAGCGTTGGCGGCGTTGTCGGAGATGGTGTCGAACACCTTGCGCGTGACCTGGGTCTGCGGGTCGACCTGCTGGATGCGCGCGTCGATGATCTCCAGGGCCGGGATCACCCATTCGGTGGCGTCGAGCACATCGAACAGCGTGCAGTCCGGGCCCTTGAGCGGCTTGCCGAGGATGAACGCCAGTTCTACCTCGACCCGCGGCACGATAAAGCGCTGGAACGTAATGTCGCTGCCTTCCTCGAACAGCATGTCGTCCAGCAGGGCGCCGAAGTCCGGTTCTGTGATGTTCGACGACACCTGCATGGCCCGCGAGGTCAGGCCGATCTTGTGCCCAACCAGCTTGCGCCCGGCGCGGATCTTGTGTTCCACCCAACTGCGCTGGATGGCGTAGGCGTCCTCGATAGTGATGCCGGGAAACTCCAGCGACAGCTGGGCGATCTGTTCCCGATTGCGTTCGGCGGCGTCGAGGCGGGCGGCTGCCTGCTGGATGTCCGAAAGGCTGAGCATGGTTATTTCTCCTGGGGATTGACGATAAGGGCTGGCACCCGCAATACCAGCCAGGCGCCGAAGGCGATCAGCAGGGCCAGGGCATACAGGGCGAGGCTGGCGCTCTGGGTGGCGTCGCGGACCACGCCGATCAGGTAGGGCGCGAGAAAGGCGGCGATGCTGCCGAAGGAACTGATCAGGGCGATCCCCGCGGCCTGGGTGTTGCTGGCGAGAAAGGCCGGCGGCAGTTGCCAGAACATCGGCAGCGCGGCGCTGGCGCCCATGCCGGCCACCAGCAGCCCGGTCATCACCAGCCAGGCGTTGTCCGGGGCGACGCCTGCGACGATCAGGCCGAGGCTGGACATCAGCAGTGGCACGCCGAGGTGCCAGCGCCGTTCGCGCAGGCGGTCGGAGGAACGGCCGACACCGATCATGAACAGGCAGCCGGCCAGGTACGGCAGGGCGCTGAGCATGCCGACGCGGCTGTCGCGGGCGATGCCGGCGTGGTGGATCAGGGTCGGCATCCAGAAGGCGATGGTGTTGACCGCCAGCATCACCGCGAAATAGATGCATACCAGCAGCCAGATATGTCTGTCCTGGAGGATGCCGGCGAAGCGGGTGATCGGCTTGTGCTGTTCCTCCTCACTCAGGGCCGCGTGCAGTTGCTGCTTTTGTGGGGCACTCAGCCAGCCGACGCTGTCGATGCTTTCCGGCAGCGCCTTGAGCACCACCAGGCCGAGCAGGACCACCGGCAGGCCTTCGATCAGGAACATCCACTGCCAGCCGCGCATCCCGCCCAGGTCGTGAAAGCTTTCGAGAATCCAGCCCGACAGCGGTCCGCCGATCACCCCGGCCATGGGCACGGCAATGGCGAACAGCGCGGTCACCTGGCCGCGGCGGCTGGCCGGGAACCAGCGGTTGAGCAGCACTAGGATGCCGGGGAAAAACCCGGCCTCGGCCACCCCCAGCAGAAAGCGCAACAGGTAGAAGCCGGCGGCGTTGTCCACCAGCAGCATGGCGCTGGACAGCAGGCCCCAGACCACCATCAGGGTGGCGATCCAGCGGCGCGGCCCGACCCGGTCCAATGCCAGGTTGCTGGGCACGCCGAACAGCGCATAGGCGATGAAGAACAGGCCGGCGCCGAAGCCGTAGACGCTGTCGCTGAAGCCCAGGTCCTGGGTCATCTGCAACTTGGCGAAGCCGATGTTGATGCGGTCCAGGTGGGCGAAGATGTAGCAGGTGAACAGCAGGGGCATCAGCCGCCAGGTGATCCGGCGATAGGTGTCGTTGGTCTCCACCGCGCTGGGCAGGGCAAGGGTCGAGCTGGACATGGGCGGGTCTCTTTTATTGTTCTTGTCGATAGGGCACGGACTCTGTAGCCGCTGCCGAAGGCTGCGATCGGCCGGGACGGCCGCAGCGACTTCAAGATCGCTGAAGGCCTTCGGCCTTATCGCAGCCTGCGGCAGCGGCTACAGGTCACGCTTGCCGCTTGAGAAACTCATGCACGTTGTTGTGCTTGAAGTTCAGCTCGGCATCCAGCTCGCTCATTTCGAACGACAGCGCCAGCAGGCGCTGGGCCTGGAGCTCGGCGAAGTGCGCCTTGATGATCTCGAACAGGTCCTCGGCGACCTTGCGTCTTGTCGCCAGGTCGCGCCCGGCGCCGACTTGCAGGCGCATATGGACGAAGGCGTAGTCGTGCTTGCCGTCGGCCATGCGCCAGGTGTCCAGGCGCACGCCGCGGCTGCGGATGCCACCCAGCGGAAACACGCCGCTGGCCCCGAGGTAGTTGTGGACCTTCTCGAACAGCCCTGGCAGGTCGGCGGGTTGCTCGATGTTGTCGGTGTATTCAGCGATGAAATGCGGCATGTGATCCTCCTTGCGGGCGAGCCTTCGGCGGCCAGCCCTGGAAATCCAGGGCTGGGTTGGCGAGGCTGGCGCGGCGTCTAGAGCGGGAAAATGGCGTTGATCTGGCCGGTGCCGGAGCTGCCGAAAGGCGCGGTGACGATTTCCGCCGGCTGGTTGTATTCGGGGCCGCCGAGCAGGCCCAGGAGCATGGCGGTGTCGTGCATCCGGCCTTCGCCGAAGCAGTGCTCGGCGTAGTCCGGGAGCATCGAGCAGAACTCGCGGAAGCGCCCCTGTTGCCACAGCTCGACCACTCGCAGGTCCATCTGTTTGTCGAACTCGCGGGTCCAGTTGTGGATGTTGGCTTCGGCCTCGCGGTCGTCGGAGAAACGGTGCGACAGGGAGCCGGAGGCCAGCACCAGGACCTTGCGGTCGCTCTTCTCGATGGCACGGCGCACCGCGGCGCCGAAGGTGAAGCTGTCTTCGAGCTTGTGCCAGGCACACCAGGCGGCGATGGAAATCACCTGGAAATGCTGCTCCGGCGGTACGTCCATGTGCATGTAGCGCATCGGCACCAGGGTGCCGTACTCCAGCTCCAGGCTGGGGATGTTGTGGGCGAGGGTGCGCACATCGGCGGCATTGGCTTGGGCGGCAATCAGCTCGCCCAGTTCCGGGCAGCCGTGGTAGTCGTAGTCCATGTTCTTGATGAAGTGCGGCAGTTCGTTGCTGGTGTAGGTGCCCTTGAAGTGCTCGCCGCAGTTGATGTGGTAACCGCTGTTGACCAGCCAGTGCACGTCGAACACCACGGCGGTGTCGGCCCCCAGCTCACGGGCGCGACGGGCAATTTCCTTGTGCCCGGCGATCGCCGCTTCGCGACAACCGTGGTGCTTGCCCGGCAGTTCGGACAGGTACATCGATGGAACGTGGCAGACCTTGGCGGCCATGACGACTTCGCCCATGGTGCTTCTCCTGAAACATCTTATTGTTCGGCCCGTAGCCGCTGCCGCAGGCTGCGATAAGTCCCGCAGGGACTTCAAAGAGCGGCGTCTCGTTCCGAGACGAGCGCAGCCTTCGGCAGCGGCTACAGGATTGCAAAACCTTACACGCCCCAGCGCGGGATGTGGTGGCTACCCATGGAGATACAGATGTTCTTGATCTCGGCAAACACCTCGAAGCTGTACTCGCCGCCTTCGCGGCCGGTGCCGGAGCCCTTGACCCCACCGAACGGCTGGCGCAGGTCGCGCACGTTCTGGCTGTTGATGAACACCATGCCGGCCTCGATGCCACGGGCCAGGCGATGGGCCTTGCCGATGTCCTGGGTCCAGATATAAGAGGCCAGGCCGTACTCGGTGTCGTTGGCCAGTTGCAGGGCCTCGGCCTCGTCCTTGAACGGGATCAGGCAGACCACCGGGCCGAAGATCTCTTCCTGGGCGATGCGCATCTTGTTATTGACGTCGGCGAACACCGTCGGCTGGATGAACTGGCCACGGCTCAGGTGCGCCGGCAGGTTGGCCGGGCGCTCCAGGCCACCGGCGAGGAGGGTGGCGCCTTCTTCGATACCGATACGGATATAGCCGGTGACCTTGTCGTAGTGGGCCTGGGTAATCATCGAGCCGACCTGGGTCTTCGGGTCCTGCGGGTCACCGACGATCAGGCGCTTGGCGCGGGCGGCGAACTCGGCGACGAACTGCGGGTACACGCTTTCCTGGACGAAGATCCGGCTGCCGGCGGTGCAGCGTTCGCCGTTGAGCGAGAAGATGGTGAACAGCGCCGCATCCAGGGCGCGCTCCAGGTCGGCGTCTTCGAAGATCAGCACCGGCGACTTGCCGCCCAGTTCCATGGAGTACTTTTTCAGCCCCGCGGTCTGCATGATCTTCTTGCCGGTGGCGGTGCCGCCAGTGAAGGAAATGGCGCGCACGTCCGGGTGGCGCACCAGGGCATCGCCGGCGGTGGCGCCGTAGCCCTGGACGATGTTCAGCACACCATTGGGAATGCCGGCTTCGACCGCCAGGCGCCCCAGTTCGTTGGCGGTCAGCGGCGACAGCTCGGACATCTTCAGCACCGCCGTGTTGCCCAGCGCCAGGCACGGCGCGGTCTTCCAGGTGGCGGTCATGAACGGCACGTTCCACGGCGACACCAGCGCGCAGACGCCGACCGGCTGGTACAGGGTGTAGTTGAGCATCTGGTCGTCCACCGGATAGCTGTGGCCATCCATGCGGGTGCAGACCTCGGCGAAGAAGTCGAAGTTGTGCGAGGCGCGGGGGATCAGCACGTTTTTGGTCTGGTGGATCGGCAGGCCGGTGTCGAGGGTTTCCAGCTCCGCCAGGTGCGGCACGTTCCGGTCGATCAGCTCGCCCAGCTTGCGCATCAGCCGCGCGCGTTCCTTGGCCGGGGTATTGGCCCATTTCGGAAAGGCTTCCTTGGCCGCCGCGACCGCCTGGGCGATTTCCCCGGCACCGCCGCTGGCCACTTCACCGATGGCCTCGCCGGTGGCCGGGTTGTAGTTGACGAAAGTGTCTTGGCTTTCGACCTCGCGGCCGTTGATCCAATGTTTGATCATTTATGCGTGCTCCTTGGCCGCTCGTTGCGTGTCGTGTTGCGCCTTGATCCTGAAGAACTCCGCCTCGCTGACGATGCGGTTGACCAGCCGGCCGACGCCTTCGACTTCCACCACCACTTCGTCGCCGGGCACCACATCGGACAGGCCTTCCGGGGTGCCGGTGGCGATCATGTCGCCGGGTTGCAGGGTCATGAAGCTGGACAGGTATTCGATCAGGTAGGGGATGTCGAAGATCATGTCGCAGGTGCTGCCTTCCTGGCGCAACTCACCGTTGACCCAGGTGCGCAGCTTCAGCCGGTTCGGCTCGGGCACGTCGGCGACGTCGACTATCCACGGCCCGACCGGGGTGGTGGCGTCGCGGTTCTTCACCCGCAGGTTGGGCCGGTAGTAGTTTTCCAGGTAGTCGCGGATCGCGTAGTCGTTGCACACCGTGTAGCCGGCCAGGTAATCCAGGGCGTCCTCGCGCTTGACGTTGCGCGCGGTCTTGCCGATCACCGCCACCAGTTCGCACTCGTAGTGCATGTAGGCGACGTTGTCCGGGCGCCAGGTGACCTGGTTGTGGCCGGTGTAGGTGCCGGGGGACTTGATGAACACCAGCGGCTCGGTCGGCGGCTTGAAGGCCAGTTCGGCGGCGTGGTCGGCGTAGTTCAGGCCCAGGGCGAACATGCTGCCGGTGGCCGGGGGCAGCCACTCGACCTGATCCTCGGCGAGCACACGGCCATCGGCCAGTTTCACGCTGTTGGGCGCGTTGACCACGACGTTGTGGACCTGGCCTTGATAACGGATGCGGGCGTGTTTCATGACGGCTCCTTATTCAGCGGCTACTTCGGCGGCTATTTCTTCAGCGACAACGTGATTGGCGAGACGGCCCAGGCCGCTGATCTCCACTTCGATGCGGTCGCCGGGCTTGACGTCGACGCGGCCTTCGGGGGTGCCGGTGATCAGCACATCGCCCTCGTGCAGGGTCATGAACTCGCTGATTTCGGCGATCAGTTGGGGAATACCGCGCACCAGGTTGGCGGTGCTGTTGCGTTGCCGCAGTTCACCGTTGACCCACAGCTTCAGTTCCAGATCATGGGGATCGCGCACCTGGGCCGCTGGCACCAGTTCCGGGCCGAAGGCGCAGAAACCGTCACGGCACTTGGCCTTGACGGCGGGGCGGTAGTAGCTGTCTTCCGGCAGGCTGAACTCGTTGACGATGGTGTAGCCGGCCACATGCTGCAGGGCGTTTTCCACGCTGACCCGGCTGGTGCTCTTGCCGATCACCACGCCCAGCGCCGGGCCCGGTTGCAGGCGCTCGACGCCTTGCGGATAGATCACGGCGCCGCCGTGGACATTGCGCGTGTTGGGGGTTTTGATGAACAGCACCGGCTTGACCGGTGGCTTCTGGTAGGGCGGCTGGGTGAAGGATTCCAGGTGGCTGCGCAACAGGCCCTGGTAGTTCAGCGCGACGCCGAACAGGGTGCCGGTGGCGACTTCATGCAGTGCACGGCTCATTGTGGTTTTCTCCTGAGCATCGCGGAAGACGAGGTGATTTCGTTAATGTGTTAACGTTATATTTAATATGTTAACGATCGTCAAGCGCCGGCCAGGAGCCGACCACCAACTGTCCGCCCCGTGCTGGTGAACAGGCCGCGAATCACGCAGGATGTGGGCGTTTGTCGCGGGTAAAAAATAAAAACGCCGCGGGCGAAAACAAGAGACACGCCACCATGAGCGATCGCCAGCCGATCCCCAACATCAACATCGGCCAGGTCTACGACCAGCGCTACGCCGACTCGCAGGTGCATTACGACAAGCTGAGCAACCTGGCCGGGTTCTTCGGCCGCAACATGCCGGTGCACCGCCACGACCGGTTTTTCCAGGTGCACTACGTGAAAAGCGGCGCGGTGCGGGTCTACCTCGACGACCAGCAATACCTGGAATCGGGGCCGATGTTTTTCCTCACGCCGCCGACCATTGCCCATTCCTTCGTCACCGAGGCCGACAGCGAAGGCCACGTACTGACCGTGCGCCAGCAGCTGGTGTGGGAGCTGATCGAAGCCGACAGCCGTCTCGCCAGCGGCCCCCAGGTGGCGCCGGCCTGCGTGGCCCTGGCGCGCCTGGACCCGGGGTTCGCCGGCGAGGCGCGGCGCCTGGCGCTGCTGTTCGATGAGTTGCAGGAGGAAGTCGCCGGGCAGGGCGCCGGGCATGCGCCGGCGCTGGAAGCCCTGACCCGGTTGATCCTGATCAGCCTGCTCAGGCTTTCGGCCAATTCCCTCAAGGCCCGCCCGGCGCGGCATGAAGACCTGCACATCTTCCATCGCTTCAACGAACTGATCGAAGCCCGCTACCTGGAGCATTGGCCGCTGTCGCGGTATGCCGGGCAGATCGGCGTCACCGAGGCGCGTCTCAACGACGTCTGCCGGCGCATCGCCGACCTGCCGTCGAAACGCCTGGTGTACGAGCGCCTGATGCAGGAGTCCAAGCGCCTGCTGCTGTTCACCGCCAGTTCGGTGAACGAAATCTGCTACCAGCTGGGGTTCAAGGACCCGGCGTATTTCAGCCGGTTCTTCCAGCGCTACGCGAAGATGACGCCGGGGGAATACCGGGCGCGCCAGGGTGCGGCGAAACCCTCGTCCTGAGGGCAAAAAAGCTGGGAGCGCCAGCGCGCTGCGTGGGACAATCGGCGCTTTTACCCGACAAGGAAAGTCCCATGTTGCAGTGCACCCTGATGGTTCTTTTGCTGACCGCCAGCGCCGCCCAGGCGCTGGCGCAGAACGCCGCGGAAAAGGTGCCGTTGCTGCGCCAGACCAAGGAATGGATCACCGGCTGCGATAACCTGCGCAGCTGCCACGCCTTGAGCGCGCCCAACGGCGAGCACGGTGTGCAGTACAGCAGCCTGACCCTGCACATCCAGCGTCGCGCCGGCCCCGACGGCCCGCTGGAAATACGCCTGGACCAGCGCGGCGAACCCGCCGAGCTGACGGCCTTGCGCCTCGACGGCCAGCCGCTGGAGCCACAGCTGCTGGACGCCCTGGTGCTGTTGCCGGAGAAGAAGGGCGCGCAGATCCAGGTCACCCGCTATGAAATCGCCGACCCGGCCCGGGCCCGCCAATGGCTGGAACGCCTGCGCAATGCCGAGGAACTGAAGCTGGAGGGGAACGACGAAGCCCGGGTGCCATTGTCCGGGTTGTCGGCAGCGCTGCTGCTGATGGACTCGGTACAGGGCCGGGTCGATGGCGTGACGGCGCTGTGGCGGCCAGGCCAGCGTCCGGCCAGCGAGGTGCCGGCGCGACCGCTGCCGGCGCAGCTGCGGGCTTATCCGGGGGCACCGGAACTGACGGAGGCGCAGCGCACGCGGATCTCGGCGGCCGCGGTGAAATTCGCCGCGCCAGGCACGCCCAACGACGATGAAGACTTTGTGGCCGAGCCCCAGGTCGAGGTCTATCCGCTGACCGCGCAGCGGGCGTTGACGGTGGTGCTGAGCGACTGCGCGGCCTACAACTGCGACTACCTGATCAACAGCTGGTCGCGCGGCAACCCGCCGCAGCTCGAGGAATTGCGCCGGCAAGCCATGCCCATGAGCAACGCGGACGGCTCGGGCGGCGCCCACTACGACCCCAAGACCGGGGTGCTGACCACCTTCTATCTGGCGCGCGGCATTGGCGACTGCGGTGAAACCGGGCGCTGGCTGTTCGACGGCGAAAGCTTCCAGCTCAGCGATTACCGGCAGATGCCGACCTGCAATGGCTTGTCCTCCGAAGACTGGCCGCGGCTGTGGAATATCGCGCCGCCGGCCAATCGCTGAGGCGTTTCAGGCCAGGCCGGGATGGCGGCGCGCGAACTTCTGTTCCAGCACGGTCTTGCCCCATTGCGCCGCCGGCTGTTCCTCCACCAGCTGGAAGCCGAAGGCTTCGTACAGGTGCCGGGCGGCGTCCAGGCCGCTGAAGGTCCACAGATAGCAGGAGGTTGCCCGCACCCGGTCGCAATGCTCCAGCGCCGCCTTGAGCAGCAGGCGACCGGTGCCGGTGCCACGGGCCGCCTCGTCGAGGATAAACCAGCGCAGATGGGCGACTCTGTCGGCCTGAGGGCGATCCGCGGCGTCGCCGAGGTCGATGGCGATCGAGCCGACGATCTGCTCGTCCAGCACCGCCAGCCAGACGCCGTTATCGGGCTTGTCCAGGCGCTCGCTGAACTCCGCCAGACCCGCCGCGACGCGCTGTTCAAAGAACTGCCCGAAACCCACCAGGCGTGAGTAGTAGTGCGCATGCAGCTCGGTGATGCGGCCGATCATGCCCGGCCGATAGCCACGGAGCACGCTCGGGGTGGCCGCGGCGATCTGCGCATGGCCCAGGCGGCAGGCCTGCAGCGCCTGGCCATAACTGCGCAGTCCGGCGACCACCTGGCTTTGCTCGCGGGGCGCCAGCAGGCGCAGCGCCTGTTGCACCTGGGCGCTGCCAAAGGCATGGAGCGCGGCGACCTGTTTGCGCCCGCTGGCGGTCAGGCCCAGGTGCTTTTCCCGGGCATCGGTGGGGCTGGGGCTTTCCTGGATATCGCCGCGCTCGATGAGCTTGCCCAGCAGGCGGCTGACCGAGGACTTCTCCAAATTCAGGGTCTTGCCCAACTGGGCGGCGGTGAGCGGGGCGTGCAGGTCGAGTTCGATCAGCGCATGCACCGCCGAGGGCGGCAGATCGGAACCGGCCAGAGTACTGCCCATGAAACCCAGCTCGCGCACCAGTTTGCGCGATTCGTTACGGATCTGATCCACCAGCGGCGACGGCGATGACATGGCGTGGCTCTCGATATAGTTGTGCGGTGCAACTATATGCCTGGGGTACGGCAAAATCCATACACCTATAAACGCGGACTCCTTTTGGGAGATACCGATCAAAACTGTAGGAGCGAGCTTGCTCGCGATGGACCTGAGCGCGCCGCGTTCATCCGATTAGTACGCGTTATCGTTAACGACCATCGCGAGCAAGCTCGCTCTTACAATGGATCACCGGCGTTTGATCGATTGGCATTAGCCCTTGGCCCACCCGCGGCTGCGGTTGGCCGTTTTTCAGCCAATGACAGGCGCGGGTATCTGTTGTTCCAGGCGAGCGGGAACCTGAAGGCTCGGCGCCGGTTTACCCAGCAGCAGATCCGCGGCCTTTTCGCCGATCATGATCGCCGCCGCGTTGGTGTTGCCGGTGGTCAGGCTCGGCATGATCGATGCGTCGGCCACCCGCAGGCCCTGCACGCCGTGGACCCGCAACTGGTCGTCGACCACCGCCTGGGCGTCGTGGCCCATCTTGCAGGTGCCGACCGGGTGGAACACGGTGCCCAGGCTGTCGCGAATCCACTGCTCGATCTGCGCCTGGCTTTCCACCTGCGGGCCGGGCACCAGCTCGCCCTTGAGGCGCCGGGAGAAGGCCTGGCTCGCCGCCAGCTGGCGCACCAGGCGCACGCCCGCCACCAGCTTGCGCAGGTCTTCCGGGTGGCTGAGGAAGTTGCTGTCGATGATCGGCTTGTCATGGGGATCGGCGCAATTGAGCCGGACCTGGCCACGGCTCTGTGGGTGCATCACCGCGATGTGCAGGCTGACCCCATGGCCCAGCGGCACCAGGCGCTGGGGCTGGTTCTTCAGCGCTGGGGCGACGATCAGGCCCAGCTCCGGGGCGGCGTCCTCGGGATGCAGGCGCAGGAAACCGCCGGACTCCACGGTATTGGAGGTCAGCGGGCCGCTGCGCCGGCTCAGGTACTGCCAGGGCGAACGGGCCAGGGGCAACAGGCCCTTGGCCGAGATCCCGTAGGTCAGCTCGCTGTCGCAGCGGTACATCAGCACCACGTCCTGATGGTCCTGCAGGTTGTGGCCGACTCCCGGCAGTTCATGGCGCTGGGCGATGCCATGGCGCGCCAGTTCCTCGGCCGGGCCGATGCCGGAGAGCAACAGCAGCTGCGGCGAGTTGATCGCCCCGGCGCTGAGGATCACTTCGCGCCGGGCCTGGAGCTGGAACACCGCGCCATCCTGGCTGACCTCGACGCCACAGGCGCGATTGCCCTCCAGCAACACGCGGTGGGTCAGGGTCGAGCTCAGTACGCTGAGGTTGGGCCGCGACAGCGCCGGGTACAGGAAGGCCCGCGCGGCGCTGCAACGCTCGCCGTTGATCTGGGTGACGTGGAAGGGGCCGTAGCCTTCCTGCTCATCGCCGTTGAAGTCCGGGTTGTAGCGCCAGCCCAGTTCCTGGGCGGCCTGGTAGAACACCTCATTGATAGGGCTCGGGCTGCGTTGCGCGGCGACGTTGAGTTCGCCGCCCTGGCCGTGCCAGGGCGAGGCGCCGGGCTCGAAATGCTCCGAGCGCAGGAAGTACGGCAGCAGTTCGTCGTAGCTCCAGCCCTGGTTGCCGGCCGCCGCCCAGCGGTCGTAGTCGCTGCGGTGGCCGCGGATGTAGATCATGCCGTTGATCGCGCTGGAGCCGCCCCAGAGCCGGCCACGGGGGCAGGGGATCGGGCGCGCGCCACTGGCGGCCTGGGCGCTGAACTGATGCATCCAGTTCCACTTCGGGTTGGCGATCAGGCGGATGATGCCCGCCGGGGTGCGCACATAGGCGCCGGGAAACAGGCTGCGGTCGCTGGGGCCGGCTTCGATCAGGCAGACGCTGAGCTGCGGGTCGGCGGACAGCCGGTTGGCCAGCACGCAACCGGCCGAGCCGGCCCCGACCACGATGTAGTCGAACGAACGCGGGGCAGAGTCAGTCATGGGAGATACCTCGTTGGCAGTGAAAAGCAGGTTTACAGCCCCAGCGCCGCGCCGACGTCGTACATGACTTGCAGGCCGACGACAAAACCGTTGCCGCTGAGCTCGCGGGCCTCGGGGTTGTAGAAGTTGTCCGGGTTGATCAGGTACTGCACGCTGGGTTCGAGCGCCAGGTGCCGGGTCAGGGCGAAGTGGCCGTTGGCCTCGATGGCGTACACGTTGCGTTCGCCCAGGCGGTGGTCGCCGCCGTTGGCGATCCGCGCCTGTTGCTGGAAGCGCAGTTGGTGGTCGTTGAGGCGCAGGTAGCTGGCCTTGAGGTTGAGCTTGTCCTGGGCGCGGTCGAAGGGCGCCAGGTAAGTCAGGCCGATCTCGGCGAAATGGCTGAAGGGCTGCTTGTCGTCGGCCGCCAGGGACAGCGAACCGAACGCCAGCAGCGCCTGGGGCGCGGTGCGCTGGCCGCCGTCGGCCCGCCAGAAGCCTTGCTGGAACTTGAAGAAGGCGCCGCCGGTGCCGTGCTCGCTGGCGCCGGTCAGCGGGTCGTGCTGGTTGGCGGTGTTGTAGTAGCCATTGAGTTCATAGTGGGCGCTGTAGGCGCCGTCGTGCTTGCTGCCGATGCCCAGCAGCAGGCTGGTGCCGCTGGCGTCGTCGGTGCTGAAGTCCAGGCCCTTGCGTTTTTTCAGGTAGTCCACCGGGTTCGATTCGAAGGCCCCGGCATGCACATACAAACCCGGCGTCGCCTGGTACTTCAGGTAGCCGCCCCAGCTGCCGTAGGGCGGCGGCAGGATGCCGGTGGACGAATCGATGATCGGGTCGTTGCAGGTGACCACGGTTTCGCAGTTGTAGATATAGAAGTAGCGCCGCGCGTTGGTGCGTCCCAGGCTCATGTCGACCTGGCCATCGAGCCAGGTCTGCTGGTAGGTCAGCAGGCTCAGCTGGTTGCTGGTGATGTCGTTGTGGATCGGCGCGCCGGCGAAATAGCTGCCGGCGGCGCCTTGCCAGTTGCGCGAGGTCGGCTGGCCGGTGGCGGTGTCGAGGATGAAGAAGGTTTCTTCGAAATGAACGGCCGCGCCTGTAAGGCCGGCGAGGGTATCGAGGTCGAGGTCGGCGCCGACGAACAGGTCGCCGCTGTTGCCGAAGCTGTGTTCACGCGGACCGGTGTCGAGATTCTTCATCGACAGGCTCCAGAACTGCACATGGGGTCGGATGCCGTAGCCGGCCAGTTGCTCGCCGAGCCCGGCCAGCGGGCCTTCGCGGTTGGGTGCTGGAGTCTCGGCGTGGCACAACGGGGTGAACAGGACCGCCGCCAGCAGCGGGCACAGCAGGAGAGTGCTTTTCATGGTCGATACTCGTTTCTTGTTGTTTTTGTGATGAGTCGTTCAGCTCTGTAGCCGCTGCCGAAGGCTGCGATCGGACGCGCAGCGTTCGCCAACGGGTTACCAGGGTGCTGCCGATTGCGCTGGCGAGGACTGCGTCCTCGATCGCAGCCTGCGGCAGCGGCTACAGGTCATGCCTTGGCCAGTTCGGGGTTGGGATTGACCAGCACCTTGATCTGGCTCTTGTCCCGCAGCAGTGCCTCGAAGCCGTGCTCCACGGCCTGGTCCAGGGTCACGCAGCGGGTCACGGCGCGGGTCAGGTCCAGGCGGCCGCTGGCCAGCAGCTCGATCAGCGGCGGGTAGGCGTTGCGATAGCCCACGCTGCCGAGCAGGCGCAGTTCGTGGTTGACCAGGTGGAAGGCATCGACGCTGACCTCGCCCATCAGGCCCACCAGCACCACCTCGCCGCCCTTGCGCAGCGAGTGCAGGGCCAGGCTCAGGGTCTGCTGGCTGCCGGCGGCCTCGAAGGCCGTGTCGACGCCGCCACCGCTCAGTTCGTGCAGGCGTTGCGACAGGTCGGAGGCGTGGCCGTCGAGCACTTCCTGGGCGCCGAAGTCGCGGGCCAGTCGCCGGCGTTCCGGGCTGATGTCCACGGCGAAGATCCGCTCCACGCCGCGCAGGCGCGCCAGCAGGATCAAGAGCAGGCCTATAGGACCGAGACCGAACACCACGCAGCTGTCGCCGGCCAGCAGGCTGCTCTGGTTCAGCGCGTGAAAGGCCACCGCCGCCGGCTCCAGCACCGCGGCCTGCTTGAAACTCACCGAATCCGGCAGCGGGTGCAGCATGTAGGCCGGCACCAGCACCTGTTCGGCGAAACCGCCGTCGCCCATCAGGCCGATAAACCCCATGGACTGGCAGAGGTTGTACTGGCCGGCGCGGCAGTACTGGCAATCGCCGCAGCGGTACTCCGGTTCCACCGCCACCCGGCTGCCGACCCGGACCCGGTCGACGCCCGCGCCCACCGCCAGGACCTGGCCGCAGAACTCATGGCCGAGGGTCAGCGGCGCGCGGCAACCGGACAGCGGGTGGGGCACCTGTTGTGGGATCGAGTGCGGGCCGTCGGCGTATTCGTGCAGGTCGCTGCCGCAGATACCGCAGTAGGCCACCTTGACCAGCACCTCGCCCGGGCCGGGCTGCGGCAGTTGCAGATCGCTCAGGCGCAAGTCGCGGGCGGCATGCCAACGCAATGCTTTCATGGCTGGTTTCCTTGCAGGACAGGAGAGGGGGAAGGTTCGGCGCGGCGGCCGCGTGCCAGGACCGCCGGCGCGGTTTCCTTGAGGAACAGTGCCAGCAGCGCCGCCAGCAGGGCGCCGCCGCAGGAGATCCACATGACGATGGACAGGCCGAAACGGTCGGCGGCAAAGCCGGCGATGGTCGGTGAGACAAAACCGCCCACCAGCTCGCCGATGCCCATGATCATGCCCAGGGCGGTGGCCATGACCTCACGGGGCACGGTTTCCGCCGGGATGGTCGCCATGAACAGGGTGAAGCAGCCCAGGCCCGTGTAGGTCAGCAGCATCAGCACGCCCATCAGCAGCGGGCTGTTGGCGTAGAGCAGGGCGATCGGGCAGCAGGCGGCGATCAGCGAGAACAGCACCAGGGTCGGGCGGCGGCCGAAACGGTCGGAAATCGCCGCCACGCCGAAGCCCCACAGCACCCAGGCGCCGCCCAGGCAACTCATCACCGTGCCCATGCTCGCCGGGCTGTAGCCGCGGACCTTGACCAGGAAGGTCGGGGTGAAGGAAATGAGGATCACGAACCAGGTGAGGAACACGCAGCTGATCAGGGTGCAGAGCACGATGTTGCGGCTTTTCAGCAGGGCCAGGCGATTGACCGGAGCAGCAGGAGCGTTGTCCGTGATCGGTGCCGGCGGCGCGTCGTTGCGCACATAGCGCCAGATCAGCAGGGCGATCAGCAGCCCGGGGATCAGCGAGACGATAAAGGCATGGCGCCAGCCGTAGGCTTCGGCCAGGGCGATCAGCACCGGCGGGCCGATCACCGCGCCCAGCAGCCCGGCCGCCGAGCCTTGCAGCAATCCCATGTTCAGGCCCCGGCGATGGGGCGAGGAGGCCTCCACCATCAGCGATTGCGAGAGCGGCAGGATCGGCCCTTCGGCCAGGCCCATGATGCCGCGGAACAGCAGCAGGCTGAGAAAACCGGTGACCAGCCCCGACAGCGCCGAGCACAGGGAAAACAGGATCACCGCGACGATCAGCAGCGGCTTGCGCTTGCCACGGCGGTCCGACCAGGCCCCGACCAGCGCGCCGGACACCGCCCAGGCCAGGGCCAGGATCGACGACAGCATGCCCAGGTGGCTGTTGCTCAGTTGCAGCTCGTCGGCCATGAAGGGGAACAGGAAGGACAGGGCCAGGCGATCGAAAAAGACGAAGCCGAACGTCAGGAACAGCACGCCCAGCAGGATGTTCTCGTAACCGGCTTTATTGTTGTTGTAAGCCATGGTCGTTCTCCGCGGGAGGGACAGGTGAAGTCGAGACTTCAGCGAAACAGCGTGTCGATATAGGCCGCGCCGAGGCCGATCTTTTCGTAGTGCGCGCGGCACAGGGCGATGTAGGAGTGCACGTCGAAGTAACCGTCCGGCTCGCCCTGTTCGTCGAGCCAGATCAGCGGACCCTTGACGATGAAAAACGCGCGCATCGGTTGCTCGTGCTCGTAGGCCACCAGGGTGTGGCCTTCGCCCGGGGTCTCGTAGACGAAGTCGCCGGCGGTGGCGGTCCAGTCGTGCTCCAGGTAGCCCCACTTGCCGGACAGGGTGTAGGCGAACACTTCGTGGGGGTGGTAATGCCGGTTCACCAGGCCGGCGCTTCTGGCCATGAGGATGTCGCACCAGCGGTTCTCGCTCGGCGAGATCCACAGCGGCCGCGAGGACACGGTTTCGGTGAAGGGCACATACAGCTTCAGGTCGTCGCTGGCGGCATTGGGCAGGTAGACCTCGGGCTTGGCGTCCGGCTTGAAGCAATTGGCGATCGGTTGCAGGTCTTTCCAGAATTCACGGCGGGCGGCTTCGGGCATGGTCGGCCTCTATTCGTTGTGGGAGTCGAGGCGACTTTAGGCGCGGCGCGCGGGCGGGGTTTTATCCAATCGGACGGGATTGTTGACTGGATCGGACGAGACTTTTCCTACAGGCTTCAGGGACGCCGTTTACCCTGGCAATCGACTTGTGCCCACTGCGTTTCACGTTGACAGGGCATAAGCTTCATATGTTAATGAATCGCCGTGAGCGCCACCTGTCGCGGCCTCGGAATCCGGTCACTGCCTTGCCGACCGGGAATGCTTCCTAGCCATGAGAAGAATAAAAATGTCTCCATGCGCCTTGCTCGAAACCCGGCATGCCTGCACCCAGAGCATTGCCCTGGATCAGCGGCTGGCCTTCTGGGAGGACTACAACGCCTCCACCCTGGTCGGCCTCAAATGCACTTCCTTTTGTGAGAGCGGTTTTGCCGCCAGCCAGGACAACCTGCAGCTGGAGGGCATGCGCCTGGCGCGGATCGAGGGCAACGAGCACGTGGTCGAGCGTGACAACTCGATGATCCGCGCGGTGCCCAAGGAGTCGGTGTTCGTGTCCTTCGTCACCGGCAGCGGCTCGTTCTTCTATCAGGATGGCGCCTGCCAGTTGCTCGAACCGGGCGAGCTGATCGTCTACCGCACCGACAAACCCTATCTGTTCGGGTTCTCCGGGCCGATGCGCCAGTTCATTTACGACATTCCCCAGGCGCTGTTCGCCGAGCGCTGCCTCAAGCGTTTCGACCGTCCGCTGAAGATTGGCGGGCAAAGCGGCGTGCAGCGCCTGTTGCTGCGCACCCTGGGCGAGCGCACCGGAGGCTTTTTCCAGCAGCCGCTGAGCGAGGACGCCGAGAGTTATCAGAACCAGGCGCTGGAGCTGTTGGCCAGCCTGATCGCCGGGCAGGCGGGAGAGCGGCGGATCAATGCCCTGAGCGCGTCCTATCTGCTGGCGGCCAAGCAGTGCATCAGCGAACAGCTGGCCGACCCTGGCCTGAGTTGCGAGCGGGTGGCCGCGCAGACCGGCATTTCCCCACGGCACCTGAGCCGCCTGTTCGCCCTGGAAGACAGCCAGCCCAGCCGTTTTATCCTGGAAAAACGCCTGCAACAGGCCCATGACCTGCTGAGCAGCCCACGGGGAGCCGGCCTGGATATCGGCGAAATCGCCTACCGTCATGGCTTCACCAGCCAGGCCCACTTCGCCCGGGCGTTCAAGGCCCATTACGGCCAGACTCCAAGCGAAGTGCGCGCGTCACTGTAGCCGCTGCCGAAGGCTGCGATAGGTCCGAAGGACCTCCAGCGTCTGAGAGATCGCAGCGCCCGTTCCGGTCGATCGCAGCCTGCCGCAGGCTGCGATAGGTCCGAAGGACCTCCAGCGTCCGAGAGATCGCAGCGCCCGTTCCGGTCGATCGCAGCCTTCGGCAGCGGCTACAGGTCGGTGGCCAGCCAGACGCATTTCGCGGCATTTAAGCCCCGTTACGGCCAGCCTCGAGCGAGATTCGCAAACCCATGTAGCCGCTGCCGCAGTCTGTGATAGGTCCGAAGGACCTCCAGCGTCCGAGAGATCGCAGCGCCCGTTCCGGTCGATCGCAGCCTGCGGCGGCGGCTACAGGTCGGTGGCCAGCCAGACGTATTTCGCGGCATTTAAGCCCCGTTACGGCCAGCCTCGAGCGAGATTCGCAAACCCATATAGCCGCTGCTGCAGGCTGCGATAGGTCCGAAGGACCTCCTGCGGCCGGGAGATCGCTACGCCCGTTCCGGTCGATCGCAGCCTGCGACAGCGGCTACAGGTCAGTGGTCGTTGAGGAAGCTTTGTGCCAGATCATCGATCAGCTGGCGCTGAAACGCCTGGAACCGGGGATTGGGCTGCTGCAGCTGCACGAATTCCAGCATCGGGTCGGTCACCGCGGTCCTGACGCCGGCCAGCTCCTCGACCGTCGCCAGCCCGCAGAAGGGCACATAGGCTTCGGAATAACCGCCCTCATGCACCAGCACCAGGCGGCCCTGGCACAGGCGCTCGGCGGCTTCGCGCACCTGGCGGGTCATGGCGCGGAACGATTCGCTGTGCAGCAGCATCCGCGCCAGCGGGTCGACCGCGTTGGCGTCGTAGCCGCAGGCAACGATGATCAGCTCCGGCTCGAAGCGCTCCAGGGCCGGGATCACGATGCGTTGCAGGGCATGCAGGTAGGCGTCGTGGCCACTGCCGGGCAGCAGCGGGATATTGAGGTTGGCCCCCAGCCCGGCGCCGCGGCCACGGTCCTGTTCGCCGCTGTAGCCGGGCGGGAAGCAGCCGTCCTGGTGCAGGGAAAGGGTCAGCACGTCGCCGCGCTCCTCGAAGATCGACTGGGTGCCGTTGCCGTGGTGCACGTCCCAGTCGATCACCGCGACCTTGCCCAGGCCGCGCCTGGCCTTGGCCGCCTCGATGGCGATGGCGATATTGGCCAGGAAGCAGAAACCCATGGCGCCGTCGGCCAGGCAATGGTGCCCCGGCGGACGCGACAGCGAGTAGGCGTTGTCGGCTTCGCCGCCGAGCACCGCGTCCACCGCGGCGATGGCCAGGCCGGCGGAGAGCCGGGCGATTTCGTAGCTGCCCGGGCCGATCGGCGCTTGCGGGCCGAGTTCGCCGCCACCGGCCTCGCTCAGGGCCTTGAAGCGTTGCAGGTACTCGGTGCTGTGCACCCGCAGCAAATCCTCCTCACTGGCAGCCGTGGCACTGCGCACCTGCAGGTGGCGGGTCAGGCCGGAGACGTCCAGCAGGCTTTTCAGGCGGCGCTTGGTTTCCGGCGATTCGGCGTGCCCGGCCGCGGCGGGCGGTTGCACCCAGCCGCCCACCGGCAGCGTCAGCGCATGCAGCCCGGCGCTGTGCCAGAGGCTGAGTTCATCGAAGAAAAACGCGGTTTTACGGGTCATGGGCATATCCATCTATCTATGGGACGAAAATTTGTAGCCGCTGCCGCAGGCTGCGATAAGGCCGAAGGCCTTCAGCGATCTGGAAACCGCAACGGCCCTGCGGGCCGATCGCAGCCTTCGGCAGCGGCTACAGGGGGTCAGGGGATTCAGGGATTGCGCCGGCAGCCGAGGATCAGCGCCAGCGACAGCAGGGTCAGGCCGGCCCCGCCGATCAGCAGGGGCTGGAAGCCACCGGTGCTTTCGATCAACCGCCCGGCCAGCGCGGGGCCGATGGCCAGGCCGCCGCCGATCACCAGGTTGGAGGCGTTCATCAGCTTGCCGGAGCGGTCGAGGTCGGCCAGGCAGGCGAGGATCAGCGGCAGGATGAAGGTCCAGGTGAACTTGAAAACCAGGGCGGCGAGGGCGAAGCGCGCCAGGGGCGGCGCGCCCAGCAGCAACAGCACCGAGCCGGCCATCAGGCTGTAGCCGAACAGCAGCAACAGCAGGCGCGGCAGGCGATTACCGATCAGCGAGGCGCAGCCGGCGCCGACGATTCCCATGACCGTGGCGACGGCCAGCAGCTCGCCACTGGCTTGCGCGGAGATACCGGCCTTGGCGCTGATCGAACCGATAAAGGTCCAGACCCCGCTGAGGCTGATATAGAAGCCAAGGATGCCGAGAATGCCGCACAGGGCCTTCCACTTCGGCGCGGCGGCTGCCTGCCCCGCGGTTTTTTCCGGGGGCGGCGCGCCCTGGGAAAAGTAGCGCGCCAGGGGCAGGCACAGGCTCATCAGCAGCGCCAGCAGCAGGTAGCAGGCCGCCAGGCCGTAATGCTCGAACAACCGCGGCAGAATGCCCAGGCCGATTGCCCCGACCACCAGTTGGCCCATGACCCACAGGCCGTAGGTCCGGCTGGGGTTGGCGGTGGAGGCGGCGCTGGACAGGCAGATGATCATCAGCGAACCGCCGGCCAGGGCGCTGCAAAAACGCAGGGCTAGCAGCGCACTGTAGTCCTGGGCCCAGATCGACAGCAGGTTGGCGACTATGAACAGCGCCCCGGCCAGCAGCGCCGCGCGGCGCCAGTCGACGCGCTTGAGCCACCAGAAGGCGGGCAGGGTGGCCAGGCTCATGGCCCCCAGTTCAGTGGAGAACAGGTCGCCGATCTGTGACGGGCTCAGTTGCCATTGGCTGGCCAGTTGCGCGGCCACCGCCGGGGCGGTCATGAGGATGGTCGGGGTGATGGCGGCGAACAGCACGATGGCCGCCAGCAAAGCCAGGGATGAGGCAGTGTGCGGCTGCTCGCCGGTGAGCGCCTGGCTCTTGTCGATCATGGGGGGCGTCATGGTGGGTAGCTCCGGAAAAACGCTTCAGAACACGTGGACCAGACGCAGCAAGGCGTCGGTGCCGTGGTAGCCGTTACGGGTGGCGACGTTTTGCGAGAGGCCGAACATCAGCTGGTTCTGCTGGTCCAGCCAGTGGCCGACCTCGAAGCCGACCTGGGTGTAGCGCTTGTGGGTGTCGTCGATGCGCTGGTCGTTGATCCGCAGCTCGCCACCATCGGCGTGGATCAGCCGCAGGGCGCCGTAGGTGCTGCTGGTGAAGTCATAGGAGGCGAAGGCTTGCAGGCGGTACAGCGGGTCCTGCTTCAGGTCGCTGCCGAAGTAATCGTCGTTCTTGGCGTAGAGCTGGGCTTCGAGGTTGGCTTCCAGCACCCACTTCTCGCCGACGCCCTGGGTGTAGTTGTAAACGAAGGTCGCGCCCCAGCGGTTGGCGCCCGGCGAGACATCCGGGTTGTCGCCGTGGTATTCGCCCACCGGCAGGGTGATCAGGGTCAGCAGGCCGCTGTAGGTTCGGCTGGCCGGGTCGTTGATGAAAAACAGGGTGCCGCCGACCTGCGGGTCGCCGAAGCCGCTTTCCCCGGTGTGGCGATTGGCGCCGGGCAGGCGCGCGTCGATATCGGCGAAAGGCACGATGAATTGCGGAGTGCACAGGGTGCCGCAGATGTCGGTGAAAAATACCTGGCGATAGGCCAGGGCGTTGACCTTCAGCTCGGCCTTGCCGGTGCTGTCGGCAGGACCGTGGAAGTCGTCGGCGCGGGTCGCCGGCAGGTACAGCACGCCAAGGCTAGTGCCCGAGGGCGCGCCGAAGAAGTCGCGGGCGTTGAGGTCGGCGGCGCTGGCGTTCAGGCTCAGCAGGGCACCGGTGAAGGCCAGGGCGGTGTGGTGCGCAAGCGTTCTGGTCATGGGCGTAACCTCTGTTCTTTGAGTTGTTGTGCGGCGAAGTACTCGCCGGTACGCGGCAGTGGCTGGAAAAAGGGCAACAGCGGCCCGTGGCCGTCAAAACGACAGCGCGAAAGTCAGTCAGCGAGGGAGGTAAACGTCAGTCGGGTGGGGCGTGCAGCAGATGGGCGATGCGGGTCTTGTCCTTGACCCCGAGCTTGTTGTAGATGGCGCGGATGTGATGGCGCACGGTGTTCGGCGACAGGCCCAGCTCGCGGGCGATTTCCTTGTAGGTCTTGCCTTCGCCGAAGCCCAGGGCCACGTCGTTTTCCCGTGGGCTCAGCTGGGGCAGCAGCGTGCGGCCGCGGGCGGCGAGCAGGAACAGGTCGCCCACCGGCGAGGCCTCGTATTGCAGGTGCCGGCCTTCGTAACCGCCATCGGCCATGGGCACGGGCAGGCAGGGGCCGCTCCAGTCCGGCCACTCGCCGAGCAGCAGGTCGACGAAGCCGCGTTCGGCGCAGTGCAGGGTGCCGCGCTGGTCGCACACCGCCAGCGCCAGGTTGCGCGGGCTGGTGAGGGTTTCGCGCATGGCCACCAGGGTGCGGATCTGGTTGGCCGACACCGCGGCCACCAGGTGCAGCATCAGGTTGTTCAGCAGCAGGCAGTCGTCGGCGTCGAAACGTTTGGCGCCGGGCGCGCGGTACAGCGCCAGGTGGTCGCTGAGGTGGGTCTGCGGGTCGATGTACACCACGCACAGCAGCTCGCCGATGCCATAGGTCGTGCCCAGCCAGTTCAGGCCGGGGCCGTTGGCCGGGTCGCGCATGTCGACGATCACCGCCCGGCCCGGGTGCGCATGGACCCGGCCGACGGTGACGTCGACGTGCTTGATCGACTGCCAGTCCGGCAGGTAGCTGGGGGGCAAGTGATGGAGGTAGGAGCTGTGTTCTTCCGGCAGGCCGTCGATCAGCGCGGCGCGGCCCCACCAGGCGCTGTCGAAGGGCAGCAACTGGCCGATGCGGTTCAGCGCATGGCCATGGAAATGTTCGATGTCCTTGTGCTGCGCCAGGCGCTGCAACTCCAGGGTCAGCGAGCTGAAGGCTTCCAGCAGGCTGGCGTGAGCATGATCATGACGGCTCATCGGGTGTTCCTCTGTGCGACTTTCTTATTGTTTTCGTCACGGAGTCAGTAGGGACCGGAACGTCCAGGGACGTGGGCAGGGCCTGGGCACGAGTATCGTCGGGTTGGCGGGGGATCGCTATCCTACAGATGCAGGATGAAGGGGAGGCCTGGCGGGGATATTGGCTTCTGTAGGAGCGAGGCTTGCCCGCGATAAATCTGCAACGATAACGCGCGTTGGCAGGCCCATCGCCGCTGCGCGGCTATCGCGAGCAATCGAGCGTCGACCGGCCGCTCCTACAAAAGATCAGAAGATCAGGCCACCTGGACGGCCCGCTGCAACCGATGGAAACCACGGCTGAAATACACCAGCGAGTCGCCGTGTTCGCGCACGCAGATCTCATCCAGCTGCACCAGCATCACCGAATGGGTGCCGACCTCCTGCACCTCGGTGATGCGTCCCTGCAGGCTGGCCAGGGCACCGTCGAGCACCGGCAGGGCGCCCTGGCCGTCGCGCCAGGGGTGCAGGCTGAAGCGCTGCTCCATCTCCACTCCGGTCATGCCGGCGAAGTGCCGGGCGACCTCTTCGTGTTCACCGCAGAGCACGTTGACGCAGAGCTGGCCGTTGCGCTTGAACACCGGGTTCAGCGCGCTGGTGCGGTTGACGCAGACCATCAGGCTGGGCGGGCTGTCGGTGACCGAGCAGACCGCGGTGGCGGTGATGCCGCAGCGTCCGGCCGGGCCGTTGCTGGTGATGACGTTGACCGCCGCGGTCATGTGCGCCATGGCATCGCGAAAAGCCTGTTGCTTGGGATCGAGTTGAGTCATGACAGATTCCTCGGGTGAACCCGCGGGCGCCGGCAATCGGGGGGCGCCCCGCGGGTCATTCAGGTCGGGCGGCACTTACTGGCGGATGCGGTCGAGCATGTTGATGTCGTCCGGATTGGTCAGGTGCGGCACCGTCCAGCCGTCGAGGTCGTAGTCGCCCAGGCATTGGTCTACCAGGTCGGTCATGGCTTTCATCGAGCCGGTGGCCTGGGCATGGCGCAGGCACTGCATGCGGATTTCGTCCTGGCTGCCGGCGTAGTTGATTTCGTACAGCTCGTGGCGGCCGCCGAACTCGGTGCCGATGGCATCCCACAGCAGCTTGAGGATCTTGATCCGCTCCTCGTGGCCCATGCCCGCCGAACCCCGGCAATAGGTGCTCAGGTACTGGTTGAGCATCGGGTCCTTGAGGTCGCGGGAGCCGGACGGCAGGTAGATCAGGCCGCTGGCCACCACCTGCTCGATGATCTTCTTGATGTCGGTGTAGGCCTGGGGCGCCAGGACCCGGTAGGCCTGCAAGGCCTGGGCGCTGGGCAGGAAGGCGCCATTGAGCCATTCGCTGGCGTTGCCGTGCATGGCGTCGGTCAGCGACCAGAACAGGTTGCGCCAGGCCACCACTTCGCCAACCTGCGCCTGCACCCCGCGAAACTCCAGGGAACCGGTGCACTGCAAGGCCTTGACCAGCAGCCCGGTGATGAAGTCGAGCTTGACCGCCAGCCGGGTGCAGCCCTGCATCGGGAACAGCCGGCCGAAACCGCCTTGCGGGAACCACTGCCGGCAGCGTTCGAAGTCGCGGTAGATCAGCACGTTTTCCCAGGGGATGAACACCTTGTCCATGATCAGGATCGCGTCGTTCTCGTCGAAGCGGCTGGACAGCGGGTAGTCGAACGGCGAGCCGGTCATGCCCGCCTGCAGTTCATAGGACGGGCGGCAGATCAGCTTCATGCCGCGGGTGTTCATCGGTGCGATGAACATCAGGGCGAAGTCGGTGTTGTCCCCCAAGAGCTGCGCCGAGCCCTGGCCGACGAAGTTGTAGTGGGTCAGGGCCGAGTTGGTGGCCACCACCTTGGCGCCGCTGACGATGATCCCGCCTTCGACTTCCTCGTCCACCGAGATGAACACGTCCTTGACCTGGTCCACCGGCTTGTCGCGGTCGATCGGCGGGTTGACGATGGCGTGGTTGAGGTACAGGCAGGCTTCCTGGATGCGCTTGTACCAGGTGCGGGCGTTGTCCGCGAACTTGCCATAGAACTCCGGGTTGGCGCCCAGGGCGCTGCCGAAGGCGGCCTTGTAGTCCGGGCTGCGGCCCATCCAACCGTAGGTCAGGCGCGACCACTCGGCGATGGCGTCGCGCTGTTGGCGCAGGTCGTCGGCGCTTTTCGCCGAGCGGAAGAACTTGTGGGTGTAGCCGCCGTTGCCGGTGTCGGTGGCCCAGCACAGCTTGTCCTTGGTCTCGGGGGCGTGCAGGGCGTCATAGAGGCGCGCCATGGAGGCGGCGGAGTTGCGGAACGCCGGGTGGCTGGTCACATCCTTGACCCGGTCGCCATAAATGTAGATTTCGCGATCATCGCGCAGGCTGGCCAGGTATTCGGCGCCGGTCAGCGGGCGGTTGGTCTCGGCACGGAAGTCTTCGGGTTTCATCATCCACTCCAGTCGTTGTTGTTATGAATTGCCATTGCGAGCTGGGCCCATGATGGGCAGGACGGGGCGGCGACTGAATGGCTTTTCCGGCGAATGAATTGCACTTTTCATGGGGCTGGTCATGGGTCTGATCACGGAGCAGGCCATGGGCGCGGAACCGATCCGGCAGGTCGTCCGTTTCACCGTTGAAACACTTTCGCGGCGACGAAAAATATTTTCGCCGGGGCCTGCAAAAAACCTAAAGCCCGGCCGATATCGCTATTAGGCCCACAGACCAACTACAACAGTGGCGCCCACCTGTCAGGCCGCCAGCCGCCGCTGGCGACAGGGTTCAGTGCATGGATGCTCGCAGTCCTCAATATCCCGAGAGTCATCCTATGTCCCTACGTAATATGAATATCGCGCCTCGAGCTTTCCTCGGTTTTGCGTTCATCGCGTTGCTGGTCATCGCGCTGGGTGTGTTTGCCGTCAACCGCATGTCGATCATCCGACAGGCCTCCCTGGAAATGGAAAGCAACCAGCTGCCCAGCGTAGGGTTCCTCGGCAACGTCACCGAAAACGTGCTGCGCCTGCGGATTCTCTCGTTCCGGGTACTGGTCAACCGCGAGCCGGCCGGCCTGCAGGAAGCGCAGACGCGCATTGGCGTGCTGGTGGACAAGCTCAAGCAGGCCCAGGCCAGCTACGCCGCCTTGCCGGCGGGGGAAGAGGAAGTGGCCCTGTACAAGACCTTCGCGGCCACCCTGGAAAAGTACCTGCAAGCGCAGAACGACATGCTGGAGCTGTCGCGACAGAACAAGCTCGAGGAGCTGCGCACCCTGATCAATACGCGGATCAAGGACGGCACCGACCAGATGGGCGAACAGCTGAACAAACTGGTGGCGATCAACAAGGCCGGGGCCACCCAGGCATCTGACCTGGCCGGTGAGCATTACCACGGCGCCATCACCGGCATCATCGCCGTGGCGGTGGTCGCGGCCCTGCTCACAGTGGTGCTGGCCCTGCTGCTGACCCGCAGCATCGTCACCCCGTTGAACCGCGCGCTGCTGGCCGCGCAGACCATCGCCGCGGGCAACCTGACCCAGGCCATCGAGGTCGACGGCAAGGACGAGCCGGCCCGCCTGTTGGTGGCGCTGAACGAGATGCAGGGCAACCTGCGCAAGACCATCGAGCAGATCTCCGGCTCGGCCACCCAGCTGGCCTCGGCCTCGGAAGAACTCAGCGCGGTCACCGAGGAAGCCTCCCGTGGCTTGCAGCAGCAGAACAACGAAATCGAACAGGCGGCCACTGCGGTCAATGAAATGACCGCCGCCGTGGAAGAGGTGGCGCGCAACGCCGTGTCGACCTCTGAAGCCTCGCACCAGTCGACCCAGGCCGCCCGCGAAGGTCGCGACCGGGTGGTGGAAACCGTCGACGCGATCCAGACCATGACCCACGACGTGCAGAGCACTTCGGTGATGATCGAAGGCCTGGCCACCCAGGGCCGTGACATCGGCAAGGTGCTCGACGTGATCCGCGCCATCGCCGAGCAGACCAACCTGCTGGCGCTCAACGCAGCCATCGAGGCGGCCCGCGCCGGTGAGGCCGGGCGTGGTTTCGCGGTGGTGGCCGACGAAGTGCGGGCGCTGGCCCATCGCACCGCGCAATCGACCCAGGAAATCGAAAAGATGGTCGCCGGCATCCAGAACGGCACGGGCGAGGCGGTGCAGTCGATGCAGCAAAGCAACCAGCGCACCCAGAACACCCTGGAAATGGCCCGCGCCGCCGGCGTGGCCCTGGAGCAGATCGCCGAGTCGATCAATCTGATCAACGAGCGCAACCTGGTGATCGCCAGCGCCTCGGAAGAGCAGGCCCAGGTGTCCCGCGAGGTCGATCGCAACCTGGTGAATATCCGCGACCTGGCCACCCAGTCGGCCGCCGGGGCCAACCAGACCAGCGCCGCCAGCCATGAGCTGTCGCGCCTGGCGGTGGATTTGAATGCGATGGTGGCGCGCTTTGTGATTTGAGTTAGGGTTGTTGGAATGCGTGCCCAAGGAGAGCGAGATGCGCTATTCAGCCTTGACCCAACGGATCGCCGGCGAAGGTGCCGCGGCCTGGCAGATTCACTACCGCGCCCTGGAGCTGCGCGAGCAGGGCGTCGATGTGCTGCTGCTGACCATCGGCGACCCGGATTTTGACACCCCTCGGCCGATCGTCCAGGCCGCCATCGATAGCCTGCTGGCGGGCGACACCCATTATTCGGAGGTGCGCGGCAATCGTTCGCTGCGCACCCGCATCGCCCACCGCCATGCCACCCGCAGCGGCCAGGCGGTGGACGCCGAGCATGTGGTGGTGTTGCCGGGGGCGCAATGCGCGGTGTTTTCCGTGGCCCAGTGCCTGCTCGACCCCGGCGACGAGGTGCTGGTGGCCGAGCCGATGTACGTCACCTACGAAGGGGTGTTCGGTGCCTGCGGGGCCAAGGTGCTGCCGATTCCGGTGCACCCGGAGAACGGTTTTCGTGTCGAGCCCTCCGTGGTCGCCGCGCGCATCACGCCGAAGACCCGCGCGCTGATGCTCAACAGCCCGAACAATCCCTCCGGCGCCAGCCTGTCCCGGGAAACCTGGCAGGCCCTGGCGCGACTGTGCGTCGAGCATGACCTGTGGCTGATTTCCGACGAGGTCTACAGCGACCTGCTGTTCGACGGCGAACACATCAGCCCCGGCAGCCTGCCGGGCATGGCCGAACGCACGGCGACCATCAACAGCCTGTCCAAGTCCCATGCCATGACCGGCTGGCGGGTCGGCTGGGTGGTGGCGCCCCAGGCCCTGGCCGGGCACCTGAGCCATCTGGCACTGTGCATGTTGTACGGATTGCCGGACTTTGTGCAGAACGCCGCGGTGGTGGCGCTGGACGCCGACCTGCCGGAACTGGAACAGATGCGCGAGGAATATCGCCAGCGCCGCGACCTGGTGTGCGCGCAGCTGAGCCAATGCCCGGGGCTGAAGCCGGTCAAGCCCGATGGCGGCATGTTCGTCATGGTCGATGTGCGGGAAACCGGCCTGGGCGCCCAGCAATTCGCCGAGCTGCTGCTGGAAGGACACGGCGTCTCGGTGCTCGCCGGCGAGGCCTTCGGCCCCAGCGCGGCGGGGCATATCCGTATCGGCCTGGTGGTGGATCAACAGCGTCTGGCGGACGCCTGCCAGCGGATCGTGCGTTGCACCCAGGACCTGCTCGAAGGCCGATCCTCAAAACGCCGCTGAGCCTGTAGCCGCTGCCGCAGGCTGCGATCGTCGAAACGTCGCTGTCCCTGTAGCCGCTGCCGTAGGCTGCGATCGACCGGAACGGTCGTGGCGATCTTCAGGACGCCGAGGTCCTGCGGACCTATCGCAGCCTGCGGCAGCGGCTACAGGGTGGATCGGACGGTCGGGCAGCTACAGCGTCACACCGCAGCCTTGCGGCGCTCCCAGGCCCGGGGGTTGACCAGGTTGGCCGGACGCTGGCCGGCCAGGGCCGCCAGCAGGTTGTCGACCGCGCAGCGGGCCATGGCCTCGCGAGTCTCGAAGGTCGCCGAGCCGATGTGCGGGGTGGCCACCACATTGTTCAGCTGCAACAGCGGCGAGTCGTGGCCCAGGGGTTCGCGCTCGAACACATCCAGCCCGGCCGCGCGAATCCGCCGTTGCTGCAAGGCTTCGATCAGCGCCTGTTCGTCCACCACCTTGCCCCGGGAAATATTGATGAAGATGCTTTCCGGACGCATCAGGGCGAACTCTTCACGGCCGATCAGGCCCAGGGTCTGGTCCGTCAGCGGCAGGGTCAGGCAGATGAAGTCGGCCTGTTGCAGCAGCTCCGGCAGGCTGCAGTAGCGGGCGCCGAAACGCTGTTCCACCGCCGGTTTCGGGCTGTTGCTGTGGTAGATCACCGGCATGCCGAAGCCGAAATGGCCGCGCTGGGCCAGGGCTTCGCCGATCCGCCCCATGCCGATGATGCCCAGGGTCTTGCCGTGCACGTCGCTGCCGAAATGCAGCGGGCCGATATTGCGGTTCCACTGGCCGGCGCGCACCAGGTTGGCCAGCTCCACCACGCGCCGGGCGCTGGCCAGGATCAGGGCGAAACCGGTGTCGGCGGTGGTTTCGGTGAGCACATCCGGGGTGTTGCTGAGCAGGATGTCGCGGCGGGTCAGGTAGTCGATGTCGTAGTTGTCGACGCCCACCGACACGCTGGCCACCGCTTCCAGGCGTGGCGCCAGGTCCAGCAGCTCGGCGTCCAGGCGCAGGCTGGCGCCGAGCAGGCCCTGGGCGGCGGGCAGGGCGCTACGCAGCTTGGCCAGGCCCTGGGCGCCGAGGTCTTCGATCAGGGTCACCTGGGCCTGCTCGTGCAGGCGGGCCATCAGCGGCGGCGAGAGTTTCTTGTACAGCACGACCTGTTTTTTCATGGGGTTCACCTTGTTCGATTCAGGAATGCGCCAGGCGGCGACGTACCGGCAGCGCGGTGCGGCTGCGGTCGCTGGCGCCCGGGTTGAGAAAGAGGGTCAGCAGCACCGACAGCAGCAGCGCGCCGCTCATCAGCAGGTAGGAGGCGCCGGGCGAGCCGGTGGCGCTGTTCAGGTAGCCCACCAGGTAGGAGCCGCCGAACGAGCCCAGGGCGCCCATGCTGTTGATCAGCGCCATGGCGCCGCCGGCGACGTTGGCCGGGAGGATCTCCGGGACGATGGCGAAGAACGGCCCATAAGGCGCGTACATGCAGGCACCGGCGATCACCAGCAGGCTGTAGGACCACCAGAAGTGCTCGGCGCCCAGCAGGTAGGAGCCGTAGAAGGCGAAGGAGGCGATCAGCAGCGGCGGCCAGACGAAACGCTTGCGCTTCTGGATCCGGTCCGAGCCCCAGGACACCCCGAGCATGGCGATCACTGCGGCCAGGTAAGGCAGCGCCGACAGCCAGCCGGCCTCGACCATGTCCATCTGCGCACCGTGCTTGAGGATCGACGGCAGCCACAGCACGAAGCCGTAGACGCCGATGCTCCAGCAGAAGAACTGCAGGGCGAGGATGATCACCTTGGGCGAGCGGAAGGCTTCGGCGTAGTTCTTCACCGCCTTGATGCCCACCTGTTCGGCGGCCAGGGCGCTTTCCAGGTCGTGTTTTTCCTGGTCGCTGAGCCACTTCGCCGCGCTTGGGCGGTCATCGGCCAGGCGCCACCAGATAAAGGCCCAGAGCACCGCCGGCAGGCCTTCGATGATGAACATCCAGCGCCAGCTGAAATGCTCCACCAGGTACCCCGAGACCACCGACATCCAGAGCATGGTCACCGGGTTGCCGAGGATCAGGAAGGTGTTGGCCCGCGAGCGTTCGGCCCGGGTGAACCAATGGCACAGGTAGACCAGCATCGCCGGCATCACCGCGGCTTCGACCACTCCGAGCATGAAGCGGATGGCGATCAGCCAATAGGCGTTGGACACCACGCCGGTGAGGGTGGCCAGGCCGCCCCAGAGGATCAGGCTGACGAAGATCAGCTTCTTGACGCTGTGTTTTTGCGCGTAGATCGCCCCCGGTACCTGGAAGAAAAAGTAACCGAGGAAGAACAAGGCGCCGAGCAGGGACGACAGGCCCGGGGTGATCATCAGGTCGGCGGCCATCCCGGAGGCGGCGGCGAACCCGTAGTTGGCGCGGTCCAGGTACGCCAGGCTATAGGTGATGAACACGATGGGCATGATGTACCACCAGCGGCGGGTGGCGAGTTTCAGCGTTTGCATAAGGGTGCTCCTGAGCTTGTTGTTTTTGTCGCAACAGGTAACGCGTTGGTTCAATCAGGCGGTGTTGTTTTCACGGTTTTATCGCGAGCAAGCTCGCTCCTACAGAACTTGCGCAGCCCCTGTAGGAGCGAGCTTGCTCGCGATCGGTCGCGCAGCGACCGTCGGTAATTCATCGCGGCTTGGCAAACCTTCCATGTCGCCGCGGCTCTGCACCGCGCGACTGCCAATCCAGTTGGCGCGCTGCACGGCCTCGGCGACGCTGTGGTTTTCCAGCAGGGCGCTGATCAGGCCGACGGCGAAACCGTCGCCGGCGCCCACGGTGTCGACCACCTGGGTCACCGGTACGGCCTCGACGAAACCTTCGTGTAGCTGTGTGCGGTAATAGGCGCCATGGGCACCGAGCTTGATCGCCACGACTTCGACGCCCTGGTCCAGGTAAAACGCGGCGATGTCGGCCGGGTCTTCATAACCGGTCAGCAGGCGGCCTTCGCTCAGGCCCGGCAGCACCCAGTGGGCGAGCACGGCCAGGCGGTTGATTTCGTCGATCATCAGTTGTTCGCTGCCCCACAGGCCGGGCCGCAGGTTCGGGTCGAAGGACACGCTGCGGCCGGCCGCGCGCATCTTGCTCATCAGACTGTGGGACAGGTCCCGGGCCGAGGTCGAGAGCGCCGGGGGAATGCCGGTGGCGTGCAGGTGACGGGCGCGCAGCAGTTCGGGGGCGATATCGGCGACGCTCAGGTGGCTGGCCGCGGAACCGCGGCGGAAGTATTCCACCCGTGGATCGTCGCCGTGCTCCTCCAGGGACTTGAGCTGGAAACCGGTGGGGTGTTGCCGGTCGGTGGCGACGTAGCGGCAGTCCACGCCTTCGACCTGCAGGCTGTCGATGACGAAGCGCCCCAGGGAGTCGGCGCCGACCCGGCTCAGCCAGCCGACCTTGAAGCCCAGGCGCGACAGGCCGATGGCGACGTTGCTGTCGGCGCCGGCGATGCGTTTGTGGAAGTGGCCGACCCGGGCCAGGTCGCCGCTCTGTTCGGCGACGAACATCGCCATGGTTTCACCGAACGACAGGATATCGAGCTCAGACATGGGCGTTCTCCAGGCGGGACTGGCCGAGGCGGGCGAGGGTGGCGACGTGTTCGCGGGTCAGTTGCACCAGGTCTTCGCCCTGCAGCGGGTATTCCACGGCCCGGGTCACACCTTGAGTCATGTGCCGCAGCAATTGTTCCCACAGATGCAGGTCGGCCATGCCCGGCGGTATCGCCACCAGCTTGCCGTCGGCGCGCCGGGCCACGGCCTTGCAGTGCACGTAGCCGACATGCCGGCCGAGCAGGCGCGCGGCGACGGAGGCGGACTGGTCCTGCCACTGCCAGTTGCCGATGTCGAAGGTCATCTGCACTGGCAGGCGGTGGCGCTCGACCTCGGCGAAGAAGCGTTGGAAGGGTTCGATGCGCCCGCCGTGCAGGGTCTGGTCGTTTTCCACCAGCAGTTGCACCGGGGACTGCGCCAGCAGCAGGGCCAGCTGGGGCAGGTCGTTGTGCTCGGTGAAATACCCCAGGGACACCTTGAGGCTTTTCGCGCCGAAGGCTTCGGCCCGTTGCAGCGCCTGTTCCAGCAGCGGGTTGGCCCGGGAACGCCCGGCCACCCAGAGTTCCAGCGGTGAAGAAAACACGCTTTCCAGTTGCTGCTCACGGGTAGCCCGGGCCAGCTGGGACGGGTCTTCGACGGTCAGCAGCTCTTCGCGCCATTCGATGCGCGACGCGCCGGCGGCGGCCAGCACCTCGATGAAACTGCCCTGGCCCTGCTCACGGACGCGGTCGGCGCCGTAGCTGGACAGGCTGATGGAGACAGGCGATTTATTCATGGTCATGGCCTCTGAAACCGGTTTCATTTCTGCTCAAAAAAAGCCCCCAAAAAGAAGCTCATTTCCCTATCTTCATGCCTGCGCCGTTCCCTGTAGCCGCTGCCGCAGGCTGCGATCGGCGGCGTAGCCGTCGTAACCCGGCCGAAGCGTTTTCCAGGCCGATCGCGGACGCAGGTTTTGCGGCAACTGCGTTGCCGATCGCAGCCTCGCAGGCTCGGCAGCGGCTACACCGGCACCGCGATTCCCGAGTCGATCAGTGGTTACAGAGACCCTCGCTGTCGGGTGGAACCGCGGACGATCAGCTCGGCCGGGAAATCCAGCACCCGCAGCGGCTCGACATCGCCGCGCAAGCGCTTGAGCAGGCACTCGAAGGCGCTGGCGCCGATGCGTTCGGTGGGTTGGGCGAGGGCGGTGATGCCGCTGCCCACCAGCGGATACCAGTCGAGGTCGTCGAGGGCGATCAGGCCGATCTCGTCGAACAGTGGGCAGCCCAGCTCGCGCAAGGCCCGGGTCGCGGCCAGGGCGGCGACGCCGTTGGCGCAGAACAGCGCTTTCGGACCGGGGCCGGGGGCGGCGAGGAACTGTTGCAGTTGCTGGTTCAGCGCGGCGCCGGTTTCCACCGCCGCGCCTTGCAAGGCCGGGCGTTGCTCGATCTGCGCCTTGAAACTGTTGCTGCGCTCGATCCGCGAGCTGGTGCCGTCATGGGGTTCGCTGACCAGCAGCAGGTCGCGGTAGCCGCGCTCTTGCAGGTGTTCGATGGCGCTGCGCACGGCTTGCGGGTTGTCCAGGCCGACCAGGTCGCTGTGCAGTTGCTCGACCTTGCGGTCCACCAGGACCATGGGCATTTCCCGGTGCAGTTCGCGCAGTTCGTCCAGATGATGGCCCAGGGTGTTCACGATCAGGCCTTCGATGTTGTACGAGCGCAGGTTGGCCAGGTGCTGGCGCTCCTGCTCGTCGTCGCGGTCGGTGTTGCACACCACCAGGCTGTAGCCGTGCTGGCGGCAGGCGGTTTCCACGCCATGCATCACGGCAATCGAATAGGGGTTGCGGATATCGGCCACCAGCATGCCGATCAGGCGCGTGCGCCCGCGTTTCAGGCCACGGGCCATCTGGTTCGGGCGGTAGCCCAGCTCGGCTATTGCCTGTTCGATGCGCAGGGCGATGGCATCGGAGAGCAGGGCGCGGTCTTCGCCGATAAAGCGCGACACGCTGGCCTTGGAGACCCCGGCGCGTTCGGCGACATCGAGCATGGTGACGCGGCTGCGCTGGGCGGCGGAAAAACTGTTCACGGGCGGCGACCTGTCTTTGGCGTTCTTGTTATGGGGTGTATCCGCTCCAGGTGCGACGTTCTGCCGCATCGCTGAAACCGGTTTCAGGAAATAGCAAAGCGCTTTCGCCGTCAAGCGCGATCAGCGCCAGCGGCATGAAAAAAATGTCATGCAGTCGATCGTGGGCGGTCTTCTTCGGTAGAGGGAGGTGTCTGGCACCTGCGTTGCCCGCGATAAAGACCACGCGGTTTCCCGGAGAAAAACTATTCGAGGCAGGCTCGTAGGTAATCGAGCAGGGCGCCATACAGCGCATCCACCTCCGGCGCCAGGCCTCGGGCGCGCAGGCAGCCATGTACCAGGCCGAGGCCCGGGTACAGCTGACTGTGGCCGTCGGCGGCCAGCAGTCGCTGGTGATACAGCTCGCCGTCGTCGCGCAGCGGGTCGAACTGCGCCAGGGCGATAAAGGCGGCGGGCAGGCCGCGCAAGTCCGTGGCCAGCAAGGGCCGGGCATAAGGCGAATGCCGTTCCGGGCCGGGCAGATACAGGGCTTGGTAGGCGTCCAGGTCGTTGCTGCCGAGCAGCGGCGCATCGGCGCACTGGCTGCGCGAGGGCAGGTCGGCGGCGCCACCGAGGCCGGGGTACAGCAGCACCTGGGCGGCGGGCAGCTGTTCGCCGGCATCGCGCAGGGCCAGGCACAAGGCCGCGGCGAGGTTGCCGCCGGCGCTGTCGCCGATCACCAACTGCCGCCGGGCATCCAGGGCAAAGGGGCTGGCGCCGGCCTGCAAGGCGCGCCAGGCCGCCAGGCAATCGTCGAAGGCGGCGGGGAACGGATGCTCGGGCGCCAGGCGGTAATCCACGGCAATCACCAGCACCTGCAACTGCGCCGCCAGGTAGGCGGTGATGAAGTCGTGGGAATCCAGGTCGCCGACCACCCAGCCGCCACCGTGCAGGTACAACAGGCAAGGCCAGCCGTCCGCGGGCATCGGGCGGGCGGGGCAATAGGCGCGCGCCGGCACCCCGGCCAGTTGCAATTCGCTGACCCGCAGGCCCTCGGGACGGGGCGGGGTGAAGGCGCGGCACATGCGGCTGTAGCTGTCGCGCAGGCCCTTGAAGCTGTTGTCGGGGCTGGTGAAGCTCAGGGTGCGCTCGACGAAGGCGGCGAGTTGGGGGGAGAGCGGGTAGTGGCGCATGGCTGGAGGTGTCCGTTGTCTGGAAGAGGGCCATCGCGAGCTGGCTCGCGATGAGACCGGCAGGACGCCACTATTTCAGGCTGGCCTGCATCGCCGTCACGCCGTCCTTGCCCTCGAAGCTGCTGACCCCGGCCAGCCAGCGTTGCAGGTCTTCGGGGTGTTCGCGCAGCCATTGCCGAGCCACGTCCTGGGGCGTCTTGCGTTCCATTATCGGCACCATCAACTGGCTTTCCTGGGCCGCGGTAAAGGTCAGATTCTGCAGCAGGCGCTGGACGTTGGGGCAGCGCTCGGCGTAGTCCGGCGCGGTGACGGTAGATACCCTGGCCGCGCCTTCGTTGGGGCCGTAGACGTCTTCGCTGCCGGTCAGGTAGGTGATCCGCATGTTGATGTTCATCGGGTGCGGGGTCCAGCCGACGAAGACCACGAACTCCTTGCGGTTGATCGCCCGTTGCACCGCCGCGAGCATGCCGGCCTCGCCGGACTCCACCAGCTTGAAGCCCTTGAGGCCGAAGCGGTCGCTGTCGATCATCGTCTTGATGGTGGTGTTGGCGCCGCTGCCGGGCTCGATGCCATAAATCTTGCCGCCCAGTGGCTCCTTGAAGCGGGCGATGTCGGCGAAGGTCTTCAGGCCCGCGGCGGCGACATAGTCCGGCACGGCGAGGGTGGCCTGGGCGTCGGCCAGGCTCGGCTGGTCCAGGACCTTGACCTGCCCGGCCTCGAGGAACGGCGCGATGTTCTTGTCCATCGCCGGTTGCCAGTAGCCGAGGAAGATGTCCAGGCGCTTGTCGCGGATGCCGGCGAAGATGATCTGCTGCACGGCGCTGGTCTGTTTGCTGTCGTAACCCAGGCCGGTCAGCAGCACGTCGGCCATGCCGCTGGTGGCGATGACGTCGGTCCAGTTGACCACGCCCATGCGCACGGTCTTGCAGGAGGCGGGCTCGCTGGCCCAGGCATTGGCGCTGAGGAGCAGGGCGCCACAGAGCAGCGGGAGACAAGGCTTGAACAGGGTTTTCATCGGAGGGTCTCGTTCGGCAGGTCGTTATTGTCAGAGGCGGCGTCTTTAGTGCGCCGTGCCCACCACTTTAGGTAACCCTGATCGTTATGAAAGCGCCCTGAGGCGACTGGCTTTTGCACTGGGGCGACGGCGGCCAGCCCCTTCAGGCCCACAGGCTCGCCCAGGCCGAGACCAGCAGCAACAGTGCCATGCCCTGGTTGAAACGCTGCAGGGCCAGCGGCGAACGCAGCAGCCGGGCGGAGCCGGCGCCGAGCAGCGCCCAGGCGCCGAGGCAGGGCAGGGACACCAGGAAAAACACCAGCGACAGGTACAACACCTGATCCTGGCGTTCGCTGCCGTTGCCGGCGAACACACTGATCACGGCCAGGGCCATCATCCAGGTTTTCGGGTTGACCAGTTGCAGGCTGGCGGCGCCGAGCAGGCCCAGGCGCCGGTGGTGGGTGTCCGCTTGTGGGTCGAGGGACGCGGCCGGGGCACGGAAGATCTGCCAGGCCAGGTAGCTCAACCAGATCACCCCGGCCCAGCGCATGGCGCTCGGCAGGCCGGGCACTTCCATCAGCGTGCGGCCGAGGCCGCTGCCCACCAGCACGACAATGCCGGCGGCGGCCACGCAGGCGCCGACAACGATCGGCAGCGCGGCCTTGAACCCGTAGCGGGCGCTGTTGCTCAGCACCAGGATATTGGTCGGCCCCGGGGTGATCGAGGCCACGAAGGCGAACAGCAGAAAGGGCAGCAGGCTGGGCAGGGAAGGTAAGAAGGAGAACATCGTGAGCAGGCTCCAGTGAAGATCGAGGGAGGCGATCTTCGCCGGTGCGGGTTCAGGCGTCTGGAAGGTTTGAGCAGCGCTTGCGGTAGGCCGCCGGGGTCAGGCCATAGGCGCGGACGAACCAGCGGCCCATATGGCTCTGGTCGGCGAACCCCAGGGCCATGGCCACCTCGGCCGGCTGTTCGCCGCGGGCCAGCAGGCGCCGCGCCTTGGCCAGGCGCAACTGCACCAGGTAGGCGTGGGGCGGCAGGTCATAGGCGGCCTTGAAGGCGCGGGTCAGGCGGAAGCGGTCGACGCCGCAGACCGCGCCCAGCTCGTCCAGGCTGATGTCCTGCTGGGCGTGGGCATGCAGGTAGTCGCGGGCCTTGTGCGCCACCAGGGGCAGGCGCGGGTCTGCGTGGTGGCGCTTGCGCCAGTGCAGGTGGCCGGTGAGCTGGTCGAGCAACTGGTCCATGGCGCTCTGGCGGACGATGCGCAGCTCGCCGTGGTGCAGGCTGTGGAAGGCATTGCTGGTGGCCAGGGCCAGGCGCTGGTCGCTGGCCAGGGTGGTGGCGAAACTCAGCTGGCTGTCGGCCGGCGCCTCTTCGAACAGCGCGCTCAGCTCACGCTCCAGCCAGTGCGGGTCGAGGTAGAGCATGCGGTAGGTGAAGCCGCTTTCGGTGGGGGCATCGCCGTCATGGATTTCCCCGGGCTCGAGCAGGAACACCTTGCCCGGGGTGCTGTGAAAACGCTCGCGCCGGCAGTGGAATTGCTGCACGCCTTCTTCGGTCACGCCCACCAGGTAGCTGTCATGCCAGTGAGGGTCGTAGGCATGACCGGTGAAATGGGCGCGCAGGGTTTCGATGCCGGTGTCGGCGTCCTGGGCCAGATCGATCCAGTTGTGCGCGTTCATGAAGTGTCCGTGGCAAGGGCGAGCGTGACAGTTAGCGCCCGCCGGCCAGGGCGGGTCTAGAAGATTTGTGCGACTTCAACCGAACAGCCCGGCGGCGATGTTGATGGAAAACCCGAGGATCGCGGTGTTGAACAGAAAACCGATCAGCGACTGGGCCAGGACGATCTTGCGCAGCTCGCGGGTGGCGACGCCGACGTCGGAAGTCTGCACCGCCACGCCGATGGTGAAGGAGAAGTACAGGAAGTCCCAGTAATTGGGGGTGGTCAGGCCTTCGGGAAAACGCAGCGCCGGGTCCTTGCCGCCCCAGGTGTAGTAGAGGCGGGCGTAGTGCACGCTGAAGATCACCCCGATCAGCAGCCAGGAGCCGATCACCGTGAGGCCGGTAAAGGCGTAGTGCAGCAGGCGCCGGCCGGTTTCCAGGTCCTTGCTGCCGGACAGCGAGAGGGTGATGGCGGCGAGGCTGGCGATGGCCGCGATGCAGACCATGAACAACACCAGCCCGGCGTTTTCGTCCTCGACCTCGGCAATGCGTTTCACATCGTCGGCCTTGGACCGCGCGGTGAGCCAGCACATCAGCGCCAGGTAGCTCCAGACCCCGGCGTTCCAGCCGATGAGAATCTTGCTGATCAGGGTGTCGGCCGGCACCAGGACGCCCGCGGCCAGGCCGATAAGGGCGCCGATGGTCAGGCGAGGGTGGGTACGTACAAGAAGGGACATGGCGACTCGCAGTGGCGGATTTGCCGCAAACCTTAGCATGCCGTCGCCGCAGGGGCGGTGGCCCCTGCGGTTACATGACTCTTGTGGAGGAGCGAAGCTTGCTCGCGATGAGTCTTCAACGATGGCTTGATAAGCCTTCAACGATCACGCGGTACGCTGAAGACCCGCCGCCGCATGACTATTCGGCCGCTCCTGGTGCCGTGACGCTCACCGCCTGTTTGCCGTTGCGCCTGACCAGCCTCATCACCACCACGAAGAACACCGGCACGAATACCACCGCCAGGGTCGCGGTGATCATGCCGCCGATCACCCCGGTGCCGATGGCCTGCTGGCTGGCCGAACTGGCGCCGCTGGCGATGGCCAGGGGCACCACGCCGAGGATGAACGCCAGCGAGGTCATGACGATCGGCCGCAGGCGCAGGCGCGCGGCCTGCACCGTGGCGTCCACCAGGTCGTGGCCTTCGTCGTACAGGCTCTTGGCGAACTCGATGATCAGGATCGCGTTTTTCGCCGACAGGCCGATGATGGTGATCAGCCCGACCTTGAAGAACACGTCGTTGGGCATGCCGCGCAGGGTCACCGCGAGCACCGCGCCGAGCACGCCCAGGGGCACCACCAGCAGCACCGAGGTCGGAATCGACCAGCTCTCGTACAGCGCCGCCAGGCACAGGAACACGATCAGTAGCGACAGCCCGAGCAACAGCGGCGCCTGGCTGCCGGACAGGCGTTCCTGCAACGACAGGCCGGTCCATTCCTGGCCCAGGCCGGTGGGCAGCTGGCTGACCAGGCGCTCGATTTCCGCCATGGCCTCGCCGGTACTGTGGCCCGCGCTCGGCTCGCCGGAAATGCTGATGGCCGGGTAGCCGTTGTAGCGGGTCAACTGGGTCGGGCCCTGGGTCCAGCGCGCCTGGGCAAAGGCCGACAGCGGCACCATCTTGCCGAGGTTGTTGCGCACGTTGATCTTCAGCAGGTCTTCCACCTGGCTGCGTCGATCGCCCTCGGCCTGGACCACCACCCGCTGCATCCGCCCCTGGTTGGGGAAGTCGTTGATGTAGCTGGAACCGACCGCGGTGGACAGCACATTGCCGATGTCGGCAAAGGACACGCCGAGGGCATTGGCCTGCTTGCGGTCGACTTCCAGGTGCACCTGCGGCGCCTCGGCCAGGGCGCTTTCGCGCACGTTGACGAGGATCGGGCTCTTTTCCGCGGCGGCCAGCAAGTCGGTGCGGGCCTGCATCAGCGCGGCATGGCCGAGGCCGCCGCGGTCCTGCAGGCGGAACTCGAAGCCGCTGGAGGTGCCCAGGCCGTCCACCGGCGGTGGCAGCACGGCGTAGGACACCGCGTCCTTGATTTCACTGAAGGCGGCGTTGGCCCGGTCGGCGATGGATTGCGCCGAGTCGTCGCTGCCGCGCTGCGACCAGTCCTTGAGGGTGGTGAAGGTCAGCGCGGCGTTCTGCCCGCTGCCGGAGAAGCTGAAGCCGAGAATCACCGTGCTGTCGCCGACCCCCGGCTCGCTGGCGTTGTGCGCCTCGATCTGTTCCACCACCTGGATCGTGCGGTTCTTGCTCGCGCCCGGTGGCAGCTGGATGTCGGTGATGGTGTAGCCCTGGTCTTCCACCGGCAGGAACGAAGAGGGCAGGCGGCTGAACAGCAGCCCCAGGCCCACCAGCAGCACGCCGTACACCAGCAGGTAGCGGCCGCAGCGTTTCAGCGCATAGGCGACCCAGCGCTGGTAGCCGTCGCTGAGGTTTTCGAAGCGCCGGTTGAACCAGCCGAAGAAGCCGCCTTTTTCATGGTGCTCGCCCTTGGCGATCGGCTTGAGCAGGGTGGCGCACAGGGCCGGGGTCAGGGTCAGGGCGAGGAAGGCCGAGAACAGGATCGAGGTGGCCATCGACAGCGAGAACTGCTGGTAGATGACGCCCACCGAACCCGGCATGAAGGCCATCGGCAGGAACACCGCCACCAGCACCAGGGTGATGCCGACGATGGCGCCGGTGATCTGCTGCATCGCCTTGCGCGTCGCCTCCCTGGGCGACAGGCCCTCGCTGGCCATGATCCGCTCGACGTTCTCTACGACCACAATGGCGTCGTCCACCAGGATGCCGATGGCCAGGACCATGCCGAACATGGTCAGCACGTTGATCGAGAAACCCAGCGCCAGCATGGTGGCAAAGGTGCCCATCAGTGCCACCGGCACCACCAGGGTCGGGATCAGCGTATAGCGGATGTTCTGCAGGAACAGGAACATCACCGCGAACACCAGCAACATGGCTTCGCCCAGGGTATAGACCACCTTGGTGATCGAGACCTTGACGAAGGGCGAGGTGTCGTAGGGGATCTTGTATTCCACGCCGGCCGGGAAGTAGCGCGACAGCTCATCCATCTTCGCCCGGATCAGGGTCGCGGTGCTCAGGGCGTTGGCCCCCGGCGACAGCTGCACGCCGACCGCAGTGGAAGGCTTGCCGTTGAGGCGGGTGGAGAACTGGTATTCCTGGCTGCCGACTTCCACCCGGGCGACGTCGCCGATGCGCACGGTGGAGCCGTCCGGATTGGCCCGCAGGACAATGTCGGCGAACTCTTGCGGCGTCGACAGCTGGCCCTTGACCAATACCGTGGCGGTGATTTCCTGGCTCGAGCGGCTCGGCAGGTCGCCGATGCTGCCGGCCGAGACCTGGGCGTTCTGCGCGACGATCGCCGCGTTGACGTCGGCCGGGGTCAGGTTGAAGCCGATCAGCTTCTGCGGGTCGATCCACACCCGCATGGCGCGCTCGGCGCCGTACAGCTGGGCCTTGCCGACCCCGTCCAGGCGGCGGATCTCGTTCATCACGTTACGCGCCAGGTAGTCGCTGAGCGCGGTGTCGTCGAGCTTGCCGTCGCTGGAGGTGAGGGTGATCAGCAGCAGGAAGCCGGCCGAGACCTTTTCCACCTGCAGGCCCTGTTGGGTCACCGCTTGCGGCAGGCGCGGCTCGACCACCTTGAGGCGGTTCTGCACGTCGACCTGGGCCATTTCCGGGTTGGTGCCCGGCTGGAAGGTCGCGGTGATGGTGGCGCTGCCCAGGCTGCTCTGGGACGAGAAGTACAGCAGGTGGTCGGCGCCGTTGAGTTCTTCCTCGATCAGGCTGACCACGCTTTCGTCCACGGTCTGCGCCGAGGCGCCCGGGTACACGGCGTAGATCTCGATGCTCGGCGGGGCGACGTTGGGGTACTGCGCCACCGGCAACTGCGGGATGGAAAGGGCGCCCGCCAGCAGGATAAACAGGGCGACCACCCAGGCGAACACCGGACGGTCGATAAAGAATTGCGGCATGAGGGTTCCTACCTACTGTCCAGTGGTCTGGGCAAGGGGAAGAGGGCTGTCGTCGATCTGCACCTTTTCGCCCGGACGGGCGTGCTGCAGGCCCTCGACGACGATACGGTCGCCGGCCTTGAGGCCGTCGCTGACGATCCAGCGGTCCTGTTGCACGGCGCCCAGTTGCACCGGACGCTGCACCACCCGCTGCTCGGCATCCACCAGCAGCACCTGGGCGATGCCGGCGCTGTCGCGCTGGATGGCCCGCTGCGGCACGCTGATGCCCTGGCGGTTCACCGCCTGCTCCAGGCGTACGCGAATGAAGCTGCCGGGCAGCAGGTCGAGGTCCGGGTTGGGGAACTCGCTGCGCAGGATGATCTGGCCGGTGCTCGGGTCGACGCTGAGGTCGGCGAACAGCAGCTTGCCCGGCAGCGGGTAGAGGCTGCCGTCGTCCTGGATCAGCGTGGCCTTGGCCTGGTCCTGGCCGACCTGCTGCAACTGGCCGGCGCGGAAGGCCCGGCGCAGGTCGTTGAGCTCGCGGGTCGACTGGGTGAGGTCGGCGTGGATCGGGTCCAGTTGCTGGATCAGCGCCAGCGGCGTGGTTTCGTTCTGGCCCACCAGTGCGCCTTCGGTGACCAGGGCGCGGCCGACGCGCCCGGAAATAGGCGCGGTGACGGTGGCATAGCCCAGGTTCAGCCGGGCGCGCTGCACGGCGGCCTGGTTGGCGGCTACGTCGGCGGCGGTCTGGCGCGCGTTGGCCCGGGCGTTGTCGTATTCCTGGGCGCTGATGGCCTGGTCTGCGATCAACTGGGCGTAGCGCTGCTCCTGCAAGCGGGCCTGGAAAGCGTTGGCCTCGGCCTTGCGCAGGCTGGCCAGGGCGCTGTCGAGGTCGGCCTTGAACGGTGCCGGATCGATGCGAAACAGCACGTCGCCCTGCTTGACGTCGGTGCCTTCGCGGAAGGTCCGTTGCAGCACCACCCCGGCCACCCGTGCGCGCACCTCGGCGATACGCGGCGCGGCGATGCGCCCGCTCAGTTCGCTGCTGATCGACAGCGGGCGAGTCTCGACGGTTTCGATCCGGACCTTGGCCAACGGCGCCTGTTCTTCGGCGGTGGAGGCCTGGTCGCAAGCGCTCAGCGCGGCTGCCAGCAACAACAGGCAGAACGGCGCAAACAGGTTTTTCGACATGCTGATACCCCAATGATGACTGCGGCATGCTAAGGGCATGCCGCCAGGACCGCTGTGAAGCTGTGTAGGTGCTGTGTGAAAAAGTGTGAAACGAATGCTCGGGCGGGCGCGAGGTTGTATATCCTTTGTGCCTCGCTGATCGGGCGACGGCTTCCCAGGGAACATTCTAAGGAACGTTGTCGCTGTGTTTTTATTCACTCAAAGACTTCAATCCCCATGCCCAACATCCTTCTGGTCGAAGACGACTCCGCGCTCTCCGAACTGATCGCCAGTTACCTGGAGCGCAACGGCTATCAGGTCAATGTCATCAGCCGCGGCGACCAGGTGCGCGAACGGGCGCGGGTCAACCCGCCGGACCTGGTGATTCTTGACCTGATGCTGCCCGGCCTCGACGGCCTGCAGGTCTGCCGCCTGCTGCGGGCCGATTCGGCGTCGCTGCCGATCCTGATGCTGACCGCCCGTGATGATAGCCATGATCAGGTGCTGGGTCTGGAAATGGGCGCCGACGATTATGTGACAAAGCCTTGCGAGCCGCGGGTGCTGCTGGCGCGAGTGCGCACCCTGTTGCGCCGCAGCAGCCTCGGCGAGCCGCAGACCGCCAGCGACCGGATCCTCATGGGCAACCTGTGCATCGACCTGTCGGAGCGCACCGTGAGCTGGCGCGACCAGCTGGTGGAGCTGTCCAGCGGCGAATACAACCTGCTGGTGGTGCTGGCCCGGCATGCCGGCGAGGTGCTGAGCCGCGACCAGATCCTGCAACGCCTGCGGGGCATCGAGTTCAACGGCACCGACCGCTCGGTGGACGTGGCGATTTCCAAGCTGCGGCGCAAGTTCGACGACCATGCCGGCGAGGCGCGCAAGATCAAGACCGTGTGGGGCAAGGGTTACCTGTTCAGCCGTTCCGAATGGGAATGCTGAGTCGATGCTGAGAATCCTGATTCGCCTGTACCTGGTGACCATCGTCTCGTTCAGCGCGGCGATCTACCTGGTACCGGAGCTGGTGGTGAAGGTCTTCCACGAGCGTTTCGTCACTTACAACCTGGATTATTCCCGGGGCCTGCAGACCCTGATCGTCAAGCAGTTTCGCGGCGTGCCCTCGGAGCAGTGGCCGGCCCTGGCCGCGGAGATGGACCAGGAATTCCAGCCGCTGCACATTGTCCTGACCCGCAACGACGATGCCGATTTCACCCTGTACGAACGCGAACGCCTGCAACGCGGCGAGAACGTGGTGCGGGTCGGCGACTGGGGCTGGCGCACCCTCGCGGTGGCGCCGCTGGACGAGCAGATGGCGGTGCAGATGGTGGTGCCGCCGGACCCGATCGACGTCAGCCTGCTGTACTGGAGCATCAACGTGCTGATCGGCGCGACCATGCTCGCCTGCCTGTTGCTCTGGCTGCGGCCGCACTGGCGCGACCTGGAGCGCCTGAAGCACGCCGCCGAGCGTTTCGGCAAGGGCCATTTGAGCGAGCGCACGCAGATCCCCTCTAGCTCCAATATCGGCAGCCTGGCCAATGTCTTCGACACCATGGCCGGCGACATCGAGAACCTGCTGAACCAGCAACGCGACCTGCTCAACGCGGTGTCCCACGAGCTGCGCACGCCCTTGACCCGGCTCGACTTCGGCCTGGCGCTGGCGCTCTCCGACGACCTGCCGGCCACCAGCCGCGAGCGCCTGCAAGGGCTGGTGGCGCATATTCGCGAGCTGGACGAACTGGTGCTCGAGCTGCTGTCCTACAGCCGTCTGCAGATCCCGGCGCAGTTGCCGGAGCAGGTCGAGGTGTCGCTGGACGAGTTCATCGACAGCATCCTCGGCAGCGTCGACGACGAACTGGAATCCCCGGACATCGTCATCGATGTGCTGCTGCACGGCAGCCTGGAGCGCTTCAGCCTCGACCCGCGGCTGACCGCCCGGGCGATCCAGAACCTGCTGCGCAACGCCACGCGCTATTGCGAAAAGCGTATCCAGGTGGGGGTGCACGTCAGCGAGCGCGGCTGTGAAATCTGGGTCGACGACGATGGCATCGGCATTCCCGACGACGAGCGCGAGCGGGTGTTCGAACCCTTTTACCGCCTGGACCGCAGCCGCGATCGCGCCACCGGCGGCTTCGGCCTCGGCCTGGCCATCAGCCGCCGGGCCCTGGAAGCCCAGGGCGGAACCCTGACCGTCGAAGCCTCACCGCTGGGCGGCGCGCGTTTCCGCCTGTGGCTGCCGATGCCGGCCTGAGCCTCGCCGGGCACCCCCGGCGACGGGGAATGCCCGGCACACCGGCGTTTAGGGAAGGTGTTGCATCAGCACAATGCGGTCGGCTGCAGCTCGCTGGCCTTGATCAGGTTCACCCCCGCCGCGCGCATCTGCCGGGTGGCCTTGTCCAGCGAGCCGTCCATGTCGATGGCCCGGCAGGCGTCGACGATCACGAAGGTATTGAACCCCGCCGCCCGCGCATCCAGCGCCGACCAGGCCACGCAGTAGTCCAGGGCCAAACCCACCAGATACACCGTGTCGATGCCGCGCTGGCTCAGGTAGCCGGCCAGGCCGGTCGTGGTGCTGCGGTCCGCCTCGACGAAGGCCGAGTAGCTGTCGATATCCGGATTGCAGCCCTTGCGCAGGATCAACTGGGCGTGGGGCAGGTTGAGCTTGGGGTGCAGTTCGGCGCCACGGCTGGCCTGCACGCAATGGTCCGGCCACAGCACCTGCGGACCATAGGGCAATTGGATGATGTCGTTCGGTGCGTGGCCGTCGTGGCTGGAGGCGAACGAGATATGCCCGGCCGGGTGCCAGTCCTGGGCGATCACCACTTGCTTGAAGTGGCCGCCCAGGTGATTGATCAAGGGCACGATCTGGTCGCCTCCGGGCACGGCCAGCGCGCCACCGGGGATGAAGTCGTTCTGTACGTCGATGACCAGCAGCGCCTTGCGTGAGCGACGGCTGCTGGCGGTTTTGGCAGTAGGCATGTGCAAGCTCCCTGGGTTGAGCAATGAGTCCATTCTCCCAGAGCATAGCGTGCCCGTTCCATGGCGCCGTTCCGCCGGTCAGGGCGTGGAAATCGACTGACCTCGGGTCTTGCCGCCAGCGGCGATGGCCTCTTCGTAGCGGTCATGGGGGAGCAGGCCACTGGCCTGGTCGGTGCGGTCGGCGTCCGGTAGCCGGGTGGTGCGCTGGCTGACGCAGCGCTGGTTCTTGCTGTCCCAGACCTGGCCGTCCGGGCAGTTGGCGGCGACCGCCAGCAAGGTCGTCAGCAGGCCGCCGGCGAGCAGCAGCGGGGCGCCGAAGACGAGGGCAGGGATGTTCATCGCGCGGTCTCCATGCGGATAGCGGTCCCTCCATTAAAGGTCCATCGCCCTGGCCGCGCTGCCCAGACTGACAGATTTTTCATGCCGTCAGTCGCCTGGGCGGGGCTATGCTGGGCAGCACTGGCCAATGATCTGGAGCCGACCGATGAAAGACCCGCAACCTGCGATCCATCATGCTGCCGCCGACGGCTACAAGGGCGCGGCCGACACCTATGTGCGTGGCCGCCCGGACTACCCGCCGGCACTGGACCAGTGGCTGCGCACAAGCCTGGGCTTGCAGGCCGGCCAGGTGGCGGTCGATCTCGGCGCCGGCACTGGCAAGTTCACCGGGCGCCTGCTGGCGACCGGGGCGCGGGTGATCGCCGTGGAGCCGGTGGCGCAGATGCGCGCCAGGCTCGCCGCCAGCTATCCCCAGGCCGAAGCCCTGAGCGGCACCGCCACTGCTATTGCGCTGGCCGACGAATCGGTGGACGCCGTGGTCTGCGCTCAGGCCTTTCACTGGTTCGCCAGCCATGAGGCGTTGAGCGAAATCGCCCGGGTGCTCAAGCCGGGCGGCCGCCTGGGCCTGGTGTGGAACCTGCGCGATGCGCGGGTGCCGTGGGTGCAGCGCCTGGATCGGATCGTCAACGCCCTGCAAGGCGATACGCCGCGCTATTACACCGGGGCCTGGCGCCAGGCCTTTCCCCATCCGAGTTTCACGCCCTTGCAGGAGCAGCACTTTCGCAACAGCCACAGCGGCGCGCCGCAGAACGTGATTTTCGATCGGGTGCGCTCCACCAGCTTTATTGCGGCCTTGCCGGATGCGCAGAGGGCGGAGGTCGACCGGCAGATCGCCGCCTTGATCGCCGAAGAACCGGAGCTGCGGGATAAATGCGTGGTCAGCGTGCCTTACGAAACCGCGGCGTTCTGGGCCCACAAAATCCCCTGATTGCTTTTGCAGGAGAGAGCAGTCCCGGTTTTGGCCGATGCGCTGCCTTACTGCGCGGCACAGGCCCTTGCTATAGTTCGGGCCTCATTTTTTTGCCCGGTAAGGAATGCTGCCATGTCCGAATATCAAGCCTTTCGCGTCGAACTTGCTGACAACATCGCCCATGTGCAGATCAACCGGCCGGAAAAGATCAACTCGATGAACGCCGCGTTCTGGAGCGAGATCATCGAGATCTTCCGCTGGATCGACGACACCGACGCGGTCCGCGTGGTGGTGCTGAGCGGTGCCGGCAAGCACTTTTCCTCGGGCATCGACCTGATGATGCTGGCCGGCGTGGCCAACGAACTGGGCAAGGACGTCGGGCGCAACGCGCGCCTGCTGCGGCGCAAGATCCTGCAGCTGCAGGCATCCTTCAATGCCGTCGACAACTGCCGCAAGCCGGTGCTGGCGGCGATCCAGGGTTACTGCCTGGGCGGCGCCATCGACCTGATCGCCGCCTGCGACATGCGCTACGCCGCCGCGGACGCGCAATTCTCGATCAAGGAAATCGATATCGGCATGGCCGCCGATGTCGGCACGTTGCAACGTTTGCCACGTATCATCGGTGACGGCATGCTGCGCGAACTGGCTTACACTGGGCGCACCTTCGGCGCCGAGGAGGCGCGCAGCATCGGCCTGGTCAATCGCACCTACGCCGACAGCGAAAGCCTGCTCGACGGCGTGATGGGCATTGCCTGGGAAATCGCCAGCAAGTCGCCGATCGCCGTCAGCGGTACCAAGGAAATGATCAGCTACATGCGCGACCACTGCATCGACGACGGCCTGGAATACATCGCTACCTGGAACGCCGCCATGCTGCAATCCACCGACCTGCGCGTGGCCATGGCCGCCCATATGAGCAAACAGAAACCTGAATTTCTGGACTGATTGAACATGACTTCACGCTGGACCACCGCAGTACTGGATATCGACCTTCCCGGCGGCTGGGCCGTGGCCCGCGGCCCGCAGGGCTTTCTGTTCGACGACAACGGCGCGCTGTTCCCCCGCGAATGGCTCAAGCGCCAGGACCTGCCGATCCTCGCCGAGCACGGCATCGGCCACCTGGATGGCGAGCCGGTCTATCTGCTGGAACTCAAGAGCGTTTCCGAGGTGCCGGGCTGCAACTGGAAGGGCCTGCGGGCGTTCATGCTCGACGGCGATCACACCCTGTACAAGGTTCTGGGCTATGCCGCGCAGATCGGCACCTGGGCCCGCGAGCACCGCTTCTGCGGCAACTGCGGCCAGCCCATGACCCAGGTGATGCGCGAGCGGGCAATGTACTGTGAGCCCTGCGACCTGCGCAGCTACCCGCGGATTTCGCCGAGCATGATCGTGCTGATCACTCGCGGCGACGAGGTGTTGCTGGCGCGGTCGCCGCGTTTCGTCCCCGGGGTCTACAGCACCCTGGCCGGGTTCGCCGAACCGGGCGAATCGGCCGAGGACTGCCTGGTGCGCGAGGTGCGCGAAGAGGTGCAGATCGAGGTCAAGAATATCCAGTACATCGGCAGCCAGTGCTGGCCGTTCCCGCATTCGATGATGCTGGGTTTTCATGCCGAGTACGCCGGTGGCGAGATCGTGCCGCAGGAAGACGAGATCGAGGATGCACAGTGGTTCAACGTACATGCGTTGCCGCCGCTGCCGGCGTCACGCTCGATTGCCCGTTACCTGATCGATCTGTATGTGGCGCGGCGCCTGGGCTTGGCGGAGCCTGTATTGCCGGGTTGAGCCCCGGCTGGAAGCAAGCTGGAAGGAGCTGGAAACAAACAGCGCGGGCGAATCCATTGGGTTCGCCCGCTGTCGTTTCAGTGGGTCAAACGGCGCTGAACCAGTGCTGCCAGGCCAGGCGCACGGTCAGGCCCAGGACCACGGTGATGAACACCGGGCGAATGAATTTCGCGCCACCGCTGATGGCGGTGCGGGCGCCGAAGAAGGCGCCGACCATCAGCGAGAGGCCCATGCTCAGGCCGATGGCCCAATCCACCTGACCGGAGAAAATGAAGATCGACAGCGCCGCCGCGTTGCTGACGAAGTTCATGCTGCGCGCCACGCCGCTGGCCTTGACCAGGTCGATGGGGTAGAGCAGCAGGCTGCTGACGGTCCAGAAGGCGCCCGTGCCGGGGCCGGCCACGCCGTCGTAGAAACCGAGGCTGAAGCCCTGGGTCGATTGCCACTTTTTCTTGATCGGCGCCTCGCTGTCCAGCGGCGCTTTCGGCGTGCCGCCGAACAGCAGGTACACGCCACAGGCGAAGACGATCACCGGCAGCATCTTGTTCAGCCATTCGGCCGGCAGGTAATGGGCCACCACCGCGCCGGTCAGCGCACCCACCAGGGTGCCGACTATGGCGTGGGTCCATTGCCGCGGGTGGAACAGCTTGCGCCGGTAGAAGGTGAAGCTGGCGGTGGCCGAGCCAAAGGTCGAACTCAGTTTGTTGGTGCCCAGTACCAGGTGCGGCGGCAGGCCGGCGGTGAGCAGCGCCGGGGTGGTGAGCAGGCCGCCGCCGCCGGCAATGGCGTCGATAAAGCCGGCAATGAAGGCGACGAGGGCCAGAATGGCGAGGGTGGTCAAATCTACGCTGAGTTCGAAAGGCATGGGATCGGCTTATTTCGGCGGGGCGCAGAAGAGCTGCGCGAAGGGTCGGTATCTTACCCATAACCTTTCACGACCGCGACCGTCCCCATTCTGTAGGAGCGGCCGGTCGACGCTCCTAGGTTGAGGGCGGTGAGGCTGTTATTGGCGCTCCGGCCCGTTGCCGATCTGCCACACGAACGGCGGTTCGCTGCCATTGATCAGCCAATCGCCGACGATGCGCGCCTTGTAGATCACCGGGTTGTGCGACGACAGGGTACGGGCGTTGCGCCAGTGGCGGTCGAGGGCCTTGCCCTGGCGGATATCCGAAGCGCCCAGGGCATTGAACAGCTCGCTGGTGGCGCGCTGGATCAGCTCGGTGACCACCACCTGGGCCGTGGCGGACTGGATTTCCGCGGCGACATTGGCTGCCCGCTCTGCCTCGTCATTCCCGGTAAAACGTGCCAGGTACGCCTGCTGCGCCGGTTCCGCCGCGCGCACCGCGCTGGCCTCGGCGGCGTACACCAGGGCCGAGATTTCCCCGACCACCTGCTGCACCTGGGCATCCTCGCTGACCCGGGGCGCGTTGCCGTGGCTGTAGATGCGCTTGCGCGCGCGCACCTCGTGGGCCACATCGCGCACCGCGGCGCGGCCGACGCCCGCCAGTGTCGCCAGCAGCACCAACTGATAGAACGCGGTCTGGTATTTGAAGCGGGTGGCGAAGTCGATAAGGTTCTCGGCCTCCACCTCGGCATCGACAAAGCGCGAGGTGCCGCTGCCCGTGGTGCGCTGGCCGAAGCCGTCCCAGTCGTCGCTCTGCACGATGCCCGGCTGGCGGGTGCGCACCGCGGCGATCACGTCGCCACCGGTGTCGCTGCGCCGGGCGTAGACATCGATCCAGTCGGAGAAAATGCTCCCGGTGCTGTAGAACTTTTCGCCGTTGAGCCGCCACTTGTCGCCGGCCGGCGAGACCTGGGTGATCACCTCGCCAATGGCCACGCTACCGATCTCGGTCCAGGCGCAACCGACGATGTCGCCCTCGACGAAACGCTTGAACCACAGGTCCCGTGCCGGGCCCGGGGCAGCGTTGAGGCGGTCCTCGGCAAAGGCGAAATGCCCGCGCAAGGCTTGCGGCACGTTGGAGTCGGCCTCGGCCAGTTCGATCAGCAGCTGGAACAACTGCGGCAGGGAGGCGCCGCCGCCACCGTATTCCACCGGCACCCGCACCGCGCCAAAACCGGCTTCCTTGAGCCACCCGATCGCCTCGTACGGCAGGCTGCGCGATTGCTCGCGCTCCACCGCGCCGGCGGCGATCCGCTTGAAGATCGGGCGGAAGCGCCCGGCCAGGGCTTCGTAGTCGACGCCTACGGACAATGGATTGATTACCTGGTGTTCGGTCATGGGCACAGCTCCTTCTCGGCAATAAATTGGCTCGGCAGTGAAAACGTGGTTTCTGCGGAGGGGATTGCACGGTCCGTGCCGGGAGGCGGGTGGCTGTAATCAGCGGGCCGGGCGCAGGGCGGCTGGTCGGTAACTGTTGCCCAGCCAACAGCGCATCAACAAATCGACCTGTTCAGGCGGGTTCGACGGTCTACCTGTAGCCGCTGCCGCAGGCTGCGAAAAGGCCCGAAGGGCCTTCCTGCGTCGGTACAGGCAGCGTCTGCTGCGCAGCCGATCGCAGCCTGCGGCAGCGGCTACAGAGGCGCGCGGCCCTGGAGTTTTCCGGCTGGCACGGTTGCTGCTCTGCTCCCCGGACACTTCAGTCGCGAGGACACGCCAATGAGTCAGCAAGCCGTCAAATTTGCCTACTGGGTACCGAACGTCAGCGGCGGGCTGGTGGTCAGCAAGATCGAGCAGCGCACCCACTGGGGCATCGACTACAACCGCAAGCTGGCGCAGCTGGCCGAGGCCGCCGGGTTCGAGTACGCCCTGACCCAGATCCGTTTCACCGCCGGTTACGGCGCCGAGTTCCAGCATGAGTCCGTGGCGTTCAGCCATGCGCTGCTGGCCGCCACCGACAAGCTCAAGGTGATCGCGGCGATCCTGCCCGGCCCCTGGCCACCGGCGCTGGCGGCCAAGCAGCTGGCGACCATCGACCAGCTGACTAATGGCCGGATCGCGGTGAATATCGTCAGCGGCTGGTTCAAGGGCGAGTTCCAGGCCATCGGCGAACACTGGCTGGAGCACGACGAGCGTTATCGGCGTTCCGAAGAGTTCATCCGTTCCCTCAAGGGCATCTGGAGCCAGGACAACTTCACTTTTCGTGGCGACTTCTATCGCTTCGACAACTACAGCCTCAAGCCCAAGCCGCTGGGTCAGCCGGAAGTGTTCCAGGGCGGCAGTTCCCGCGCCGCGCGGGACATGGCGGCACGCGTCTCCGACTGGTATTTCACCAACGGCAACACGCCGGAAGGCATCAAGGCCCAGGTCGACGACATCCGCGCCAAGGCCGCGGCGAACAAGCATTCGGTGAAGGTCGGGGTCAATGCCTTCGTGATTGCCCGTGACACCGAGGAGGAAGCACATGCGGTGCTGGCCGAGATCATCGACCAGGCCGATCTGGAAGCGGTGAACGCCTTTGGCGACGCAGCGAAACAGGCGGGCAAGGCATCGCCGGAAGGCGAGGGCAACTGGGCCAAATCCACCTTCGAGGACCTGGTGCAGTACAACGACGGGTTCAAGACCAACCTGATCGGCACGCCGCAGCAGATCGCCGAGCGCATCGTCGCCTTGAAGGCCGTGGGCGTGGACCTGGTGCTGGCGGGGTTCCTGCATTTCCAGGAAGAGGTGGAGTACTTCGGCAAGCGTGTGTTGCCACTGGTGCGCGAGCTGGAAGCCAAGGCGGCGCTGAAGCGCGAGGATGCCGCGGCTTGAGAGGGATAATTGCAGGAGCGCAGCGTGCTCGCGATAGCGGTTTGTCGGACAGACCGCAGTGCCGGCATCGCGAGCAAGCTCGCTCCTACAAGGGGTTACAGGCCCAGGTCGGACAGCCCCGGATGGTCATCCGGGCGCCGGCCCAGCGGCCAGTGGAACTTGCGCTCGCTTTCCTTGATCGGCATGTCGTTGATGCAGGCGTAGCGGTTGGCCATCAGGCCGTGCTCGTCGAATTCCCAGTTCTCGTTGCCGTAGGAACGGAACCAGTTGCCCGAGTCGTCGTGCCATTCGTAGGCGTAACGCACGGCGATGCGGTTGTCGGTAAAGGCCCAGAGTTCCTTGATCAGGCGATAGTCCAGCTCCTTGGCCCATTTGCGGGTCAAAAAACCCTTGGCTTCTTCACGGTTGTGGGCGAACTCGGCGCGGTTACGCCATTGGGTGTCCAGGGTGTAGGCCAGGGACACCCGCTGCGGGTCGCGGGAGTTCCAACCGTCTTCGGCCAGGCGGACCTTTTCAATGGCCGATTCGCGGGTGAAAGGGGGAAGTGGCGGACGAACTTCAGCGTTAGATGACATTTAAAGTCTCCAATGAAAGTTGAGGTTCAGCAGTGTCGAACTTGTTTTAAACGATTACAGGTCCAATAACTTTCGCGCCATGCATTGCGCATTATCGGCGGCACTGCGATCACCCATCACAAGTGCAACGGTAATGGCGCCGTCAATCAGGATCAGCAGCTGTCTGGCTTGCTCCTCCGGATCTTCGGTGCCGGGTTTTTCCGAGGCGTATTCCTTGCAGAGCTCGAACACGTAGTCGAACAGTTTCTGTTTGTGCGTCCTGGCCACCACCCGTACCGGGTCCTGCGGGTCGCCGGTCTCGCCGCTGGTATTGATGAAGGCGCAGCCGCGAAAGTCCTCCGAGGCGAACCAGCCGCCCAGCACCGTGAACAGGTTGAGCAGGCGCGCGGCCGCGGTCGGGGCCTTGTCCACTTCGCTGCGAAACCAGTGCATCCAGCGCAGGTCGCGGCGTTGCAGGGCGGCCACCACTAGTTCGTCCTTGGTGGTGAAGTAGCGGTAGATGCTCTTTCTGGAGACGCCGGCGGTCTTCACCAGAAGATCCATGCCCGTGGCGGCGATGCCACTTTTATAGATCAACTTTTCGGTGACATCCAGAATGATGTCGCGTGTGTCGTTGCTAGTGATTTCGTTCATGTTGCGTACAGTAGAACGATCGTTCTCCTTGGTCAATAAGTTATTTTCGATCGATGAATTTATTGTCGCGGCCCATCCCGTCACCCGCGCTTGCGCGGCAGGCGCGAGAGGGCAGGCGACAAATCTTCACAGCGCCCCGCAAGACCCGGGCCGGCACCTTGGTGTAAGCTCTTGCGCTCTTTTGGATTCGACCTTCTGCGAGCCCTATGCCGTCGCTTTTCAAACGTTCCCTGCTGCCCAAATTGCGCAGCTTCCCGCTGGCTGCCGATGACCTGTCCATTCTCAATGGCGCCGCCGAATTCCGCCGTTGCCTGCTGGAGAAGATCGCCCAGGCCACCCGGCGCATCTATATCGTCGCGCTGTACCTGCAACAGGACGAGGCCGGCCAGGAAATTCTCGATGCCTTGCACGCCGCCAAGGCCGCGCGTCCGGAGCTGGACGTGGTGGTCGTGGTCGACTGGCTGCGCGCCCAGCGCGGGCTGATCGGCGCCGGCAAGCAGCCGGGCAACTCGGCCTGGTACCAGGAAATGACCCGCACCCACGAAAGCGTAGTGCCGGTGTACGGCGTGCCGGTGCAGACCCGCGAGCTGTTCGGCGTGCTGCACCTGAAGGGTTTCGTGATCGACGATTGCGTGATTTACAGCGGCGCCAGCCTGAACAACGTGTACCTGCACAAGTTCGACAAATACCGCTTCGACCGCTATCACCTGTTGCACAACCGCGAGCTGGCCGACTCCATGCAGCACCTGGTCCAGCATGGCCTGGTGGCGTCGCGGGCGGTGCATCGCCTGGACCTGCCGAACCTGCCGACCACCCGCAGCCTGCGCAACGACATCGGCGACCTGCGCAGCCGCCTCAAGCACGCGGCCTACGACACCAGTGCCGGCGGGGTGCTCAAGGACCAGTTGTCGGTCAGCCCGCTGCTCGGGGTGGGCAAGAACAACCCGCTGAGCCGGGTCATCTGCGAACTGATCGCCAGCGCCCAGCAGCAACTGACCATCTGCACGCCGTACTTCAACTTGCCGCTGGCGGTGACCCGGGAAATCAACCGCGCCCTGGCGCGCGGGGTGAAGATCGACATCATCGTCGGCGACAAGACCGCCAACGACTTCTACATTCCGCCGAGCGAGCCGTTCAAGGTCATCGCCGCGCTGCCGTACCTCTATGAGATCAGCCTGCGGCGCTTCGCCAAGCGGCATCAGAAGGCCATCGACAGCGGCCGCCTGAACCTGCACTTGTGGCGCGATGGCGACAACACCTACCACCTCAAGGGCATGTGGGTGGACCAGCGCTACACCTTGCTCACCGGCAACAACCTCAACCCGCGGGCCTTTCGCCTCGACCTGGAAAACGCCTTGTTGCTCGACGACCCCAAGGGCGAGTTGCTGGAACCGCGGCGCCAGGAGCTGGAAACGATCTTCCGCCACACCCGGCGCATCGAGCACTTCCAGCGCCTGGAAACCCTGGTGGACTACCCGGCGGCCGTCGGCAAGTTCCTGCGCCGGGTCAGCCGGGTGCGGATCGAGCGGTTGCTCTACCGCATCCTCTGAGGTCCGCGGCGAACGATCCACGATGGGGTCGTTCTTGCTGGCCCTGAAGCCCCTGCGGGGCTTATCGCAGCCTGCGGCAGCGGCTACACGAAGCCAGGTCCCGCCTGTAGCCGCTGCCGAGCCCGCGAGGCTGCGATAAGGCCCGCAGGGCCTTCGTCTTGAGATCGCCGCGCCTCTTCGGGACGTACGCAGCCCTCGGCAGCGGCTACACGAAGCCAGGCCCCGATCCTGTAGCCGCTGCCGAGCCCGCGAGGCTGCGATAAGGCCCGCAGGGCCTTCATCGGTCCTGAGATCGCCGCGCCCCTTCGGGACGTACGCAGCCTGCGGCAG